>NZ_CALNWT010000029.1:0-944 GCF_940789645.1 Pseudomonas sp. Marseille-Q0931 | reverse complement strand
AAGAATTCTGCAACAACTGCTGTTTATCCATTTCAGAATTGGGTGTCGACATAGCAGAATAGGCGTTACTCGACAGAGGAGAGCAAGAAATGGAGCCAGTAGATCCTAGACTAGAGCCCTGGAAGCAGATGGCAGGTGATGATTGTGTGGCAAGTAGACAGGATGAGGATTAACACATGGAAAAGATTAGTAAAACACCATATGTATATTTCAAGGAAAGCTAAGGACTGGTTTTATAGACATCACTATGAAAGTACTAATCCAAAAATAAGTTCAGAAGTACACATCCCACTAGGGGATGCTAAATTAGTAATAACAACATATTGGGGTCTGCATACAGGAGAAAGAGACTGGCATTTGGGTCAGGGAGTCTCCATAGAATGGAGGAAAAAGAGATATAGCACACAAGTAGACCCTGACCTAGCAGACCAACTAATTCATCTGCACTATTTTGATTGTTTTTCAGAATCTGCTATAAGAAATACCATATTAGGACGTATAGTTAGTCCTAGGTGTGAATATCAAGCAGGACATAACAAGGTAGGATCTCTACAGTACTTGGCACTAGCAGCATTAATAAAACCAAAACAGATAAAGCCACCTTTGCCTAGTGTTAGGAAACTGACAGAGGACAGATGGAACAAGCCCCAGAAGACCAAGGGCCACAGAGGGAGCCATACAATGAATGGACACTAGAGCTTTTAGAGGAACTTAAGAGTGAAGCTGTTAGACATTTTCCTAGGATATGGCTCCATAACTTAGGACAACATATCTATGAAACTTACGGGGATACTTGGGCAGGAGTGGAAGCCATAATAAGAATTCTGCAACAACTGCTGTTTATCCATTTCAGAATTGGGTGTCGACATAGCAGAATAGGCGTTACTCGACAGAGGAGAGCAAGAAATGGAGCCAGTAGATCCTAGACTAGAGCCCTGGAAGCA
>NZ_CALNWT010000028.1:0-1654 GCF_940789645.1 Pseudomonas sp. Marseille-Q0931 | reverse complement strand
CGGCGATTTTCAAGGTAGTTGTCGCGTGAGCGTGTCACGCTGCCTTTGATGTTTGCTGCAGTACCGCTTCCCGCTCCGGGTTCAGGCACACGATTGGTGCCAGCACCCAGTTCCTGATGTTGCCGCTCCAGCGCTCCGGGTGCCGTGCACGCGCCGCCTCGTACAGCTCGATACGCTTGCGCAGCAACTCTTCCGCCTGGCCAGTATGCCTCTGCGCCGGGGTCACGAACTTCAGGGCGCTGTGGCGATGTTCATGGTTGTACCAGGCCACGAAGCTGTTCACCCAGTTCCTGGCCTGCTCCAGCGTGTCGAAGGGCCGCTCCGGCCACCGCGGGCAGTACTTCGCCGTGCGGAACAAGGCCTCGGCATAGGCGTTGTCATTGCTCACCCGCGGGCGGCTGAACGAGGGCATCACACCCAGGTTCTGCATGGCCGCCAGCATGGTCGAGCCCTTCATCGCGCTGCCATTGTCCGAGTGCAGTACCAGCGGCTGGCCTGCTCGCTGTTCACGTAAGCAGGCCTGGCGTAGCAGCTGGGCGGCCTGCTCGGCGCTTTCACTTTCATGCACCTCGTTGGCCACCAGCTTCCGGCTGTAGACGTCCTTGATCATGTACCAGTAGAAGTAACGGCCCTTGACCGTGGTCGGCAGCCAGGTGATGTCCCAGCACCACAGCTGGTTCGGGCCGTCGGCCACATGGGTCGTCAGCGCTCGTTTCACCGGTGGGCGGCTACGGCCGCGCGGATGCTGCTGTTCGGCGTCCTTCAGCAACCGGTAAAAGGTCGACTCCGAGGCCAGCCAGGTGCCCTGATCGGCCAGCCGCGCCACGATCTGCTGCGGCGGCAGGCTGGCAAACTCGGGCTGGTTGGCGACCTCCAGCACGCGGCGGCGCTCTTGCGGGGTCAGCTTGTTGGCCGGCTCAGCTCGTTGTGCCGAAGGACGCCGATCCTCCGGGCAGTGCTGCCAGCGCTGCAGGCTGCGCAGCGACAGGCCCAGTTCGGCGCAGGCCTGCGCCCGCCGCGCTCCCGCCGCCACGGCGTCCTCGATCAACTGCAGCGTTTCACGGCGATCCGGGGCGCTGATCATTCGTCCTCGTCCTTCCCCCAGAGCGCCTCGGCTTTTTTTCGCAACACCAGCAGAGCCGCGGTTTCTGCCAGCGCCGCATCCTTGCGCCGCAGTTCACGCTCCAGCTGCTTGATGCGCTTCTTCGCGGCCTTTTCCTCTTCGCGTTCGCGCCGGGTCTTGCTCGGCTGAGCCAGGCTGTTGGCCTGCTCGCAGGCTTCGCGCCAGGCGTTGATCTGCTCGACATACAGGCCTTTGCGCCGGCAGTACTCCGCCAGCTCAGCCGCATTGAGGCTGGCGCTTTCCAGCACCACCCGAAACTTGTCCTGGCTCGACCACTGGTCGGCCTGCTGTCCATCTCCCGGCACCACTGCTCCCGCTGCTCTGGCCTGTTTGCGCCAAGCATACAGGGTGGCATCAGTAATGCCTGTCGCTTCCACCAGCTCCGGCACCGTCCGGTTCAAGGGCGGCATCATCTGCCGCACCACCCACTCCCGATGCTCTATCGAATAACGCGCCACACGGCTCTCACTTCCGCCCACCGACCAAGACTCATCGAATCAACTCACACGACAACTATCCTGACGCGGCGGG
>NZ_CALNWT010000027.1:0-1666 GCF_940789645.1 Pseudomonas sp. Marseille-Q0931 | reverse complement strand
CGGCCCAGAGTGTGTAAAAACACTTTCGCATCTTGTATGCCCCAGCCCACTGCTCCTGGGCGTAGTGATTTCCTAAGCATTTGCCACGATCAGCGCCGGTGGCGAGTCAGAGCGCTTATGAAGCACTGTGGTACCTCTTGGGACAGTAAAAGCCGGGGCTTTTACGCCGTCATCGCCTTCAACAAGCCTTCGGTACCCATGATTTTCATCGCCCGTTTCAAGTTATAGGCGAGCACATTCAAGCTCATTTCTGCACTTACCCCGTTCAGCTTTCGGGTCAGGAAGTGCGTTGCGCCCATCCACTGCTTGAGCGTCCCGAAGGGGTGCTCAACAGTCCGTTTTCGAACCTTCATCATCTCTGGTGCTTGGTTCAAGCGGCTCTGCATTTCGTCCAGCACCGCCTCATGCTCCCAGCGCCGCACTCGCCGTTCACTGCTCGGCGTGCACTGCGTTTTCAGTGCGCAGCTTTTGCAACTAGAACTCCAGTAGCAGTGCATTTTCAGACCTTTCTCGATGCTAGAAAAACGCCAAATAAGTGCATCTCCCGCTGGGCAGGTGTATTCGTTTTTTACAGCGTTATAAACGAAGGCATCTCTGTTGAAACGGCCATCCGCCTTGGCTCCAGAGGTCAACGACTTCGGCACATAGGCGGTGATGTTGGCATCGTGGCAGGCCAAGATCTCTTCGCTTTTGAAGTAGCCTCGGTCGGCAACTACGGACAGCGTTTCTGAGCCGATGGCTTCCCGAGCCTGCTTCGCCATTGAGCTGAGTTGGTCACGGTCAGAACCTTTGTTGGTGACCTCGTGAGCAACGATCAAATGGTGCTGCGTGTCGACCGCTGTCTGCACGTTGTAGCCGACGATGCCGCTGCCGCGCGTCATCATCGAACGGGCATCCGGGTCGGTCAGCGAAACCTGTTTGTCTGGCGATTCGTTGAGCTGGGCTTCTATTCCTTGAAGCTCTTTCATCTGTTCTTTGAGCTTGGCGATTTTCTCTTCCAGGCTGGCAGTATCTGGCGCGGAGGCGCTATGGATCTGCCGATCAGCCGCATCGAGCGATGCCAAGTAACGGCTGATGCTTGCCTCGATTTCTTCCATGCGCCGCTTCAGTTTGGCGCTGGTGAAGTTGCGGTCACGGTTGTTCACCGCCTTGAATTTACTGCCGTCGATGGCAACCAGGTTTTCGCTAAAAAACCCCAACTGCTGGCAGAGCAAAACGAATTGGCGGCAGACGCCGCGAATGGCTTTGCTGTTGTCTTTTCGGAAGTTGGCGATGGTCTTGAAGTCGGGCATCAATCGCCCGGTTAACCACATGAGTTCGATATTGCGCTGAGCTTCTCGCTCAAGACGCCGGCTTGATTGAATGCGGTTTAGATAGCCGTAGATATAGATCTTCAGAAGGATCGCAGGGTGGTAAGCCGGTCTTCCGGTTTCGGCTGGAATGACGCCATCAAAACCTAGCGTGGCTAGGTCGAGTTCGTCGACGAAGACATCGACCACACGTACCGAATTGGTATCGCTGACGTAGTCGTCGAGACTTTCGGGAAGTAAAGTGCTTTGACCTCGGTGTTCACCCTGGATAAACCGTTTCATAGGCGACCCTTGCGATGAGATTCTCAGAAATCATAGCAAGGGTTTATCCGGGCGTTTTTACACACTCTGGGCCA
>NZ_CALNWT010000026.1:0-5367 GCF_940789645.1 Pseudomonas sp. Marseille-Q0931 | reverse complement strand
CTGATAGTCAACTGATTATCAGCATCACAAAGCAACACTCGTTAATTCGAGAGTTACCTCTTTAGTAATAGAGAGATTTGCGATTGCTGAGCCAGGTTTAGGGTTTTCTCAAAACCCAAGCAGTATTGAACTGAAGAGTTTGATCATGGCTCAGATTGAACGCTGGCGGCAGGCCTAACACATGCAAGTCGAGCGGATGAAGGGAGCTTGCTCCCTGATTTAGCGGCGGACGGGTGAGTAATGCCTAGGAATCTGCCTGGTAGTGGGGGATAACGTTCCGAAAGGAACGCTAATACCGCATACGTCCTACGGGAGAAAGCAGGGGACCTTCGGGCCTTGCGCTATCAGATGAGCCTAGGTCGGATTAGCTAGTTGGTGAGGTAATGGCTCACCAAGGCGACGATCCGTAACTGGTCTGAGAGGATGATCAGTCACACTGGAACTGAGACACGGTCCAGACTCCTACGGGAGGCAGCAGTGGGGAATATTGGACAATGGGCGAAAGCCTGATCCAGCCATGCCGCGTGTGTGAAGAAGGTCTTCGGATTGTAAAGCACTTTAAGTTGGGAGGAAGGGCAGTAAGTTAATACCTTGCTGTTTTGACGTTACCGACAGAATAAGCACCGGCTAACTTCGTGCCAGCAGCCGCGGTAATACGAAGGGTGCAAGCGTTAATCGGAATTACTGGGCGTAAAGCGCGCGTAGGTGGTTCGTTAAGTTGGATGTGAAAGCCCCGGGCTCAACCTGGGAACTGCATCCAAAACTGGCGAGCTAGAGTACGGTAGAGGGTAGTGGAATTTCCTGTGTAGCGGTGAAATGCGTAGATATAGGAAGGAACACCAGTGGCGAAGGCGACTACCTGGACTGATACTGACACTGAGGTGCGAAAGCGTGGGGAGCAAACAGGATTAGATACCCTGGTAGTCCACGCCGTAAACGATGTCAACTAGCCGTTGGAATCCTTGAGATTTTAGTGGCGCAGCTAACGCATTAAGTTGACCGCCTGGGGAGTACGGCCGCAAGGTTAAAACTCAAATGAATTGACGGGGGCCCGCACAAGCGGTGGAGCATGTGGTTTAATTCGAAGCAACGCGAAGAACCTTACCTGGCCTTGACATGCTGAGAACTTTCCAGAGATGGATTGGTGCCTTCGGGAACTCAGACACAGGTGCTGCATGGCTGTCGTCAGCTCGTGTCGTGAGATGTTGGGTTAAGTCCCGTAACGAGCGCAACCCTTGTCCTTAGTTACCAGCACGTTATGGTGGGCACTCTAAGGAGACTGCCGGTGACAAACCGGAGGAAGGTGGGGATGACGTCAAGTCATCATGGCCCTTACGGCCAGGGCTACACACGTGCTACAATGGTCGGTACAAAGGGTTGCCAAGCCGCGAGGTGGAGCTAATCCCATAAAACCGATCGTAGTCCGGATCGCAGTCTGCAACTCGACTGCGTGAAGTCGGAATCGCTAGTAATCGTGAATCAGAATGTCACGGTGAATACGTTCCCGGGCCTTGTACACACCGCCCGTCACACCATGGGAGTGGGTTGCTCCAGAAGTAGCTAGTCTAACCTTCGGGGGGACGGTTACCACGGAGTGATTCATGACTGGGGTGAAGTCGTAACAAGGTAGCCGTAGGGGAACCTGCGGCTGGATCACCTCCTTAATCGAAGACATCAGCTTCTTCATAAGTTCCCACACGAATTGCTTGATTCACTGTAGAAGACGATGCTGTAACGCGGCGACCCTGTTATAGGTCTGTAGCTCAGTTGGTTAGAGCGCACCCCTGATAAGGGTGAGGTCGGCAGTTCAAATCTGCCCAGACCTACCAATTCAGGTGCAGATGCTTACGGGGCCATAGCTCAGCTGGGAGAGCGCCTGCTTTGCACGCAGGAGGTCAGCGGTTCGATCCCGCTTGGCTCCACCATTACAGCTTGATCGTAAAGAGTTCAGAAATGAGCGCTTCAGGGTGATCCTGTCGAGTGCTGATTTCTGGTCTTTTGACCGGTAAGAAAATCGTTCTTTAAAAATTTGGATATGTGATAGAAGTGACTAACAGCGTGTTTCACTGCACGTTGTTAATCAAGGCAAAATTTGTAGTTCTCAAGACGCAAATTTTCGGCGAATGTCGTCTTCACGATTGAGACAGTAACCAGATTGCTTGGGGTTATATGGTCAAGTGAAGAAGCGCATACGGTGGATGCCTTGGCAGTCAGAGGCGATGAAAGACGTGGTAGCCTGCGAAAAGCTTTGGGGAGTCGGCAAACAGACTGTGATCCAGAGATCTCTGAATGGGGGAACCCACCTAGGATAACCTAGGTATCTTGTACTGAATCCATAGGTGCAAGAGGCGAACCAGGGGAACTGAAACATCTAAGTACCCTGAGGAAAAGAAATCAACCGAGATTCCCTAAGTAGTGGCGAGCGAACGGGGACTAGCCCTTAAGTTGATTTGAGTGTAGTGGAAGGCTCTGGAAAGTGCCGCCGTAGTGGGTGATAGCCCCGTACACGAAACGCTCTTATCAATGAAATCGAGTAGGACGGGGCACGAGAAACCTTGTCTGAACATGGGGGGACCATCCTCCAAGGCTAAATACTACTGACTGACCGATAGTGAACCAGTACCGTGAGGGAAAGGCGAAAAGAACCCCGGAGAGGGGAGTGAAATAGAACCTGAAACCGTATGCGTACAAGCAGTGGGAGCCTACTTTGTTGGGTGACTGCGTACCTTTTGTATAATGGGTCAGCGACTTATATTCAGTGGCGAGCTTAACCGAATAGGGGAGGCGTAGCGAAAGCGAGTCTTAATAGGGCGCTTTAGTCGCTGGGTATAGACCCGAAACCGGGCGATCTATCCATGGGCAGGTTGAAGGTTAGGTAACACTGACTGGAGGACCGAACCGACTACCGTTGAAAAGTTAGCGGATGACCTGTGGATCGGAGTGAAAGGCTAATCAAGCTCGGAGATAGCTGGTTCTCCTCGAAAGCTATTTAGGTAGCGCCTCGTGTATCACTGCTGGGGGTAGAGCACTGTTTCGGCTAGGGGGTCATCCCGACTTACCAAACCGATGCAAACTCCGAATACCAGCAAGTGTCAGCACGGGAGACACACGGCGGGTGCTAACGTCCGTCGTGAAAAGGGAAACAACCCAGACCGTCAGCTAAGGTCCCAAAGTTATGGTTAAGTGGGAAACGATGTGGGAAGGCTTAGACAGCTAGGAGGTTGGCTTAGAAGCAGCCATCCTTTAAAGAAAGCGTAATAGCTCACTAGTCGAGTCGGCCTGCGCGGAAGATGTAACGGGGCTCAAACCATACACCGAAGCTACGGGTTCATCCTTTGGATGAGCGGTAGAGGAGCGTTCTGTAAGCCTGTGAAGGTGAGTTGAGAAGCTTGCTGGAGGTATCAGAAGTGCGAATGCTGACATGAGTAACGACAATGCGAGTGAAAAACTCGCACGCCGAAAGACCAAGGTTTCCTGCGCAACGTTAATCGACGCAGGGTTAGTCGGCCCCTAAGGCGAGGCAGAAATGCGTAGTCGATGGGAAACGGGTTAATATTCCCGTACTTCTAGTTACTGCGATGGAGGGACGGAGAAGGCTAGGCCAGCACGGCGTTGGTTGTCCGTGTTTAAGGTGGTAGGCTGGTTTCTTAGGTAAATCCGGGAAATCAAGGCCGAGAGCTGATGACGAGTGTTCTTTTAGAACGCGAAGTGGTTGATGCCATGCTTCCAGGAAAAGCTTCTAAGCTTCAGGTAACTAGGAACCGTACCCCAAACCGACACAGGTGGTTAGGTAGAGAATACCAAGGCGCTTGAGAGAACTCGGGTGAAGGAACTAGGCAAAATGGCACCGTAACTTCGGGAGAAGGTGCGCCGGTGAGGGTGAAGCATTTACTGCGTAAGCCCATGCCGGTCGAAGATACCAGGCCGCTGCGACTGTTTATTAAAAACACAGCACTCTGCAAACACGAAAGTGGACGTATAGGGTGTGACGCCTGCCCGGTGCCGGAAGGTTAATTGATGGGGTTAGCGCAAGCGAAGCTCTTGATCGAAGCCCCGGTAAACGGCGGCCGTAACTATAACGGTCCTAAGGTAGCGAAATTCCTTGTCGGGTAAGTTCCGACCTGCACGAATGGCGTAACGATGGCGGCGCTGTCTCCACCCGAGACTCAGTGAAATTGAAATCGCTGTGAAGATGCAGTGTATCCGCGGCTAGACGGAAAGACCCCGTGAACCTTTACTATAGCTTTGCACTGGACTTTGAGCTTGCTTGTGTAGGATAGGTGGGAGGCTTTGAAGTGGGGACGCCAGTTCTCATGGAGCCATCCTTGAAATACCACCCTGGCAACCTTGAGGTTCTAACTCTGGTCCGTCATCCGGATCGAGGACAGTGTATGGTGGGTAGTTTGACTGGGGCGGTCTCCTCCCAAAGAGTAACGGAGGAGTACGAAGGTGCGCTCAGACCGGTCGGAAATCGGTCGTAGAGTATAAAGGCAAAAGCGCGCTTGACTGCGAGACAGACACGTCGAGCAGGTACGAAAGTAGGTCTTAGTGATCCGGTGGTTCTGTATGGAAGGGCCATCGCTCAACGGATAAAAGGTACTCCGGGGATAACAGGCTGATACCGCCCAAGAGTTCATATCGACGGCGGTGTTTGGCACCTCGATGTCGGCTCATCACATCCTGGGGCTGAAGCCGGTCCCAAGGGTATGGCTGTTCGCCATTTAAAGTGGTACGCGAGCTGGGTTTAGAACGTCGTGAGACAGTTCGGTCCCTATCTGCCGTGGACGTTTGAGATTTGAGAGGGGCTGACCTTAGTACGAGAGGACCGGGTTGGACGAACCTCTGGTGTTCCGGTTGTCACGCCAGTGGCATTGCCGGGTAGCTATGTTCGGAAAAGATAACCGCTGAAAGCATCTAAGCGGGAAACTTGCCTCAAGATGAGATCTCACTGGAGCCTTGAGCTCCCTAAAGGGCCGTCGAAGACTACGACGTTGATAGGTTGGGTGTGTAAGCGCTGTGAGGCGTTGAGCTAACCAATACTAATTGCCCGTGAGGCTTGACCATATAACACCCAAACAATCTGCCCTCAACGCAGAGGGTGTCGATGGTGAAGTCGACAGAAAGCCGAAAATTTGCGAGAGCTACAAGCCTCTATCACGTATCCAAGGGATAGCGCCTAACCGCGACATCCCAACCGAATTGCTTGACGACCATAGAGCGTTGGAACCACCTGATCCCATCCCGAACTCAGTAGTGAAACGACGCATCGCCGATGGTAGTGTGGTGCTTCACCATGTGAGAGTAGGTCATCGTCAAGCTCCTATACGAAACCCCAGATCGCTAAAGCGGTCTGGGGTTTCTTCTTTG
>NZ_CALNWT010000025.1:0-8915 GCF_940789645.1 Pseudomonas sp. Marseille-Q0931 | reverse complement strand
CGGCAACATCAGGAACTGGGTGCTGGCACCAATCGTGTGCCTGAACCCGGAGCGGGAAGCGGTACTGCAGCAAACATCAAAGGCAGCGTGACACGCTCACGCGACAACTACCTTGAAAATCGCCGATAGGGTGGTGCCGCTGTTAGCTGCGAGCCGTTAATTCGGCTTCCCCTGCATCCCATATCTTGGGAAACTGTCGAATGTGGTTAAGACCCAACATCGATGTTTCCAAGGTTTCCAAGGTTTCCAAATGCAAAACATAGATGACGCAGCCCATCAGACAATCTACCGCCTGCGCGAGGCAGATGACTGGTTCGCAAGCTTGCCGGGGGAAGTGCAAGACAAAATCATCCAGTCTTCCGTATTGCGCCACTATCGCAAAGGGCAGGTGATCACTGCCCAAGGCAGCCGACCGACTGCAGCCTCAGTAGTGCTTGAGGGGCGCGTGCGGGTTTCGCGGCTGCTATTCGAGGGTGAGGAGAAGCTTTATATGATTGGCGAGAGAGGATTTTGGTTCAACTTCCTCGCCCTGATTACAGGCGAAAAGGCCGATGTGGCTGTGATCGCCGATACCAATGTGCAATTACTAATGCTGCCTCTGCAGCAATTCGAGCGAATCCTTGAAGAGGAACCTCTCTATTGCAAGGCAATTACACTTTTTATTGCCAAGCGCTATGCCGCTTTTATGCGGCACTTTGCCGATGGCCAGATGATCGTGCCGCTGCAACGGCTGCGTACAGGTTTAGCAGAACTGTTGTTGCTGCAACCACCGGCAACAGGCTCTGAGGAAGTTATTTTGAATGTTTCTCAGGCGGATTTAGCCTCCATACTTGGTTCTTCCCGCCAGACTATCAACGGGCAGCTAAAACAACTGGAAAAGGCGGGACTGATTAAGATCGGTTTTCGGCATATTCGAGTAATTGATCCAGCTGGGCTTTCTGAGCACGCGGCTAACTGAGCCGGCACTAATCTCGATGTAATTTTCGCAGGGCCGAGTGCATCGCTGTTGATCATGAGTGGACTCACCACCTGACTTCATCAGTACCACCTGACCACAATGCTAGAGGTGAACCGGCCCTATCAATAGCCCCGGCTTTCCTAGAGACCTTTGGGCCTAATAACTGCCCCCGCACGAGGGCCGCTTGGTCACCAATCAAAGACTGCTTTTGGCCGAGTCCGGTCTATCGCGTCAGGCTTGAATCGGCCATAAGCGGACATTCTGAATCGGAGGCGGCGAAAATCGCATACCACTCCGCCCAGCAGGGCTAACTTCCCAGTTCCCAATTCAGCAACCTCTAGGTAATGTAGCAATCGAACAAATTTCGTGAGATCGTTACATTGATTAATTGGCTATGTCTCGTGATGGCACTGCCTACGGCAAATGCCGCCGAGCGAATGCGCGCTTGGCGCACGTTGAAAAGCGCTGGGGCTGCGGTGCTACGCGATGGGGTTTATCTCCTGCCAGATGGCTCGGCTAGTCGTGAGGTACTGGAGTCCGTCGAGCGTGACGTGCTGGATAGCGGTGGCTCGGCGTCGCTCCTGCCGGTCACTGATCCCCAGGGTGAGCGCTTCATACCTCTCTTTGATCGTGGCGACGACTACGCCAGGTTGCGCTCGGAGGTTGAGCCCCAACTGGCCCAGCTGACTCCTGAGAATGCACTGGCGACTGCTCGCCAGGCCCGCAAGTTGCGCAAGTCGTTCGCTCAGATCCAGTCGATCGACTTCTTTCCGGGCGAACCTTTGCAACAGACAGACGCGCTGCTGCGTGATCTCGAAGTGGCCATCAACCGGGCGCTTTGCAAGGATGAGCCCACCAGCCATGAGCAAGCCATCGAGCAGCTCGATCCGCGGGACTACGAAGGGCGAACCTGGGCGACTCGCCAGCGCCCCTGGGTAGACCGCCTGGCCAGCGCCTGGCTGATCCGCCGCTTCATCGATCCAGGTGCCAGCATCCTCTGGCTTCCCTCTCCTGATGCATGTCCTGCGGAAGCACTTGGGTTCGATTTTGATGGTGCCCGGTTCAGCCATGTCGGCAACAAGGTCACCTTCGAGACCCTTATGGCTAGCTTCGGGCTGGAGGCTCCAGGGCTGCAGCGCTTAGGGGCACTGGTTCATTACCTGGATGTGGGGGGCGCGCAACCCACAGAAGCGACAGGTGTAGAGCGCGTACTGGCTGGACTGCGAGCCAGCATCGAGAACGACGATCAGTTATTGGCTGCGGCCTGCGCCATCTTCGATGGGTTGCTGGCTGCATTCAGCAAGGAAGGACAGAGTGATGAGTGAGACAGCTATGCAAGCGACTGAGCAAGACCAGGGCAGGGTAGAGAAAGTTGGCCTATTCGAGGCATTTCTGTTCTGGCTGAAACTCGGTTTCATCAGCTTCGGTGGCCCGGCTGGGCAGATCTCGATCATGCACCAGGAACTGGTGGAGAGGCGGCGCTGGATCTCGGAGCGCCGCTTTCTGCATGCATTGAACTACTGCATGCTCCTGCCAGGCCCGGAGGCTCAGCAGTTGGCTACCTATATTGGCTGGCTCATGCATCGCACCTGGGGTGGGGTGATCGCCGGCGCACTGTTCGTGCTGCCCTCACTGTTCATCCTGATTGCCCTGTCCTGGGTCTACATCGCTTTCGGCGAAGTGCCTGTGGTGGCGGGATTGTTCTACGGCATCAAGCCCGCCGTCACCGCCATCGTTGTGCAGGCTGCCCACCGTATCGGTTCACGCGCGCTGAAGAACAACTGGCTTTGGGCTATCGCTGCAGCCTCCTTTGTGGCGATCTTTGCGCTCAATATCCCTTTCCCCTTGATCGTTCTGGGGGCCGCTCTTATCGGCTATCTGGGCGGGCGGTATGCACCTGACAAGTTCAGCGTCGGTGGTGGGCATGGGGCATCCAAACAGTCCTATGGGCCGGCGTTGATCGACGACGACACGCCACCGCCGGCGCATGCGCGCTTCCGCTGGTCGCACCTAGCTCTGCTGGTTGGAGTAGGCGCCGTGCTGTGGGCCTTGCCTATGGGGCTGCTGACCGTCCTGTATGGTTGGGAGGGCACCCTGGCCCAGATGGGGTGGTTCTTTACCAAGGCCGCTCTACTCACCTTCGGCGGCGCTTATGCAGTACTGCCGTATGTCTATCAGGGCGCGGTAGGCCATTACGGCTGGCTGACACCCACCCAGATGATCGATGGCCTGGCATTGGGCGAGACCACCCCGGGGCCGCTGATCATGGTGGTGGCGTTCGTGGGGTTCGTTGGCGCCTATGTGCACCAGGTCTTCGGGCCAGAGCAGGCATTCCTTGCCGGTGCCGTGGCGGCCAGCCTCGTAACCTGGTTTACCTTCCTGCCCTCGTTCCTGTTCATCCTCGCCGGCGGGCCGCTGGTGGAGTCCACGCACAACGAGCTGAAGTTCACCGCTCCGTTGACCGGCATTACTGCCGCGGTGGTAGGCGTCATCCTCAACCTCGCGCTGTTCTTCGGTTATCACGTGCTGTGGCCTGAGGGCTTTGCAGGCAGCTTCGACTGGCCCTCGGCGTTGATCGCTGTCGGTGCCGCGGTGGCGCTGTTCCGCTTCAAGCGTGGAGTCATCCAAGTGTTGGTGGGATGTGCTCTTGTGGGATTGGCTATCCACCTGCTGCGTTAGGGAGGGGTTATGGAGCGCATATCGATTCGCGAGCTCGCTGAGTGGCAGGCTGCAGGTCGCAGCTTTGAGCTGCTCGATGTGCGCCGAGCCATCGTGCGCAACGCCGACGGGGCACAGATCGCCAACGCGAAATGGCAGGACCCCGAACTGCTTTTTTCCTGGAAGGATCAGGTGCCACGGGATCGCCCCGTGATTCTTTACTGCGCGCATGGGCATGAAATCAGCCAAGGGAGTGCCGCTACTCTCTGGGCGATGGGACTGGATGCGCGGTATCTCGTCGACGGCTTTGCAGGGTGGCGTGAAGCCAAGCAGCCGGTGTGCGATTTGGTCTAGCCATCTGGTTCTGGCCGCCTCGCGAGAGGCGACCAGCGCTGCCTTAATCAATGGCAGTGGTACGCCCCTGTGGAGTGGTTGGTATGGCAGCCCTTCGAGTCGGTACCGCCGCTATGGGCAATGGCAGCGGCGGAGGACAGGGCAATCACGGTGGCGATCAGGGCGGCAGAAAGCTTCTTCATGTTCAAACTCCGTTTCGATTGGCTCTTATATGTGATCTAGGTCACGCTCCGGATTATGGCAAAAGGCCTGCATTGAGCAAGGGAATTTTGATCGATCGGTCAGAGAGCCACACGAAGCAACGCCAGCACCGCTAGATGGCCGGGGTAGAAGTAGTAACCCCAGCGCCCCACTGGCCATATGTGTTGGGTGATTTTCTGCCGCAATAGCCACAGGCCAACCAGCGGAGCCGCAAAGGTCGTGGCCATGGCCCACCAGGTGCCAAAGGGACCAGCTCCGATCCAGCCGTCACGGCTATTGGCCAACACGCTGAAGACTGCAGGTATGAGCCAGGTAATCCAGGGGCGCTGCACTGCCAGCACCATGGTCGCCGGCAGCAGGACGCCAAACGCGCCGTACATCAGCCGATCATGCAGCACTATCGAAACGGTCAGCGTGAATAGCCCCAGCACCAAGCCTGTACGATCGCTGTGATGGACGCTCCAAGCAACTATGAGCCCCAACATCAGTGTCGGCATCACATTCAGCGTATTGCTCATCTCGGACAGCGCCCGATACGGCATCTCGGATATGAGGCTGAAGGCCAGAATCCAACTCAAGTAGCGAAAGTTATTTTCGCTGTACAGATCTCCTGGGTGGGAACGCGACACATTGGCGGCGATGCCAAGGCAGAACAGCGGAAAGGCGAAGCGTCCAACCACGAAAAGCCATGCTGTTGCTTCGGGCCAGAGATAGCGCAGGTGGTCTATGACCATTGTCAGCATGGCGAGCCATTTGACGAGATCCAGGCTGGTCGAGCGCATTACCCCATGATCCCGAGGGTCACCACGGTGAGCACCAGGTATCGAGCCGCCTTGGCCAGCAGCACGATCAAAAAGAAGCTCCAGAAGGGTTCGCGCATGACACCGGCAATCAGGGTCAGCGGGTCGCCAATGATCGGTACCCAGCTCAGCAGCAGTGACCAACGGCCGTAGCGGTGGTAGGCCCGCTGCGCGCGGGCCAGCTTGTCGTCACTGACCGGGAACCAGCGTCTGTGCCGATAGCGCTCAATGTAGAGACCGAGCAGCCAGTTGAGCGCGGAACCCAGAACGTTTCCTGCCGTAGCCACCACCAACAGCATGACCACCGAGTAGTTGCCACTTATCAGCAGGCCGGTGAGCACTGCCTCGGACTGTGCAGGGATCAAAGTCGCGGCACTGAAGGCCGCGAGGAGTAGGCCCAGGTAGCCTGATAGCTCCCACATTTAGGCGGTCAGACCGATCCAGCCATGAACACCGACGTAGATACCGACCCCAATAATGAGCATGCTCGAGAGGTAGGGCGCGCGACGCGCGACCGCTCCCAGCCATGGCCACCGGTTGGAGGCCTGGCGAGCGCCCACCGCAGCAGCTACGCCGACGGATACCAGCGTCAACGCCAGGCCGACACTAAAGCACAGCACCAGAACAGCCCCGAGTGCGACTTCCTTCACCTGCAGGCATAGCAACAGCACCGTAATCGCGGCAGGACAGGGGATCAGTCCTCCGGTAAGGCCGAACAGGATGATCTGGCCTGTAGTGACGTTGCGGTTATTGAAGCGGTTGCGGATGTCGTTGGCGTGGGCTCGCTCATGGGCATCCTGGTATCCCTCCAGCGACAGCTCCAGGCCCTGCAGATCGGAATGGTCGTGGCCGTGGTCGTGCTCATGGAAATCGAGGTCATAGTCGTGCGAATGGCCCGCGTGGCCAAGGCTCAGACGCGCGGTGAACTGATGAGGCTCTGGAATTTCCGCGACCGATTCCAGGTATTCGCCGCGATGCACAAAGCGGAACAGCTGAGCTGTCCCATCAGGACGCGTCGTCGACAGATTCACGTCTTCTGCTGGCCAAGAGTGACCAGTCAGAGTGCGCAGACGCCAGCGCGGGGGAACCCCTTCCTCGAAGATCGAGAGTTCGATTCGCCCGTGTCCGGTATCGATTCGGCGAAGCTCGTCATGGTGGTGATCATGCGCATGATCACCTTCTTCGAAACGCCACATCTGTTCGCCACGCCAGGTTCGCCACAGCATCCAGAGCGCGATGGTGATGATGATCGCGGCGGACGCGAGCTGGAAATAGGGTTCAGTCGTTTCAGCATTCAGGTTCTGGCCCAGATACATGCCGCCCATGGCCACCAGCCAGACCACCGCGGTGTGCGAAATGGTTGCCGCCAGCCCCAGCAATACCGCCTGCTTCACGGTGCCGCGGATGGCTACGATGAAGGCCGCCATCATGGTCTTCGAGTGGCCTGGCTCCAGGCCATGCAATGCCCCTAGGAGGATGGCGCTGGGGAAGTACAGCCAGGCGTGAGACGCACCCTGCTGCAGCAATTCGGCAAAGCTCGACATGGTGATACCTACAGGTACTTCGTGATCTGCTTGAAGTCTTCAAGGGAGGTGCGCTCGCCAGTAGCGAGGGCGTCCATCGTGTGCTCCAGGCAGTGATCGATGTGATCTTGAATCAGAGTGCGCTTGGCCTGGCATACGGCCTTCTCCACGGCATGCAGCTGCTGCGCGATATCCACGCACTCACGGCCATCCTCGATCATGGTGATGATGCTGCGCAGATGGCCCTCGGCGCGTTTCAGGCGCTTCATGACATCGCTGTGGCTTTGGTGTCGGTGGCCATGGCTGTGTTCGTGATCGCTCATGCCTTGAGTCCTATGCCTCGATGATTTACGCTCGCATCCTATCCCCCCGGGGGGGATACGGTCAAACGACCCTGTTGGTCCTTTGCAAGCTGCAAGACATAGGAAAATGGCTCGCCCTAGTGCCTCGAAGAAACCCGTTATCGCATTGATACTGGCCTTGCTATTGGCCTGGGTAGGGCATTCGCTGGCCGCCATCAAAGCACCGCTGATACCGGGGGATTACTCTGGCGCTGTGTCCCATGGTCATTCCCATGACGTGGACGCGCCGGCATTCCCGAGCCACAAACATGCAGCTGACCATAGCCATGAGATCCCCTATCTCGGGTCGGCGTTGACACTACTGTCACGCCCCGAGCGGGAAACCCCTCCCAGCTCGTTGCGGGCAATTGTCCCTGAAGTGCCGATCTACCTGATCGAACGGCCACCACGCTCTAGGTTCGTGCTCTGAAACCGGCCGCCTCGCGGCCCCAGACCACTACAGCCTAGGAAATCGTTATGAATTCGCTTCCCCTAAGCAGGGCAACGGCGCTGATCGCACGCCTGCGTCGATCACTCTTTCTGCCCTTGCTTACCCTCGCTCTACTGATGGCAGTCATGCCTGAGGCGCTGGCCCACGGAGTTCCCGAAGGAGACAAGGGCTTCATCCAGGAAAGTACCGGCGTGATGTTGGTGCCCTTCATCTACATGGGTGCCAAACACATGATCACCGGCTACGACCATCTGCTGTTCCTGTTCGGCGTGATCTTCTTTCTCTACCGTCTGAAGGACGTAGCGCTGTACGTCACGCTGTTCGCAGTTGGCCATTCGATCACTCTGCTCTTTGGAGTGCTTAGCAACATCAGCATCAGCTCGTATGTGATCGACGCGATCATCGGCTTTTCGGTCGTGTACAAGGCCCTGGATAACCTCGGCGCCTTCCAGCGCTGGTTTGGGTACCAGCCCGATACCCGCGCAGCAACGCTGATCTTCGGCCTGCTTCATGGTTTCGGTCTGGCCACCAAGATCCAGGAGTTCGAGATTTCTCCTGATGGCCTGATCGCCAACCTGATTGCCTTCAACGTAGGTGTCGAGATCGGCCAGCTACTGGCCCTTGGCGGCATTCTCATTCTGATGGGCTACTGGCGACGTACTGCCAGCTTCTGGCGCCATGCCTACACCGCCAACGTTGCCATGATGAGCGCCGGCTTCTTGCTCATGGGCTACCAGATCACCGGCCTGATCGTCTCTCAGTAAGGAATTCTTTTTATGTTCAATACCAAGCTTCCGACCCTCAACGAACTCCCCTCGACAGCACAGCTACTGCGCTCCACGATCATCGCGGCAATCATTGCCTGCGTGCTTCTGGTTACCGTGGTGATGCCTTCGGAGTATGCGATCGATCCCACTGGCGTGGGCCGAGCACTGGGTCTCACACAGATGGGTGAGGTGAAGATCCAGCTGGCTGAAGAGGCCCGCGCCGATGAGGCCGCAGCTCAGACGCCAACTCCGCTGCCAGCTGAAAATATCGCCGCAGCACCTGCAGCCCCTGCCACTACCCCGGCCACTCCTGCCGAGGTCATTCCCGCTCCGGAGCAACCGGCTGCGCCTGAGCAGGCTGCCCTGCAGCATGAAATGAGCATCACCTTGAGCCCGAACCAGGGCGCCGAAGTGAAGCTGGAAATGAAGCAAGGTGCCAAGGTGAACTACAGCTGGACTGCCAATGGCGGCGTCGTTAACTACGATACCCACGGCGATCCTTACAACGCGCCGCGCGACTTCTATCACGGCTACGGGAAGGGACGCTCAACGCCAGAAGATACAGGTGTTCTGGAGGCCGCATTCGATGGCAAGCACGGTTGGTTCTGGCGTAATCGCACTAGCAAACCGGTGACCGTCACCCTGCGAACTCAGGGCGACTACATCAGCATCAAACGCGTGATCTGACGCTTCGTCAGGCAGCCCTACCCGGGGCTGCCACTCACTGTCCGCTGCTGGCCCAGAGTGTGTAAAAACGCCCGGATAAACCCTTGCTATGATTTCTGAGAATCTCATCGCAAGGGTCGCCTATGAAACGGTTTATCCAGGGTGAACACCGAGGTCAAAGCACTTTACTTCCCGA
>NZ_CALNWT010000024.1:0-12437 GCF_940789645.1 Pseudomonas sp. Marseille-Q0931 | reverse complement strand
TGGCGCTGGTCACGCCCAGGCGATTGAGTTCGCGCATGAACTGGCGGGTCGAGTTGACCTGGTATTCCAGCGGCAGCTTCGGCCCCTTGGCCAGGGTGGCGTAGAGGATCATCGCGTTGGGGCGGGCAATCAGCATGCCGGTGGGGTTGCCGTTGGCGTCGCGCTGAATCTCCCCGCCCGGCGGGTTGGGGGTGTTCTTGTCGTAGCCCACAGCGCGCAGTGCGGCGCGGTTGAGCAGCGCACGGTCGTACAAGTGGAGGATGAATACCGGCGTATCCGGCGCCGCGCGGTTGATCTCTTCCAGGGTCGGCATGCGCTTCTCGGCGAACTGGAACTCGGTCCAGCCACCGACCACACGCACCCACTGCGGCGTCGGCGTACGGTCGGCCTGGGCCTTGAGCATGCGCAGCGCTTCGGCAACGGACGGCACGCCTTCCCAGCGCAGCTCCAGGTTGTAGTTCAGCCCGCCGCGGATCAGGTGCAGGTGCGAGTCGTTCAGGCCCGGAATCACCGTGCGCTTTTGCAGATCGACGATCTTGGTCGCGTCACCGCGCATGGCCATGGCCTCGGCGTCACTGCCAACCGCGACGAAGCGGCCGTCCTTGATGGCAACGGCGCTGGCATGTGGCTTTTCGGGATCGACCGTGTGCAGACGGCCGTTGAACAGGATCAGATCAGCGCTCATGGAGCCTCCTTGGGAGCGGATGGAAGAGGTACTGGCGAAGGTTGCGAAAGGCAGGGCGGACCAGATGGCTCCAGCGGCGCCGAGAACGCTGCTGGTGGCGAGGAAATGGCGGCGCTTCGGGTCGGAGGGATCCTGACTCATGATCGATCCTCATCTACGGTTGGGCTCAGCCAGGCGGCGAACAGCCTCGTGGCCATGGGCATGAACAGGTACACCACAAGCAGGACGATGCTCAGGGTGATGACAATGTTGCTCGGCACGTAACCGCCGAGCCAGGGGATACGGTGGAACAACGGTTGCCAAAGCAGCGGCACCAGCACACTCAGCGGCAGGATCACTAGGAAGGTGACGCAGGCTTGTTTCCACCTTGGCGGCGGCATCTGCGTGGCTTCTGGTATGAACCAGAACTCCTTGCCTTGGGCGATCTCCAACTGGTCGCCGGTGCGCAACAACGGCTCAACCTCAGAGATCAACTGATGCCTTTGTTCAGAATCGATCCAACTCTGCAGCTGCTGCAGGCTGGAGAAGCGCAGCACACAGGTGAACTGCGCCACGCAGGGCTGACGGCTGCGTACCACGTCGACACCGAGATGGCCGGGGCACTGGCTGGCAGCAGCGATGACGCGACGCAACCAAGCTTCGTAATGTGGCACGTGGTTGGGACGAACCTGATGGCGCACCACCAGGGTGACGGTGTCCGCTTGCATCTCTCTCATGCTGGCAACTCTGATCGAGGCCTTGGTTTTGCCGATCCAGCGACGCGCACCAATGCGCGCCACTGGTCGAGTCGGAGGCGTTTCCGCCGTCTTGGCTCAGATGGGCGCCGCCACCGGCGCCAGAACCGGGCCGTGCTGCACGCGCTCGGGCGCCTTGTGGACCATGGTGTAGGCGTAGTCGACGCCCATGCCGTAGGCACCGGAGTGCTCCTTGACCAAGGCCATGACGGCGTCATAGGTATCGCGGTTCTTCCAGTCACGCTGCCATTCCAGCAACACTTGCTGCCAGGTCACCGGCACCACGCCGGCCTGGATCATGCGCTGCATGGAATAATCGTGGGCCGCCTGAGAGGTGCCGCCGGAGGCGTCGGCGACCATGTAGATCTCGTAACCGGCATCGTGCATGGCAGAGAGCGCGAAGGTGGTGTTGCACACCTCGGTCCACAGGCCGGAGACGATGATCTTGTTGCGGCCGTTCTTTTTCAGCGCGTCACGCACTTTCTGGTCGTCCCAGGAGTTCATCGAAGTGCGCTCCAGCAACGGCGCATCGGGGAACACCGCGAGCAGCTCGGGGTAGGTGTGGCCGGAGAAGCTTTCGGTCTCGACCGTGGTGATGATGGTCGGCACGTTGAAAATCTTCGCCGCCTTGGCCAGGCCAACGGTGTTGTTCTTCAGGGTCTGGCGGTCGATGCTCTGCACACCGAAGGCCATCTGCGGCTGCTGGTCGATGAAGATCAGCTGGCTGTTGAGGGGGGTGAGGACTTCGGTTTTTGGATTGCTCATAGCGGTTACCTGTCGATCTGTCGATGGTCATTAACGCATCCAGCAGGCCACTGCCGCCGGGTGGTCAAATAACTCTTGCAGAGGAGATTCCCCCTTGGCTTGGATGATTCTGCGGCGCTTGTATCAGGTTGCGGCGATCACTTCAGAAGGTGTGAAGTGCGGAGCAGGCCTGTTGAGGCATAGCGCTTCGCGCTGGAACCGCTGCAATGAGGCTGTAGGCTTGCTGCCCCCTCGAAGGAGCATGAACAACCAGTGCTAATCAAAAAATCACACTGAAGCGGTCAGACAAGGATCGAGCGCGACAGCCCAAGAAAGACTGTCGCGAACATTGCCGAAGAGTCGTTTGAGGTTCGCCTGTTGCCGCCACCTCTAAACAAGCTATTCGACCCAATGTCTATGCCAGGCTCTGCATCCCAACTACTACTACCTGATTGAACGAAGGTCTTGCTCAGATGTGTCGCAACAGCTTCGGACATCACTTCCCTCAAGGCAGAACGCCTCTAGAGAACAGCCTTATTTACCCGTTGTGTCGTTGACGCATCCGCAGCGGTGCTGCTTCATCAGAGCGCCCTGACCCAGTCTCGCAGTAAGTATTTCTGGATTTTACCCGTTGAGGTTTTCGGCAGATCGCGAAACACCACGGTTTTAGGCAACTTGTAACTGGCCAAGTGCTGGCGGCAAAACTCAATGATGTCCTCCTCCCGAGCGTCCGCACTCCCGTCCTTAAGGGCGATGAACGCGCAGGGTACTTCTCCCCACTTCTCGTCCGGCCGGGCTACTACTGCAGCCTCCAGCACCGCAGGATGGCGATAGAGAACACCCTCGATCTCGATGGTGGAAATATTTTCACCGCCGGAGATGATGATGTCCTTCAGCCGATCCCGGATTTCGATATAGCCGTCCGGGTGCCGCACCGCTAGATCGCCGGTGTGGAACCAACCTCCAGTAAAAGCCTCGCGGGTCGCATCAGGGTTTTTCAAATAACCCTTCATCACCGTATTGCCACGCATGAAGACCTCGCCCATGGTGATCCCGTCGCTCGGTACGGGCTGCAAGGTTTGCGAATCGGCCACCATCAAACCTTCGAGCGTCGGATAACGCACACCCTGGCGCGCTTTGATCCTGGCGCGCTCGTCGAGCGTTTTTTCATCCCACTGGTCATGCCACGCGCACACCGTCACCGGCCCGTAGACTTCTGTGAGCCCGTAAACATGAGTGACCTTGATTCCCATCTCCTCAACCGCGCCAATGACCTTCGCCGGCGGCGCAGCACCAGCCACCATGGCATCGACGGGATGTCCGATGAGCGCCCTGTCTGCATCCGGCAAATTGACCAATGCATTGAGCACGATTGGCGCCCCGCAGAGGTGACTGACGCGATGCTCGCGAATCAAACTCAGCACCTTCTGCGGCTCGACCCGACGCAGGAAAATGTGGGTACCAGCTAGCGCGGTAACCGTCCAGGGATAACACCAGCCATTACAGTGGAACATCGGCAGGGTCCACAGGTACACCGGGTGGTGCCCCATAGCCCAGGTCATCTGATTGCCCAGCGCGTTGAGATAGGCGCCGCGGTGGTGGTAGACCACACCTTTGGGGTTGCCGGTGGTGCCGGACGTGTAGTTGAGCGAGATGGCCTGCCATTCGTCGTCCGGCCACTGCCAGGCGAACTGTGGATCACCTTCGGCCAGCAACGCTTCGTAATCCAGCTCACTGACAGCCTCACCCGCGGCGTACTCCGGGTCATCGACATCAATCACCAGTGGCGGAGTGGCCAGCAAACTCAAGGCCTGACGGATCACGGTGTGGAACTCGCGATCAGTGATCAATACCTTCGCCTCGCCGTGTTCGAGCATGAAGGCAATCGCCGGCGCATCGAGGCGTACATTCAGCGTGTTAAGCACCGCACCGATCATAGGCACGCCAAAGTGCACTTCGAGCATCGCCGGGATGTTGGGCAGCATAACCGCCACCGTATCGCCCTTGCCGATGCCCCTGCGGCTGAGCGCACTGGCAAGACGCTGGCAACGCTCGTAGGTGTCTTGCCAGTTGCGTCGGATAACGCCGTGGATGACCGCGGGGTATTGTCCGTAGACAGCAGCGGTGCGCTCGATGAAGCTCAGCGGCGACAGTGCTTTGTGATTAACCGCCAAGGGCGCCAGGCCCGTTTCGAAAATCGACATAAGATTCTCCTGTAGGAAGGGCAGCCATCAAGCGCTTGCGCGGCCAGCCTTCGGTGGCTGATTGTTAGCTCTGAGTCAGGTTCTGTTAGGCCTCGCCTGGCGGCTAATGCGGCGTTTCTTCGGTTTTCTGAATAGCCGCGAACTCTTCCTCTGGTGTGCCGGACACCAGATGGTGACGGCTGTATAGCGCGAAGTAGGCAATGAACAAAGCGTAGACAGCCGCCGTGCCCAACATCACTTTCGGATCAACCAGGAAGCCGGCGACCAGGGCGACTGCTGCCAGCACCAGAGCGAATGAGGACGAGACGATGCCGCCAGGCGTGCGATAAGGGCGCTGCATGTCTGGCCGCCGGATGCGCAGAGAGATATGCGCCGCCATCATCAATACGTAGGACAGCGTCGCGCCAAACACCACGACCAGAATCAGCAGGTCGCCCTGCCCCGTCAGCGACAGACCGAAGCCGATGAACCCCGGTATTACCAATGCGTATACCGGCGCTTTGTTGCGATTGGTGAGCGACAGCTTGCGTGGCAGGTAGCCCGCTCGCGACAGGGCAAAGATCTGCCGCGAATAGGCATAGATCACCGAGAAGAAACTGGCGATCAGCCCCGCCAATCCAACCAAGTTGATGAACTGACTCATCCAGGTCGAACCCCCATACACCGCCTCCAGGGCCGCCACCAGCGGGTTGCCAGAATCCATCAGCGCCTTGGCACCCGCTGCCCCCGGACCTACCAGGAGGATCAGCGCGGCGAATATCAGCAACACCAGCATCGAGCCGATCAAGCCGCGTGGCAGGTCGCGTGTGGGGTTCTTTGTTTCCTCTGCGGCTAAAGCGACACCTTCCACGGCGAGAAAAAGCCACATCGCGTAGGGAATTGCAGCCCAGATTCCGACATAGCCAAATGGCAGAAAGCTGCTGGCGCCCTTGACTTCGGTTAGCGGGATATCGAACAGGTTGGCGATATCGACGTGCGGGATCAACACCACGATGAACAGGCCAAGCGCGATGGCTGCCACTGCAGTAATGACGAACATCACCTTCAGGGCCTCTCCCGCACCGAGCACGTGGATACCGATGAACACTGTGTAGAACGCCAGATAGATCGGCCAGCCACCGACGCCGAACAATGATTCACAGTAGGCACCGATGAACACCGCGATAGCTGCCGGCGCGATGGCGTACTCCATGAGGATCGCCGTGCCCGCGAAGAACCCGCCCCAGTGCCCGAAAGCCGTGCGCACGAAGCCGTAACCGCCACCTGCGGTAGGAATCATCGAAGACAACTCGGCCATGGAGAAGCACATACACAAGTACATGGCTGCCATTAGCAAGGTGGCGAGGAACATGCCGCCCCACCCGCCTTGAGCCAGACCGAAATTCCAGCCGGCAAAGTCACCCGATATGACATAGGCAACCCCCAGGCCGATTAGCAGCATCCATCCCGCTGCACCTTGCTTCAACTGCCGGCTCTGGAAATATTGCGCATCGACACGTTCAGTTCCGACACCGCGCACGTGGCTGACGGTTTGTTCTTGTTGAATGGACATGATCAGGGTCCTCTTCATGACGGCCCCCGCGCACCTGCACGGCGGCGTAAGGCGTTCAGGGAGTGGCTATGCCAGTCTTCAGAAGAAGCCCAGCGGATTGATGTCGTAGCTCACCAGCAGGTTCTTGGTCTGCTGATAGTGGTCGAGCATCATCTTGTGGGTTTCGCGGCCTACACCGGACTTCTTGTAACCGCCGAAGGCCGCGTGCGCCGGGTACAGGTGGTAGCAGTTGGTCCATACACGGCCGGCCTTGATCGCACGGCCCATGCGGTAGGCGACATTGATGTCGCGGCTCCACACGCCGGCACCGAGGCCGAACTCGGTGTCGTTGGCAATGGCCAGGGCTTCGGCTTCGTCCTTGAAGGTGGTCACACCGATCACCGGGCCGAAGATCTCTTCCTGGAACACGCGCATCTGGTTGCTGCCCTTGAGCAGGGTCGGCTGGATGTAGTAACCGCTGGCCAGGTCGCCTTCGAGCTTCTCTACGCCACCGCCGGTGAGCACCTGGGCACCCTCCTGCTGAGCGATTTCCAGGTAGCTGAGGATCTTGTCGAACTGCTGCTGCGAGGCCTGGGCGCCGACCATGGTGTCGGTGTCCAGCGGGTTGCCGCGCTTGATCTGCTTGATCTTCTTCATCACCTCGGCCATGAAGGCGTCGTAGATCGACTCCTGCACCAGCGCCCGCGACGGGCAGGTGCACACTTCGCCCTGATTGAAGAAGCCCAGCACCAGGCCTTCGGCAGCCTTCTCGATGAACGCCGGCTCGGCACTCATGATGTCGGCGAAGAAGATGTTCGGCGATTTGCCGCCCAGTTCGACGGTAGACGGAATAATGTTCTCGGCCGCGCATTTCATGATGTGCGAACCGACCGGGGTGGAGCCGGTGAAGGCGATCTTGGCGATGCGCTTGCTGGTGGCCAGCGCTTCACCGGCCTCGCGGCCGAAGCCCTGGACGATGTTGAGCACGCCAGGCGGCAGCAGGTCGCCGATGATTTCCGCCAGCAGGGTGATCGACAGCGGGGTCTGCTCGGCCGGCTTGAGCACGATGGCGTTGCCGGCGGCCAGCGCCGGGGCAAGTTTCCAGGCGGCCATCAGCAGCGGGAAGTTCCACGGGATGATCTGCCCGACCACGCCCAGCGGCTCGTGGAAGTGGTAGGCCACGGTGCCGTCGTTGATCTCGGCAGTGCTGCCTTCCTGTGCGCGGATACAGCCGGCGAAGTAGCGGAAATGGTCGGCGGCCAGGGGCACGTCAGCATTGAGGGTTTCGCGCACGGCCTTGCCGTTGTCCCAGGTTTCGGCCACGGCCAGCTGCTCGAGGTTGGCTTCGATGCGGTCGGCGATCTTCAGCAGGATGTGCGAACGCTCCTGCACGCTGGTGCGGCCCCAGGCATCGGCGGCGGCATGTGCGGCGTCCAGCGACTTGTCGACATCGGCGGCATTGGAGCGCGGAAATTCGCCGATTACCGAGCCATCGACCGGGCTGGTATTGCTGAAGTACTGGCCCTTGACCGGAGGCACGAACGCGCCTCCGATATAGTTACCGTATTGCGACTTGAGTTTGAAGAGAGCATCGGGGGTTCCGGGTTTCGCATAGATCATGGTGTTCTCCATGACGTTGTTGTTGTGATTGTCGGGCGCAGTAGCGCTGCGCCGGTCAGAGTTGCTCGAGTACGCCCTCCAAGGTGTTCAGAAAGATTTCTGTATGCTCGCGCTGGAATACCAGTGGTGGGCGAATCTTGAGAGTATTGACGTGCGGGCCGGCAGCGCCGATCAACACGTGCTCCTCTCTTAATCCGTTGACCACTTTTGCAGCGGTCGCGGCATCAGGCGCGCCATCTGGAGCAGTGAAGTCGACGCCCAGATACAGCCCCATGCCGCGCACATCACCAATCACCGGGTGGCGTATAGCCAAACGTTTGAGGCCGTCGAGCATGAACTTGCCGGACTCGTGGGCATTGGCAATGAGACTCTCTCGCTCGATCACTTCCAGTACCGCCAAGCCGACAGCGGACGAGACCGGGTTACCAGCAAAGGTATTGAAATAGCCGGACTCGTTGGCGAAACGCTCCAGGATCTGCGGCTTGACTGTGATACCAGCGACGGGGTGGCCATTCCCCATCGGCTTACCCAGGGTGACGATGTCCGGAACCAGGCCATGGCACTGAAAGCCCCACATATGACGCCCCGAGCGCCCATAGCCGGGCTGGACTTCATCGGCGATATACAGGCCGCCGGCCTCTCGCACGGCCTCGACGGCTTCGCACAAAAAACCGGACGGTTCGAAAAAACCGCCATCGCTGGTGAAGAATGAATCCAGCAGCAGTGCCGCAGGCCTTATACCGTGGCTGCGCATATCGGCCAGCGCCGCACGCACATCGGCAGCGAAACGTCTGCCGACTTCCTCGGGGTTTTCAGGGTTATGTATCGGTGCCTCAACCGTACGCACATCAGGGCTCGCCGCGATCTGCGAAAACTGCGAAGAGGAGAGTTCGGCAATACTGGCGGTAAGCCCGTGATAGGCGTAACGGGTCACGATCACACCCGTGCCGCCGGTGTATTCACGGGCGATACGCACTGCCAAGTCGTTGGCCTCGCTGCCGGTGCAGGTGAACGTCGCCTGGCTCAATTCGGTGGGCATGGTGCCCAGCAGTTTCTCTGCGAAGTCGAGGATATTGTCGTCCAGGTAACGAGTGTGCGTATTGAGCAGGCGCGCCTGGCGACATAAGGCCTCGACAACGTGCGGATGGCAATGCCCAACCGACGGTACGTTGTTATAGACGTCCAGGTAGCGTTGCCCATCGACATCGTAGACCCAGACACCTTCACCGCGCACCAGGTGTAGGGGGTTCTGATAGAACAGTTGATAGCCTGGGCCGAGCAAACGGTGCCGACGCTCGATCATCTCGCGGGTGCGCGGCGAGACTGCGCTATTGCTTTCCGGCGAAAAAGCATTGGTTTTCAACATGCTGAACGACCTCGCTAGGCGTGCAAGAAGTACCGAAAGCGACATCCGGATCGCAGATGCGTGTTGGCAATAGTGCCGCTGGTTTGTTTGCGCGACTTGACCTTTGCAGATTCGTTAACTGCGCTGCGGTCAACTTCTCACCTTGGATCTCGTAATTGTCCTCTGCAGTCAGATTCGCCCCTCCAAAGGTCAAGCACACCCGGGACAGTCTCTCCATTCTGATGCTGACTTCCTCAGCACGCTGGAGCTGAAAATATGAGAACCGAACAACAAGAAAAAATCGGCCTTCAGACCCTGCACGATGTGGCGACTCGCACACTCGCCCTCTGCTACCCGCCTCATGTGCAAGGGCAAGTAACACTGCTGTGTCACTCTGAGAACGCTACGTTTCGTATCGATACACCGAGCGGGCATCGTTATGCCTTGCGCGTGCACAAGCTGGGGTATCACCACAAGGACGATATCGAGAGCGAACTGGACTGGCTGAGCGCCCTGCAAGCTTCAGGCATTCGAGTACCGCGCCCTATCATTGGTCTGGATGGGCGCTATGTGCAGAGTGCTGAGGTGGATGCTGGCAAGAAACTTAATCTAGTACTGTTCAACTGGGTCACCGGGACCGAGCCCACGGCAGATATCGATCTCAGTGCCTTCATGCGGCTGGGCGCCATAACCGCAAAGCTGCATCAGCACAGCCAGCAATGGCAGCGTCCTGCCGACTTTCGCCGAATTGTCTGGAACCACCAAAGCATGGTCGGCCCCGAGGGACACTGGGGCAACTGGAGAGATGCGGTTAATCTGGACAGCAGCGCACATGGTTTGATCGAGGAGGTGTTGTTACGCGTGGAGAGCGAGCTGGCGAGCTATGGTCAGGACGCCAGGCGTTACGGTTTGATTCATGCCGATTTGCGTTTGGCCAATTTATTGGTCGATCACGATCACACGCACGTTATCGATTTCGATGACTGCGGCTTTGGCTGGTACATGCATGACCTAGCCTCAGCCCTGAGCTTCTACGAGCACCATGATCGACTGAATAGCTGGATCGAACATTGGCTGGCCGGTTACGCAGCGGTTAGTCGCTTGGGAGCATATGACATTGCCATGATTCCGACCTTCATCATTCAGCGGCGCATCCAGCTTCTGGCGTGGACCGGGACCCATGCTGATACCCAGCAAGTCCGCAACCTTGGGCCGAACTGGGCAAAGCAGAGCGTTGATCTATGCCGGCGATATTTGAACGACGGACTCGCCCAGGTCGCGCTTCGCTGATAGCCATGAACGAAAGCCGGACATTTTCAAAAATTAGCGCTTTGGCGGCGGCATCGCGTCCTGAGATGCCGATCGATCACGCATCAGACTTGCGCCACTGTTTCGGGCTTGCCCCATGCCAACGCCGGAAAGCGCGCGAGAAGGCACTGGTTTCTGAATAGCCAAGCAGAAGGGCGAGTTCAGAGATGGGTAAGCTGGTCCGAGTCAGGTAATACTGGGCCAGTTCCTGGCGCACCTTTTCGACCAGAGCAGAAAAGGTCAGTCCCTTTTCGCCTAGCCGTCGCTGCAAACTCCAACTTGTAATATTCAGCAGGTCCGCCACTTGTTCGAGGTTGGGCTCACCCTCAGCCAACTGAATTCGGATCTGCGCCTGAACATCGTTGATGATGCCGTGCCCCCCCTGCTGATCGCCCCATTGGCGCGCCAACAGGTCCATGCTTTCCATGATGATGGCCAGCAGGCGACTATCACGATCAGGCATGGACTTCTCCAGCGCACTCTTTCTGAACACCAGCGAATTACAGGGCTGACCAAAGAAAACCGGCGCATCGAAAGCTTTACAGTGCTCGTGCCAGGCCTCCGGCTGAGGGTGCTCGAAATGAACCCGCTCAGGGGCCCACTTTTGCCCGAGTGCGTGACGCATCAAGTTGGTGAACATGCCCATAGACAATTCAGCGTCCTGACGTTTGCGAAAGATCGCACCGTACTGGACCTGGTAATCGAGCCGGCACCATTCATTATCCACTTCGAGCCGCAGCAGGCTGCCTTGCTGATGGATAGGAAACACCTTGATCATGTTACGCAGTGCGTCACCCAAGGTTTCCGAACAGATGCCGACATAGCCAAGCATGCCCAAGCTATCGGGTTTGAACTGATTGCCATAGCGTAAACCGAAATTGTCATCCTGGGTCTGGCGAGCGGCCTCTTCGAAAACGGCGCAATACTGCTTGAGATCCAGGCTCAATGTTGGATGCTGCAAATGCTCCGGGTCAAAACCCGCATGACCGAAAATTCGGTCCGCATCTCCACCTTTCTGCTGGATGAATTCAGCCAATCCCGTTGCAGCCGAGCTAAGGACTCCAATGGATTGAAGCTGATCGGCTAGTCGCCGCGTAGTAACAAGTGGCATGGCAACCTCGCAGTCGTGCTAATGGGACCGTTTAGTCGGTTTTAAAAGCCCGATATCCAAGCAAGCTCCATGCCGTCTTTTGACATACATCCTGATGTGGATATGTATGAGCTTATCAATGTTTAGATACCACTTGGCCCATAGGCGACCACTGGGCCTATCTCTATCGGCTCCCCTGGAACGAGCGGCAAGCTCAAAAAGGTCAAGTGGCGCGGCCAATTTTTCCATGCCCAAAGATAAATCATTGGCTGCAAATAGAATCTTAATCTTTTCGCTAGGAGTTGACCTCTGAGTACAAAAATGTGCCGGGCAGTCAAGCAGACCGCCATGATTTGACTGACCATGCCAATCAATTTAATTGGCATAGGAGCTGCGCAGATGTTCTCGTCATTACGTGACAAGAGTGTCCTCGTCACCGGTTCCAGCAGTGGCATAGGACTTGGAATTGCCAGGCAGTTCGCTATTCAAGGCGCGCGCGTAGTAATCACCGCCCGCAATGCTGACAAGATCGAAACCGTCGCTGCTGACATGCGCGCCGATGGGTTGCAAGTACAGGGGCTGGCCACCGATGTGGCTGAATCCACTTGCGTGTCCTCACTGATGCGCACCTTGGAGAAGTTGCATGGCGGTCTCGACGTGCTCTGCTGTAACGCTGGCATTTTTCCCAGTTCGGCCTTGGAAAGCCTGACCGAGGCCGATTGGGATCGGGTGTTGGCAACCAATGCCAAAGGTACCTTCCTGTGCGTACAAGCCGCCCTGCCCCTCCTGCGACGAGCCGAATACGGTCGAGTGATCCTCACCTCATCGATTACGGGCCCCGTCACCGGCTCGCCCGGCTGGGTGCACTACGGGGCCAGCAAGGCAGCGCAGCTGGGTTTCATGCGTACAGCGGCCATCGAATTGGCCAAGGACGGCATTACCGTCAATGCGGTTCTGCCCGGCAACATCATCACTGAAGGCTTTCTGGATATGGATGCCGAGTATCAAGCAGGCGTGGCCGCCTCGATTCCGGCCAAGCGACTCGGCACTCGGCGATTTTCAAGGTAGTTGTCGCGTGAGCGTGTCACGCTGCCTTTGATGTTTGCTGCAGTACCGCTTCCCGCTCCGGGTTCAGGCACACGATTGGTGCCAGCACCCAGTTCCTGATGTTGCCGC
>NZ_CALNWT010000023.1:0-21546 GCF_940789645.1 Pseudomonas sp. Marseille-Q0931 | reverse complement strand
GGCATCATCTGCCGCACCACCCACTCCCGATGCTCTATCGAATAACGCGCCACACGGCTCTCACTTCCGCCCACCGACCAAGACTCATCGAATCAACTCACACGACAACTATCCTGACGCGGCGGGCTATCCCGGTGCAGCAGCAGCAGGGCTAAAGACAGCAAGTAGTGCAGCCATTGGATGCCAGATAGCGGTCCGAGCATCTCTTCACCGGTTGCACCGGCCGCTAGACTAACGATGAACACTAGCGCCGCCCCGAGTGGCATTACCCGCCGCGTCACTAAGGCTGTGGCACAGATTAACAAGACAGAGCCAAGAGGCACCAGCATGCGCCAGGTGTCAAATCCCGACACGCTAATCACCACCCCGAAGCTCCCAACCAAGAGCGCGAAGCGCCCTGCGGCCGTGATGCGCTGAGCAACAGAGTCATCTGGCCAGCGCAGTGCAATGACCAGCAGCGGGAAACCTGCGCTGGCGGCAACCAGGCCGGTAAAGCGATGTGGGCCGGCGAACAACTCACCATACTGGTAATGCAGTGTACCAATCGCTGCCGCCAGGCCGATCAGGCCGCAACCAATGGCTAGAGCAGGGCGCTGGCGCAGCTGGACAAAGGCAATGGAAAAGGCAACCACAGCCAAGATCAAGTCGGAAATGGCATCGGCATTCATTGGGAAGTCCACAAAGCAGCAGGTTTGAAGGAAGTGCGGCTGAGCCATGCAGCGCTGCCTAGCATTACAACCAATAACATCAGCTTGAGTGCGATGGGCATACTAAAACCGAACCAGTCAGGTAGAGCAGCAAAGGCAATGCCCAGTCCTATGACACGGCACTGCTCAAAACGCCGTGCATTGGCACGTCCTTCCAATAGTGACGTGAGAGAGATTGCCGAAATGGCAAAGCCAGCGGCGTAGAGTGCCAGTAAGGTCTTCGGCAAGGTGTTGAGTAGCGTCAGAAAATGCATGAGGAACAACATTGCAAGCACCTGATGCACTACCGCATAGCGTTTGACCGCATCGGGTGTACACGGATCGTAATACTTAAACTGCGACGGCTCGTAAGGCTCGCTCGCCTCATCGTGCCAGCCACCAGGTGGTGCCAGCCAGACGCCAAGTTTAGCCCGCCAGCCCGGGGTGGCTTTGGATTTCTGCCAGAGCTCAATGTAGTAATGCATGTTGCCCCAGAATGGGTTAAGGCTCTGCAACGGTGTGCGCACGCCGTAGATGACCTTCTCGTCCTTGCGCTCCTCGGCGAAGGTACCGAATAGGCGATCCCAGAGAATCAGAATGCCCCCGTAGTTTGTGTCCATGCAGTAGTCATTTTGCCCATGATGGACGCGATGGTTTGAGGGTGTGACGAAGATGCGATCAAGCCAGCCCAAACGACCAATTACCTCGGTATGCACCCAGTACTGGTAAAGCAAGTCGATCAGCAACACCCCGGCAAACACGCTGGGCGGCACACCGGCCACTGCCATCGGTAGATAGAATATCCAGCCCAGAAGTGCGCTCGTCGAGGACTGGCGTATGGCTGTTGCCAGGTTGAAGTACTCGGAAGAGTGATGCGATACGTGCCCGGCCCACAGCAAGCCAATTTCATGGTTCATACGGTGATGCCAGTAGTAGAAAAAGTCGTAGGCCACAAGGGCTCCGACCCATACCCACAGGCTATCGCTAGGCAAGGTCGTGGCGCGGTAGGCTTCGAATACCAGAGTGTAAACGCCCAGTTTCGCCAACTTGGTGAACGCCCCAACCACCTGGCTCAATAGACCATATTGGTAGCTGCTGATGGCATCAGGTATGGAATACGCCGCTAGCCCGCGGCGGTGCGCCAGCCATGCTTCCAGCAAGGTGGTGGTTAAAAAAATCGGTATGGCAAACACGATCAGATTCATTGCGCGCGATCCTTTTCTCTCGACTCAAGAAAGTTGAGCGGCTGATGGCTTTCAGCGACTCAGCGACCAGGCAAGTTAGCACTCTTGACTGTGCCCACTTGTCGGCTCGGCGACAGGTTCTGCACGGCAATAGTGGCAACCTAGCTGACCACTCGTGCCGGGGCTCAGTGCTCAGTGCAGCCCTGGTGTAGTCCACTTCAAGGAGAATAAGCGTGAGTAAAGTAGTCGCAATTAGCGGTGGATTCGGTTGTCTAGGTATAGCGGTAGGCGAGGCGTTCGCGGCCAATGGTTGGCGGGTGGCCCTGATTGATCAGGCCAGCGTGCCGCGACCCCTGGCCGACACGGCGCGCTCTGAAAAACTGCTTATCGGCGCGGTCGATCTAACCGATCTGCACATGGCAAATTGTGCAATGCAGCAGGTGCAGCAGCATTTTCAAGGATTAGATGCGCTCATCAACGTGGCGGGTGGTTTTCGCTGGGAGACCATCGAGGGCGGCGATCTTGCGACCTGGGATTTGATGTATCAAATGAACGTGCGCACTGCCGCAACGGCTAGCATGGCCGCGCTGACACACCTGAAGAAAGCCGAAGCCGGGCGCATTATCAACATTGCAGCCGGAGCGGCCAGTAAGGCCAGCCTAGGCATGGGGGCCTATGCTGCAGCAAAGTCCGGGGTGATGCGCCTTACGGAGGCGTTGGCCGAAGAGTTGAAAGATCAGCGCATCACGGTCAATGCGATCATGCCATCGATCATCGATACCCCGCAGAACCGCCTCGATATGCCTGATGCGGATGCCACCCGCTGGGTTACGCCAGAGCAGGTCGCTAATGTGATCGTATTTTTAGCCTCTCAGGAGGCTAGTGCAATCACAGGTGCAGCTATCGCTGTAAATGGGCGGTGCTAATTTATTAGGCCGGCTGTCGACATAGCAGAGTGGCTGCCTAGAGCCGTTCTTCTCACCCAGGGTTCGCCCGATCCTAATGATCCTAATGATCCTAATGATCCTAATGATCCTAATGCGGCATGCGTGGCCTATGCGTGGGGAACTGACTGGTGTTGCCGGCGGAGAGCTAGCAGCCCTCGGTAGCAGGTCCCAAGTCCTTAGGGTCGACCACCACATACTTTGCCAAGGCGTGTGTCCGCAGCAGTTGTAAGCGACAACATTAGAAAAATACGCGCTAGAAAACCGCCCTATCCCTTGTGGTGCCCACACTATTTCGCTGCCTGGATACGGTATCCAAAATAAGGTTTGAATCCACCGATAAGGAGATGACCTTGAAGCCCTCATATTTGGCTAACGTCACAAGTTTTAGCGATGACCACTCTAATCCTGGCGGCCTCGCCTTCTCAGGCTAACTGGGATCAGGCGAATGCCTTCGAGGAAGGCCAGCAGCGTGTTGCCATCGGTAAGGATCCAATGCCAGGCCCTCGTTCGTGTTTTTGGCGCTACGGCCCGGTCAGTGGTGACCCCTACATCAACATCGCCTTCCCTGACGCCGGAACATTCTATTGGGGAGCAGCTTTCTCGGTGCCGAAGGGCGCGAAGCTGCATTTAGAGGGCAGTTTTCCGCATGCTCGCTATATGTCCCTAATCAGCTATGACCGTTTGGGTGCTCCTCTCGACTCAGTGGCCGACTACCTGATCGCGCCGAAGCCAGGTGCTAGCAACCCATATCTCTTCGGTGCAGACCGCAACAGTAAACAGCGCGGCTATAAAATCGAAGTGGTTAGCGAGCCGTTGAGCACTCCTATTCCATGGGGCGTTTACCAAGAAGCCAAGACCCGCGACAAGATCCATGCGCCTGGTCAAGCCGAAAACGGCCAGCAGCAACTGATTTATCGGATCTACGCAGGGGACAAAAATACCGACGAAACAGCAGGTTCCGGTCTGCCAACTCCGGTACTCACTCTCGCTGATGGCAAGGAGCTGCGCGGACAGGATGTTTGTGCCAGCTTGAGTAGCTTCCAGCCATTGTCGTTTGATCAGGCAGCCCTGGCGACCCCGCGTGAGTACCTCAATAAACTGACGGAGGTGGCCAAGGCGCGTGGCGGTCCGGCCATGCCGGCCAGTAACCCGCCGACCTGGAGCAAGAGTTCGGAAAGCATGTCGCGTTATGCCATTTACACCGGCGACAACACAGTGGCGAGTGGTACCAATAAGAAAGACGGGACCTTCTTTGCCAACCTCGACAACCAGTATGTGCGCACCTTTATCAACCGTAAGCACGGCGAGGTTTTCGTAATCCGCGCCAAAGCACCAACTACGCCAAAGACCTATAACGGCAACACCAAGTTTGAAGATGGTGATCTGCGCTACTGGTCGTGGTGCTCTCAGCAGGGCTACGCATCTGGTCGGGTCAATAAGTGTCTGTTCGATGAGCAGATTCCGGTGGACGCTAACGGCTACTACACCTTGGTACTTAGTCGCGAAAGTGACCGCCCACGCAATGCAATCAACGAGTGTGGTGTGTCCTGGTTGCCAATCGCGGATGTGGGCGACGGTACCGGTGATCCGGATCTGAGTTTCCTGGTTCTGCGCAACATGCTGGGCCGTGGTGAGTTCAAACACGCAGTGCAGAATATTAAGTCGCAAGAAACTATCCAGCAGGATATGGGCGACTACTTCCCGCGTGCTCGCTACACCACAGTTTCTTCGTTCGAGACGGCAGTTCCTTGCCAAGTAGAGAAACGTTAAGTGGCTTAAAACAATATAGCTTCTTGGTCGTCGGCGGGGTTCCTGATGTTTCCAGAGCCCTGTCGCGATTAGGCTGGCTGGCGATTAATTTAATTTTTTCGTGGATAATTAAAGCTTTCAAGTTGCTTGTTTTTTATTGCTGTTTTTTACGCGTAAAGATTTTTAATTTGAAATGAAAAAGCTGTTGGTAGTTGTCGATTACTTAATTCGTCACATAGCTCTAATGGTGTCTGGATTTTCGGTGAGACCTTGTGGGGTTAGTGATGGCTATTTCAGGTAAGTGTTCAAATGACGCATTTGGCGCTCGCTGGTAATAATGCTATTGGCAGCCGCTAGAGATATGTTTGATTCGTGTTTTTATAAGCAGCAAATTAATCTGGTGCGATATCCATAATCGCCGATTAAATAGAAGTAAATATAATAAAAATAGGAGGCTGTTTCGTGAGATTTGAAAGAAGTGAGTCCGGCCTGATTAATCCGTTGTTGTTGAAGATGACAGCTTGCATAACCCCGCTAGCGCTCATGATTTCACTGCAGGCTCAGGCGGGTGAGTTTGCATTAGGTGAAATCACGGGGCGCGCCAACGGTAGCATCAGTGTGGGTGGAATCTGGAATGCTGAGAAACCCGATTCAAACCTGATTTTTCAGGGTAATGCTGATCATATCGGCTACGGCTCGGCTGGTGAGTTCAACCCTTCAGGTGCGCGTAACGGTGATGACGGCCGCCTGAATTTTCGTAAGCGCAATTTGGTGTCTTCACCGATCACCCTATTGGCGGAAACCGAGTTGAACTGGCGTAATTATGGGGTCTTTCTGCGCGGTAAGGCCTGGTACGACTACACCTTGAACAACCGTGAGGTCGACCATGGCCATTCAGCCAATGGTTACCAGGTGGGTGCCAAGCTCAACGATAGCGGCTTCGACGATCTGGCCAAGTTCCAAGGCGTTGCCTTGCTGGATGCCTATGTATTTGGTGACTTCGAAGTCGGCGAGCGACCGTTGCACTTACGCGGCGGTAATCAGGTAATTAACTGGGGCGAGGGGTTGTTCTTCCAGAATGGCCTCAACTCGATCAACCCAGTGGATCTTGCCGCGTTACGCCGCCCGGGCTCTCAGTTGAAGGAAGCTCTACTCCCGGTGCCACTGCTCTTCGCCAACTTCGGTATCACCGACAGCCTCAACCTTGAGGTGTTTTACCAGTTGCAATGGCGTGAGACCGTTCTGGAAGGTTGCGGTACCTACTTTGCTAGCAACGACTTGATCCAGGATGGATGTTTCGGCTTGGCCAGGGGCGGTATTGCTGCCAACCCTAATGATGAGGCTGGTTATGCCAAGGGCCTCTATGTGCATCGGCTGGAGGACGACGAGCCATCTGACAGCGGTCAGTTTGGTATGGCCATGCGCTATTTCGCCGACAGCATAAGCACCGAGTTCGGCGCCTATGCCATGAATATCCATTCGCGCACCCCGCAGAACCGCGCGCGCACCGACTTGCGCCCTGCGGTTGGAGCGGGCTGGATCGCAGGTCAGGAGGCCACCAACGCCAAGTATTTCATGGCCTTCCCCGAGGACGTCCGCATCTTCGGTCTTAGTTTTTCCACCAGCCTCCTGGGTGCCTCAGTGTTCGGCGAGTACAGCTACCGTCCGAATCAGCCCGTGGGGCTTTCCCTCGGCGACACCATCCCGAGCACCTTCGGCAATCCCAATCTACTCATTCCCGGTGCACCGCTGGCAGGGGAGATGAAGGCTGCCGCCCCCGGCTCGCTGATCAATGGTTATGACCGCCTGGAGGTGTCGCAGCTGTCACTTGGGTTTATTAAGAGCTTCCCCCGAGTGTTGGGCGCGGATGGTCTTGATGTAACCGGTGAGGTCGCGATGAAGTACATGCATGACTTGCCGGCGCTGAGTGAGCGTCGTTACGGGAAAACCGAGGCATACGGCAGCAACATGGCTGATGGCCAGGGGATTGGTTCGCCAGGCTGCAACGCTGGGGTGCCAGAGCAAAGTTACAAAAAAATCGGTTGTAGCCGTGACGGCTTTGTCACGGACCTTTCCTGGGGCTATCGCCTGCGTGCCCAGTTGAATTATTCGGGTTTGCTGGCCGGGGTCAACGTATCGCCATTTATGACCTTCGGTCAGGACGTAAAGGGCTGGTCCCACGACGGTAACTTCGTCGAAGACCGACTGCTGGGTTCGCTGGGGGTAAGGGCTAGCTACAAGCAAAACTATTCGGCCGAACTGTCCTGGTCTGGTACCGGTAATACGCCGCTCGTAGTGACCGACCGTGATTTCGTCGCGTTCAACCTGCGCATGGGCTTCTGATCTCGAGGTAATCCAATGAACAAGAATCTTCTCTCCGCTGCCATTCTCGGCACCCTTCTCAGCCTAACCAGTGCAACGGCCCTGGCCAAGCTGGATGCCAGTGAAATTGCCCGCTTGGGCCAAGACCTGACGCCCACCGGCGCCGAGCAAGCGGGCAATGCCGACGGCAGCATTCCTGCCTGGAGCGGTGGCCTTACCCAGCCGCCGGCCGGTTACAGTGCGGCCAAGGGTTATATCGATCCCTTCGCGAATGAACAACCGTTGTACACCGTTACAGCGGCCAACATGGCGCAATATGCCGACCGGTTGATGCCAGGGTACAAGGCGCTGCTGGCGAAGTTTCCCAGCTACAAGCTGAACGTCTATCCGAGTCATCGCACTGCTGCGCTGCCCCAGCACGAGTACGAGCTGATCCGCGAAGAGGCCGCTAAGCTCGAGCTTAACGGCGATAGCATGGTCAACTATCAGAAAACCTCGGTGCCTTTTCCTATTCCCAAGTCGGGTCTGGAGGCCATGTGGAACCACCTGACGCGCTATCGTACCGGTGGCTTTCTCGATTACCCGACTGAAATGGTGGTGCAGGCCAACGGCTCATTTACTCCGGTGCGCCGAATGCGAAAATTTGCCATGGCCTCAAGCATGACCAACCCGGAGCCGAACCGGCTGTACTATTTCTGGAATAGCGTTACCTCCCCAGAAAGTATCGCCGGCAGCCAGACTCTGGTGCATGAGCCACTCGACCAAACCAAGGAGTCCCGGCTGGCCTGGCAGTACAACCCAGGGCAGCGGCGCGTGCTGCGCGCGCCCGAGTTCTCTTATGACACGCCGCCAGGTGCCTCCGATGGCTTGCGTACCAACGACTCAGCTGACATGTACAACGGCGCGCCCGACAAGTACGACTGGAAGCTGGTAGGCAAAAAAGAAATGCTTGTGCCTTACAACACTTACAAGCTGGCCGATACTTCGCTGAAGTACGAGCAGATCATTCAGCCCAACCACTTCAACCAGGACCTACTGCGCTACGAGCCACATCGCGTCTGGGTGGTCGAGGCCACGCTGAAGCCGGGTGAGCGGCATATCTACGCCAAGCGGGTCTTCTATCTCGACGAGGACAGCTGGAGCATCCTGGCCTCGGACATTTATGACAGTCGTGGCGAACTTTGGCGCTTTCATGAGGCCCACGCGTTGCAGCGCTACGACATTTTGTCCAGTTTTCATATAAGTGAGGTTTCCTACGACCTGCAGGCACGCCGTTACCTAGTGGTTAACCTGCAGAACCAGGAGATCCCAATCAAGTTCAACGTTCCGGCGAACTTGAAAGATTTTAGTCCCTCGGCTCTGCGTCGCAGCGGCCGCTGATTAACTGTTTACTCCGTGGTCTTTGGGTGGAAAGCGGTTAGCGCTTTCCCCCTTTTTTACTTTCTGAGACGCTGGCCATGAAAAAATACAACCAACCAGCGCTGAGGTTGCTCTGCCTGTTGTCTGTCGGCCTGGCGGCCTTGCCGCTCAGCGCCGCGCCACTGGTCGATCGCCTTGAGCGCGCCGCCCGAATTTCCCCCTTAGCCAGCGAGTCGCCCCTCACCGATGGGCAGTTGGTCGGCGATTATCTGGTGACGGTGGGGGGCAGCGGCCACGTGCTGTTGCGCTCGCCCTCCGGCGAGATCCAGCAGGCACAAGTGCCGGTCGATGTTCTGCTGACCTCGGTGCATTTCCCCGATGCCAACAACGGCTGGGCCGTCGGCCATGACGGTGTGGTCCTGCATAGCACCGATGGCGGCAAGACCTGGAGCAAGCAACTCGACGGCAGTGCCATAAGCGCTTTGATGTTGAAGTGGGCCGAGGCCGAGATGGCGCGTTTGGAATTAGCCAGTGCGGCGGCGCCAGACGACGAGGCGCTGCATACCGAGTTGGAGAATGTCATCTTCGCCTTCGATGATGCTAAAGCCGGTATCGAGTCAGGCCCGGCACGCCCGCTGCTGGATGTGTGGTTCCGCGATGCGCAGCAAGGCTGGGCGGTTGGTGCCTATGGGATCCTTGTGCATACCCGCGATGGCGGGAAAAGCTGGGAATTTGTCTCGACCCTGGAAAACCCCGAGCGTTTGCACTTCAATGCGGTCCTCGGTCTGCGCGACGGCAGTCTAGTGGTCGCCGGCGAAGGCGGGCGTCTGTACCGCTCTAGTGATGACGGCCAGCACTGGACAGTGATCACGCCAATGAGCCCGGCCTCGCTGTACAAACTGCAGCAGCTGAGCGATGGCCGCCTACTGGCCTTGGGCTTCGGCGGTACCTTGCTGGCCAGCCAGGATCAGGGCCTGAGCTGGCAGGTCATCCCGCTGCCGGTGCGCGCGGGTCTGTACGGCGCCGCACAACTGGCGGACGGCAGCTTGCTGCTGACCGGGCAAGGTGGCGTGGTGCTGTACAGCACCGATGGCCAGCAGTTCAAAGTTTGGCAGGCGGCCGCTAAGGCGCCTTGGCTCGGCGTGGCGCAAGTGTCTGCCGAGCAACTGGCGCTGATTGGTAGCGCCGGCCTCATCACCATGCCCTTGGCAGAGCTCAAGGAGCAGCTGCAATGAATGCCAAACTGAACGACGGGTCTAGCCCGCAACTTGAGACCAGCGCTTTGCAGCGGCTGGTTGGTTTCACCGAACGTGCACTGTTTCGCAATCGCGTGGTGGTGCTTCTGTTCTTCTTGGTCCTTTCGCTGTTGCTCGGCTACCAGGCCCTGGGCTTGCGCCCAGACGCCAGCTTCAGCCGGATGATCCCGACCGGCCACCCGTTTATCCAGAACTACCTGCAGTTTGAGAGCGTGCTCCGGCCGCAGAGTAACGTGCTGCGCGTGGTGGTGGAAAACCCCAAGGGCGACATTGTCAGCAAGGAGTTCCTTGAGACTCTGCGCGAGGTCAACGATAGGATTTTCTACATCCCTGGCGTCGATCGCGGCAATTTGAAATCGCTGTGGACCCCTAACGCGCTCTGGGCTGAAGTCACCACCGAAGGCTTGCGCGCCGGCCGGGTGATTCCCGACACCTACGACGGGAGCCCAGAGGCGTTGGCACAGGTGCGGCAGAACATCCAGCGCGCCAACATGCTCGGCAGCTTCGTCGCCAACGACTTCAAGTCGGCGGTGATCCGGGTGCCACTGCTGGAGATGAACCCAGAGACCGGCGAGCCGCTGGACTACGGTGCCTTTACCCAAGCGCTGGAAAAGCAGGTGCGCGAGCATTTCGGTGTACAGGGCGTGAATATCCGCGTGATCGGCTTCGCCCAGATCATCGGTGATCTGCTGGCCGCTGCCACCGACATCGCGCTGTTCTTCGCTATCACAGTCGGCCTGATTAGCCTGATGCTCTATCTCTATTGCCGCTGCTGGCGCAGTACCGCAGTAACCGTGGTGACTTGCCTGCTCACCGTGGCTTGTCAGCTTGGCCTGTTGCACCTTTTCGGTTTCGGTCTGGACCCATACTCGATCTTGGTGCCGTTCCTGATCTTCGCCATAGGCATCAGCCACGCGGTGCAGAACATTAACCTGATGATGAGCGCGATGGGGCATGGCGCCACGCCGCTGGTTGCCGCGCAACACACCTTCCGCGCCCTATTCATTCCTGGCACCACGGCGCTGCTGGCCGATGCGGTGGGGTTTATCACCTTGTTGGTGATCGACATTGGTGTGATCCAGCAGCTGGCAATCACCGCCAGCATTGGCGTGTTCGTCGCCATTTTTACCAAGATGTTCCTGCTGCCGGTGCTGATGTCCTACGCCGGCATCAGTCCGCGCGGCTTGCGTGAGCAGGAAAAGCGAGCCAATTCGTCCTGGCCTATCTTCCGCCGCCTGTCGGCCGTGGTCGAACCGCGCGTGGCGCTGCCGCTGATCGCCCTCAGCGTGATGCTGCTCGGCGTCGGCTACTACGCCCGTCAAGATCTGAAAATTGGAGACCTGGACAAGGGCGCACCGGAGTTCCGTCCGGAAGCGCGCTACAACCAGGACAACGCTTACTTGCTCAAGCACTACAGCACCAGCACTGATGTTTATGTAGTGATGTTCAAGACACCGGCTGAACAGTGCGCACGCTTCGCCGCTGCCGACCTGGCCAACCAGTTCGAACAGAGCATGCGTGAAGTCAAAGGTGTGGAATCGGTGCAGTCGCTCTATCGCACCATGCGCTTCAACATCCTTGCGCGCAATGAGGGCAACCCGAAGTGGGCCGAACTGTCGCGCGATCAGTTCGTGATGAACAATGCCCGCTCAGGTGTCGCTGCCGAGTTCGTCGACCCCAACTGCAGCGTGGCGCCAATCAGCCTGTATCTGAGTGACCACAAGGCCGAGACGCTGACCCGGGTGGTCAGCGCGGTCGAGGCCTTCAGCAAGCAGTACGACACAGGAGACTTCGAGATCCTCCAGGCGGCAGGTAATGCCGGCATTGAGGCGGCGACTAACATCGTCATCGAGCAGTCCGAGAAGCTGATGCTGCTCCTGGTGTTTGTGATCATCTCGCTAGTGGTCTGGTGGGAGTTTAATTCGATCAAAGTGACCATCGCCTTGATGGCGCCGCTGTACCTGTCAACCGTGCTGTGCGAAGCGGTGATGGCGCAGATGGGCCTGGGAGTGAAGATCGCCACGCTACCGGTGATTGCCCTCGGCGTCGGCATCGGTGTCGACTATGGCATCTACCTGTACAGTCGCATGGAAGGCTTTCTGCACCAGGGCCTGAAATTCCGTGCGGCGTTCTTTGAAGCGTTGAAAACTACCGGCACCTCGGTGGCCTTCACTGGCATCACTCTGGCCATGGGTGTAGCCACCTGGTCGTTCTCGGCACTGAAGTTCCAGGCCGACATGGGCCTGCTGCTGGTGTTGCTCTTCATCTGGAACATGGTAGGTGCACTGGTTTTGTTGCCGGCCATCGCCTCGATGCTGATGTGCAATAAAGAAACTCGCTGAAACTGAAAGCCTCTAGCTTTAGGACATGTTAGAGGCTCGCTTATGGTGCTTCGGAAGCAGCTGTAGCGCGCTATTTTTCGCCATCCCCTGGACATTGTCCTTCGCGCAGGGGATTCGCCCGACGACGCTCAAACCACCTGTTGAGGAGATGCTGATTTCGAGCTCTCCTCCTATCGCCAGCATGCGCGAGCGCATGCTGGCGATCCCTTGGCCTTCATTGAGATTCAGCGGGTGCCTGTTGCTGCAGCCGCTGTCCACCACAGCGAACGAAATCCCATCCCGTTCTTGGCGCAATGTAACTTTCGCCGTTGCCCCTGCTCCTGCATGTTTAGCTGCGTTCTGTAGGGCTTCGACACAGCAGAAGTAAATTGCTCGTTCGGCGAGCGGGCTTTCGCGTCTCGGTGCTTGAAAGTCCGTGACTACTGGCAAGCCCGCATTATTGGCGGCCTCTCCCAAGGCTGCTGCCAGTCCTCGCTCAGCCAGTAGTGGCGGAGTAAGGCCATGTGCCAGCGTACGCAGTTCGGTGATGGCGGCATCAATGTCCGTTGCCATTTCCACTAGCAGTGCATCCGCTCGGCTCGGATCGCTATCGACCAGGCGTCTGGTCACGCTGATCTTCATACGCAGCGCGAGTAAGCGTTGCTGTGCACCATCGTGTAGGTCTTGTTCAAGCCGGCGGCGCTCCTCTTCCGCGACAGTTTCAGAATGGGCATGGGCACCGGCCAAGGCAGATTCGAATTGCCAATTGACGATGGCGTTATGGATCGAGCTAACAACTGCCTCCAGCAACATCGGCTCTTCCAACAAGGCGCGGTTATGAATCAGGATTGCGCTAGGTTGGTCATTGAGGTCATGCAGTACGCGTACGGCTTGCTCCTTGGCACTTGGTTCGGGTAACGGCACGACTTGTTGGGATGAGTTAATCCAGCGCCCAGTGTTTGGCTCCCAAATACCTAGCTCCAGTGATGGGTCATCCAGAGCATTCGCCATCATGGTTTTCAGGCCTTGCAGGTTCGGCCGGCGCCTTAATCCGGTCACTAACCGATGTAGCGCTTGGGCGGTGTAGAGCCGGCTGCGCAGCAAGCCCAAGGCAATAGCTAACGGAACGGCCCAGAAGGTAAAGGTAAGCAACAACAAGCCAGTCCCGGTTGTCAGGAAAAACGCCATGCATAGCGTGCGGGCGACAGAGGCGAGTAGTACGGGGGCGAGCGAGCGACGCATCAGTGTGGAGGCCTGTCGCAGTCGCTGTAGCAAGTACAGGCTGGTCGCGATCAGGATGCCTGTGTTGACGATGCGAAAGGCATTCAGCAGGAGGTTGGACCAGGTAGGGTGGTCGGCAATAAACAGTAAATTGTCCTGGCACACGTCAGTGCAGGAGGGCAGTGGGCCGAAGCGCGGCACGTGCGGAGTCAGCATCACGCTGGGTAGCCATAGCAAGGCAATAGCAGCGATAGCTGCGCCAATCAGCATACCCTCACGTCGGTCGGTGATGCGCCCAGTCGGGAAGGTCAGCACCACCCACACCAGCAGCGCTTCAGCACAGGGGCGAACGGTTCTGCCAATCGTATAGAGCAGATCATTGGTCGAATAAATTAGGGGATGAAGCGCGTAAGCTACAGCGAGCATTCCGAGCAATATCCAGAGCGGGCGTTGTGGGTAGCGGGCGCGCACGGTCATCGCCACGCCGGAAACCAACATCACGCCAACGCCGGCCATCAAGGCGTCGATTATTCGTGTCGAGCCCGCGCCTGTCGCCATGATCCCGGCAACTATGGTTACCGTGCCTCCACCGAGGATAGCGAGCCAGGGTTTTAGGCTTTTCATTGGCCGTTACGTGATAAATAAAGCAGCGTCGCTTGTACCCGGCGGCTGATGCTTTCGTCGTTGGCCAAGCCAAGGCGGCCGAAAATCTCGCTTATATGTTTTTCCACCGCCCGCTGGGTTACTCCCCTGTCGCGCGCAATGGCAAGGTTGCTCTTACCTGTCGCAAGGTCGGCCATGATTTCCCGCTGGCGTGGTGTTAGCTCTTCTAAGGGGGAGCGCTGGTGCTTGCGCGACAGCAGGGATTCAATTAGTTGCGTATCAATTCGACACTCACCAGTTGCAACCGCATGAATGGTAGACACCAGATGATCGAGGTCGTGAATACGATCCTTTAACAGGTATCCACGCCCAGATGCCCCTTTCTCCAGTAGCTCGGTTGCATACTGTGAGCTGCCATGTTGGCTCAGCACGATTACGCCTATATCCGGATGGCTCTGGCGCAGATGTTCTGCTACTCGCATGCCCTCATCCGTTTGCGTAGGCGGCATGCGGATGTCTGTCATGACAACCTGTGGTGGATTTGCTTCTACCGCTGCAAGCAGCGCGGTTGGGTCAGCATAAAGCCCGACTACACGAACTCTTGGAGACTGGGCAAGAATCTGCGACAAGCCCTCGCGAATAAGGTAGCTATCGTCGGCAATTGCCACGCTGATAGGAGGTGCCGAAAAAGTGACATTGTCAGAACTGTGCATCGCGTTCATGAAGTTAAACGACCAGTATTATTGTAGGTATTTGGTTGATCCTATCAGATGCCTGAAGATGCTCTATGAAAAGCATAATGTCTGCTTTTTTCCCGCATCTTCCTGTCACGGCCGGCAGAGAGCGGCCAGAAGCGGAACTTGCTGAAAGCGCCTTAACTACGTCAAATTGACCAGACGCCATCAATGATGAACGCTAAGCAGCGCCAGCAAGATCCCGACGCTAAGTCAAATGCTAGAGCCGGAATAGCAATTGGATCTCAACCTATCTGCGGTGATTTCAAAGTGCCACCCTTCGTGATAAAAGCGATTGGACCACTACGCGATCCCAAGGAAGGCATATGGCACTTAGATTCCCCAACCACCCTTACTACATTCCGATCATTAAGTGGCAGTCCTGGGAGCAGAGAGCTCTGCTTCAGACTCGGGGAGACGTTAAGCCCTACGTTCGCCCCTGCATCGAGGTCCGTCACTCGAATCAACACAGCAGCCTGGTAGGGAATTTCCAAACAGCTTGGGGAGCCCCTGCATTGGTAGATTATGCGAATCCCGAAGGGCGGCTCGTTGGCATTCGTCCTTTAGAATTTGAGGCGTTCCTTCAGATCGCAAAAGCTAACGGCTTTCCAACTCTTCCAGTTATCAATCCGTTAGATGCCCCTCTGCTACGCCCTGCGCTACTTGGTCTAGTGCAATCCTTCCCTGAGATTTTCCTACGCTTACGTATCAGTGGATTAACAGTTAATGCTGAGCACTACACCCAGACGATGATGGCCGCACAGGTACTATCAAGGCCTGGCAACCGTATTCATCTTATGGTCGATCTAGGTGTTACTCCCGCTTGGGAAGCCGCAGAGGTACCCGCCTTTACAGGCATGATGGCGGCGTTCAAGAACGCAGGGTTTTCCCAAATTCATGTGGCATCAGGTGCGTTCCCCGAGAGTCTTGCGGCCGTAAAAACGGTAGCTAACTTGCCACGCCGAGACTGGTCTCTATGGGCCGCGCTGAATACCAACGCTCCCGGACTGCTTCTCGGATATTCAGACTATGGGACGATATCTCCGCGCTGGACTGAGGAGACACTAACTCGCCGCGGCGGCCGTGTTGCCATTCGCTATGCAAGGAACCTTGACTGGTTGGTGTTGCGAGCTGACGGAAGCAAGTCAGAGCATTCAGTTGCTATCTCGACTTTGATGGTGACCGTGCATGCAGCCTCCTTCAAAGGCCGAGAGTATTCCTATGGGGACGAATTAATTGCAGATCGAGCGAATCCGGCAATCAAAAAGAAGAATGCAGGCCTCTTCCACTTCACTGAAGGTTGGTGTCATCACCTTGCGACGGTGATTAAGGAACAGTACTAGGCCGGGCAGGCTGAAAATTGAGGTGTAGCTTCCTCGACCCGTTTGAGGAGGTAGTCCCGAACATTGTTCTTGAGCTCGGGAAGTGTGAGCAGCTCTGCGATATATGCCTGAATGAGATATAGGCTCTTGCTCTTCCAGCCTCGAACCTTACCCATTTCGGTCAAGAGGTGAAGCGCCTCGTCTCGCTTGAGTAGGGAGGCAAGCACCTCAGGTTCGTGGCGCTTATTAGGTCTTGCGGCCCGAACATGCTTAAACCCCGCCTCAGGCACCTCAGGGACAAGGATGATCCCCCACCACGGCGGCAACAAGGGAAGCGCGTTTTTCAGATGGCATTCCGCAGTCACTAACGTGATGCGATCAAAAACTCGAGCGTAACGGGATCCTTGACCGATAAGGCGCTTCAAGGAGTCGGCCTCACTCTTAATCTCATAGCAATGCATATCGTAGATGTGGACAAGGTCTGCACGAACCTCACCGCCACTAAGCTGTAGCTCCTCCAGGAACAAGCCAGGGTGGATACCCAACGAGGTATCCAAGTAGTGAGTGAGTGCTCGTTTGATCTCCGCTTCGCGCATTATCCAATTCTCGATGGCCGCCGGCGTCCTGCCGGACAGCTAGTCAGTTTATCTCATACGGCGATGGGTGGCTTGGGTAATGCCACCGACCACCAAAACCATGCATTTATGCTATTTTATACTTTATGAAATGCATGAAAAGCAAAACCAAAATCGTCGCAGAGCTCCTCGCTTTCTTTGCGTCCCACGGACAAAGGACGAGCACCTCAATAGCGAATGCCTCTGGATTAGGCCAGCCACAGATTCACCGCAACCTTTTTGGCAAGCCGAAGCGGGTTACAAAGACTCACCGGGAATTATGCATTTATGCAAAAATCTCGCTAGAGCTGGAATTGCCTGACCCTCGGACTTCAGATGTCTTGATGGATAGTTTGGCAAACGTGTGGGATGGCAGTGAGGAGCACGCTCGTCGCCTTGCTGAACTGCTCTTTGCCCACCGAAGGGCCTGCATGTGAAAATGATGCTGGAATCTAATGTTATGGGAGGGTGCTATGCATGACGCAACGACTCCAATAACAGTGAAGTCCGCCTTCGAAAGTCTTAAGGCTGCAGGATATCCGCGCCCTTATGTTGAGAGACTATTGCCCGATTGGTGGGATCACAGCCTCTTCAAGACCAGCGCTGGAGCCTTCCAATTTGCACTGTTGCTTAAGCAACGCTTGGGCTTGGTTGTAAATTTTGCCCAAGACGGCAGTCTTGCAATCGACGCGGCTACGCCCAACGCTCGATTCAAGCGAAGAAGAGGTACAGAGGAAGGGGCGCTAAACATAGCGGCCAGCCTTGGCATGGCGTTGGCTCGACTTTCAATTTTCAGTGCCGGAGCCCCATACAGCCCCTTACCCCCTGACCCGAATTATATCGGGCACCTAGTTCGCCAGATCTCGGGTACGAATAGCGTAGGTTTTGAAGGGCTTCTGGCGCTTTGCTGGGCTCAGGGCATTCCTGTGTTGTTTCTCAAGGATTTGCCCAAAACGTCGAAGCGGATGACAGGTATGGCCGTTAGCGTTCAAGGCAGACCCGCAATTGTTTTAGGATTTAATAGCCCCCAGCACGCTCGACAGTTGTTCGTCCTAGCACATGAACTCGCTCATATCGTATGCGGCCACGTCGGTGAAAATGGTGTTCTCATAGACGAGGACATTGCCGAAGTCACCGATGCCTTGGCCGGGAGTGACGCCACCAGGAAGGATGCGGAGGAGAAAGAGGCTGACTCTTTCGCTCTCGCACTTTTGAGGAACGGGCATACAAACGTGCTTAAAGCTATCGGACGACCAGACTCCGCAGCAGTACTAGCCTCGAATGCTGTCATAGCTGGAGAACAACTTGGAGTCGACCCCGGCCACCTAATTCTTTCCTACGCCAGAGAGAATGACGATTGGGCCCGAGCAAATCAGGCCTTGGGTTATATCGCAGACCCCAGAGGGGCGATCGAGGTGCTTAATCAGTGGTTCATGCAAAGTACCGATCTCGGAGCTCTTAGCGACGAGAATCGGGAGCACGTGCTAGCTATCCAAGGCTTCGGGTCAGTCACACGTGTACCTACTTGATAGCGACGCAGCCAAGTCCCTTTGTCAGTACTTGCTTCTAGACGAGCTTGCGCTCGCTCTTGAGTGCCCGCTCAGCGACTTCGCGATACTTCCACAGCTTCGTTTTCAGCTCAGGCTTAACAAACCCGACGCCGCCCTAAAGAAATTGGGATCACAAGACGCTGTTGTGACGGCTCAGCGGCTCGTCGAGGCTGCGACAGAGGTCCAAGTAGTCACCGACTCGGCTAATACGATCCTCGAGCTAAATCGGCCGGATATCGACAGCGGAGAAGCGATCTTGTTTGCGGCCGTAAGCCAAGACGAAGACGACGCCCTCATCACCGGCGATAAACGAGCCCTTATCGCCCTCTCTGAGATATCAGAAGTACCCATCGTAGATAGCCTCTGGGAAAAGATCATTACCCTTGAGGAAGCAATTTATTTGATTGTGCAGCGTTCGGGTTTCGACCTGGTTTCGCAAAGGATTCGGGCGAGACCCGACGTGAACGTGGCCCTCAGCGTAATTTTTGGTAGAGCTAACCCAAACAAAATCGGAGAGGTCCTCGAAGGACTCAACAGCTATATGAATCACCTTCAGTCGATCTCGCAGGGTAAATACCTGCTCCCGTACTGAAAGCCCCCAATTCCCTGGACGCTTTAGAGCGCACCCGGCTGGCCGACAGCTGCCGGTCATGAAGGGCAGAAATCGGCCAAGAGCTGACGGTAAGTCGGCAGCAAATCAATATGTCACCTCTCTGCTACAGCCGGGCACAAAAAGCGCCGGCTACTTAGCTGTGACTCCTACCTACCTCTGACACCACCGGTTCCTACACCTGGCCAAGAGATTGACAATGACAGGCGAGATCTATCCCGGCGAGACGTGACGGGCAAGCTCAAATGGGATGGCCATTAGCCATAAATAATGGTTGTGGCCAAGCTGGCTGTGGGCTAGCGTAGAACCAACGCAGTGATGCACCCCAGCAGGCTGGACGCCGGTTTTCTTCCTTCCTGTTTTTCACTTAGAGAACATCGGCGGGTGTTCGGCCAATGGTTGAAAATGCCCTATTACAAGGGGGCATGTTTTTCGGCTGTATTATACCGAGAGATCATGTCCTGCCTCTTTTATGCAATTACCTAAGCCAGTACCGAAGACAATGAAGTAAAAATAAATCAGATCAATATCTAGAAAAGCATTGCTGTGGTATTGAATAGTTGCTCACAACAATAAGTTTGTGCTTTCGAAAGATCCGGCTAAATTGTTAAGGATTTGTTGTATGAAGATTAAATCTTTCACTTTGAAAAACTACCGGCGCTTAGCTGATGTAACCTTGGTGCTTGATGATAAAGCTACTGTTCTTGTCGGTGCCAACAACAGTGGAAAGACGTCCTGTATAGGAGCGCTACATACATTCCTAAAAAGCCCGGACAATCTAAAGATTCGAGATATATCGAAGCGAAAATGGAAGGAAATTCAAAGGCTGGGCGAGCAAGTCGAACAAACGTTTCCTGTCAGTGAGGAAATGCAGGGGCTATCTGATGATCTTGTCAGTTCATTACCGAGCTTAGACGTCGAGATTACAGCGGAGGCGAGTGAGGCGTACAAGGTTCGCGATATCCTTCCCGACTTGGAGTGGAGAGGTGGCGCTTTATCCGTTCGGATTACTTACGAAGCGACCGATATTTTCAAGCTTTTCCGTGATTACGTTGATGCAAAAGACATAGTATCCGGGCGTAAAGGCGAGGTAAGCCTGTGGCCTAAAGATCTATGTGACTTCTTGGAGAAAGGCCGGAATTTCAGCAAGTACATTAAGCAAAAGCACCACATTTTAAGCAAGAGGCCAGGCTCTACTGCGACCGATGTATTGCAGCCTCTCAAATCTGAAGCCTTGAAAAAGTTAATACGAGTAGACGTTATATCTGAACAGCGCGGTTTAGGTGCTGAAGATAATGCAGATCAAAACGGGCCATATTCAGAAAAACAACGACTCAATAAGTTGCTTCGTGAATACTATGAATGTATTTTAAATCCTGAAGATTTTCCTGGGGCAGAAGATCTTGAGGTCTTGCGGCAACAGCAAAGCCTGGAGAAAAGTTTTACTGATAGATTGAATAAGCAATTCGAGGCTCCATTTAATGAACTAAAGGGTATGGGGTATCCGGGAATTGGCGGCAATCCAACGGTTGAAATTGCCGCAAAAATTAGTGGTGTAGATGCTTTGCAAAAATCTTCCTCAGTCCGATATCGCTTTGATAAAACAGAAGAGGAGTTTCTCCCAGAAAGTTACTTGGGGCTTGGTTACCAGAATCTAATATATTTAACTTTTAGGCTTCTGGAGTTCCGCGACAAATGGATGCGTGTTGGTAAGTCGGTTTCTTCAGAAGGCAGCATCGAAGAACAAATTGAACCAATTCACTTGGTTTTGCTTGAAGAGCCAGAAGTTAATCTTCATGCCCAGGTCCAACGTGTATTTGTATCGAAAGCTTATGATACCCTGCGAAATCATCCCGATTTACGCGACAAGGATACCAAGAAGGATAAACCTGAATACCAGACGCAACTCGTGATTAGTACGCACTCCAGCCATATTGTCAATGATATTGACTTCAAGGATTTACGTTACTTTCGGCGAAATAATGCAAGTGCGTCAATTGCGATGGACTATACATCAATTGCAAATATGTCAGAGCTCTTTGAGAACGCGAAAGATGAGCTTCTTTTTGTAAGGAAGCACTTAAAGCTCACTCATTGCGACATCTTCTTTGCCGATGGGGTGATATTCGTAGAAGGGCAAGCCGAGCGTCTTTTGGTACCTGAATTTATTTCCAATAGTTTTCCTGGCTTGTCAAATCGATACATCTCAATGCTCGAGGTGAGCGGTGCGCACACGCATAAATATAGAGAGTTAGTTGAGAAGCTCGGGGTTGCTACTCTAGTGCTGACAGACCTTGACTCTGTTGATAACGAGGGAAAGTCTTGCTCTCCGAAAAAGAGTGCAGATCAAAAGACCAATAATGATACCTTGAAGAAGTGGCATCCAAAGAAGGAAGCGTTGGATGACTTGGTGGCCTTACCCCATGAAGAACATGCTACAAAAAGCCAAGGTACACCGCTTTACGTTGCCTACCAAAAGCCAACGCAGATTTCTAGGGCGGAAGTTTTATCCAGGACTTTTGAAGATGCATTAATTTTGGCGAATTTCGAGAGTGACTATTTTCAGGGGAAATCCAAGATCAAGGCAGCGAAGATTAACTTTGAAAATGACACTAAGTCGTTGTCAGAGTCGCTCTATGATTATGTTCAAAGTTTAAAGAAGGGTGACTTTGCTTTTGACTGTCTTTTCTATATCGCGGATGAGAAGGCAAGCTTCACTCCCCCCGAATACATGAGTGAAGGCCTTAAATGGCTGGAAACTCAGCTTTTGCCAAAAGCTTAGTGAGAAACTTATGTCAGAAGAATTTTACTTGGCGGAAACTAAGCCTATCGATCATGACGATAGAGTTGATGGCGGCATCAAAGAGTGCCTTAGGATAGGCTCGGGGAAAAGCTTCATCACCTTCGCAGGGGCGGGCTCAGGCAAAACCTACTCCTTGAAACCCGCCGCGTCAGGATAGTTGTCGTGTGAGTTGATTCGATGAGTCTTGGTCGGTGGGCGGAAGTGAGAGCCGTGTGGCGCGTTATTCGATAGAGCATCGGGAGTGGGTGGTGCGGCAGATGATGCC
>NZ_CALNWT010000022.1:0-48905 GCF_940789645.1 Pseudomonas sp. Marseille-Q0931 | reverse complement strand
CGGCATCATCTGCCGCACCACCCACTCCCGATGCTCTATCGAATAACGCGCCACACGGCTCTCACTTCCGCCCACCGACCAAGACTCATCGAATCAACTCACACGACAACTATCCTGACGCGGCGGGCACTCCAGAAGACGTTGCTAGCGCTGTCATGTTCTTCGCTAGCCGCGAAGCCGGCTATATCACAGGGCAAAGCCTAATTATCGACGGTGGCCAAGTCTTGCCTGAATCACTTCAAGCTATTGACTGAGTATCAGCCTAAATAAGAGACATGCCCGTGAACACCATAGCCACTGCTGCTCCGAGGACCAAACGGTATCTGCTGACTTGCAGGGCTTGCGCAGGAACTTCGTAAGTTTTCCTGAGGTCTCGCAGCACGCCTGCACAACTGGATTGATAGCCGCAAATTGGTTCCAGGACCGTAGTTTGGTCCAAGGCGAGTTACTGCCACCGGCAATATCATTCTTTATCCGGCACCGGAGAAACAAGCAAGAGCGCAGCCTACGAGCTCTTTGTGAATCGCACGCTGAACATGCTCGGTTCGAACATTCGGATGCCCATTGATACGAGGATTTAAAATGAAAGCACAAGTACTCAAATCGTTTGGCGGTCCGAACGCGTTCGAACTGAGCGAAGTCGCCAAACCCGTACCGCAGGCAGGACAAGTGCTGGTGCGGGTGCACGCCACCTCCATCAACCCGCTGGACTACCAGGTGCGTCGGGGCGACTACGTCGACTACGTGCCCCTCCCTGCCATTACCGGACATGACGTATCGGGCGTCGTCGAAGCCGTCGGTCCAGGCGTGACGAGCTTCGTGCCGGGCGATGAAGTTTGGTACACCACGCAGATTTTTGAAGGCGACGGCAGTTATGCCGAGTACCACGTTGCATCCGAAAGCATCATCGGCAAGAAACCGGTATCGCTGAGCCATCTCGAGGCCGCAAGCCTGACGCTGGTAGGCGGGACGGTATGGGAAGCGCTGGTCGGACGCGTAGCGCTCCGAGTCGGGGAAAGCATTCTGATCCACGGCGGTGCCGGCGGCGTTGGTCATGTCGCGATCCAGATCGCAAAAGCCATTGGTGCCCGGGTGTACACCACCGTGCGCGAAGCGAACTTCGAATTCGCCCAGGGGCTGGGTGCAGACGTAGTCATCGACTACGAACAAGAGGATTACGTTGAAGCGATCCTGCGGGAGACCGATGGCTACGGTGTGGATGTCATCTTCGACACCATTGGCGGCGACACCTTGACCCGTAGCCCTGACGCGCTCGCCCAGCTCGGCCGTGTGGTTTCGATCGTGGACATCGCCAAGCCGCAGAACCTCATTGAGGCCTGGGGCAAGAACGCCAGCTACCACTTCGTCTTCACCCGCCAGAACCGCGGCAAGCTTGATGAGCTAAAGGCATTGGTCGAGCGCGGCCAGTTGCGGCCCCATGTTGGAGCGGTTTATTCGCTCGCTGACATTTCCAGCGCGCACGCACTACTGGAAACGCCCAACAATGGCCTTCGCGGGAAAGTCGCGATCGCTATTGAGCCTTCAATAGTTCCGTAAGTGTGCACTTTTAAAAATTGGCCTGGCGCTTGCGTACATCGAAGTATACGACTGCCAGGTCAAATTTAGCCATCTAGCGCAGCATCGTACTCACAAAAAACATCCTGCACTGAAAGCTTAATTCACTATCGCTGCCAGCGTTAATAGTGACACCAGCATCATTCACCCCCAAAAGTCATTAATCACACTCATAAACACATAACACCTCAAGCATAAAATCAATTGGAACCTAAAATGAATAGCACAAAAATTATCAAATACCTTTTCGCCAGCTTAAGTTTGTTTTTTTCTTTTAGCGTCATCGCTGAAAGCCAGCCGAACACTTACAGATACGGAACAAAGCTTGACATTGTAAAGGTTTTATCCGTATCAGCCCCCAAAACTAATAATTGCAAGATAGTAGATCAAACGATGAGATACATAGATTCAACTGGAAAAGTACGAACTCTAAAATATCGAGCTCATTCAGGCGCCTGTAGCAAAGGGCACTAAATGCGCTTCGCAGCACCCAAGAGCCATTATCACGCCCGGTGAATTGTACTATCAACACGCTTGCTTTTATACATCCACACCTCACCTGTAATCTATGTTCAGAAACTAATTAATCGAGGACAATTTTATGAAATAGCCATCAGCACGTACTTCCGACTGAATCGAACTCAATCAATTGCTGCTTCACTATGAAGCCATCAACGCGTTACAGAAGGCGCAAGTTGCTGAATAAATCAGCAAAAGCGTCACTGACAAGTATTTTTCCACAAATGATTTTTTGGCTCATCCACTGAGTAGCAACTGGCGCAAAGTTTTAACTTTTGCAAGCTTATATCGAAAAATCCCTATATTCCTTTTCGCATAGCGAGGTTCAAAATGAAAGCACAAACTTTTACTAAGGCATTTGTAAGTTTTATACTGGCCCATGTAGCTTCGTCTGCATTCGCCGTTCCAGCATCTAGCCTTCAGCCCCTATTGGGGGAAGCGCGAGGCGCCGCGGCAGTCCAACAAGCCATTGCCGGCGATTTCCATATTTCGGAAAATGGTTTCGACCGCACACCGCTCGGCGAACGTATTGCTGAGGACGGTTTCGACCGCACACCGCTCGGCGAACGTATTGCTGAGGACGGTTTCGACCGCACACCGCTCGGCGAGCGTATTGCTGAAGACGGTTTCGACCGCACACCGCTCGGCGAGCGTATTGCTGAAGACGGTTTCGACCGCACACCGCTCGGCGAACGTATTGCTGAGGACGGTTTCGACCGCACACCGCTCGGCGAACGTATTGCTGAGGACGGTTTCGACCGCACACCGCTCGGCGAACGTATTGCTGAGGACGGTTTCGACCGCACACCGCTCGGCGAACGTATTGCTGAAGACGGTTTCGACCGCACACCGCTCGGCGAACGTATTGCTGAAGACGGTTTCGACCGCACACCGCTCGGCGAGCGTATTGCTGAAGACGGTTTCGACCGCACACCGCTCGGCAAGCGTATTGCTGAAAACGGTGTCGACCACACACTCCAAGGCCAGCTACTGGCAGTAGTTAATTGTGATCGTCCTAGCCTCATTAGCGGCTAACTCTGAAGAGAGAGAAAATTGGTTCTTCACAAAACTCCGCGTAAGCCAGAAACAAGAACGCCGATTTGATGGGTGATGTTCGTGCGAGCAAACACATCTACAAAACGGCGTCCTTGTGCTCGGTATTACACGGTTCTGCCCTTTGGGGAGGGCTTCTGTGTCATTGCCTTCAGGCCGATGGTGATGACCTGCTGATCAATCTGATCCCTCTTTCCACCAAACTCCCCACCTCCGGCAGCTGCCATCAGCCCAACAGCACCATCCACAAATACTGCCAGCGCTCAATCCATGACCTGCCTATTCTTGGCCGCGCGGTGCGGTTGAGTGTGGGGCTCCGGCGGGTCCGGGTAGCACAGTCGCTTACGAATGGGGTCAGCCAGTTGGCTTGATCGCTATTTGAGGATGGCTAAGCGCCTGGCCGAAGCCATGCTTCAGGCTTCTCAGCGACTCCCCCTTCACGCCGCCGAGTTTTTGAATCGCATTGGGACAGCGTGCGCTTACTGAAACGACGAGCATTGCAAGCCGCGCTGGAGAGGTCGCCGAAGGCCCAACCCAGACCGTTGGTGATGGACGAGTTTGCTCTGTAGTGGTCTACTAACGCCGGACACCGATTTAGGCGAAAATCCTCGCCGTTAGAGAGGTGTCTGATGAGCAACCAACGACGAGAGCCTCCTGCCATTTATTGGCCAAGGTCCCTTGATTGCCATATCCCCTTCTCAGGACGACACGGCCGAACTGGGCGACCACGCGTAGGGCGTGCTCCAGAATCTCGGGCGATACGTTGTCGCAATCCACCAAAACAGCTACACGCGCTTCTCCAGCCGGCGTGAAAACTCCCATCCCTGCTCCTTGTGGTTGATCTCGGTTGCCCAATAGCATCACGGCTACTATCAGCACGGCAATCACAGATTGCAGCAAATGACTCCGACCCAGTCTCCAGTCGGTACTGTACAAACGCGCCGAACGAAATGCTTCCGGTCACTCATTTTGCTCCGGCACATAGATCATCCGCCCATCAGCCAGACGATAGGTGACACCAGCCTTGGTGCCCTGCCCTTCGCCAATCGCACCGCTGGATTCATAGCGCTTCAGCTCCTGGCCATCCTTGACCAGCATGCGCATGTCGTCCTCGCCAGGGTTCTCGATGACCACTACATTGTCCTGGCTGAAGGGATTGAGCGGGTTCTGCACGATGACGACCATCAGGATACCGATCACTACCAGGAACAGATCGATGAGATTGACCATCGAGATGATCGGATCGTCCGCCTCGTCATGCTCAAGGAAGCGCATCAGGCCTGCTCCTGCGCACGTTCCACGCTGCGCAGCTCCTGCAACAGCCAGCGGCGGCGAACGGTAAGGATGAAGAAAGTGATGCTGGCAGCGACCAAGGCAACGATCACCGAAGAAAAGGCCACCACCATGTTCTCGCCGATGCCCTGAGCATCATTGCGGGTCAGTGCCAGCAGCGCCGGGCCCATGGGGATCATGGTCGCCACCAGACCGAGCATCGGGGCGCTGCGTGAGGTGATACGCAGCCACTCGAGCTGCTTCATGATCCACAGTTCCAGATCATCGCTGGTGCCCCCGTGTTTGTGATGCCAGGCAGCTAGCTTCGAGTGGTAGCGACCGCTGTGACGCTGCCAAGCCTCCAGTGCAAACGAGCCAAAGGCGAAGCAGGCATAGGCCAGCGAGGCGAGGATCAGCAGCATCACTGGAACCAGAAAGAGCCGGGTGATTTCGTAGATGCTGGTTTCGAGACCATTCATGGTGTGAGTTCCGTCATTCGAGAATTTGTAAGGCCTTGCCGAATGGCACCAACCAGGAAAAAACCGAGCATCGAGGCAAAGCCCAACCACAGCAGCCACTGAGGTTGAGTCTCTCCAGTCGCTGGCATTACCTCTTCAAGCACCCGCCCAGTGACGACTTGGGTCGCGGCGCCGGTTGATTGCGTTGGTGAAGTCTGAGCCTCGTTGTGCATGCCGAAGCCGGCGGCCATCTGTTCGAGGAACTGCCGAGTAAGCGCTTCACCGACTACGCCGGCTTCAGTGGCCGCGAGCTGCTGACGACGCTCCACCAGTTCGCGCCGGGTCTGCTCGCTGGCATCCCAGTAGCCCTTGCGGATGGCCTCGATCAGGCGCTCGATGAGCTGGGCCTGGGCCGTGGGGTTGTGCTGCTCGAACCAGGCATCGAGGCCCAGCTCGCGCTTGTCCATGACGTAGGTGTCATGGATCGCCTGCCATTGATCGTCACGCACCATGCTGCGGTCGGTCGCTTGCCAGCCCCAGAGGTTGTTGACCAGATCGAGCATCTCCAGCGTGCCGGCGTAGCCCTCCTTCTGCATCTCACCGATCCACTGCGGGTTCAGATAGCGGCCCCGCAGCTCAGTGGCCAGGAACTGGGCTGCCACTGTGGTGCGCGGAGCCGTTTTGCGCAGGTCGGAAATGTAGAGCGACGGGCTGGTGCCATCGAGGTGCCGGACGGCGGCTGACAGACCACCGAGGAACTCGAAGGGATGGTCCGTCGAGAGCAGGCCGTTGAGTTCAGATGAGCGTGACATTACGGCTGCCTGTACCCCCTTGAGCTGCTCGGCGAACAGGTTGCCAGCCTCCAGCTTCACCCCCCAGGATTGAGCCCCGTAGCCGTACTGCAGGCGCTCTAGGAATTGCTTGCCGAGCGCGGCATCGTCCTCCCAGGTGGTCGAATCCAGTGCCAGTTGAGAAACACCGGTGCCGTAGTCCCCTGGCTCGTTGCCAAACACACGTAGGCGCGATAACTGCCGCGCCTGATCGGCAGGCAGGCCCTGTTCCTGTTGCAGGCGCGCCGCCAGCGCCTGGCTGTTGGCGGCGATGACGTTGCCGGGCTCATCCAGCGCGGCCAGACGATCAGCCGCGTCGGCCAGCAGGCGCATGAAGCCGTCGAACTGGTCGCGGTAGACGCTGGTCACCTGCAGCACCGCGTCGATGCGCGGGCGCCCCATCTCGGCAGCCGGAATGATATCCAGCGCCACCACGCGGCCACCATCGTCCCACACCGGCCGTAAGCCCATGGCGTGCAGCACCTGGCTTTCGACGATGCCTAAGTGCCGCAGCGCTTCCGATGACCAGAGGCTGAACGCCAGCTTCTGCGGGGCCTGGCCCTGATGCTCGACCTCGTACTGGATGATCAGTTGCTGCAGGGCCTCTCCACCTGCGGCATAGGCCGCCCGGGTCGGTACTTTGTCAGCCTCGAAGGCATAGAGGTTGCGGCCGCTCGGCACCTCGGGATTGCGGATCGGATCGCCGCCCGCACCTGGAGCGACGAAGCGCCCGGATAGGCCGGCAAGCAACGCCTCCAGTTCCTGGGTATCGGCGAGGTGACTGTCCAGTTCCAGGCCCTTGGCGATCAGCTGTCGCAGCACGGCAGACTCGACTTCGTCGAGCGACTGGCCGTCCCGCAGGTAGCGCTGCAGGGTCTGATAGGGAAGCGAGGCCTGCAGCTCGCTGTAGTCCGCCGCGAATACCTCGTCGGAGTCCAGCCCCAGCGCCTGGTAATACGGTGTGCCCAACTGCTGCATCACCGTGAGCAGACGGTGCTCGGCCGAAGCCGGCTTACCGAAGGTATGCAGGCCGAGCGGCGTGGCGCCCCGTGCCAGTTCGTGCAGGTGATCGTGCAGCGCGGCGAAGAACGCAGGGAAGTCTGCGAACATGGATGCTTCGTCCCAGCCGAGGTCGGCCTGCATGTCCATCTCCAGCACCGCCGCACGAATCTGCTCGGCGGTTTTCTCGCGCACCGCGCCTTCGTCCAACTGCTGGTACTCGTGGATCAGGTGGTGCAGGTCGCGCAGCTCATCGTAGAGCCCGGCCGGCGCGAAGGCCGGGGTCTGGTGGCTGATGGTCACGGCCCGACCACGGCGCTTAGCCTGGATAGCCTCGCCGACATTGTCCTGGATATAGGGGTAGAAGACCGGCAGGTCGCCGACTGCCAGGAACGGGTAATCCTCGGCGGACAGGCCACGGTCCTTGCCGGGCAGCCATTCCTGCGTGCCATGGGTGCCGAAATGGATCAGCGCATCCACACCCACGCGCTCGCGCACCAACTGATAGGCCGCCAGGTAGAGGTGATCCGGCGGCACCTTGCTGTCGTGGTAGGACTCACCCGGCCGGCCGGCCCTTGGTGGCTGCGGCAACAGTAGCAGCTTGCCCAGGTGCAGCGCCGGGATTACGAACTGCGGCTCACCTTCGACCTCGCGTCGGGCCCAGTGCTGCGCCGGGTCACCCCAGCGTGCGCCCAAGGCATCCCGCGTGACCTGCGGTAGGTGGGCGAGCCAGGCCTGGTAATCCTTCAATGGCAGAGTCTCGGCCAGGCCATCGCGCAGCAGGTCGCCGAGGGTTTCCGGGCGGTAATAACCCGCCAGCAGCCGCTGGGCGCTGTCGATCAACTGCTGCTCGGTAGTGGCTGGCACGTCATACCCTTCTCGCCCCAACGCCGCGCTCAGTGTTGCCAGGCTGGCCGGCACATTGAGGTGGGATGCCGCGACATTGCGTTCGCCGTCCGGGTGGTTCCAGAACATCAGCGCCAGGCGCTTTTGCGCCACTGGCAACTGACGCAGACGGATCAGACGATCCAGCTTGCCGAGCAAGGCCTCGGCCTGCCTGGCCATCAGCGCCGGCTCGCCCTCCTCCAACGCGGTGATCACCAGCGGATCACTCATGCCCCAGCCTTCCGGCACGCTGAGAAAGGCCGCCGCCGAGCGCGCGGCCATGCCGCTGGGTTCGGCCTGCCAGTGCTGCTCGTCGCCGCCGCGATGACCAAAGGTCTGCAGCACCGGCACACCGAGCTGCAGAAACTCCTTCTGCCGCGCCGGGCCATTCTGCATGTGCTGCATGTTCACCAGTGCTCGGATATCGGCCTCGGCGAACAGCTCGGTCAGGGCATGCGGATTGGCATCGTCGAACCAGAACACCAACGGCACCTGACCACGGCGCTCGCTACGCGCGATCAGGTCATCGATGGCGCGCACCTGGGCATCGGCAATGGCGCCGCGGTGGATGGCGAAGGCCACACGGGGCGCATCCGCAGCCCAGCGTCCCTGGCCCCAGGCGAGGTACTCAGCCAGCGTGGCGAAAGGTCCCGGTGCGGCCGGATGGTAGAACCCGGTATTGGGCAGTGGGACAGGCGCCGGCAGATCATCGAACGGCTGCCCCGCCTTTTTGCGCTGCACCAGAGTGAATAGCTGTCTGAGGTTGGCTTCGCCTCCATTACCGTAGTAGCCGATCAGGCGCATGGCCACGGGCGGGGGCAGGTTGCCGTAGGCCGGCGCACCGCCGCCGATACGAATCCATGGGACTGGCAGGCGCTCCAACACATCGCCCAACCGTTGCTGCACCGCTGCGACATCGGAAGGCCGCGGCGTGTCCAGAATCAGCAGATCGACCGCCGTCAGCCACTGCGCATCGGGCGCCTTTTCGGCGCCGCTGTGCAAGCTGGTGAAGCCGACACCTTGTTGCTGCGCCCAGCTGGCCAGGCGCGCATGTTTGCCGGGAAGCACAAAGTCGCTGCTGAGCATCCGCACTTGTGCCGGTGCGGAGGCTGCAGCGTGCAGGCTCCAGAGCAGGCAGCAGAGTAGAATCATCAACCCCCGCATCAGAACGTCGCCACCAACCCGATGTGGTAGGTGCGCCCAGGCTCGGCATAAGCGAAGTGGTCATTCTGATCGGCGAGTCGCTCGTCACCGATGTTCTCGATGCCGCCGCGCAAGGTCAGGTTGCGACTCAGCTTCTGGCTCAGCTCCAAGTGCCACAGGCCGTAGGCCGGCAGCGAATAGGCGACGTTGCTGCTGTAGGTGATCTGGCTGCCGACGTACTCGGTGCGCAACTGGGCATCGAAGGCGGATGTCGGGCTCCATTTCAGCACGCTGTTGGCCAGGTGCCGCGAACGATCGCCGAGGCGCTGGCCGACGGTCCGGTTGCGGGCATCCAGATAGGTGTAGTTGAGGTCCCAGCGCAGCCCTTGTGCCAGGTCAACGCCACCGCCCAGCTCGATCCCGCGAATGCGGGCCCGCTCGACGTTCTCGTAGTTGCGCAGCTCGCGCCCCCGAATGCCGCAATTGGCCACGCACACGGTCTGGATCAGGTCCTCCACATCGTTCTCGAACAGCATGCCGCTCAGGGACCAGCCGTCCGCCTGATAGTCGGCGCCCAGCTCGTAGGCGGTATTGGTCTCCGGTTGCAGCTCGGGGTTGCCGACGATGGTGAAACGGCCACCGCCGCCGGTCGCGGAATACTCTGGCGACAGCTGCTTCAGGCTCGGTGCCTTGAAGCCTTTACCGACACCTGCGCGCAGGGTCAGCTCATCGTTGAAATGATGCAGCAGGTAAGCGCGTGGGCTGCTCTCCCAGCCGAACTGCTCGTGTTTGTCGAAACGGCTGCCGAGAGTCAGCGACCAGTCTGAATTGAAGGCGATCTCGTCCTGCAGGAAGACAGCACGGTGCAGGGCTTGTTCTTCACCGTTAAGGTTGACCGAACGGTCTTCCAACTCTTCCTTTCGCCACTCGCCGCCGACAGTCACGCGGTGCATCTCGAACAGAGGCACACTCAGGCTGCCGTCCACCACGCTGTCGATCAGGCGCTGCGGGTTGCTAGGCGCCGTCCCATCGCTGCGCGAATTCGTGCGATCGAGTTGGTTACGGTAAGCGCGGACCTGGCTGCTGCCCCACTGCCAGTCACCGGAATGGGCCAGGGACCAGCGCTCACGCTCAATGACGTCGGTGGACTCATAGTCGCGCGAGGCCGGGCCACCAGTTTCGGTATTGCGCCAGCGCCGCTCACGACCGCTCTCGTAGCCAAGGTCGATGCGCTGTGCGTCGTCGGGTGTCCAGGTGAGCGTGGCCCCGCCGCTGTTGCCATTGCGGCCTTCGAGTTCGGACAGGTTGCGCCTATCGGCGTCGGGGGTTTCCTGCTGGCGCTGGGTTTCGGCATTTAACGCCAAGCCCAGCACGCCCGGCAGCAGCGGACCGCTGACATACCCGCCCACCTGGTGCGTTTGCCCACCCTGGCCGTCCTCGCGCACGCCACCATCGACGAAGCCGCTGCCCAGCCAGGTGTCGGTCGCCTTACGGGTGATGACGTTGACCAAGCCACCTAGCGCCTCGGAACCGTAGAGCGATGACATGGGACCGCGTACCACTTCGATGCGTTCGATGGCTTCGACCGGCACCCAGCCCAAGTCGAAGTCGGAGTGCGCGATGGCACCGGAAGACGGGCTGATTCGCTTGCCGTCAATGAGCACCAGCGTGTGCTCGCTAGCCATGCCGCGGATGCTGATGCCACGCCGGCTCATACCAACGCCGTTGAACTGCAGACCTTCACTACCGCGCAGCGCTTCTTCCAGGTTGCGCACCGGGCGCTTGCTCAACTCCTCGGCAGTAATGACGCTGATGCTCGCCGGCGCATCCTTAAGCGTACGCTCGGTGCTGGTGGCACTTACCACCGTCGAGTTCAGTTCCAGCACATCCGCCAGGCTGGTGAGCGGGAAAAGCCCAAATGCGAGCAAAGACAGAGGACGGCGCTGCGCGAAGCTGCGCATCTTCAATACAGGCATGGTGATCCTTCCAGTTGTATGTCGTGCAAGCGATCTCGCACGACTGGTGTAACGGTGCACTTCGGTACCGAGGATTGATATCAGGGGAACGGGGCCGTGTTAGGCGGCGACATTGTGAAGATGAATCGATTCAAATGCTACTTTATAACATAGCACTTTATATGAAGACGGCTTGCAACCGGCAGACCTGCGCGTGCGCATCGCCGCTCACTCAACTTTGGATCTGCTCGATGAGATGGTCGTGCTCTATCGCCGCGTCCTCTCTGATGTTCAAGGAGGTGGCAGATGAGCAAGGGTGTGATGACCTACCTTCCGCCTCACTTCGGCCATCCAGTCATGGAGATAGCCTGGGCTGCCGACTGCCGGGACGCTTTCAATCAAGGCGTGAAGCTGGCACAGACCTGGCTCGATAACGCCCGCAGTGGATGGCTCTGGGCAGTAATGATCGCGGAGCGCGATCTGCTGCCCTGCGCTATTGAAAGGCGAGCTTTTGAGGTGGGTTTCCTGAGTCGTATCCACCAGCGTATGTGCTCGCATCTTCGCTGCGGTGAGCAGGCCGAGATCTATACCGCGGGTGATTGCTTTGGCCACAGAAAGACCCTGACGCGCGCCGAAGCGAGCTGTCAGGGCTGACCTGAGCCATGGCAAATGCCGATGAAGATACTGCCAATGACGCTAGGAGTGGCCATGCCTTTTCGTTTTGCAGGAGTGTGACCGACGTAAGCGACGCCAACCCAGCACAGTGCCGCTGAGGCAGATCACCAGACCGCCAAGGCTGAAGGCGATGATCAGGGCTTCGCGCAGCAGCGGGCGCTCCAGTAGCGGCGGCCAGTCCCAGCTATGCAGCAGGTTGAACAGCCAGCGGCCGATACGCTGGCGCTGGTCATGCCGCGCGACCATCTCGCCGCTGGCCGGGTCGAGGTAGACCCAAGTCTGCTCCGGGTCATCGAAGCGCACCCGCAATACTGGCAGCGGCCGGCTCTGGGAGCCGTACATGCTCTGCGCATCGCGGGCGAAGTAGTAGGAATCGAAACGCTCCAGCCAATCGCTTTGCAGCACCGTATCCGGCGCCATGAGGAGGGCCGTATCGAGCAGTTGCTCACGGGGGAGCTGACGCAGCAAGGTCTCGCCGAGCAACAGGCGGCTATCGCCGCTCGCATCGCGCGCCACCAGATAGGTGCGGCCATCCAGGCGACGCCATTCCAGCTCGACCACATCCAGCTCTGTACGCAGCAGTTGCAATGCACGGCTGACGGAAAGCGAGATATCCGCAGCACGCAGCTCGCCGCCCTGCATCAGCGCCGCGTCGAGGCGCGAACGGCTGTCGGTGGTGCCCCAGGGCCGCATGGACATCAAGCCACTGAAGATCCACGCCACCAAAACGACACCGAACAGCAGGCCACCAATATGGTGCCAACGCCACCAGCCTGCCGAATACGGGCTGCGCGAGCCGTTGCGATAGGGTTTGCGAAAACGCCAGCGCATCACGCCAACCACCATGCCCAGCACGGCCATGGCCGTGCCCAGCAGGGACAGGCCAATCACCAGTACGCGCCAGCCGTTGTCGAAACCAAAGCCACCGCGCAGCGGATAGAGCCAGTGCAGCCAGGCACCCAGCCAGTTCCAGCGCCTCTCCTGCAGACTGGCGTCGCGCACCACTTCGCCGGTCCTGCCGGACAGGTAGAGCCAGGTACGCTCGGCATCACCCAACTCGACCAGGTGCAGAGGACGCTCGGCATCCAGCGCACGCGAATGCGTCCAGACATCCTCCTCGAACTGGCCGCGATAACGCAGGGGCACGTCACCGGCATATTGCCGGGCGCCAGCCAGCGCCCAGGCTTCGTCGGCCCGCTCCAGTGGTTCACCGCTGCGCGCATCGAGGGTCACGCGGCGCCCGTCGGCCAGCTCCAGCAGATAGAACGGCTGGCCGCCCAGGCTGCTCAGGCGCAGCCGCTGCAACGGCAGCTGTGCCCATTGCGCCGGCACCTCCGCGCAGCAGGTCGCGGGCAGCGCCGGCAGATGCCCGAGGCGTTCGCTGCTGGTCAGCTTGGGGTAGCCTACATACAGCATCACCACCCCGGAGACGAACCACAGCGCCATCAGCAGGCACAGGCCGATACCCAGCCAGCGATGCCAGAGGTACAGCTGTCGCTTCAGCGCCATCAGTAACGCCACTGCACAGCCACTTCCAAGCTGCGTGGCTCACCCAGGTAGTACTGGGTGTTGCTCTGGTGGATGAAGCGGGCGTAGGTCTCGTCGGTGAGGTTGCGCAACCGCGCGCTCAGTTCGGTGTGGGCATCCAAGTCGTGCTTGAGGAACAGCCCGTAGACCGTGTACGACGGCACCCACATGGTGTTGGCGGTATTGGCGTAGACCGAGGAGACATAACGCGCATCGGCCCCCACCTGCCAGTCCGGTGCGACGTCATAGGTCAGCCAGAGGTTGGCCACGCGCTCGGGGATGTTCACCGGGTTCTTGCCCTTGCGCGATACCGCCACACCGCCGACGTTTTCGTTGAACTCGTCGTATTCGGCACGCACCCAGGCGACGTTACCGGCGGCGAGCAACTGCGGGGTGATCTTGAGCGAAGCTGCCAATTCGACACCGGTGGAGGTCTGCTGCCCGGCCTGCTCGGTGGTGTTCGGCACGCTGGAAGACGGCACCGAGATGTTCTTGCGCACGATGCGGTAGGCCGCCGCCGTCGCCGTGCCGCGACCATCGAGGAAGTCGAACTTGCTGCCCACCTCGACCTGGCGGCCGGTGCTCAGGTCGAAATCGGCGACCTGGGCGACCGAGGCGCTGGTCAGGGTGCCGCCTGGCGGTTCGGCCGAGGTGCTGTATTGGGTGTAGAGGCTGATGGCATCGGTGAGGTCATAGACCAGACCGACCCGTCCGGTGAAGGCATCCCAGCGGCGATCAAGCTCGACGCGGGTTGCATGTTCGAGCACCTCGAAGTCGATGTGGTCGTAGCGCAGCGCGGTGATCAGCGCCAGACGTTCGGTCAGCCGGGTACGGTTCTCGACGAAGGCCGAGGCGGTATCGGTCCAGGTGCTGCGACCCTTTGTACGCGGGGCGTCCATGCCGGGGATGTCGAGAAACTCGCCTGGATTGAAACCGTTGGGGTCGACCGTGTCGAAGTTCGCCGAGATCGACAGCGGGTAGTTGGTTTGCTGGTTGCGGCTGTACTCCAGACCGAAGGCCCAGTCGCTGGCCAGGCCGAACAGATCGCCGGCATGGGTCAGCTCGAAGCGGTCGCCATTGACCTCCTGATCATGACGCTGACGGTAAGCGGCAGAGCGGGTCACCTCGGTATTGGCGGCGTTGTAGCGATAACGCTCGAGGTTGCGGTAATCGCGCTGGCCCTTGTAGTGGTAGAAAGTGTTGCGCAGCTGGGTGGCGTCATCAAGGCTGTAGTCGGTGATCGAGCGCAGCCAGCGGGTGCGTTGCTCGTAGCGACCGTCCTCGACGTTGTAGTTGTTGAAGCGGTTGTGCTTGTCGATACGCAGCTTGCCACTCAGTGGCTGCAACGCCGGCGAGCCCCAGTACGGGCTGTCTTCCTGCTCTTCCAGGTACTCGATGGCCAGGGTGTGGGAGAGCTGGTCGTTGATGTCGCTGAGCAGGGAGAAGGCCAGGTTGCCGGCCCCGTTCTCCTGACGGTCGATATAGCCATTGGTGTGGGTGCGGCTGTAATCCAGGCGCGCGTAATGGCGCGGCCCGTCGCCCTGGTTGAGCGCCTGATTGACGCCGATGGCGGTTTCCCAGGTGTCATAGCGCGAGTAGCTGACACGCCCTTCCAGGCTATCCCGGTCACGGCTGGCCAGCTTGGTGATGTAGTTCAGGCTGCCGCCGACCGCACCGCTGCCATTGAGAAACGACGAAGGCCCGCCGAGCAGCTCGACCCGGTCGTAGATCCAGGCGCCGACAGGACGTGCCGAACCGCCGTACTGCAGGTTGATGCCATTGAACAACTGGCCGATCTGCGCGCCATTGAAGCCGCGATAGGCCACATAGCCGCCCCAGCCGGGCGGTGCCGACGCATTCACGCCGGGCAAGGCATTGGCGGCATCCTGGAAGTTGCGCACGCCCAGGCGCTCCATGGTCGCGCGGTCGGCCACGCTGACCGAGGCCGGGTTCTCACGAACGCGGAGATTGAGGCGCGAGCCGCTCTCGATGGTTTTGTCCAGGTTGATGCCAGTAGCCTCGTCAGGCTCGGCAGCAACGGCAGATACGGTGCTGGCAGGCAGCGTCAAGGCGTCATCTTGCGCCCAGGCAAGGGAGGTGGTGCTGCAGGCGAGCAGCGCCAGAGTGGTCATACGAAACATGTAAGGCTTCCAGGCTTTTGTTCGATAAGCCCGCACACGCCCTGGCCTCAAAGCCAGGTTGAACGGGCGATTTCAGAGCGCAGGAAGCAGAGAGGGAGAAGCGCGGGGATTAGCAGGAGGCCAGCGATAACGAGCAAGACGCGGGATGTTCAGCGTGAACAGCGGGCTTACACGCTCGACAGCGAGTAAACCGAGAAGGCCGAAGAACGCCGCCAGGATGATCGCGCTGAACAAACTGGCTAGGGCGCAGTTGGAACCCGTGGCCGGGTTCGGCGCGACGATACCGGAGCCGTCGAGGTCGGCGCCCGCGCCAAAGTTGCCGTCGAACGAGCAGTACTGACCATCGAGACCGCTGAGCTGCATGCCGGCCATCTGACCATGGCTGATCGCGCAGACGAACGCACTGAACAGGATGCTGAAGTACAGCATCCAAGCAGTTAGTGATCGGTCTTTGCGTAGTTTCATGGGATGCGACTCTACCACTTCAGCAAGAGCAAGTGCGTAGATTCTCATTCGCTGCAATGAGACTGATCCATTCGCGATCCGATGCACTTGCCGTAAAAATTTCCCACCGACGCTCACCCGAGTGACCTGCCATCACCGCCCCATCAATTCGCTTCATTTCGGCTACACAAGTTCATTCGAATCAGTCTGCTGAGGACTTAGGCCCGCAGCAGCGCTGGATCCATCAGCATTAAACCAACGTGGCCATGAACTCTGGTGTCTGGAGATGATGTCCACGCTTGGGATCAGTCGCTCGGTCAGTACAGCGGTCTGACCGAGGCTTTTAGCAATGCGATACTTAGCGCTGTGTATGCACTCTCGATCACCGAACTCGCAACGGTTGAGACGCGTGCCGCCACAAGGGCCATTAGCGACGCCTTTGGGACAAGTTTCCGGGCATATATACAGAGTGTCTTCAAGGCGGCAACTGCCGCAGGTGTCACATCCAACCAGCGGGCTTTTCAGACTTCGCTCCACCTTACACAACAAGCGTGCGCCACTCGGCGTAGTCCAGATGCGTCGCTGTACCGCCCAACCGAATCCTCGGCTTGCATAGCTACTGCGGTTGAAAACCAGTGAATGAAGGCCCGACAGCAAGTGATAGCGCAGCCTTTCCTTCGCTGAAGCGTTGACTTGGGATTCGCCCATCCGCCAACTGGCGCCTTCAGGGTTGAAGTTCACCACGGGTAACCCTTCGATCTGCCAGCTCGCTTCCCAGGCCGCGAACCATCGCTCCAGCGTTTGAACTTGTGTCTGCTGCTTCTCTATCGCCCGCTCCAGTTCCTCCAATTGCTCCACGTTATGGATTCCCGACAAGTGAATCCTGGCGTATCCCATCAGTTTAAGACCGATAATCTGCAATGCGAGGCGATCAGTGCTGCGTGCCTTGGCATAGGCTTTAGAAATACCCTCTTCGGATGCGAGGATGGCGCGCATGGACGCCGAAATCACCACACCTGGAACGTGCTCGAGCATGGCCGCCCGATTACGGGTAAGGCCTATGACGCATGCGATGACAGGAACCGCCCGACTCTGCCGTTGCCCCCATTCCCGTACTTCAAGGTACTTCACCGCATCGAAGCCCAACTGCAGCGTGAGGAAGTCTGCCCCGGCGGCGAGCTTTTTCTCGGCCTTGAAGTACTGCGCACCGCCCTCTTCCTCGCAATACTTAAACGGGTTGAGGGCCGCTCCCAATAACCAGTTGGGCCTGGCTTGGCGAACGATCTGCAAGGCGGAAACCGACTCCAGATAGCGTATTGGCTCTTGCCCAGGATCGTGGCCAGGCAGCCGATCACCGCTGAGCAGCAGGAACTGATCCAGGCCCATGGCGTCCATTCTGGCCAAATCTGCCAGGAGCGCCTCGCGCTCCCTGTCCTTGCCCGAAAAGTGGATCAGCGTGGGAACTGGCTTATCGAGTTTGCCAGCCGCATCTAGCGGCGTGATATCCGACGCGCCGCCAACCCGATCGGCAATAGCAGCGACCATTGGCCAGTCGCACAAGGTTTCATGACGCATCAACTTCTCGAATGCGGCGAAGTGCTCTACAGCAGGCTTAGGAACGAATTCGACGACACACACGAAACGATGTTCGTGTAGTGCCTTTTTCAGCAGGCTCATTATTGGGGATATCCGTCTTGCAATGGACTGACTTCGGACGCCAAGACGCGGCATTCTGAATGAGGCGGTCACTGTCTAGCATGCCTGTATGCGCAGAGAAGCTTTGTGAAAGAGACATGTGGCGACACTTGGGCGCTAGTCCCCATACCACGTTTACGCCTTCGCCCGCCTAAATCGCCCGCTGCGTTAATCCGAGTCCCGCACTGGCGCAACGCGCCCGGCGTGGTGCCTGCGAGGTTTGCGCAAAACGTGGAACGTACGCTGTTCTTGAGACACGATCATGAGAAAAATTTCTATTCATCTCGCAGGAAATCAGTTTGCCTCGCGAGCTGGTGGCGTTGAAAATTTCTCTATACCGATCGTAACGCTGACGAAGCAGCTCTCCGGGCTCGGCTTCGCCCTATTTTTTGGAGAGCTTCGATGCTAAATCAGCGCCCTAAGCTGAGCCTACCGGGTGGCGCCGACAAACTGCTGCTGCACTCCTGCTGCGCAAGGACGAGAACATTCGCTTTGCCGAGCAGAACGGTGTGCCGTTCATAGACGCCGACTATGACACCGACAACTGGTTCGCTCGCGCCAAGGGCATGGAGCACGAGCCGGAGCGCGGTATCCGCTGCACCATGTGCTTCGATATGCGCTTCGAGCGTACTGCGTTGTACGCCTACGAGAACGGCTTTTCGGTGATTTCCAGTTCGCTGGGTATCTCGCGCTGGAAGAACATGCAGCAGATCAATGACTGCGGCCAGCGCTCAGTGGCCAAGTACCCTGGAATCAGCTACTGGGATTACAACTGGCGCAAGGGTGGCGGTGCGGCGCGGATGATCGAGATCAGCAAGCGTGAGCGCTTCTACCAGCAGGAATACTGCGGTTGCATCTATTCGCTGCGCGACACCAACCACCACCGCAAGGCTACAGGCCGCGACATCATTCGGATCGGCGTGCAGTACTACGGTGATGACGAAGCCCATGACAATTGATAGCCACCCGCCAGGGCAAACCATAGAACATGGCTGGTAAGGTGGCTTCCGAAATTATCCTGAACGTCTGAAAAACTCCGTTTAGCGTCGCCCGACGCTATGGGTGCGTTGTGGCGTATGGCATACCTACGTCTATCAGCGGGAAAACGATTCGCTGATTCGCCTTGATGTCTTCAAGCAGAGCAAAAAGCAACCATAGCGCCAGCTAGCGCACCTCAGTACACGAGTGAGCCCCTTGGAACTGGGCTGCCGTGATCGTGAGCAGAGCTAATGATCAGGTGAAATAAGATCAGTTCTGTTCAATCAGTGCACTACATAGAATGCAGTACTCCTTGCTGCCAGCAGCACAGAAAACTACCCATTGGAAAATCCCTGAAGCGCCAGAAACGAACTCAGGGCTGTCTTGAATATTAGGTCGGGTCGAGATGAATCAAGAATTTACATTTGCCGTCAAGAGTATTCGTTTTGATGAGAACTACCAGCCATCAGACAGTACCCGTCTCACTACAAACTTTGCCAACTTGGCCCGCGGGCAGCATCGTCAAGAGAACCTGCGCAACGCGCTCAGGATGATTGACAATCGTTTCAATGCCTTGGCGCAATGGGACAATCCTCAGGGTGATCGTTATTCCGTCGAGCTGGAAATTATCTCCGTCGAGATGAATGTTGGCTCCGCGGGGAATGAAAATACCTTCCCTGTAATTGAAGTATTGAAAACCAGCGTTTTTGATAAAAAAACAAATAAGCGCATTGAAGGTGTTGTAGGCAATAACTTCTCCTCCTACGTCAGGGATTACGACTTTAGCGTGCTGTTGTTGGAACACAACAAAGGACAACAAGGATTTGGTATTCCAGAAGGCTTCGGTGACTTACATGGAAAGCTCTTCAAGCATTTTGTGAATTCCGAAGCTTACAAGCAGAACTTCAGTAAGCCACCTGTTATCTGCCTTAGCGTCTCGGATAATAAGGTCTACCGTCGCACTGAGAATCAGCACCCTGTACTTGGGTTTGAATACCAACCCAATGAGTCATCCTTGACGGAAAGCTATTTCAAGAAGATGGGCTTGCAGGTTCGTTACTTCATGCCTTCTGGCAGTGCTGCGCCATTAGCGTTCTATTTCTTTGGTGATTTGCTCAATGACTACACTGCTCTTGAGTTGATCAGCACCATCAGTACGATGGAAACGTTCCAGAAGATTTACCGCCCAGAAATTTATAACGCCAATGCTCCGGCAGGCCAACGTTATCAGCCGAACCTGAAGAACCAGGACCACTCGTTAACTCGTGTCGTTTACGATCGCGAAGAACGTAGCCGTCTGGCCATCGAGCAGGGCCGCTTTACTGAAGAACATTTCATCAAACCATACCAATCCGTTCTTGAAAAATGGTCTGCTAGTTGCGGCCTCTGATTAACCAGAATATAAGGTTATCTATAATGAAGAAGTTATTGCCTACGTCGACAGCCGGCAGCTTGCCCAAACCTTCCTGGCTTGCAGAGCCCGAGAAGCTTTGGTCACCTTGGAAACTGCAAAATGAAGAGCTGATTGAAGGTAAGCAGGATGCTCTGCGCTTGTCGCTGCAGGAGCAACAGCAAGCAGGTATCGATATCGTCAGCGATGGCGAACAATCGCGCCAACACTTCGTCACCACGTTTATTGAGCACCTCGACGGCGTCGACTTCGAGAAGCGTGAGACCGTCAGAATCCGTGATCGCTATGACGCGAGTGTGCCTTCGGTTGTAGGAGAAGTCAGTCGCTCAAAACCTGTTTTTGTTGAAGATGCCAAGTTTCTGCGTCAGCAAACCAATCAGCCTATCAAGTGGGCCTTGCCTGGTCCTATGACCATGATCGACACGCTTTACGACGGCCATTACAAAAGCCGTGAAAAGCTAGCCTGGGAGTTCGCCAAGATTCTCAACCAGGAAGCCAAGGAGCTGGAGGCAGCAGGCGTTGACATCATCCAGTTCGATGAGCCTGCATTCAATGTGTTCTTCGACGAGGTCAATGACTGGGGTATTGCTACGTTAGAACGAGCCATCGAAGGACTGAAGTGCGAGACGGCCGTGCATATTTGCTATGGCTACGGCATCAAGGCCAATACTGACTGGAAGAAGACGCTCGGGTCCGAGTGGCGCCAGTATGAAGAGATCTTCCCCAAGCTGCAGAAGTCGAACATCGACATCATCTCGCTGGAGTGCCAAAACTCTCGCGTGCCGATGGAGTTGCTCGAACTCATTCGCGGAAAGAAAGTGATGGTCGGTGCCATTGATGTGGCAACTAATACCATCGAGACCCCAGAGGAAGTGGCCAACACGCTGCGCAAAGCGCTTCAGTTTGTAGACGCCGACAAACTTTGCCCTTGCACCAACTGTGGTATGGCTCCGTTGTCTCGCCGAGTCGCCAGAGGCAAGCTGAATGCGCTGAGTGCCGGCGCGGAGATTGTCCGCCGAGAGCTCTCTGCCTAAGTACTGAGCTAACACTGGATATGCTGGGTGAAATATGGCCTGTCGTAACTGATCGACTGGCCATATTCAAGGCAGTAATGCTTGAAAATAGCAACCTACCTCAGGTTCTCTCCAGCACGTTCGAGTAGTACCTAATATTCAGGCTTTACTATGTCACTCCCTTGCAATGCTATCGAGCCATTGCGCTTTCGCGAAGCGCTCGGACACTACGCATCCGGTATCACGGTCATTACATCGCTCATCGACGATGAGCCGCTTGGCTTCACTTGCCAGTCGTTCTACAGCGTGTCAATGAGCCCGCCGCTGGTGTCATTCAGCGTAATGGCCAAGTCGTACAGCTATCCCAAAATCCGCCAGGCAGGTCGATTCGCAGTCAACATCCTGTCAGGCGAACAGGCCGAAATATCCAACACCTTCGCTCGACAAGGGGCTGACAAGTGGAACGGTGTTGAGTGGTGCGAATCACCACTGGGCAATCCAATCATTGGCGACAGCCTGCACTGGCTGGATTGCGAGATTCACGCCGAGCATGTTGCCGGCGATCATCTGATCGTGATTGGTGAAGTGAAAGCATTGCACGTTCAGGAAAATATTGCTGCACGGCCTTTACTGTATTTTAAAGGGCGATATTGCGAACTTGCGATACCTGGCGAAAAAGGCCTCAAGTAATAACGACAATATGCGCCACCAACGCTTCGCCACTAGATTATCAGTTCGACTTGCTCGAAAGTACCTCGCGTTGCAAAAAGTGTCATAGACATCAAGCTGTGAAGGCCGACAATGCTTGTAGCGAGACCCGCGCTAGTGTTTCCTGATCAAAAGGTTTATGAAGCCTGGGCAGCTTGAACGCTAGCTCTTCAGCAGCTCTATCTGCGAATCCTGAGGCAAGCACAACAGGCAACCTAGGATGTGAAGAGCTAAGCTGTTCAGCCAACTGGGCTCCAGTCATACCCGGCATCACCTGATCGGTAATAACCAAGTCTACGACCATTGTTTCCAACTTAGCGACTGCCTCCTCCGCGGAGTTTGCTTGCGAAACGCTCGCACCAAGATCTTCGAGCATCGCGGTGGTGCTGAGCAATACTAACGGATCGTCGTCGACCACCAAGACAGAGTGATTTTTCAGTTCAACGCCTCGTAAGGGAGGAGCGTCGACTTCCGGATCGTTTGCGACAGGAGCGTCCACCGCTGGCAGCCAAAGCTCGGCGGTAGTTCCATGGCCGCGCTTACTTTTGAGATGAAGACGGCCGCCCGATTGCTCCGCAAGGCCATGAACCATGGAAAGTCCCAGGCCGGTGCCTTTACCAGCCCCTTTGGTGGTGAAGAATGGCTCCTTGGCGCGCTGAAGCGTTGAGCTATCCATTCCGCTACCAGTATCGGTGATCGAAAGGCAGACGTACCGGCCAGGCTTCAGATCTTCTCCTGCTCCGCAAACCTCTCGCTCCACTGCTGCAATCGTTATTAGGCCGCCGGAGGGCATAGCATCCCGTGCATTGACAGCCAGGTTCAGCACCGCCATTTCCAATTGATTCGGGTCGGCCATTACGGACGTCAGAAAAAGAGGAAATTGAGTTTCGATGCTGATCCTGGCTCCCAAAGAGCGTTGGAGGAGTCCAGCCATGCTTCTGACTAAATCGGGTAAATCGACCGGCTCTACTCTCAGCTCCTGTCGACGCGCGAAGGCCAGCATTCGATGGGTCAGCGTCGCTCCGCGCTGCGCTGCTTGAAGTGCATTCTCCAGAAGCGAGCTTGATTTGGGATCGCTTACTCGCTTAAGAACAAGCTGCAAGGCCCCATGTATTACCATTAGAAGATTGTTGAAGTCGTGAGCCACTCCGCCCGTCAGTTGACCCAGCGCCTCCATCTTCTGGGACTGAAAAAGCGCCTCGCGAGCTTGCTCCAATGCGATCTGCGTCTCGCGGCTCTCTGTAATATCGCGAGTGACCTTGGCGAACCCAATGACGGATCCGTCGACGTCCCGAACTGGATCGACTACGACGTTAGCCCAGATCAATCTGCCGTCCTTGCGGACCCGCCACGCCTGGGTTTCAAAACGCCCTTCTCGCGCAGCGGTGGCAAGCCCACGTTCAGGCTCGCCTCTTTCCCGGTCCGCCTCCGTGAAAAACAAGGAGTAGTGTTTGCCAATCACTTCGTCAGGTGTATAACCTTTTATGCGCTCTGCGCCGCTGTTCCAGTTCGTGATCACGCCGGATGCGTCGAGCATGTAGATGGCGTAGTCGGTAACGCTCTGCACTAGCAATCGAAACTGCCGTTCACGTTCCAGAAACTCGGTTTCGGCGCGTTTCCTTTCGGTCAAGTCTCGTGTGATTTTTGCGAAGCCAAGGATGCTACCGTTGGAAGACAAGATCGGATCGATGACGACGTGACACCAGAATCGACTGCCGTCCTTTTTTAGTCTCCACCCTTCACCTTCAAATCTACCCTCTTGGGCGGCGGTCTGAAGGGCTTTCTGCGGTAAGCCTGCCTTGACGTCCGCGGGTTGGTAGAAAACTGAGAAATGCTTACCTAGAACCTCGGCCTCATCGTAACCTTTAAACCGCTTCGCACCTGGGTTCCAGCTTGAAACAAGCCCATCCGGGCTGAGCATATAAATGGCGTAGTCGGTAATGGAGTCAATGAGCAGACGGTAGCGATCGCCTGCATCCGCTGAATCGTTAGAATTGTTATTGTCGAACATTGGTTCCTCGAGCACGCCAAGCGGTACAGATGACTGACAACAGTAGCTAGTGCTTCGGCTGTTCGCCGAAAGCATCAGCATGTTACAGCAAGCCCCCGCTGGAAGCGGGGCGGTATGGACCATAGGTGAACACTGAACGTGGTTTTGACCCTAGCAGGGCTGACCTATTCAGGCATTTTTTGAAGGGCATGGTCCATTGGCATCGGCGGCGAAGCCGAATATTCTGGTTCAGAGCATTTGACAGGATTGTCGGATGAAAGAGTGGCTTGTTATCTACAGAAAGGTTGATGGTTCCGAAGGATGGGTCGTTATCAACACGGCTTCTATTCCCAAACTGAAAGCGGTCGCGTGGCACGCCATCATGAAAGCTTACGATCAGAACCCTCCACATCTTCTAGGAAATCTATCTACAGAGCGATGGCTGGAGAAATGCGGCATAGAACTGGTTGACTTACAACTTATACGCAGAAAGAAAACTACCATGTAATCGGATGCTGCGGCCAGCGGAAGCCAGGCCTTTGAATTAACTCGGCAGAACGCGGACCGCAGATTCAAGCCAGTCAAGCTTGTAGCTCTCCCTGCTGGATTAATTATCCACCGCGCATTTTGCAATTGCATTGAGCCCTGCATCCCCCTACAGCAGCCCTACGGTAATACTGCACCGACTGGCAGGCCAGGGGAATGATGTCGATTGCAGCTTCGGTACAGCGTTGCTGGTCGTCATGCAATTGGCTCAGCTGGGCTGGCTTAGATGGCTTCAAACCTGCCTGGAATCAAACAGTCTCTGCGGTTAATTTGCTGGAGCAGTCTCCAGTTATTCTGAGCGGACTTGACGCGATGCACGTTTTACTTGCAGCTCACGCTCAGTGGTCCGAGCTTCCTCCGTCTTCGTACATGATCGCTGACTATGCAGCAAGTCCCCTACCGAACTTCCGTATGTAGTGACCAAAACGGAAGCGATCTCATGCTCAAACCGCCCCGCAACTAGCTGTCAGGCCATGCTTCAGGCTGCAGTAGCTGGACTGCTTGAGCATCAGGACCGAATGAAAACGGCATCGGACGCGCATTCCGCCATGCAGTGGACTGGCTTAGGATGTTGGGATGGGCGTAAAAAATAAGGTATCGGAACATCATTGCGAATGAGCTTCTACGCCTCCGAATCAGCTTGTAGTGGTCTTCTTAGCTGGATGCCCTATCCACCGGCAACGTTCTGAACAGCCTAGACATTGCAGTCCGCATGATAGCTTTTTGACTGCCAATGCGTTTTGCACGCCCCCCCTTTGCTTGCAAACCAGGAAACTGGCCTCATTCAATAAATTATCATTTTTTGAGGATGGCATAAATCCTGCTTGCGGGTTTCGCACAAACGCAACGGAGTTCAATCGCCATGGACCATACCATTCGCTATTTAACCCAACATTTACCTGGGCATGACGTTTTGATCAAGGCGCGCCCAGACGGTAAGATACTGATGTCGTTTAGCAAGAACGGCTCATGCCTTTATATGAAAGCTATTGATCCTTGCAGCCTAATATCCGAGGCGGACTTGGACTCCTTAGTTGAAGGATTCAAACTTGACCGTAAATTAATCAGTGGAAATATCCATAAAGAAGATATCGAAAAAAAATTGCTGCATAACGCCCTTCCCACCTTTAGTGGACATCCAATCAATCCCACAGCGGCTAAGATGCTTTGGAAAAGGCGGCAAACAGGTCCTCACGCATCTCGCTAGAGTCTGGTGTTTGTAGTGGTCAAGCATCCCGGACAGAGGGTTAAGGTTTTAATCGGTCGCACGAAACTTGAAAGCACCATCAGATACTGGAGAATCGAAGTCGATGACGCGCTGGAAGCTGCCTAACACAACAGGCTGCTTTGGGTCGGTTCCGGCCAGTTGCTAACTGATGAAATTCGTTGCTATCACCACAGGCGGTGACGTTCTCCCTAGTGCAAAAGCAGGGGTTCTTGCCCCCTCAAACTCAAGAAAAATAGACGGTTTCCACCCGGCCGCTGCGCTGGGTGGAGCCTCCGCGATTTTTCCTGATTTTTTCACGACCGCCTTAGTCGCCCTAGTCGGCAGGGGTTCATGCGCAGCGCAAGCGCAGAACCCTGAAGACGAAGGAGCGAAAGCCATGAGCAAACACATCAGGATCTACGTTGCCGACCTGGCCGCCTACAACGCCGGTCACCTGCATGGCGTCTGGATCGATGCCACCCTGGAGCTGGACGATATCCAAGCGCAGGTCAGTGCCATGCTGGCGGCCTCACCGGTCGAGGGTGCGGAAGAGTTTGCCATCCACGATTTCGAGGGCTTCGACGGTTACCGCCTCGGTGAGTATGAGGGCCTCGAGAACGCCCACGAGATTGCCTGCTTCATCGAGGAGTACCCCGAGTTCGGCGGCGCCCTGCTCGCTCACTTCAACGACCTGGAGCAGGCGCGCAAGGCGGCCGAGGAGGACTATTGCGGCTGCTACAGCTCGCTGGCTGACTACGCCCAGGAGCTGACTGAGGAAACCAGCAGCATTCCGCAGCACCTGGCCATGTACATCGACTACCGCGCCATGGCGCGCGATATGGAATACAGCGGCGACGTATTCACTTTGGAGACCGGCTTCGAGCAGGTGCACGTGTTCTGGAATCGCTAACCCAGCGGAAGGCACCGGGGCGACCCGGTGCCTTGTTTTTTGCGCCCCTGTCCTGCCGGCCACCCGCGCGCCCCACCCGGAAGGCTGTTGCACGGGTGCGCCCCCCGGCGAGCAGCCTGGAACAACCACGTTGTGCTGCCAGTTGATTGAGACCGTTACGGTCTTACGGTTTTGCCCAAATCCGTCGATCCGCATCCAAGGATTTACGGATTGGTGGGGAAGCGGATTTAAGTTTTTACGGATTTACAGAAATCCGCCGTTGCGGTTTTCCGGTTTTGTGGAAAGCCGCAGATCCGTATATCCGTGGGGCTACGCGTGCGGAGCTTAGCGTGCTTGAGCACCATGGCCGGTGACCCGCGTAGATGGGCGTATACGGTCAGCGTCCAGACCATCCCGGTATCAATCCTCTCCCCTCCTGCCTGCGTATTCGCCCAGACCCAACCCGGCATGATCGAATGCGATTGCTGCCGCACGGTGCACCTCCCACGTCAACGGAGGACACACCATGTCGCACTCAACCAATCTTTCCCATCACTCGCGTCGCATCGATCTCGATGCCCCGCTGCATCGCAAGGCCGGGCCAACGGCGCATGCCATGCGGCCTGTGGAGGGCGCTGACGAGGCCCAAGCACCACAGACCTGCCCTGCCACTCGCTACCTCACCAACAACGAAGCAGCGGCCTTCCTGCGGCTGTCTCCGCGCACGCTGGAAAAGCAGCGGGTGATAGGCGGCGGGCCGCGCTTTCACAAGTTTGGCCGGCGGGTGATGTACGCGCTCGCCGATCTCGAGTCCTGGGCCGGTGAGCGCAGCTTCGAGACCACCTTCGATCCCGAGTACATCGACCGCCACCCGGGAGCACAGCGTGATGATCAGTGAAACCTTCGCCTATGAATTGTCGGCATCTCGATTTGACTTCGCAGAGCGAGCAACTGGATCTGTTCCGCGCCCTTCCGGGGGATATGGCGCCACGCGATGCCCAGGATCTGATGGCGCATTCGTTCTTCTCGCTGGCCAAGTCGCGGCGCACCGTGCCCATCGACTTTCGCTCCGGCGAGGTCAGAGTACGCGTGGAAGGCACGCTGGAACATGGCATCGCCACGATCTGGGATGCCGACATCCTGATCTGGGCGGCCAGCCAGCTTGTCGAGGCGCGCGATGCGGGTATCCCCACTTCTCGACTGATGCGTGCGACGCCCTACCAGATCCTGCGCTTCATCGGCCGCGGCACCTCGCTGCGCGACTACCAGCGCCTGAAGGCGGCGATGGATCGGCTGCAGTCGACCAGCGTGGCCACCTCGATCCGAGAGACCACTGGCCGACGCTTGCACCGTTTCTCCTGGATCAACGAGTGGAAGGAGCTGGCTGCGTCGGATGGCCGGCCAATGGGTATCGAGCTGATCCTGCCGGACTGGTTCTACAGCGGGGTACTGGATCAGGCGCTGGTGCTGACCATCGACCCGGCCTACTTCCGACTCACCGGCGGCATCGAGCGCTGGCTGTACCGCTTGGTACGCAAGCACGGCGGCAGGCAGAAGGACGGCTGGCAGTTCGACTTTCGCCACCTGTACCGCAAATCAGGCAGCTCTGCGCGCTATTCGGACTTTGCTTTGGATGTGCGTGCGCTGGCCGCCCGGCAGCCACTTCCAGGGTATCGCCTGGAGGTTGTTCACCTGCCCCCATCGACCGAGCTGCTGGCCTTCCGGCGCGTGCCGTAAACGGCACGGGGATAACTTGCGGAAAAGCTGTGAATGCAGTCGTGCTATCAGGCGCAACTGGGCTCGTGCTATCAGGCGCATCCCCATCGTGCTATCAGGCGCACGAACTCCGCTACAGGCCACGACTGGCGTGGCTTTCAGCTCCCCTTAACTTAACTAACTTAAAAGCTCTAACTTGTTATTGGGGCAGCGCCGCTGTGTGGACAGATGCTGATCAGGGCGGTCTTGCCGGGGGGAACCGGCCATGATCGTCGCCCTGCTCAACCAGAAAGGAGGGGTGGGCAAGACCACCCTCGCCACCCATATCGCCGGTGAACTGGCCCTGCGTGGAAAGAACGTCATCCTGCTCGATGCCGATCCGCAAGGGTCGGCGTTGGATTGGACACAACGGCGCAGCCAGCAGGGCTTGCCTAGGCTGTTCAGCGCCGTGGGTCTGGCGCGCGAGACGCTGCACCAGGAAGCCCCAGAGCTCGCTCGTCGCGCCGATCACATCATCATCGACGGACCACCGCGCATCGCCGCCCTCGCCCGCTCGGCGTTGCTGGCGGCAGATCGCGTGTTGATCCCGGTGCAGCCCAGCCCCTACGACCTGTGGGCCAGCGCGGAGATGGTCAACCTGATCCGCGAAGCGCAGGTGTTCAGGCCAACGCTGCGCGCGGCATTTGCCATCAACCGCCGCGTCAGCACCACGGTGATCGGCCGCGAAGCGCGCGGCGCCTTGGCCGACCAACCGCTACCGGCGATGCAGGCCGAGGTACGCCAGCGCATCGTCTTCGCCGAAAGCGTGGCTGCTGGTCGCCTGGCCCGCGAACTGGCGCCGGACAGCGCCGCCGCGCGGGAGGTCAGCAGCCTGGTCGACGAGCTGCTGAGGTGGTCGCCATGAGCGGCAAGCGCATCGGTATCGGTGCACGTCCACTGTCTGATCCGCAGGCCGAAGCCTGGATACGCAAAGGCGCTGGAATCGATAACGGCAAGGTCGAGCGCTATAGCGCCCGACTAACGCTGGACGTGACGCCATCACTGCGCACGCGGATCAAGCTGGCGGCCTTTGACCGCGGCGTGACGATGTCGGAGATGCTGCGCGAAGTGCTGGAGCGGCAGTTTCCGGAGGCGACGTCGTGACCTTGGGTACTCGCGGCGTGCGGTGGCCACTGGCGCTGCTAGCCTGCAGCTTGTTGGCCCTGGGTTCGGCAGCAATTGCGACGTCGCCACCACGGCTGGTCTACAACGCGTCCGACAGCGTGCCCGTCGGCTGGTACCGCATTTCGCCGACCAACTCGTTGGCGCCGGGCGATCTGGTGTTGGTTCGCCTGCCACCGGAGGTGAGGTCGCTGGCAGCGCATCGCGGCTACCTGCCGGCGAACGTGCCGCTGCTGAAGACCGTGGCGGCGATGGCGCCGCAGAAGGTGTGCGTACAGGGCAGCCGGGTGCATATCGATGGCGTCGTGGTTGTCAGGCGCATGAGGTGGGATCGACAGGGGCGCGTGCTGCCAGCTTGGCAGGCCTGTCGACGCCTGATTGGCGATCAGCTGTTCCTGCTCAGCAGCAACAACCCGGCGTCGTTCGACAGCCGCTACTTCGGCCCGGTGTCTGCAAACACGGTGATCGGTCGGGCGCAACCGCTGTGGCTGGAGTCGCGTCGATGAGCTGGCCGTTTCCCTGTCGCCCCGTATGCCGACTGCATGCGCTCGATGTTCGCACTCGCGGGCCACCTGGCTGCAGATAACTCTGCCCTTGCCTGCCGGCCAGGAGCTTTGGAAGTCGTCGTCCCGCCTCTCCTGATTACCCAACTCAACAGCACAAAGGCACGGAAAAAGCGGAGGGCAAGATAAAAGGGGGCGGCACTTCTTTGGCCCGGAAAGCAGTCTGCACGGGGGTTGGCGGCGACACAGAGCCTACGTCGCTAGGTGCCGAAATCGTGTGCGCCCCACAGCGGCAACGGCCTCGGAGCGTGCCTGACACGCCGTACTGCGATCAACTTGGAGGAGTCTTAGATATGAGCAAAGGGAGTCGTCAGGATGATGAATTGCGCTTTCGCCCGCAGCCGGGCAAGCCGCAGCAACGCGGACAACCCTTCGTCAACCAAGTGCTGCGCCAGGCCAACAAGGCCGGCACCGGCAAACCGCGCAAGGCGGCCCAGCAGCCCGGCGCCCGCCTCGGCCGTGGGCATGTCGCCGCCCGCTTCAGCGCGCAGCAACTGCCGTCCAACGCCCGCCGCGTCACCATCAAGACGCGCCTGGTGAACCTGCGTCAGGCAGGCAAGCGCTCGACGCTCAGCCACCTGCGCTACATCGAGCGCGACGGCGTCAGTCGCGAGGGCGATCCGGGTCAGGCCTACGGGCCATTGACCGACCAGGCCGACCTCAATGCGTTCGAGGAACGTGGCCGGGACGACCGCCACCAGTTTCGCTTCATCGTCTCGCCCGAGGATGCCGAGCAACTCGACGACCTGCGCACCTACACCCGCCACCTGATGAGCCGGATGGAGGCCGACCTCGGCACCCGCCTCGACTGGGTGGCGGTCGACCACTGGAACACCGACAACCCGCATACCCATATCGTCCTGCGCGGCAAGGACGACACCGGCAAAGACCTGGTGATCGCCCGCGACTATATCGCCGAGGGCATGCGCAACCGCGCCTCGGAGCTGGCCACCGAATGGCTCGGCCCGCGTACTGAATTGGAGATCCATCAGGCCCTGCAGCGTGAAGTGCAGCAGGAGCGTTTCACCAGTCTGGATCGCACCCTACTGCGCGAACGCCAAGCCGGCGTACTCAGCCTGAAGGGGCTCGCGAACCATCCACGTCGGCAACTGCTGATCGGTCGCCTGCAGCAGCTGCAGAAGTTTGAGCTGGCTCATGAGGTGCGGCCAGGACAATGGCTCCTACGGGACGACACCGAGGCGACCCTGCGTGCCATGGGCGAGCGCGGCGATATAGTGCGCACGATGCAGCGAGCCATGGGAGGCACGCAGCGAGAGCTGACGGTCTTCCAGCCGGGCAAGGATGGTCCCGAAGTGGTCGGTCGGATCGTGGCCAAGGGGCTGGCCGACGAGCTAAACGACCGCGGCTACCTGGTGGTCGATGGCCTCGACGGCAAGGCCCACTACCTGGCCTTGCCGGCCCGTACGGAGCTGGCCGAATACCCCATCGGCGGCCTGGTGGAAACGCGCAGCCTGAGCGAGCCGCGCACAGTGGATCGGTTGATTACCGCGCTGGCTGCAGATGGTCTGTATCGCACCGATCATCACCTAGCCTTGGCACGATCACAAGCAGTCGAAGAACAGGATCCCGATGCACTGGTCGAGCGCCATGTTCGGCGTCTGGAAGCCCTGCGCCGAGCCGGTATCGTCGAGCGGCTGGACGAGGGCGTCTGGCGGGTGCCGGCCGATCTGCCCGAGCAAGGCCGGCAGCATGATGCTCGCCGCCTGGGCGATGTCGCCGTCGAGCTGCGCACACCGCTGCCCCTCGAGCAGCAGGTACGCGCCGTCGGCGCGACCTGGCTGGACCAACAGCTGATCGGCGGCAACCGCGAGCTGGTCGACAAGGGCTTCGGCAAGGAGGTGCGCGAAGCGTTGCGACAGCGTGCCGACTTCCTGGTGGAACAGGGGCTGGCCCTACGCCAGGGCCAACGCGTGGTGCTTGCACGCAACCTGCTGACCACCCTACGCGGGCGGGAGCTGACCGCGGCGGCGCGCGAGATCTCGGAGCAGACAGGTATGCAGTACCGCCCGACGGCGGAGGGCCAGCGCGTCAGCGGGATCTACCGGCGCAGCGTGCAGCTAGCCAGCGGCCGTTATGCCCTGCTCGATGATGGCATCGGTTTCAGCCTGGTGCCGTGGAAGCCGGTGATCGAGCAGAAGCTTGGGCGGAGCGTGTCAGCAGTGATTCAGGGCAACAGCGTGTCCTGGCAACTGGGTCGCCAGCGCGGGCCGTCGATTGGTTGAGCAACAGGCGCCGGGGCTTATACCAGCGCCGGCTCCTGTTGCAGCCACTGCTCGAAGTCGCGGCTCTGCGGCATACCTTCCTTGGCTGCGTAGTAGACCAGCCGCAGGTGGCGATCCTCGTCGATGGTCAGCGTGGTGTGTTCGAACACCACCTGGCCGACCGAATCGATCTTCAGATGGCGGATCCCCTGGCACGGGCCGTGGATGTCCTGCTGCCGCCACCATTCCCTGAAGTCCGGCGAGGCCTTCTCCAGATCCTTCACCAGCGCGGCGATATCCGAATCCTGGGTCGCCCGCACGAAGTCACGGCGGAAGCTGGAGAGTATCTGCAGCGCCTGCTCATCCCAAGGGTTGAACAACTCGCGCATGGCCGGGCTGGTGAACAGCATCCACAACAGGTTGCGGCGATCCGCCGGCAGCGCAGAGAAACCGAACACCCGATCTGCCGCAGCGTTCCAGGCCAATACATCCCAGCGCAGGTTGAGCACATAAGCCGGGCGGGACGGCAGATCCCCCATCAGTCGGTGAATCAGCGCAGGCACCGTACACCAGGTCTTGCCCGGCTCTGGCGGCAGACGCTGGTGAGCGAGCAGGAACAGGTGACGACGCTCGGTGGCATCCAGCTTGAGCGTGCGCGAGAGGTTGTCGAGGAAGGTCGCGGACACGCTGATGTCCCGTCCTTGTTCCAGCCAGGTGTACCAGGACAAACCCACCCCGGCCAGGGCCGCGACCTCCTCGCGGCGCAGCCCCGGCGTGCGCCGCCGACTACCGGCGGGCAGGCCCACCTCCTCCGGCGAAATGCGTTCGCGGCGACTACGCAGGAATTCGGCCAGCTCTACCCGAGTGCGTTCAGCTGTGCGAGGCGCGCTCATCCGGTTACCTCCAGTACTAGGATAAACAGTCAAATTGTAACCCCTATAAATCCCGAGAAGAATAGCCCGACCTGGCCGCAATTACCCGAGCCAGGGCTCTCGCTTGATGAGGAACCACACAGAGACGTGTCATCAACTCGCTAAGGAGATAAACGGATGTACCAAGCACTTCTTCGGGAACAACTGGAGACATTGAAGTCCTCCAACCAATACCGCACCTTCACCACCCTCAGCCGCATCTGCGGCCAGTACCCGTTGGCCAAACTGGATGGCTGTGAGCAAGAACCGGTGGTGGTCTGGTGCAGCAACGACTACCTCGGGATGTCGCAACATCCTGCAGTGCGCGAACAGATGCACGATGCGTTGGAGACCTACGGAGCGGGCTCCGGCGGATCGCGTAATATCGGCGGTTCGCACGAGGTGTATGCCAGCTTGGAAGAAAGCTTGGCTGACTGGCATGACAAGGAGGCGGCGCTGGTCTTCCCCACCGGTTTTGGCTCTAACGACGCCACCCTCCAGTGTCTGCTGCGGCGTATTCCCGATTGCGTAGTAATCAGTGACGAACTGAACCACGCCTCCATCGTCAACGGCATTCGCTCCACGCCCAACGAGCGCAAGATCTTCCGCCACAACGACGTCGAGCATCTGGCGCAGATCCTCGCCAGCTACCCACTGGGTCAGCCGAAGATCGTGGTGTTCGAGTCGGTCTACTCGATGGATGGGGATATCGCCCCCATCGCCGAGATCGTTGCGATCGCCAAGCGCTACAACGCCCTCACCTACCTCGACGAAGTGCATGCCGTGGGCATGTATGGCCCGCGCGGCGCCGGTATCGCCGCCGAGCTGGGCGTGGCCGATCAGGTAGACATCATCCAGGGCACCATGGCCAAGGCCATCGGCGTAATCGGCGGCTATATCGCCTCGACCCAGGTGATCGTCGATGCGGTGCGCTCCTTCGCCACAGGTTTCATCTTCACCACTTCTCTGCCGCCGGCCATCACCGCAGGCTGCCTGGCCAGCGTCGAGCACCTCAAGGCCAGCAGTACCGAGCGTAATCGCCTGCATGCCCAGACCGCCAAGCTGCGCGAGCGGCTCAAGCACCATGACGTGCCGGTGATGCCCTGCTCGCAGACCCACGTGCTACCGGTACGGGTAGGTGAAGCCAAGCGCTGCAAGGCAGCGGCCGAACGCCTGCTGCATAACCATGGTGTGTACCTGCAGCCGATCAACTATCCGTCCGTGCCGGTAGGGACGGAGCGCTTCCGGGTCAACGCTACGCCGAACCACAGCGATGCGCAGATCGAACACCTGGCGGTGTCGCTGCGCGAGACCTTCGATCACTTCAGCATCCCGCTTGCGTCCGAGGTGTTCGCTGCGGAGGTGGCCTGAGATGGAACAGTCCTTCTTCACAATACGTCCGGCGAACCAGGCCGATCTGGCCCGTTTGGTGGAACTGCGCGCCTATCTGTTAGACGGCAGCAACGCCAGCTATTCGAGCAAGACGCCGCAGGACGCGGCTCGCTGGCGGGCGGCCTACCGCACCTGGCTGAATAGCCGCCTGAACGACAGCGACTGCGTGCAGATCCTCGCCGCCGAGCACAGGGAATCCGGCCAGGTGCTGGGCTGCGCAACCGCCATCATCGACCAACGCGCGCCGGCACCGGGCTGCCTTAACGGCCTGTCCGGCTGGGTGCAGTCGGTGGTGGTGGAACCGCAGTGGCGGGGCCGTGGCATCGCCAAGCAACTGATGCAGCACCTGCTGCGCTGGTTCGCCAACCGCGACGTCGCTTCCGTGGCGCTGCAGAGCACCGATGCCGCCGGCACGCTCTACCAGACCCTCGGCTTCGCCGTCAGCGACGAGCGCCTGCTGATCCGTCAGGAGGCCTCGGCATGAAGATTCTGATCATCGGCCTGGGCTACGCCGGCAACCGCTACCGCCGCGCCTTCGAACATATCGCCACGAGTACCGGCCTGCCGCTGTCGCTAGCCTATGTCGGGCGTCGGCAGAAGACGACCGAACTGCCCTACTTCGACAACGTTGGCCGCGCGCTGCTGGTGTTTGAGCCGGACATCGTGGTGGTCAGCGTCAACGACCACAGCCATGCGCCTGTGCTCAAGCAGCTGGCCGGCTACCGAGGCTTCGTGCTCTGCGAGAAACCCCTGGTCACGCCTGCTGACGACCTGGATGAGCTGCTCGGTGCGCTAGATCGGATCAGTGGCTTTGCCCTGGACCTGGTGGAGCGCTACTCGGATGCGACCCAGCAGTTGCGCGACTGGGTCGAGCGCCATGACTGGCAACTGGTACGTGCCAGCTTCCACTGGGGCAAGGACCGTATCAACGACTACCGCCCAACCTGCGGCGTGACCAGCGAGGTGATTCATGCTCTGGATCTGCTCGGCTGGATCTGCCCGCGCGCCGGCCAGCTCCAGCTCAGCGGTGTGCTCGGCGTGCGCTCGGACTTCTCGATATCCGGCGCAGAGGTACTCGATACCTTGCAACTCACCGCCAGTCTGGGCGAGGCGCGGGTCACCGGCTACGCCAGCTTCGTCAACATCGTGCGCCAACGCACCGTGGATTTCAGCTTCGTCGACCGCGATGCCCGGCTGATTCATGCGCGCCTGGTATTCGATACGCCGCGCTGGGATCACGACCAGTTGCGTATCTGGACGCGCGCCGCCAACGGCACCGAGGAGCTGCTGCACGAGTTCGCCACCGCTCCCGACGAGCCAGGGCTGGACACCCTGCACAAGCTATCGCGGCTGTGCCGGCAGGTTGTGCGCGCCGTAGCACTCAAGGAGCCGCCCCGCCAACCCTTCGCCGGCCTCGATACCGCCGTGGCGCTGCAACGCCTGCTCAACGACATGGAAACCCATGCCCAAACCCCAGCACCGGCGCGCTACGTCCATGGCGAGACGCGCGTGCTGCTGGCCGAGGACAGCGACCTGGAAAGCCTCGGGTAACCCAATCACAAGGAGAACGACTATGTGTGGAATCGCTGGATGGCTGTCCTACAGCCAGAACCTGGAAACGAAACGCGACACCCTGCAGCGCATGACCGACACCATGGCCCTGCGCGGGCCTGATGCCGGCGGACTGTGGATCGACGGCCCGGTCGGCCTGGGTCATCGGCGTCTGTCGATCATCGATTTGGAGGGCGGCCGCCAACCGATGACGGCGATGCACGATGGCCCGCGCGAGGTCGCCGCCATCACCTACAGCGGCGAGGTCTACAACTTCCGCGAGCTGCGCACCGAGTTGCAGCGACTCGGTCATCAGTTCAAAACCCGCAGTGACACCGAAGTGGTGCTGCGCGCCTATGTCGAATGGGGCGAGGCTTTCGTCGAGCGACTCAATGGCATGTATGCCTTCGCCATCTGGGACCTGCGTTCGCAAGAGCTGCTGCTGATCCGCGACCGCATGGGCGTCAAGCCGCTTTATTACTTCCCCACCACAGACGGCGTGGTGTTCGGCTCCGAACCCAAGGCGCTGCTGGCCAATCCGCTGGTGCCGCGCAAGGTGCGCGCCGATGGCCTGCGCGAAATCCTGGAGATGGTGAAGACGCCGGGCCATGCCGTGTTCGACGGCATGCGCGAGGTGATGCCGGGCGAGATCGTGCGCATCAACCGCCAGGGCCTGGGCCGCCGCCACTACTGGAAGCTCGAGGCGCGCGAGCACGAACACACACTGGACGAGACCATCCGTCATACCCGCGATTTGCTGGAGGACATCGTCGATCGCCAGATCGTCGCCGACGTGCCGCTGTGCAGCCTGCTCTCCGGCGGCCTGGATTCTTCGATCATCACCGCGCTGGCGTCGAAGAAGCTGTTGGCCGTAGGCAAGGAGAACATCCGCTCCTTCTCCGTCGACTTCGTCGACCACGGCAGCGGCTTCACCGGCGATGCCGTACGCGGTACGCCCGATGCACCCTTCGTGCGCGACCTGGTGGAGAAGATTCGCTCCAGCCACCAGGAGATCGTCCTCGACAGCCGCGAGCTGGCCGATCCGGCGTTGCGCGCGCAGATCGTCCGCGCCCTCGACCTGCCACCGGCCTTCTGGGGCGACATGTGGCCATCGCTCTACCGGCTGTTCCAGGAGGTGCGCAAGCACTCGACGGTGGCGCTGTCCGGCGAGAGCGCGGACGAGGTGTTCGGTGGCTACCGCTGGTTCCACGATCCGGAGGCAATCCAGGCCGACACCTTCCCCTGGCTGACCTCGGTCACCGGCAAGTACTTCGATGGCAAGACCCTGTTCGATCCAGGACTGCTGGCCCAGCTCGACATGCACAACTTCCTGCGCGACAGCTACACCCAGGCCATCGCCGAAGCGCCGCTACTGACCGGCGAAAGCGCGGTGGATCAGCGCATGCGGCAGATGAGCTACGTCAACCTGACCCGCTTCGTGCAAACCCTGCTCGACCGCAAGGACCGCATGAGCATGGCCGTCGGCCTTGAGGTGCGGGTGCCCTTCTGTGACCACCGCCTGGTCGAGTACGCCTTCAACATCCCCTGGGCGATGAAGGCCTTCGACGGGCGGGAGAAAAGCATCCTGCGCGCGGCGACCCGCGACCTACTGCCGGAGTCGATCAGCGAACGGGTCAAGAGCCCCTACCCCTCGACCCAGGATCCGGCCTATGAGCAGGCGCTGCGTGATGCCCTGGCCGCCATCCAGGCGGATCGCAATGCGCCAGTCACGCCCCTGCTCGACAGCGGCCGTATCCAGCAAACCCTGGCCAAGCCGCTCGGCAGCGTCTCGCCCATGTACGAGCGCATGGGCATGGAACTGGCGGTCGGCCTCAACACCTGGCTGAACGAGTACGACGTCAGCCTCGAACTCTAGTCCCCAACCGGATGTGGCCCCGGTGCGGGGCCGCATCACTCCGCTGTACCACCCACGCGTTCTTGCAACGCAAGCGAGTCCGAGCATGCACACACCCAACCAATCACCCATCTACCTCATAGCGCTGGGGGCCTTCGCCCTCGGCATGGCCTCCTACGTCACCGCTGGGTTGATCCCGATGATCGAGGCCTCGTTCGCGGTCTCCGTCGCGGTGGCCGCACAGTTGGTCACCGCCTTCACCCTGGCCTACGGCCTGGGTTCGCCGATCTTCGTCGCCCTGACCCCGGCGCATCGCCAGCGCGCCGGCCTGCTGTTGGCCCTGGGGCTGTTTGTCATCGCCAACGCCGCCAGTGCACTGGCCGAGAGTTTCACCGTGCTGATGGTCTGGCGCGCAATCGCCGGTATCGGCGCCGGTGTCTACCTGGCTATGGGCATCGGCGCTTCGGCCGCGGTGTCCACCCCGGAACGCCGTGGCAAGGCCATCGCCATCATCATGGGCGGCATGGCCAGCGGCGTGGTGCTGGGCGTGCCGCTCAGTTTGCTGATCGCTGAACAGCTGGGTTGGCAGTCCGCCCTGTGGCTGGTCACCCTGCTTGGCCTGGTGGCCTTCTTCGGCCTGCTGCTGAAGCTCCCTTCACTGCCGGCGGCCACCGCGACCACGCTGGGCCAGAAGCTGGCGATCCTCGGCGACGGTCATGTGCTGGTCATCCTGCTGGTGTCGCTGCTGGCTGCCATCGCCAGCCTGGGCATGTACACCTTCATCGCCCCACTGCTGGCTGACCCGGCCTATGGCGCGGTGCGTTCGGTCACCCCCTACCTGTGGGTCTGGGGTATCGGCGGCGTACTGGGCAGCTTCCTGATCGGCCCGCTGGTGGATCGCATCAAGGGGCCGGTGCTGACTTTCGCCATCATGCTGATCCTTGCAGTGTCGCTGTTCGTGCTGCCGCTGGCGGCGGCCCTCAGCACCTGGTTGGTGATGCTGCCCATCGCCCTGTGGGGCGCGGTCGGCTGGGCACTGCAGGTACCGCAGAACAACGAGCTGATCCTGGCGCGCCAGGCCCAGGGCGACGGCAACCTGGCCATCGCCCTGAACGAGTCGGCGCTGTACCTGGGCAGCGCCATCGGCGCCGCAGCTGGCGGCTTCGTGCTGCTGTTGCAGATGCCCACCTGGACCCTGGCTGCCAGTGCCGGTGGTGTCGCCGCGCTGGGCGCCCTGCTGCAGATCATCAACCTGCGTCGTCGCCAGCCAAGCTGGAAAGGTGACGTGCAAACCCAATCCTACAACTGACGGAGGAAAGGCCGTGGAACTGCGCCACCTTCGCTGTTTCATCGCCGTCGCAGAAGAGCTGCACTTTGCCCGCGCCGCCGCGCGTCTGCATATCGAACAGTCGCCCCTGTCGCGGATCATCAAGGAACTGGAGTACCGCCTGGGCGTACAGCTGTTCGAGCGCACCACGCGGCGCACGCGCCTGACCTGGGCCGGCAAGGTGCTCTTGGAAGAAGCACGCAGGGTGCTGACCGTGGTCGACCAGGCCAAAGCCAGCGTCAAGAGCGCAGCGGCCGGCTACCGTGGGCGAATCCGCGTCGCGCTGTCTGACGGCATACCCCAGGCACGCCTGGCCGCCCTGCTCGCCCAGTGCCGCGAGGAGGAACCCGAAGTCGAAATCTGCCTGTCGGAGGTTACCTTCAGCGAACAGGTCAAAGGCCTGAACGACGACCTGTTCGACATCGGGCTTGCACAGTCCGATGAGGTTGGCGATGGGCTGGTGGCCGAGCCGGTCTGGTTCGATCCGCTGGTGGTGGCGGTGCCTGCCCGCCACCCGCTGTTGAGCTATCGGCAAGTGCCGCTCGACGAGGTGCTGCGCTACCCGCTGGTGCTCTGCGATCCGCAGGTCTGCGAAGGTTTTTGGCAACAGTTGCAGCGGGTGCTGGGCAGCGTGGACACGCGGCTGACCATCGCCGACCGAGTACCGACATTAGACCTGATGATGGCGCTCGTGGCTGCGGGTTACGGCCTGGGCTTCTCCAGCCTGGCGCGCATCAACGAACTGAACAATCCGGACGTCGTAGCCAGGCCGCTAGACGACTGTGCATCGATGCTAACTACCTACTTGGTACGGTGCGAAGGCGATCCGGCCGAGCAACTGGCCCGGTTTATCGGGCGGGTGAGTCCGGCGGAAAGCCAAGCGTTGCTGCCGGATCACTCATTACAGAAGGAGATCGCTTGATGAAAAAGATGTCATTACTGCTGGCTGCATTGCTGCTCAGCGCATGTGACAAGCCGATGCCGTTTGAGTCGGCTGAAGCGCTTGCAGAGAATCCGAACCGGCTCAAGGAACTGCGACTGCAGTGCCGGGACAATCGAGCAGAGTTGGGGGAGGCCCAGTGCAACGCAGTCAGCGATGCCCAGCGCATACGTTTTATGGGCAAAGGCACCACCTACACTCCCCACCCCGTCCAGTTCTTCCACTCGGGCAGTGACAATGGACGCTAGAAGCAGCGCCAGTGCAATAGCCACTGTTAATCTGCAGACTCAAATATGCTATATTTCGACCTACAGATTAAATCGAGGGCTCTCCATGACAGCTGCCACCATCCAAGCTCAGGACTTCTCGAAAAGCCAGTGCGCCGCCGGCCTGCGTGCAGCGCTGAACATCCTGGACAAGTGGAAGGCCACCTGCGAGCAGGCTTGCCGGGTGCTGCGGATTTCCCGCAGCACCTACACCCGAGCCAGTCAGAAGGATTCGGCATGGGCGGTAAGCCTGGACTCCGATCAGATGCAGCGCATCAGTCTTGTGCTGAACATCCACGCAGCGCTGCGCGTTGTGTTCGACAACCCCGAGAACGTCTACGGCTTCCCCACGATGGAGAACCACAATGAGTTCTTCAACGGCCGCAAGCCGCTCGACATCATGGCGCAGGGCGACATGATCTCGCTGTACGAGACATTCCGACGGATCGACGCGCTACGAGGTGCCCAGTGGTAATGCTCGGAGACCTTCCCGTGCTGGAAGGTGAAAGTCTGCAAGCATACCGTTTGGTCAACTCCAAGTTTCCGCCCATTGCCCTGTTCGATGATGTCGCCGACGCCGAGGACTTCGAAGCTCTTTATCAGATCCAGGCGCTAACCAATCCACGGCTGCAGAACGAGATTGGTCGCCTGGAGCTGATTCCGCGTGACCAGATTCCGTTCGGCATCCCAGGCTGCTCGTATGCGACAGCACCCTTCACCCACGTCAATCCAGCCGGCTCGCGCTTCAGCAATGGCAACTTCGGCGTGCTCTACCTGGCCGACAGAATGGATACCGCGATCGCCGAGGTGCGTCATCACCAGGAGCACTACTGGTCGAATGTGCCGGAGCTCAACTATGAGCGTTTCGTCTTCAGAGGGCTGACCGCCAGCTTCAGCGACAGCGGGATGAGAGACGCCACCGCACTGCCGCTTTCAGACCCAATCTATGCGCCGGACGACTACGCACACTCAAATCGATTGGGAAGCGACTTGAAACGAGCGGGATACCTAGGCCTGCGCTACCACTCGGTTCGATCTCCCGGCAACATCTGTTGGGCGCTAATGACCCCGCGACCTGTTACCTCGATCATTCAGGCTGCTCATTTTGAAATGATCTGGAGCGGGCAAGTAATCAGTGTCAATCAGATCACTACCCTTCTAGCCACGTAGCTCAAAGCGGGCTGAAATCGGCGCCCTAGCAGCCGATGAGACAGGCAGAAACCGGCCGATTCTGTTGAAAAAGTCCCGTCGCGATTTTTACCCATGAAAGAGCGTGAGCGACGTTGGAATCTGATGCGCTCAGAAGACAGAGCCGCCTTGGTTTTTACGTAGCAACGCCGAAATCGAGCGTTTTTTGAGCTGCTGATAAGCAGCTCTCTCAGAAGCCGACTTTTTCAACAGAATCGGCCAAAAGCGGTCAGATCTGAAATTTAAATAAGATTGCGCGTCCTAAACAGCAAACATCTACACCACTGACCGGAGGCCGGAGAGCATGAGCAAATGGGCGGGGTAGAAGAAGTATCCCCACCGCCTCACCGGCCAGATACGCCACATGATGGGCGCACGCAGTAGCCATAACCCGATCAGAGGGGCCATGAACTCCGCAACGATACTGGCCCCCGCAGATTCGAGCCCCCAGCCTTCAATCCAGCGATTACGGCTGTTGGCCAAGACACAGAGCACTGCAGGTAGAAGCCCGGCTGGGCCCGGGCGCTGTATGGCCACAACCAATGCGGCAGGAAGCAGTACTCCAAAAGAGCCATACATGAGCCGGTCATGCAGAATGAATGCGACAGCTAGGCTCACAACACCGATAAGCAAGCCGTCACGTCCTTGATGATGGACGCTCCAAGCTATCAACAAGCCCAGCATGAGCGTGGGCATGATGTTCATCGAACTGCTTTCGGTGGAAAGCATGTGATAAGGCAGCTCAGATACAACCGAGAAAACCGCCAGCCATATCAGGTATCGAGCATTACCTGTGGTGTAAAACTGCCCTGGGCGTGAACGGGATACGTTGGCAGCAATACCCAGGCAGAACAGCGGAAAGGCCAGCCGGCCAATAAAAAACAACCATACTTCTGCTTGTGGCCACAGGTAGCGTAGGTGGTCGACGACCATCGTCAGCATGGCCAGCCACTTAATGAGATCTAGGCCTGCGTCACGCCTCATCCCGCGATACCCAGAGTCAGTGCTGCAAGTACCATGTAGCGAGTAGCTTTGGCGACCAAGACGATCAACAGGAAGCTCCAGAGTGGCTCGCGCATTACCCCGGCAATCATGGTCAGTGGATCACCAATAACTGGCACCCAACTCAGCAGTAGCGACCAGCGCCCGTATCGGTGATAGGCACGCTGCGCACGCCCTAGTTTTTCTTCACTGAGCGGAAACCAATGTCTATTCCGGTATCGCTCGATATAGCGACCGAGTACCCAGTTGACTGCTGAGCCTAGGACGTTGCCGGCAGTGGCCACCAGCAACAGTGCAGTAATGGAGTAATCGCTTGTCAGCAGCAGGCCAACCAGCACCGCCTCTGACTGCAGAGGCAGAAGGGTCGCAGCGCCGAAGGCTGCGATGAACAGGCCGAGGTAGGCCGGCAAGTCCCACACATAGACTCCCTAGGTGACTAAGCCAGTCCTGCCATGATCGAGAAGATGTGAGTCGCCATGGTGGGCTCTACAGGTACTTGGTTATCTGCTTGAACTCTTCCAGTGGTGCGCGTTCACCGCTGTTTAAGGCGCCGACGGTGTGCTCCAGGCAGTGATCAATGTGATCCTGAATCAGAGTGCGCTTGGCCTGGCAGACCGCTTTTTCAACCGCATACAGCTGTTGGGCGATGTCCACACAGGCGCGACCGTCTTCGATCATGGTGACGATGCTGCGCATGTGTCCTTCAGCGCGCTTCAACCTTTTGATGATGTCCTTATGACTTTGGTGCTGGTGTCCGTGTTCGTGCTTGCTCATCGATGAGGTCCGTGCAACCATACTGGCCGCGGCATCCTATCCCCCAGGGGGGATGCGGTCAAATCAACCGTTTCGCCTTGTCGCGCTCTGGTAGCTCGGAATGCTAAGTAGGACCGTCACAACCCGTGTGGTATTTGCACTGCTCCTGACCATGTTCATGGGATGGGTAGGGCATGCCTCGGCTTTGTTGATGCCTGCCAACCAGCAGACGGTGATAAGCGACGGGCATCCTCACTCCCACGACGAGCCGGAGATAATCGCCTGCCAGGCATGCTCCGACCATTTTCATGCGCCTTTTACCGCAGACCATGTGCATGAAACGCCTCATCTGAATGCGCTGCTCGACCTGGCTTCCTTGCCAGATCGTCGCATTCTCGACGTGCCACAGATTTCCGTCCGCCCTACCGGCCCGGTGTTTCTCATCGAACGCCCACCCCGCTCCAGGTTCGTGCTCTGAAACCAGCCGCTTTGCGGCTCCAGATCATTAGTTCCAGGAATACATCTCATGCATTCGTTCCCGCTGAGCGGTGCAGGCGCATTCTTCGCACGCCTGCGCCGACCGCTCTACTTGCCTCTGCTCGCCATCATTTTGTTGCTGGTGTCGGTTCCAGAAGCGCTCGCACATGGTGTCCCCGAAGGTGACAAAGGCTTCATCCAGGAGAGCACCGGTGTCCTGTTGATGCCCTTCATCTACATGGGCGCTAAACACATGATTACCGGCTATGACCACCTGCTGTTTCTGTTCGGGGTGATCTTCTTCCTCTACCGCATGAAGGACGTCGGGCTGTACGTCACTCTCTTTGCGGCGGGCCATTCGGTCACGTTGCTGTTTGGGGTATTGAGCGACATCAGCATCAGTTCCTATGTGATTGACGCCATCATCGGTTTCTCCGTGGTCTACAAGGCTCTCGACAACCTCGGAGCCTTCCAGCGCTGGTTCGGTTACCAGCCCGACACACGCGCTGCCACGCTGATCTTTGGCCTCCTACATGGCTTCGGTCTTGCGACCAAGATCCAGGAGTTCGAGATATCCCCGGACGGCCTGATAACCAATCTGATTGCTTTCAACGTCGGTGTCGAAATAGGCCAGCTCCTGGCCCTCGGAGGCATCCTCATCCTGATGGGCTACTGGCGACGTACCGCCAGTTTCTGGCGCCACGCATACAGCGCCAACGTCGCCATGATGAGCGCAGGCTTCCTGCTAATGGGCTACCAGCTCACCGGTCTTATCGTCTCCCAGTAAGGAATTCTCAGCATGTTCAATACCAAACTCCCGACGCTCAACGAACTCCCATCCTCGGCCCAACTGCTGCGCTCCACCGTGATCGCCCTGATCGCTGCTGGCGTGCTGCTCGTGACTGTTGTGATGCCATCGGAGTACGCAATCGATCCCACCGGTGTAGGCGGTGCCCTTGGGCTGACCCAGATGGGTGAGATCAAACTGCAACTCGCTGAAGAAGCGGCTGCTGACGAGGCGGCTGCCCAGGCGATCGCTACGCCGTCGGCCCCAGCGGTGGCTGCTGCACCGACTCCACCAGTTGCAGCTCCTGCTCCGATGCCAGCCCCCGCCCCCGCAGTAGCTCCCCAGGTTCAAGCCCCGGCGCAAACTCAGCCGGCTGCGCCGGAACCACAGGTGGCAGGCCAGCAACATGAAATGAGCATCACGCTGGAACCGAGCCAAGGCGCTGAAGTGAAGCTGGAAATGAAGGAAGGTGCCAAGGTGAACTATCTGTGGACTGCCAACGGCAGCGTCGTGAACTACGACACCCACGGTGACCCCTACAACGCTCCGCGCGACTTCTACCACGGCTATGGCAAAGGCCGTGCTACCCCAGAGGATTCTGGCGTTCTGGAAGCGGCATTCGACGGCAAGCATGGTTGGTTCTGGCGTAACCGCACCAACAAGCCAGTCACTGTCACCCTGCGTACGCAGGGCGACTACATCAGCATCAAGCGTGTGATCTGAAGCGAGGCGCCCCTTTCCCATTATCGGGAAAGGGGCGCTGTCATACCCCTGAATCCTTCCCGCTGCCCCGGTGCGGGCGATACGGGAAAGTCATGCCTGCGTAAATCTGCACCTGCAGAAACCGACTTTCACTTATTAGCCACTCGACCCGCCGCTGGAGATTGAGCATAAACGCCATCTCCAAGGGGAAACCTATGCCTGTAAAAACCATTCTTCCGAGCCTGATTGCCGGCCTTCTGGCGATCAATGCTCAAGCCGACAACTTCCGCTATAGCGACACGCACCTGCATTACGTCGACTTCTTCCAGAGCACGGCAGGGACAGCGTCACTGCTCAAGGAAATGACGGCTGCCAGGATTGATCACGCCATGCTTACTGGTATCTCGGTCGCCAAGGAGTGGGATGAAAACGAGCCCACTCGACCCCGCTACTACGCAGGTGACGATGCCAGAGCCTACTGGTACAGCGCGACCGACACATTGATTGCCCACGCGTACAAACAGTTGCCCGAGGATGAGCGAAGGCGCTTTCACCCATTCATCTCCGGATTCAATCCGAACGACATGAATGCCGATGTTCAAGTGCGACGTTTATTGGAGCTCGATCCTGGCCTATGGCAAGGAATCGGAGAGGTCTTTACCCGTCACGACTACCTGACAGCCTTGGTCTACGGCAAGGCACCGCGGGCAAACAGCAAGGCGCTTGCGAGAGTCTATCGGGTCGCTGCCGAATTCGACCTGCCGGTTCTGATGCACTCCAACATCACCTCCAAGCGAGAACGCTATCCGCTCTACCTGGAAGAGTTTGAAGCGGCATTACGCGACAACCCGGACGTGCGCTTCATCTGGGCCCATGCAGGAACGAGCATGGAAATCCATCGCACACAGGGCAAGATGGACTTCCTTCTTCCAGCCCTGGCGCAGTTGCTTGCCCGGTACCCGAACCTCTACATCGATCTGTCCTGGACGGTGCTGACCCCTTATCTGCTGGATGAGCAAGGTGACCCAGATCCAGCCTGGATACAGCTGGTTAGCCGCTACCCGACTCGCTTCATGCTGGGCTCCGATGTCGTGGGTACTTTTGGCAGCCTGAAAAAGTACATGTTCAGCTTCGCCCCCTTCCTGAATGCACTCCCACACCAGGTGGCACACCAGGTCGCTCTGTCGAACTTCCTCGCTATCTTGCCGGCAGAGCGACGCAGGTCGATTCAGTGAGCCCCGATCACACCGTCCTCAGTCCTTTGGCCAGCGTTGGTGCTCATCGTCGATGACGAAGGTATGAGCATGGGTTTTGCCACTGGCAACATGGGGATGGCTTTCCGGCAGATCCTCATGGCGATGTTCAACCACATCACGGTCATGCTCTGGCTGCCAGATTCGCAGGCTGACAAGGAGAGCGGCCAGAGCCAGCAGGCTCAGTCCAACGAAGGATGCGGTCATTCCCCAATTCGCCCCGACCCACCCGGCCAGCGGATAAGTGATCAACCAGCAGGCGTGGGACAGGGCGAACTGTGCAGCAAACAGCGCCGGCCGATCCTGAGTACTCGATGAGCGCCTCAACACCCGACCGGATGGGGTCTGAGCCAGTGAGTAGCCTGCGCCGAGCAGCAGCCATAGCGCCAAGAGGCTCGGGTAACTGGGCAGGAGTATCCCCAGGAAGAGGCCTGCAACCAGAATACCGCCGCCGGCCAGCATGACCTTGCGATCATCAAGCCGATCCAGCAAGCGCGGCAGAATCAGGGCCACCAGCATGGAGCCAGCCCCAAAGGCCATCAGGGCTGTGGCTGTCGAACTTTGCGGCAAGCCAAATCGGGATTGCACGAGTACCACGGTATTGACGATGACCATGGCGCTGGCTGCAGCAATAGCCAGATTGAGTGCCAGAAGCCCGCGCAGGCGCGGTGTCGCCAGAAATATCCGCATCCCCCTGGTGGTGCGCTCGTAGATACTCCTCTTGGGCCCGGCAAGCACAGCCGGCAAGGCAACGCTTGCAACCATTGCTGCCGAAATCAGGAAGCCTACGACGGTTCCGCCGAACAGGCTGTGGAAGCTGACCACGGTGAGTAGCAGCGCCGCCGCCATGGGGCTGATGACACTCTCCAGGTCATAGGCCAGCCGCGAAAGAGAGAGCGCCCGCGTGTACTCTCGTTCGTCAGGAAGGATGTCTGGAATGGTCGCCTGGAACGTTGGCGTAAAGGCCGCGGACGCAGACTGCAGAACGAAGATGAGCACGTAGACCTGCCAGATCTCCGTGACGAACGGCAGCACGACTGCCACAGATGCTCGAATCAGATCCAGGGTGATCAACATGCCCTTTCTTGGCAGGCGCTCGGCAAAGGCTGCCGCAACGGGAGCCACGCCAATGTATGCGAGCATCTTGATGGCCAGCGCGGTACCCAATACGGCACCGGCCTGCGCCCCGGCAAGATCGAAGGCCAACAATCCGAGAGCGACAGTCGCCAGGCCTGTACCGACTAACGCGATTACCTGGGCAAAGAACAAATGCCGGTAAGTGCGATTGGCCAAAACGGAAAGCATGTGAACCTCCAATACCAAGTCACCGCAGGGCAGAACTGATGTTCAGCGGCGCTGCATATGTTCCGGGTAGACGAAATAGCCCTTCGGATGACCAGAGGTGCAGAGTTACTCATCTTCGCCATGGCCGGCGCCCAGAAGAGAGCGCTGGCCAAATCCTATCCCCCCCCGGGGGGATATGGTCAACGAAGGGAGGAGGAATGTGTTTCGCTTCATGCCCAAGCCAAAGGCAATGATGAAGGAAGCTCCATACCCTAGTGCTGATACCGCACCAGGGTATGAACGGGATGTGAAAGGTTATCGACAGAGCAGGACGATCATGCTTCGTTGCCACGGCTACCCATGCTCACCTGGTTGTCATAGCTGCTCAAGGCACTCAGCGAGATCACTGCCAAGCGATGACAGTAAGCGCTCATACCCAACTGCACTCACTTCGATGTCATAGCCAAGCGCATCCAGCACCGCCATTCGCACCGGTAAACCTTCACTCAAGGTTTGGGCCAGACGAGGCTGTACTGGCGGTTCACTAAACACGCAACTGGGGCCAGCAGAAACCAAGCGGTTACGCATATTGGCCACCTTCCTGGCGCCGGGGGGCACATCAGCGCTGACTGCAAACACTCCCGCGTGCTTCAGAGCGTAGGCTTCTTCGAAATAATCGAACGCCTCATGAAAGACAAAGAACGGCTTGCCTGCGAGCGGCTTGAGCCGGGCTTTCAACTGACCATCCTGATTCGAAAGACGCTCGTTGAATGCAGCGAGGTTGGCGTCATATCGACGTGCATTGCTTGGGTCAGAAGCCGATAAATCGTCTGCCATGCGCTTGGCAATCAGTCGTGCGTTGTCAGGTGCCAGCCAGAGGTGGGCATCCAGAGTTCCAGGTCGGTGGAGCTCATCATGCGCGCCCTCCGCATCCCCATCAGCCTGTGACTCATTTGCATGCTCGTCTGCGTGGTCGTCGTGCCGATGTTCGTCGCCAAAGCGACGCAGGTGAAGACCTTCGATGTGCTGTACCGCCAAGCTGGGTGCATTTCGCCCTTCCAGAACCTTTGGCATAAACGTCTCGAGATCAGGGCCAATCCAATAGAACAAATCGGCCTCCCGCACCTTGCGGATGTCGGAAGGCCGCAGGGTGAAATGATGGGGAGATGCGCCTGGCGGGAGTAGTACCTCAGGCGTGCCAACGCCATCCTGTACCGCTGCTGCAATGAGTTGTAAGGGCTTGATGCTGGCTACGATACGTACCTCTGCTAGTGCAGAGGTTGTGGCGAGGCATGCAATTGTGGAGAAGGTGAGAAAGAGGCAGCGCATGGATAACCCGCAGGGTAAATTATGTTATTACATAACATAACAGGGGCATTAAGTATCAGGAAGATTTGCCCATGACCGCCCGACGAACAGGTGAATTCAGTATCAAAATGACCAGAGACTTTTCACTCTTCCCTTGAAACATGGCTCCCTTTCCATCTCACGACCCTTCTTGCAAACGTCCGCTTTTGGCCCAGAGTGTGTAAAAACGCCCGGATAAACCCTTGCTATGATTTCTGAGAATCTCATCGCAAGGGTCGCCTATGAAACGGTTTATCCAGGGTGAACACCGAGGTCAAAGCACTTTACTTCCCGA
>NZ_CALNWT010000021.1:0-65220 GCF_940789645.1 Pseudomonas sp. Marseille-Q0931 | reverse complement strand
TCGCCCGCTGAAGCGCCCTTCGCAGAGCTCAGGGCGCTTCAGCGGGCGAAGCAGTGCTTCGCTATTTCCGCTTACGCCCCGCAAGCGGGAGAGGGGAGGCAAGCGTGCAGCGTCAGATGTCAGCCAGGGTCGAAACCAATATCGCCTTGATCGTGTGCATGCGGTTTTCCGCCTGCTCGAAGGCGATGTTCCAGGGCGATTCGAACACCTCTTCAGTCACCTCGATGCCGTTCTTCAGGTTCGGATACTGTTCGGCGATCTGCTTGCCGACCTTGGTTTCGCTGTTATGGAAGGCCGGCAGGCAGTGCATGAACTTCACCCGCGGATTACCAGCGGCCTTCATGATCTCGGCGTTGACCTGATAGGGCAGTAACTCCTGGATGCGCTCGCCCCAGGCGTCGACCGGCTCACCCATGGAAACCCAGACGTCGGTGTGGACGAAGTCCACGCCCTTGACCGCTTCCTTCGGGTCTTCGGTGAGCAGGATGCGTGCGCCGCTTTCCTCGGCGAATTTCTTGCAGGCGGCAACGTGCTCGTCGCTCGGCCAGAGTGCCTTGGGGGCGGCGATGCGTACGTCCATGCCGAGCTTGGCGCCGATCAGCAGCAGCGAGTTGCCCATGTTGTTGCGTGCATCACCGAGGTAGGCGTAGGCGATGTCGTGCAGCGGTTTGTCGGCGTGCTCGCGCATGGTCAGTACGTCGGCGAGCATCTGCGTCGGGTGATATTCGTCGGTCAGGCCGTTGAACACCGGCACGCCGGCGTAGGTGGCCAGTTCTTCGACGATCTCCTGCTTGAAGCCGCGGTATTCGATGGCGTCGTACATGCGGCCGAGCACGCGGGCGGTGTCCTTCATCGATTCCTTGTGGCCGATCTGCGACGAGTTGGGGTCGATGTAGGTGACGTTGGCGCCCTGGTCGTAGGCCGCCACCTCGAAGGCGCAGCGGGTGCGGGTCGAGGTCTTCTCGAAGATCAGCGCGATGTTCTTGCGCTTGAGGTGCTGTTGCTCGGTGCCGGTGTACTTGGCGCGTTTGAGGTCGCGCGACAGGTCGAGCAGATAACGCAGCTCGCGGGTGCTGTGGTGCATCAGGCTGAGCAGATTACGATTGCGCATATTGAAAGCCATGATTCTCTCCTCGTGGGTAGTTGAAACGCCCCCGGCGGTGGATGCCCGCCGGGGCTGGCTGGATCAGTAGTCGATGGGGTCGCGGATGATCGGGCAGGTCATGCAGTGGCCACCGCCACGGCCGCGCCCCAGTTCGCTGGCGCTGATGGTGATGACCTCGACGCCGGCCTTGCGCAGCAGGGTGTTGGTGTAGGTGTTGCGGTCATAGCCGACCACCACGCCCGGCTCCAGGCAGACCACGTTGTTGCCGTCGTCCCATTGCTCGCGCTCGGCCTCGTAGGCATCGCCGCCGGTTTCCACCACGCGCAGCTTCGGCAGGTTGAGGGACGCGGCGACGACCTCGACGAAGGACTTGTCCTCGCGGCGCACATCGATGCCGCCGGGGCGGCTTTCGTCCGGACGCAGGGTGAAGGGCACGATGCCGTTGGCCACTTCCGGGAAGATGGTCACCAGATCGCGGTCGCAGAAGCTGAATACGGTGTCCAGGTGCATGGCCGCACGGGAGCGGCCCAGGCCGGCGACGATGACCTTGTCTGCCGCGCCCTTGGCGAACAGCGCACGCGCCACCTGGCCGATGGCTTGGTGCGAGCTGCGCTCACCCATGCCGATCAGCACGGTGCCGTTGCCGATGGGCATCACGTCGCCGCCTTCCAGGGTGGCCGAGCCGTGATCCTTGTCCGGATCGCCGTACCAGATCTCGAAGGATTCATTGGCGAAGTCCGGGTGGAAGGTGTAGATGGCGCTGGCGAGCAGGGTTTCCTGACGGCGTGCCGGCCAGTACATCGGGTTGAGGGTGACGCCGCCATAGATCCAGCAGGTGGTGTCGCGAGTGAACTGGGTGTTGGGCAGCGGCGGGAAGATGAAGCTGGATTCGCCCAGGTAGGCGTTGAACATCTTCGCCGCCTCGGAATCCTTGTGCTTGACCAGATCGGCCCCGGAAACGCCGCCGATGAGGAACTCGGCGATGCGCCGTGGCTCCAGGCCCTCGATGAAAGAACGCACTTCGTTCTGCAGGCCGAGGCCGACGCTGTTGGGGGTGATCTTGCGGTCGAGGATCCACTTCAGCGCGGCGGGATCGCTGATGGTCTCTTCCAGCAGGTTGTGCATCTCCACGACCTCGATGCCGCGCTCGCGCATCTTGGTCATGAAGTCGAAATGGTCGCGCTTGGCCTGCGATACCCAGATCACGTCGTCGAACAGCAGTTCGTCGCAGTTGGCGGGTGTCAGGCGCAGGTGGGCGAGGCCCGGAGAGCAGACCATCACCTTGTGCAGTTTGCCGGCTTCGGAATGAACGCCGAGGGGCTTCTTGGACATGTCGAACTCCTTCTCGTAGAGCGAGTTTTCAGGCTTGCCGGCGGCCCGGTGCGGGCCGCTCGCGGCCAGCGGTGTTACAAACTCAGGAAGCCGTCATACAGCCCGTAGGCGGCGATGGCGGCGCCGATCAGCACGACGATGAAAATCAGTTTCTCGATGCTGGTGAAAATGGCTTGGCCCATTTCGCGCTTGGCCTTGGCGAAGAGGATTGCGCCAGGTGCGTAGAGCAGTGCCGAGAGCAGCAGGTACTGAATGCCGGCGGCGTACACCAGCCACACCGCGTACAGGGTCGAGATACCGGCGATCAGCAGATCCTTGTTGCGCTCGCCGGAGGCGTTCTCGTAGGTCTCGCCGCGCACTGCCAGCAGCACCGCATAGGCGCTGGACCAGAAGTACGGCACCAGGATCATCGAGGTGGCCAGGTACAGCAGGCTGAGGTAGGTGGAGGCGTTGAACAGGGTGATGATCAGGAACAGCTGGATCAGCCCGTTGGACAGCCACAGCGCATTGGCCGGAACCTGATTGGCGTTCTCCTTGCGCAGGAAGGCCGGCATGGTGTGGTCGCGGGCGCTGGCGAAGAGGATCTCGGCGCACAAAAGGGTCCAGGACAGCAGGGCACCGGCCAGCGAGACGATCAGACCAATGGCGATCAGCTGCGCGCCCCAGGGGCCGACCACCTGCTCAAGCACCCCGGCCATGGAAGGGTTCTTCAACCCGGCCAGTTCGGCCTGAGCCATGATGCCTTGCGACAGGATGTTGACCAGCACCAGCAGCAGAAGCACGCCGACGAAACCGATCACCGTGGCCTTGCCGACATCGCTGCGCTTCTCGGCGCGGGCCGAGAAGATGCTCGCGCCCTCGATGCCGATGAACACCCAGACGGTGACCAGCATCATGTTGCGCACCTGATCCATCACGCTGCCCAGCTCCGGGTTACCCCGGCCCCAGAAGTCCGCGGTGAACACGTCGAGCTTGAAGGCGATCGCGGCGATAACGATGAACAGCGCCAGCGGCAGCATCTTGGCGATGGTGGTGACGGTGTTGATGAAGGCCGCTTCCCGGATCCCGCGCAGCACCAGGAAGTGCAGCAACCACAGCAGCACCGAGGCGCAGATCACCGCCGGCAGGGTGTTGCCCTCGCCGAATACCGGGAAGAAGTAACCCAGGGTGGAGAACAGCAGCACCATGTAGCTGACGTTGCCGATCCATGCGCTGATCCAGTAGCCCCAGGCCGAGGAGAAGCCCATGTAGTCGCCGAAACCGGCCTTGGCGTAGGCGTACACCCCGCCGTCGAGTTCGGGCTTGCGGTTGGCCAGGGTCTGGAACACGAACGCCAGGGTCAGCATGCCGACCCCGGTGATCAACCAGCCGATCAGCGTGGCGCCCGCGCTGGCGCTGGCCGCGATGTTTTGTGGAAGGGAAAAGATACCGCCGCCGACCATGGAGCCGACGACCAGCGCAATCAATGCGCCGAGGCGGAGTTTTTGTGTCGAGTCAGACATCTCAATTACCTCCGTGTCACAAGGGGACATAGGCATTGAGCGCGTTTGGCGAGCACTGCATCCTGACTTGAATCAATAGTCAGGGTTCGTCAACGCACATCCATGTAAACAAGCGTTGCCGAGCACCTGAACGGGTCAGGAATGCTGCTCCGACCGGCACGCTGAGGCGCCAGTGATGACACGATAGTCCGAACTTTTCGTTACGCAATAATGGCAGTTTGAGATGGGGTGAGGCGGGGTAGAAATCGGCGGGGCGTTTGGCCCCGCTCGAAGCGCCGGCCGGGTAGGCTGGCGCAGACCCGAAGGTCAGGAGGAGATGACACGGCGCCAGGCGGGTAGCCCCTGCAGGCAGTTGCGCCGTGTGGGTACAGCATGCCGTGGAAAGCTTTCAGCCAGCTTTCCACGGCATGACTTGTCGATGACGTCGGCGCTTAACCGATGGTCATCAGGCTGGCGTTGCCGCCGGCCGCAGCAGTGTTGACGCTCAGGGCGTGCTCCACCAGCAGGCGTTCCAGGGCGATGTCGGTCTCGCCCTTGTTCAGGCCATGCACGCCGACGATGGCGCCCTTGCGCTGCGCCGCCTGCTCGCTGACTGCGCGCAGCTGGTCGGAGTCGCCGTGGTGCAGGATGGCGTCCAGCTCCACGTCGACGCTATTCCAGTCGGCTACCAACTGAATGTGCTTCTGCACCTCCTTAGGCAGTTCGGCATGCAGCGCGCGCTGGCTGTCCAGCCAGATCGCCTTGCTGCCCACCGCCAGAGTGGCAGCCAACTGGGCCAGTAGGTCGCTGCGCTCGTCGGCCAGGTTCAGCACGTGCTCACGCGGCAGCAGGGTGTAGCTGTTGCGCTCGCCGGTCGGGCCGGTGAGGCTGTGGCTACTGTAGCTTTGCGACAGCGCGCGGTACTGCTCGAACAGCGCGGCGATGGCCGGCTCCTGCTTGCCTGCCCACTCGGCGAAGGCGGCGCGTACCTTGTCCAGCTCGGTCGGTGCCGGTAGCACCTGCACCTCGGCCTGTTGCAGGTAGCTGGCAACAGCCTCCTGCGGACGGGTCGACAGCAGGCGATACAGGTACAGCGGGCCACCGGCTTTCGGGCCGGTGCCGGACAGGCCTTCACCACCGAACGGCTGCACGCCGACCACGGCGCCGACCATGTTGCGGTTCACATACAGGTTGCCGACCTTGGCGGTGCCGACCACCTGGGCGATGGTCTCGTCGATGCGGGTGTGCACGCCGAGGGTCAGGCCGTAGCCGCTGTCGTTGATCTGCTGCAGCAGTTTGCCCAGATCCGCGCGCTGGTAGCGCACAACGTGCAGCACCGGGCCGAAGATCTCGCGCTTCATCTCGTCGAAGCTGTCCAGCTCGATCAGAGTCGGCACGACGAAGGTGCCGCGCTTGATCTCGTCACCGTTGACGCGCGCCAGCTGAGTGACCTTACGGCCTTTTTCGCGCAGCTTGGCGATGTGGGTTTCGATGCCGGCCTTGGCTTCGGCGTCGATCACCGGACCGATGTCGGTGTTCAGGCGTTCCGGGTTGCCGAGGGTGTATTCGGCCATGGCGCCCTTGAGCATGGTCAGCACGCGGTCGGCCACGTCGTCCTGCACGCACAGCACGCGCAGGGCCGAGCAACGCTGGCCGGCGCTGTCGAATGCGGAGGAGACCACGTCCATCACCACCTGCTCGGTCAGCGCCGAGGAGTCGACGATCATGGCGTTGAGGCCACCGGTTTCGGCGATCAGCGGGATGGTACGGCCTTGCGCGTCGAGGCGCCCGGCGATGTTGCGTTGAAGGAGGCCGGCCACTTCGGTGGAACCGGTGAACATCACGCCACGCACGCGCTCGTCACCTACCAGACGTGCGCCGACGGTTTCGCCACGGCCCGGCAGCAGCTGCACGGCGCCGGCCGGTACGCCCGCTTCGAGCAGAATGCGCACGGCCTGGGCGGCGATCAGTGGGGTCTGCTCGGCCGGCTTGGCCAGCACGGTGTTGCCGGCGGCCAGCGCGGCACAGACCTGGCCGGTGAAGATCGCCAATGGGAAGTTCCACGGGCTGATGCACACCACCGGGCCAAGCGGGCGGTGGCTGTCATTGCCGAAGCTGCGCGCCTGGATTGCGTAGTAACGGAGGAAGTCCACTGCCTCGCGTACTTCGGCGATGGCATTGGCGAAGCTCTTGCCGGACTCGCGCACCAGCAGGCCCATCAGTTGTTGCAGCTCGGCTTCCATCAGGTCGGCGGCGCGTTCCAGCACGGCGGCGCGCTCGGTCGGCAGGGTGGACTGCCAGATCTGCCCGCTGGCCAGGGCGCAGAGGATGGCGCTGTCGACATCCTTGACGCCGGCTTCGCGCACGTGGCCGACCAGGTCGCGGTGATCGGCCGGGTTGCGCACCGGCTCCGGCTCGCCGGGGTTGGCGCTTTCGCAGCCAAGCATCGGTTCGGCCAGGTAGCTGTGGTTGACGGTCGACAGCAGCGCCGAGGACAGCGAGCCGAGACGGTGTTCGTTGGCCAGGTCGAGGCCGGCGGAGTTCACCCGCTCGCTACCGTACAGGTCGCGCGGCAGCGCGATGCGCGGATGCGGCAGGCCGACGGTGCCTTCCTGCGCGGCCATCTGCTCGACCTGCTGCACTGGGTCGAGGACCAGATCCTTGAGCGAGATGCTGTGGTCGGCGATGCGGTTGACGAAGCTGGTGTTGGCGCCGTTTTCCAGCAGGCGGCGCACCAGGTAGGCCAGCAGGGTTTCGTGGCTGCCCACCGGCGCGTAGATGCGGCACGGACGGTTGAGCTTGCCATCCTTGATCTTGCCCACCACCTGCTCGTACAGCGGCTCGCCCATGCCGTGCAGGCACTGGAACTCGTACTGGCCCGGGTAGTAGTTCTGCCCGGCCAGGTGATAGATGGCCGACAGCGAGTGGGCGTTGTGCGTGGCGAATTGCGGGTAGATGGCTTCCGGCGCGGCCAGCAGTTTGCGCGCGCAGGCGATGTAGGACAGGTCGGTGTACGGCTTGCGCGTGTAGACCGGGTAGCCTTCCAGGCCGTTGACCTGGGCCAGCTTGATTTCGCTGTCCCAGTAGGCGCCCTTGACCAGACGGATCATCAGGCGATGACGGCTGCGCTTGGCCAGGTCGATGACGTAGTCGATCACGTAAGGGCAGCGCTTCTGGTAGGCCTGGATGACGAAGCCGATGCCGTTCCAGCCGGCCAGGCTCGGTTCGAAGCACAGGCGCTCGAGCAGGTCCAGCGACAGCTCCAGGCGGTCGGCTTCCTCGGCGTCGATGTTGATGCCGATGTCGTACTGCTTGGCCAGTTGGGTCAGGCCCAGCAAGGTCGGGTACAGCTCGTCCATCACGCGCTCGTACTGGGCGCGGCTATAGCGTGGGTGCAGGGCGGAGAGCTTGATCGAGATGCCCGGACCTTCGTAGATGCCGCGGCCATGGGAGGCCTTGCCAATGGCGTGGATGGCCTGCTCGTAGGAGGCCAGGTAGCGCTTGGCGTCTTCTTCGGTCAGCGCGGCTTCACCGAGCATGTCGTAGGAATAGCGGAAGCCCTTGGCTTCCAGGTTGGCGGCGTTGGCCAGGGCTTCGGCGATGGTTTCGCCGGTAACGAACTGCTCGCCCATCAGGCGCATGGCCATGTCCACGCCCTTGCGGATCACCGGCTCGCCACTCTTGCCGATGATGCGGTTGAGCGCCGAGGTCATGCCGGCCTCGTTGTGGGTGGACACCAGTTTGCCGGTGATCAGCAGGCCCCAGCTCGCCGCGTTGACGAACATCGACGGGCTCTGGCCGAGGTGCTGGCTCCAGTTGCCGTTGGCGATCTTGTCGCGGATCAGCGCGTCACGGGTGGCCTTGTCGGGAATACGCAGCAGGGCTTCGGCCAGGCACATCAGCGCCACACCTTCCTGCGACGACAGCGAGAATTCCTGCAGCAGGCCTTGCACCAGGCCCTGGCGGCCGCTGGCGTTCTTCTGGTTGCGCAGCTTCTCGGCGATGCCGAGAGCCAGTTTCTGCGAGGCCTCGGCCTGCTGCGGGTTCAGACGCGCCTGCTCCAGCAGCATCGGCACCACTTCGGTTTCCGGACGGCGGTAGGCGCTGGTGATGGCGGCGCGCAGCACCGACTGCGGCAGGATGCTCTCGGCAAAATCGAGGAATACCTGCAGGCCCTGTTCGGTCAGCGACTCCAGCGCCTCTTCACCGGCGGCAGCGGCCAGGCCGGCATGCTCGGCGGGCGTCAGGCCACTCTCGACTTGCTCCAGATAATTGAAGATCGCCTGCTTGATCATCCAGTGCGGGGTGCGGTCGATCTTTGCCGCAGCGGTCTTCAAGCGCTCGCGGGTGGCATCGTCGAGTTTTACGCCAAGGGTCGTGGTAGCCATGGAGGGTGTCCTACTTGTTCGGGTTATTCACGGCAAAAAGTTGCAGGAGATTAATCCCGGAAATATATGGGTGCAACCAGGTGCAACCATTATTTTTCGCTGACCCGACGGACGTTGCTCGTTGCCTGAAACACTCCCGTATTGGCTAAGAAGGTAAAGGTGCAACCCGCCTCTGTGGCCTTCGTATTGGAGGATAGTCCATCGCCAAGGCGGGGGCGCGACACGCCTTGATCGCCGGAACCCTTCAGAGCGCCTCGAATACCAACTGCGACGCTACCGCGAACATCATCGCCGCCACGCCCAGATCGATCAGGCGCCAGGTCAACGGCCTTGCCAGCCACGGCGCCAGCCAGGCCGCGCCGATTGCCAGAGTGCTGAACCAGAGGAAGGAGGCGCTGGCCGCCCCCGCCGCATACGCGCCCGGCTCCGGTTGCTGGGCACCGAGCGAGCCGATCAGCAGCACCGTATCCAGATAGACGTGCGGGTTGAGCAGGGTGACCGCCAGCGCCGCGAGCATCACCGCTCGAAGCGAACGGGGTTCGCTGCCGGCCGCCTGCAGCGCTTGCGGGCGGGCAGCGCGCAGTAGCGCCTGGCTGCCATACCAGATGAGAAAGGCGGCACCGCCCCAGCGGGCGATGGCCAGCAGCGTCGGGCTCTGCGTCAGCAAGGTGGCCAGGCCGAACACGCCGGCCGCTACCAGCACCGCGTCGCAGACGATGCACAACGCGGCCACCGGCAGGTGATGTTCGCGGCGCAGGCTCTGTGCCAGGACAAAGGCATTCTGGGCGCCGATGGCCATGATCAGACCGATGGCCACCAACAGGCCGTTACCGTAGCTCTGCCACATCAGGCTGGCTCCGGCAGGGACGCCGCTGACAGGGCGCGCAGGGTGGACAGCGCCTTTTCGGCTCGCTCGATGGGCACGAACAGGTGGTCGTGGTGAAAGCCTGCGACCACGTTACAACTGATCCCCGCCTGCGCCAGGGCGGTGGAGAAGGAAGCGGTCAAACCGACAGCGGCCAGCGACGAATGCACCTCAAGGGTGATCCACGCTGCGACATAGTCGTAGCTCAGGTTGTGCGCGTCGGCGACTTCGCGCGGCAGCACCAGGCTAAGGCCTTCGGTTTCGCGCAGGCTGGCGATGGGCTGCAGGCCGCTGCAGTCATGCTCGGCTGCGACGCAGCAGAACACGTACTGACCGGGGTTGAGCTGCGGCGTCATGCTTTGCAGCAGGCGCGCGAGGTCGGTTTCGCCAGACATGGCAGGCTCCTGATCGTGGGTGAATGCTGGCGAGTCTGCGGCGACTGGATGTATAAGAGAAAGCAATATTGCTGATCGCTCATTAGGAAAATCGATGTTCGATTACAAACTTCTGGCTGCCCTGGCGGCAGTGGTGGAACAGGCCGGCTTCGAACGCGCGGCGCAGGTGCTGGGCCTGTCGCAATCGGCGGTTTCGCAACGCATCAAGTTGCTCGAGGCGCGGGTCGGCCAGCCGGTGCTGGTGCGCGCCACGCCGCCGGCACCCACCGAGACCGGTCGACGTCTGCTCAACCACGTGCAGCAGGTGCGCCTGCTCGAGCGCGATCTGCAGGGGCAGGTGCCGGGGCTGGATGAACAGGCCTTGCCCGAGCGTCTGCGTATCGCCATCAACGCCGATAGTCTGGCCACCTGGTGGGCGGCCGCCACGGCCGGGTTCTGCGCCGCCCAGCAGGTGCTGATGGAGCTGGTGGTGGAAGATCAGGAAGTCGGTCTCAAACGAATGCGCGCGGGTGAGGTGGCAGGCTGCGTGTGTGCTGCCGAGCGTCCGGTGGCGGGCGCGCGCAGCCTGGCGCTGGGGGCGATGCGTTATCGCGCGCTGGCCAGCCCGGCCTTCATCGCCCGACACTTTCCCGCTGGCGTCACCGCCGAGGCGCTGGCGCGGGCACCGGCCATCGTTTACGGCCCGGATGATCAACTGCAGCACCGCTACCTCGCGGGGCTGGGGGTGACCGGAGCCTTTGCCTATCACTTATGCCCCTCATCGGAAGGCTTTGTACGGCTGACCGAAGGCGGCCTGGGCTGGGGCCTGGTGCCGGAGTTGCAGGTGCGTGAGGCGCTGGCCGGCGGCAGGCTGGTGGATCTGGTGCCGGAGCGCTTCATCGATGTGCCGCTGTACTGGCACCACTGGCGCAACGGCGGTGAACTGCTCGGCGAGTTGACCGAACAGCTGCGTCGCCACTCGGCTTCGGTGCTGGTGTCGCTGCACGCCTAGGCGGCCTGCTGGGTCGTCGTTCTGGCTGCCGCCGACAGCGCAGGCCGCACTGAGCGCTGCTAGAGTGCGGCGATTACAAGAATCGATATTAAGGGGATACGATGAAGATTCTGGTCACCGGCGCGAGTGGTTTCATCGGTGGGCGCTTCGCACGTTTCGCCCTCGAACAGGGCCTGGCGGTGCGGGTCAACGGTCGCCGTGCCGAGGGTGTGCAACACCTGATCAAACGCGGCGCCGAGTTCGTCCAGGGCGATCTTGGCGATGCCGAACTGGCCCAGGCGCTGTGCCAGGATGTCGAGGCCGTGGTGCATTGCGCGGGGGCCGTTGGCGTGTGGGGCGACTACGGGCATTTCCATCAGGCCAACGTGACGGTCACCGAGAACATCGTCGACGCCTGCCTCAAGCAGAAGGTGCAGCGCCTGGTGCACCTTTCGTCACCCTCGATCTACTTCGATGGGAAATCCCATGTCGATATCCGCGAGGAGCAGGTGCCCAAGCGTTTCTCCGATCACTACGGCAAAACCAAGTATCTGGCCGAACAGCAGGTGTTCGCCGCGCAGGAGTTCGGTCTGGAGGTGATCGCCCTGCGCCCGCGTTTCGTCACCGGCGCGGGCGACACCAGCATCTTCCCGCGCTTGATCGGCATGCAGCGCAAGGGCCGTCTAGTGATCATCGGCAACGGCCTGAACAAGGTCGACTTCACCAGCGTGCACAATCTCAACGACGCTTTGCTCAGTTCGTTACAGGTGGGCGGCGCGGCGCTCGGCCAGGTGTACAACATCAGCAATGGCGCTCCGGTGCCGTTGTGGGATGTGGTCAACTATGTGCTGCGCCGCCTGGAACTGCCGCCGGTGACGCGGCATGTGCCGTTGCCGCTGGCCTATGCTGCGGCGACGCTCAACGAAGGTGTGTGTCGCCTGTTGCCCGGGAGATCCGAACCGAGCCTGTTTCGCCTGGGCGTGGCGGTGATGGCCAGGGATTTCTCCCTGAACATCGACCGCGCTCGCGAGTACCTTGGCTACGAGCCCAGGGCCAGCCTGTGGGATGCACTGGATGAATTCTGCACCTGGTGGCAGGCGCAGATGGGACCTCAGGCGTAGACGCGCTGGCCGCGATAGATACGCACCGAGCCGGTGGCGCTGCCGACTGGCAGTTCCACTGCAGCCTCGGGCGTCGCGACGCGTTGGGGTTGATCGGACAGCTCGGCCAGGCGCCTGCCCAGGCTACGGGTTTCTTCGTCATCGGACTTCAGACTGCCATCGAGCATGGCACCGATGGCGTTGGGCTGGCTGAGGCGAATGTCCACTGCCTGCTCTTCGCGTAGGCGACGACGCAGCGCTTTCATGCAGTCCAGTATTTCTTTATTCAGTTCCATTGCGACTTCCCCCGGTTGGTTGAAGGGGCACGGGTTGCAGCCGTCCTCGCTCGCCGTGACCTGGCCAGCCGCTTCCCGGCGGCTGTAACACGTATGCTCGTGCTGATTGCATTGCAGAACTTTCGGGCCGCCTGCTGGCTCGTGGGCGGTGCGCTATCGCTGCGCTCACGAAAGGATCAAAAGCAAAGTGCGTACCAGTTCAAATTTTGCGGAACTGCTGTGCTGTGGGCGAGTCGATGGCCCTGTCGCGCCCTTCGTCGGTGCGCCGCGCACCTGCTTGGCGCGACGCTCATGGCATAGTGGCGAATCGGTATACTGCGCGGCATTTCCGTTTCCTGGTTCCAACCATAGGTCCGAACATGCGTAATGACGCCAACGACGAGCTCGACAACCTGCCCAGCCTGACCCCGGAGCGCCGCGAGGATTTCGCCGAGCCGCGTGAAGAGCCGGCCCCGCGCAGCAGCCGCGTGACCAGCAGCAAGGCACCGGTGGCCAAGGGCGCCAGCACCGGGCCGTTGTGGGCATTGGTCGGTGCGCTGAGTTTCGCCCTGGCCGGCCTGGGCTGGTGGAGCCTGCAACAGATCGGGTTGATGGAACAGCGCCTGGTGGCGACCCAGGAAAGCTTCGCGCGCATCAGCGAAGAGGCCGCCGGGCGCATTCAGGATATTTCCGGCAAGGTGGTAGCGACCGAGTCCAACGTCACCAGCGGCAGCGAGGCGCTCAAGCTGCAGGTTCGGCAACTGGAGAACCGCCTGGCCGAACTGAGCAAGCAACAGCAACAGAGCGGCACTGCGCAGGCCGCGCTGGACAAGCGTGTCGAGCAACTGGGTAGCGAACTGAAGAGTGGCATTGGCGCCAGCGCCGATTTCGAGAAGCGCCTGCAGGCGCTGAGCAGCGAGCAAACGGCGCTGAAGGCTGCGCAGGGTGACGCCAAGGCGACGCAGGCCGAACTGGCCAAGCTCGATACCCGGATCAAGACGCTCGGTGGCGATATCGATGCGCTGAAGAAGCAGGGCAACCCGGCCCAGGCCATCCGCAGCCTGGAGCAGGATCTGCTGGTGCTGCGCAGTGAGCTGGACAATCGCCCGGCTCCTAGCGCTGGTCCCAACGTCGCCGAATTCGATGCCTTCCGCGCGCAGATGACGCGCAACATCAACACCCTGCAGAGCCAGGTGGCTAATCTGCAGCAGCAGCTCAATCAGCGCTGAAGGTAGGCGAGGAGGGATGCCTCGCTGCTCAGGTGCTGCGCTGTCGTGAGTTAAACACCGGTGGGAGCGTAATGCTGTTCACTTAAGAAACGGTCAAACACGATCAGTCCCCTCGCCCCTTTAGGGAGAGGGGGAAACCGGCGGTTTCGGTGTTTTCTCCCCCAGCCCCTCTCCACTAGGCGTGCCCCCAATAAATGGGAGAGGGGAGCCAACGTGTGCAGCCTTATGTGAACAGCATTACGGTGGGAGCGGACTTGTCCGCGAGCTTTTTGTCGTTGGCCACGTTCGCGGATAAGTCCGCTCCCACACAAGTCCGCTCCCACACAAACCCTCACTCCTGAGTCGGGCTTACAGGCGCGGATAGTCGATATAGCCAACCGGGCCCGAGCCGTAGAAGGTTTCCGGATGCGGCTGGTTGAGCGCCGCGTCCTGCTCCAGGCGCTCCGGCAGATCCGGGTTGGCAATGAAGGGGACGCCGAAGGCCACCGCATCGGCATTGCCTTCAGCCAGCCAGGCGTTGGCCTGATCCTTGGTGAAGCGCTCGTTGGCGATGAACACACCGCCGAATTCCTTCTTCAGTTGCGGTGTCAGGCTGTCGTCACCTGCCTTCTCGCGGGCGCAGATGAAGGCGATGCCGCGTTTGCCCAGTTCACGGGCCACGTAGCCGAAGGTTTCGGCGCGGTTGGCGTCGCCCATGTCGTGCGAGTCGGCACGCGGGGCCAGGTGCACGCCAACGCGGCCGGCGCCCCACACGGAAATCGCGGCATCGGTGACTTCCAGCAGCAGGCGCGCGCGGTTCTCGACGTTGCCACCGTAGCGGTCGGTGCGCTGGTTGGTGCTGCTCTGCAGGAACTGGTCGAGCAGGTAACCGTTGGCACCGTGGATTTCCACGCCGTCAAAACCGGCCGCCATGGCATTCTCGGCGCCCTGACGATACGCCTCGACGATATCGGCGATCTCTTCGGTCTCCAGTGCTCGCGGGGTGACATAGTCCTTGATCGGGCGCACCAGGCTGACGTGGCCGGCCGGCTGGATCGCGCTGGGAGCGACCGGCAGTTCACCGTTCAGGTAGATCGGGTCGGAAATGCGGCCGACGTGCCACAGTTGCAGGACGATCTTGCCGCCGTTGGCGTGCACCGCCTGGGTGATGTTGCTCCAGCCACGCACCTGCTCGTCGGACCAGATGCCAGGGGTGTCCGGGTAGCCCACGCCCATCGGCGTGACGGCGGTGGCTTCGCTGATGATCAGGCCGGCCGAGGCGCGCTGGGTGTAGTACTCGGCCATCAGCGCGTTGGGCACGCGGCCTTCGTCGGCGCGGCAGCGAGTCAGCGGTGCCATGATGATACGGTTGTTCAGCTGCAGATCACCGATCTGGATGGGGTCGAACAGTGTGGGCATGTGATTTCTCCGAAGGAAGAGGTCAAATCAGAGTTGCTGGCCTAGGCGCTCGACGAAGGCCTGGATCAGCTCGTCGTTACGCTTGAAGAAGTGCCACTGACCGACCTTGCGGCTGGTCACCAGACCGGCGCGCTGCAGGGTGGTCAGATGGGCGGAAACGGTGGACTGCGAAAGCCCGGTGCGCAGGAAGATCTTGCCGGCGCACACGCCGATTTCCAGCGGATGATCCTGTTCGGCGAAGTGGCGTTCGGGTTCCTTCAGCCAGTCGAGGATGTCGCGGCGTACCGGGTGGGCGAGGGCCTTGATGATGGCGTCGAGATCGATGTCCATAGCGTGATCGTTGCGTATCGGCATGTGGCGAACCTTATATCGTCTCTGAGCGATATACAGATCGTTTGTTCCGATAGTCTCCATCAACCGCTTCGATGTCTTGTCAGTGCTAAGCTCGCCGGATGAACTACCTCGCCCATTTGCATCTCGGCGGCGACGCGCCATCACAACTGCTTGGCAGCCTCTATGGCGATTTCGTCAAAGGCCCGCTCAACGGACGCTGGCCGGCGCAGATCGAGGCAGCCATCCGTCTGCACCGGCGTATCGATGCCTTCACCGACAGCCACCCGCTACAGGCGCAGGCGCGCGCCCGTTTTCCGCTGGCGCGGCGACGTACGGCGGGCATGTTGCTGGACCTGTTCTTCGACCATTGTCTGGCGCGTGACTGGCCGGTGTATGCCACTTTGCCGCTGGAGCGCTTCACCGGCCGGGTGTATCAGGTGCTTGCTGCCGAACCGGAGTTGCCGGGGCGTCTGGCGCTGATGGCACCGCGCATGGCGGCGCAGGACTGGTTGGGCAGCTACCGCGAGTTCGCGGTGCTGGAGCAGGTGATCGCTGGCATGCAGCGGCGGCTGTCAAAACCGCAGTTGCTCGACGGCAGCCTGAGCGAACTGGAGCGCCTCTACGAACCCCTCAGCGAGGACTTCCGACTCTTCTACCCTGAACTGATGGCCTTCGCCGAGACCGAGCAGGGCGGGAGCGAGCCGTAGCCCGGATGCAATCCGGGGATCAGCGACATCCCTGTCACCGTCGCCGCTAAAGCGCCTCCCACAGAAGCGGGCGTCTGGCACCGTGGGAGGAGCTTCAGCCGCGACGACATCACCGCAGCGCTTCTCTGATGTTCAGACCGCCTGCGGATGCAACCGATAACGCCGCACCATCCACTTCTCCAGTTCTGCCACTGCAAAAAGCGCCAGGCCCGCCAACAGCACCCGCAACCATTGCTCCAGGCTCAGGCCAACCGAGCCGAACACGTTCTGCAGCGGCGAGGCGTAGGTGAACAGCAGTTGCAGCAGCAGGCACAGGGCGATGGTCAGCAGCACCGCGCGGTTGCCCAGCAGGCCGTCGCGGCTGAGTACCGAGCCGAACAGGCTGCGGCTGTTGAGCAGGTAGAAGATCTCGCACATCACCACGGCATTCACCGCCACGCTGCGCGCGTGCTCCAGGTCGCTGCCGAGCTGCAGCTCCCAGAGAAACAGGCCGATACCGGCACCGGCGATCAGCACCGAGACCATCAGCACGCGCCAGACGAAGAAACCGGACAGCAGGGGCTCGTTCGGCGCACGCGGGGCGCGGTTCATCAGCCCACGCTCGCTGGGCTCGAAGGCCAGCGCCAGGCCCAGGGTGCTGGAAGTGACCATGTTGATCCAGAGGACCTGCGCCGGGGTCATCGGCAATACCACCTGGAACAGAATGGCGAAGATCACGATCAGCGCCTGCCCACCGTTGGTGGGCAGGGCGAAGAGGATGAATTTTTTCAGGTTGTCGTAGATCGCCCGGCCCTCGCGCACGGCGCCGGCGATGGTGGCGAAGTTGTCGTCGGCCAGCACCACTTCGGCAGCTTCCTTGGCCGCTTCGGTGCCTTTCAGGCCCATGGCCACGCCCACGTCGGCGCGTTTCAGCGCTGGCGCATCGTTGACTCCGTCGCCGGTCATGGCCACCACCTGGCCGCTGTCCTGCATGTTCTGCACCAGGCGCAGCTTGTGCTCCGGGCTGGCCCGAGCGAATACCTCGACGCCGGGCAGCACCTCGCGCAGGCGGCGGTCGTTGAGCAGTTCCAGTTCGGCCCCGGTCATCGCCGGCAGGCCGACGCCAATGCCCAGTTGCGCGCCGATGGCGCGGGCGGTCTCGGCGTGGTCGCCGGTGATCATCTTCACCCGGATGCCGGCGCGCTGGCACTCGGCGACGGCGGCGATGGCTTCTTCTCGCGGCGGGTCGATGATGCCGACCAGGGCCAGCAGGATCAGCCCGCCTTCGACATCATCGAAATTCAGCGTGCGTTGTTCGGCTGCGGCCGGCTTGCTGGCCAGCGCCAGCAGGCGCAACCCTCGGGCTGCCAGGTCGGTGGCCTGGCGCCGCCAGTAATCGGCGTCCAGTGGCGCGCAACCGCCGTCGGCGCTGCGCTGGCTGGCGCACATCTCCAGCACGCGTTCGGGGGCGCCCTTGAGGTAGACCAGGCCATGGCCGGCGTGGTCGTGGTGCAGGGTGGCCATGAAGCGGTGCTCGGACTCGAACGGAATCGCGTCGCTACGTGGCAACTGAGCCTGCAGCGTCTGGATATCGAGACCACTTTTCAGTGCCAGGGTGAGGAGTGCGCCTTCGGTCGGGTCGCCATGCAGCAGCCAGTGGCCGGCATCGTCCTGTTGCAGGCGGGCGTCGTTGCACAGTTGCGCGGCGCGGGCGATTTCCAGCAGTTCGGCGTCGGGTTCGAGCAGGGCGCCGTCCTGATGGAAGGCACCTTCCGGGGCGTAGCCGACACCCGAGACATCGACAATGCGACTGGCGCTGACCACGCGCTGCACGGTCATCTCGTTGCGGGTCAGGGTGCCGGTCTTGTCCGAGCAGATCACCGTCACCGAACCCAGGGTTTCCACCGCCGGCAGGCGGCGCACGATGGCGTTGTGACCAGCCATGCGCTGCACGCCGAGGGCGAGGATCACCGTCATGATCGCCGGCAAGCCTTCGGGAATGGCCGAGGCGGTGAGCGCCACCACCATCATGAACATGTCGCCGGGGCTTTGCCCGTGCCAGAGAATGCCGAGGATGAAGGTGGCGAAGGCCAGGATCAGGATGATCACCGCCAACCAGCGGCTGAATTGTTCGATCTGTCGCAGCAGCGGCGTGGACAGCGCCTGCACCTGCTGCAGCATTGCGCCGATGCGCCCCAGTTCGGTGTCGGCGCCGGTCGCCACCACCACGCCAGTGGCCTGGCCGCTGCTGACCAGGGTGCCGGAATAGGCCATGCAGCGCCGGTCGCCGAGCGCAGCATCGACGTTGCAGTGCACCACGGATTTTTCCACCGGCACCGATTCGCCGGTCAGCGCGGCCTCTTCCACCAGCAGGTTCTTCACGCTGAGCAGACGCAGGTCGGCCGGCACCTTGTCGCCGGATACCAGCAGCACCACGTCGCCGGGCACCAGGCGTTCGGCATCGATTTCGTGGCGTTCTCCGTCGCGCAGCACCATGGCGTGAGGCGAGAGCATGTTGCGGATGGCGTCCAGCGCATTCTCCGCCTTGCCTTCCTGAATGAAGCCGATGATCACGTTGATCAGTACCGCGGCGAGAATCACCGAGGTGTCGACCCAATGGCCGAGCAGGGCGGTGATCAGCGCGGCGACCAGCATCAGATAGAGCAGTACGTTGTGAAACTGGTAGAGCAGGCGCAGCAGCGGCCCACGGCGTTGCGGTGGCGGCAGGCGGTTGGCGCCGTGGCGTTGCAGGCGTCGTTCGGCTTCGTCCTGGCTGAGGCCGCTGGCGTTGCCGTGCTGCGCCTCCAGTGCTTGTTGTGCAGTCAAAGCGTGCCAGGCGTGGTCACTATGTTCAGAGGGGGAATTGCCCATGGGTGCATCTCCTTCGGTGGGCCAGGCTGCCTTGCGTGTGGCGCGTTTAGCAGTCCTGATCACCCTAGTCCGCTTTCCCGCGTCTTGCCTGACCTGCATCAAGGAGTACGGCGCCGGCAGACGCTTGAATGTAACGCGGTGTTTGAACACATGGAGGAAACGAGATGATCAAGATTCTGGTAGCGACCGACCTGTCCGAGCGTTCAGCGCATGCGGTGCAGCGCGCCGTGCAACTGATCCGTCGCCAGGGTGGCGGCGAGTGGTACCTGCTGCACGTGATCGATGACGACGCACCGGCTGCGCATGTGCAGCGTCAGGTGCAGCAGGCGGAAACCCTGCTGCAGGCGCAGGCCGAGCGCCTAGGCGAGCAGTGCGGCAGTGTGCCGCGAGTGATCGTCGGCACCGGCGAGGCCGCCATGGTGATCGTCGAAAGTGCCCAGGGCATGGGCGCCGATCTGCTGGTGGTGGGCGCACATCGCAAGTCGGCGTTGCGCGACTTCTTCGTCGGCACCACGCTCGAACGCGTCGTGCGCAGCAGTCATCTGCCGGTGCTGCGGGTCAATGGTCCGGTCACTCACGAGTACCGTCATGCGCTGCTGGCGATGGACCTGTCGCGCACTTCGCAACAGGCGCTGAAGCGGGCGTGTGAGCTGGGCCTGGCGAACCTCGACGACCTGCACGCGGCCAGTGCGGTCGAACCGGTGGCAGCGGGCGCGATCATGGAGGCCGGGCTTAGCGCCGAGGCGCTGGAGAGCCAGCGCGAGCTGCTGCGTGAGCAACTGGTGGAACGTCTGCATGCTGCGGGCGCGTCGCTGGGCCATGAGCGCCTGCTGGTGCAGGTTGGTTCGCCGGAAGGCGTGATCGACGAGGCGTTGCGTCACTCCGGTGCCGACCTGCTGGTACTCGGCACCCATGCTCGTGAAGGCGTCTCGCGCTTCTTCCTGGGCAGTGTGGCCAGCCGCCTGCTGGCCTCGCTCGACAGCGATGCGTTGATCGTGCCGCCGGCTGGCTGAGCGGCTTTGTAGCCTGGATGAAATCCAGGGAGCCCTTGCAAAAGCCCCCGGATCGCATCCGGGCTACGCGGTGGATTAGGCGGCTTCGGCTTCGGTCGCCACCATGGCGGGCGTTTCCAACTGCAGTGCCGTGGCGATGATGGCCTGGCTGTGCCGGGCCAATTCGTTGCGGCTGCGTGATTCGCTGGGGATCGGCGCGAGCAGGCGTATCTCCACTTCACAGGCCGAGCTGGAAAGCAGGCGCAGCAGGTGCGAGAGCATGTCGTCGTCGCCCACGAAAGGCGCGACGGGGCAGGGTTGGCCATCGCGCAGGTATCGGATGGCCACCGGCTGCAGCGCCACGCCGCTGTCGATTGCGCTGCTCAGCAGGCGGCCGTGGAAAGTGCGCAGGGCGAGGCCATCGGTGGTGGTGCCCTCGGGAAAAATCAGCAAGTGATGGCCTTGTTGCAGGTGGCGGCTGAGCTGCTGGCCGACCTGGCCGCTGTCGCCGGCGCCACGGCGGATGAACAGTGTACCGCCCTTGTGTGCCAGCCAACCGGCCAGCGGCCAGGCGCGCACTTCGGCCTTGGAGAGGAAGGACAGCGGCTGCAGGGCGCCGAGCAGCGGGATGTCGGTCCATGACACGTGGTTGGCGACCCACAGCATCGGCTGCGTCGGCAGCTCGCCTTCGACTCGCACGCGAAACGGCAAGGCACCGCCCAGGCGCGCCAGGAACCAGCGCGTCAGGCGCTGGCGCAGGGGCATCAGGTCATGCCGCACCACGCGTTCGCAAAGGCTGACGATGGCTGCCAGCAGCGTGCCGAAGGCGATGACCAGGGCCAGGTGCAGCAGGCGCAGGGAAAGGCGCAGTCGGGTCATGAAGGACTCCAGATAAAAAAAGCCGGCCTCTGTCTACAGGGCCGGCGCAAGCGATGCAAGTTCCTAAATGTGTGGCGCGTCAGACGGCTGCCTTGAAGTGCCGGGCGTAGCGTGGGCAAAGCTCGTCGCGCTTGAGCAGGATGAACACGTCGGCCACTTGGAAGTCCTTGTCCCAGCAGGGTTCGCCGCAAATCTTCGCGCCCAGGCGCATGTAGGCCTTGAGCAGCGGCGGCATCTCGGCGATGACGTTGCTCGGCAGGTCCAGTTGCGGCAGCGGGTGTTTCGGTTCGGCGCGCAGGTGCTCGGTGCACAGGTAGCGCTCGCGCAGGCGCTGCATCACGGCATGAGCCTGGATGCCGCCGTCCTGCATGGAGATGCTGGCGCAGCCCATCAGGTAACGATAGCCGCCTTCGTTGAGCACCTCGGCCAGCTCGCCCCAGAGTACGGCGATGGTGGCGCCGTTACGGTAGGCGGAATCGACGCAGGTGCGGCCGATTTCCAGCACCGGGCCTTCGAGGCCGGCCAGGCCGTGCAGGGCGAATTCCTCTTCGCTGTAGTAGCGGCCGAGGCCCGCAGCGGCCTGATGGTCGAGCAGGCGGGTGGTCGCCACCAGCTGGCCGCTTTCCAGGTCACGCACGCCGATATGGCGGCAGTGGATGTCGTAGTCGTCCATGTCCAGACCCAGTTCGGCGCCGTTGAGCTTGGCGTCGAATTCCGCGCTGAACACGCGGTAGCGCAAGGCCTGGGCTTCACGCAGGGCGGCGGGGCCATGCAGGCGTTCGGCCTGCAGACGGCGAGCGTTTTGAGTCATGCCAGATCCTCCGTGTGCCGGCTGGGTGCTTGCAGCCGGGCGATCTTGTTGGGCAATCTCAGGCTAGGTAGCTGCGGTGTCATCACCGTGAAGCTTTTTTGATGCTTGTGTGACGGCAGTCGGAAGCTGCCCACGAGGAGAGCCGCGATGCCCTGGTCCAACCTGTTTCAGCCCGTCCAGCGCCTGACTGCCGAAGCCGGATTGGAAGACTGGTACACGCGCCTGCTGGCGCGGCTGGGCGGTACTCCACAGCCCTTCGATCTGGCTCTGCTGGGCGGTCTGCAGGCGGCCACGCCGGGTCTGGCCTTTCTCGCCGGCTACCAGGCGGCGTTGCGTGTGCTGTGGCCAGCGGCGCCGTGGACGGCCGGTGCGCTGTGTGTAACCGAGAATCGCAGCACCCGCCCGGCGGACATGGGCACACGCATCGAAGGCCTGCAGCTCAGCGGCCGCAAGGATTTCGTCACCGCCGCCGAGTGCGCCGACTGGCTGCTGGTGGCGGCGCGCGAGGAGGGTGCGGGGCAGGCGCCGCGCCTGGCCTTGGGCGTGGTGCGCCAGGGTGCGCCCGGTGTGCGTATCGAACCGCTGCCGGCGTTGCCGCTGATGCCGGAGATCGGCCATGCGCGCCTGCACTTGCAGCAGGCGCAGGGCGAGCGCCTGGCCGGCGACGGTTGGGACGGCTACGTCAAACCCTTTCGCACTCTGGAGGACGTGCATGTGCTCACGGCGGTGAGCGCCTGGCTGTTCGGCATCGGCCGTGAGTGTGACTGGCCGGAGGCCTTGCTGTTGCGCCTGCAGGCGCTGCTCGCCGGTTGCGCCGAGGTGGCGCGGCAAGCGCCCAACGCGCCGACCACCCATCTGTTGCTCGCCGGCCTGTTCGCCGAGCAGCAAGCCCTGGCCGGCGAGGTGGAGGCCGCTCTGGCGACCGGGCCGACGCCTTGGGCGGAACTGTGGCAGCGCGACAAGGGCTTGCTGCGCATCGCCGAGGCGGCGCGGGCCAAACGCCTGGAGAAAGCGCGGCGGATTGTCGCCGGCCTTTGATCCATATCAGTACTGGCTGGTGGTGGTGCGCATAAGGTTGCTTCGCGATTCATCTACGAGGTTTCCATGCGCCGCGAGCCCATCGTGCTGTTCGATAACGGCAGCCACCAATGCCTGATGTTCGATGACCTGGTCAGCGGCGAAGGCGTGCAATCCAACCAGTTCCTGATCACCGACAACGAGCAGTATCTGCTGCTCGATCCGGGCGGTGACCTGACCTACACGCCCCTGTCTCTGGAGCTGTCCAAACACATTCCGGTGCAGGACCTGACCTACATCTTCGCCTCGCATCAGGACCCGGACATCATCGCCTCGCTGGACAAGTGGCTGCTGCACACCCGTGCGCGAGTGATCTGCTCCAAGCTGTGGGCGCGTTTTCTACCGCACCTGACGGCCAACTATCTGGTGCTGAGCCGTGGCATCAACACCTTCGATCGCATCATCGCGCTACCGGATCGCGGCCAGAGCATCCCGCTTGGCAAATGCACGCTCAAGGCGGTGCCGGCGCACTTCCTGCACTCGGTGGGTAACTTCCAGGTGTACGACCCGGTGAGCAAGATCCTCTTCTCCGGCGACATGGGCGCCTCGATGGTCGACGACGCCACGCCGGTGCGCGACTTCGTCAACCACGTGCCGAACATGGAGGGCTTCCATCGCCGCTACATGGCCGGCAACAAGGCGTGTCGCCTGTGGGCGGCGATGGTGCGCGAGATGGACGTGGAAATGATCGTGCCGCAGCACGGCCGGCCCTTCGTCGGCCCGGAAATGATCAGCGCCTTCCTTTACTGGATCGAGAACCTCGAATGCGGTCTCGACCTGATGGGCCCGGAGGATTACCAACTGCCCAAGTGACGGCAGTGGTGCTCTGCCCGAATGAGCCGCGGAGATGGCGCAACAGACCCTTCAAGCCGTCATCTTCGCCATGCTAGGGTGCGCGACGATTTCTGATCGAGACCGCCCATGCCCACTTCCTTGCTTCGTCGACTGAGCCTGGCGCTCGCTCTCAGCCTGGCTGCCAGCACCGCCCTGGCGGAAAGCTGGCCGCAACCCGACTGGCAGAGCCAACCCCGTATCGATAGCGCCGCGCTGGCCGAACTGGAACAGTACGCCTTTCCTGAGCGCGATGACGTCGAACGCACGGGCGCGCGCACCGATGCCCTGCTGGTGATACGCGACGGGCAGATCGTCTACGAACGCTACGCCGAGCCCACCACGGCGCAGACCGCTCACCTGACCTGGTCGATGGCCAAGAGCCTGCTTGCCACCACCCTCGGTGTGGCCTACGGCGAAGGACGCTTCAAGCTCGATGCGCCGGCTGCGCAGTACTACCCGGCGATGGCCGAGCATGCGCAGATCAAGATCGGCCACCTGCTCAACTGGGCCTCGGGCCTGGCCTGGGAAGAGGACTACGAGTACGCGCCGCTGAAATCCTCGGTGGTGGCCATGCTCTATACCCGCGGTCGCGCCGATATGGCGGCGTTCACCGCCGCGCATGAAGCCGATGCCGCGCCTGGTACGCGCTTTCGTTATTCCAGCGGCGACAGCAATGTGCTGGCTGCCGCGTTGCGCGGCATGGTCGGCGAGCAGGCCTATGCCGACTATCCCTGGACCGCGCTGTTCGAGCCGCTGGGCATCACCAGCGCGACCTGGGAGCGCGATGCCAGCGGCACCTTCGTCGCCTCGTCCTATGCCTACCTGAGCGCGCGTGACCTGGCCCGGGTCGGCCTGCTGATGCAGCGCGGCGGGCGCTGGGGCGAGCGCCAACTTCTGCCGACGGCCTGGGTCGATTTCGTCTCCACGCCCTTCGCCGACTATCAGCCACAGAATTTCGCGCCTGGTGATGCCGTACCGGGCGGGCACTGGTGGCTCAACGCCGAGTTGCCGGGCGCTGCGCGGCCCTGGCCGGATGCACCGGCCGACACCATCGCCGCCCTGGGCCACTGGGGCCAGGGACTGTACGTGATGCCGCAGGAGAAACTGGTGGTGGTGCGTTACGCCGATGACCGCGACCGCAGCTTCCAGCACAACGAATTGCTCAAGCGCGTGCAGGCGGCCTTCGCCACGGAGGTGCAACCATGATTCGTCGTCACCCGATTCTCAGCGTGCTGGCGCTGCTGCTGATCCTGGCGCTGGCCTGGGCCTGGCCGAACCGCGCGCATCTGGCGGCGTTCCCCGACATCATCGGCGCCTACACGGCCAAGGAGTACTGCTCCTGCCGTTACGTCAGCGGTAATCCGGCGGCCTATTGCGAAGGCTATGTCGCGCAGTACGTGCCGATCAGCAGCCTGCTCGATGATCACAATGCCAAGCGTGTGACCGCCAGTGGCCTGGGCCGCACCCACAGTGCAGCTTGGCTGGGGGAGCGGCAGGGCTGCCAGTTGCTGCCGAGCAAGTAGAACGGGTGAAACCCGCCAACTCGGAAGCGGCGGGTTGCAGCCGCGCTACGGTGCTCTGGGCGCTGGGCTTTGCAACGCTGGCCGTGGCGACTATCGTTGCCGCCTGGTCATGCCTTTATCGAGTTCTCATGCGCCGTTCGCTTCCTGCCCTGCTGCTGGCTGTCGCCTTGCCCGTTCACGCCGACTGGTACCTGGACAACGAGTCCTCGCGGCTGTCGTTCATCTCCACCCATTCCGGCAGCCAGTCGGAGGTGCATCGCTTCCTCACACTGCACGGGCAGATCGCCGCCGATGGACGCGCGCGCCTGCGCGTGGACCTGGATTCGCTGAGCACCGGCATCCCGCTGCGCGACGAGCGTCTGCGTGCCATGTTGTTCGACACCTCGCGTTTGCCTGAGGCACGCATCAGTGCCCAGGTCGACCTGCCGCAACTCACCGACCTGGCGCCCGGCGCGCAACTGGAGCTGCGCCTGCCCCTGCAACTGACCCTCAACGAGCGCACCCGCGAGCTGGACAGCGAGCTGCTGGTCACCCGCCTCGATGATCGCCGCTTCCAGGTGGTGACCCTGGCGCCGCTGGTGCTGCACGCCGAAGACTTCGCCCTGGCCAGCGGCATCGAGGCGCTGCGCAAGATCGCCGATCTGCCGGCCATCAGCCTGTCGGTGCCGGTGGGCGCCGTGCTGATCTTCACGGCGCGGTGAGCGTGCACAAGCGCGGCCGCATCTTTCCCTGGCGCGGTGGCAATCGCTTCGAATTGCTGTTGGACGGTCCGGCGTTCTTCCCGCGCATGCTGGCAGCCATCGAGGGTGCCCGGCAGCAGGTGGAGATCGAGCTTTACCTGATCGAAGACGGCCGCTGCAGCGAGCGCCTGGTCGATGCCCTGTGCCGAGCGGCCGAGCGCGGGGTGACGGTGCGCGGCCTGTTCGATGCCTTCGGCGCGGCCAAGCTGGGCGCCGCGCTGCGCGAGCGCATGCAGGCCGCCGGCATACAGCTGCGCTGGTACAACCCGGTGCGCTGGCGGCGTGGCATCCGCAACTTTCACCGCGATCACCGCAAGCTGCTGCTGGTGGATCAGTGCCTGGCCTACGTCGGCGGTACCGGCTCCACCGATGAGTTCTGGCTGCCGGACGAAGCCCGCAGCCCCTGGCACGAAGCCATGGTGGAAATCGAAGGGCCGCTAGTGGGCGACTGGCAGCAGTTGTTCGAGCGGCTGTGGCGGGCACGATTTTCCTGGCGCCCGAGCCATCAGCCGATCCCGCTGAGCCTGCCGGAATGCCCGCCGGCCGGCGTTGGTCTCGGGCGCGTGGCCTACGCCGACGCGGCGCAGCACCGCGACATTCTGCTCTCGCTGTTGCGTGCGCTGAGAGGCGCCAGGCGGCGCGTGTGGCTGGCCACGCCGTACTTCCTGCCCACCTGGAAAATCCGCCGTGCCCTGCGCCGCGCCGCGGCGCGCGGTGTCGAGGTACGCCTGCTGCTGGCCGGGCGCAACACCGATCACCCGCCAGTGCGTTTTGCCGGCCAGCGCTACTATCCCAGGCTGCTCAAGGCCGGTGTGCGCATCTTCGAGTACCAGCCCAGCTTTCTGCACCTGAAGATGGTGCTGGTGGACGACTGGGTCAGCGTCGGCTCGTGCAACTTCGATCACTGGAACCTGCGCTTCAACCTCGACGCCAACGTCGAAGCCCTGGACCCGGACTTCACCCAGGCGGTGGCGGCCAGCTTCATCGAGGATTTCGCCAACAGCCGCGAGATCACCCTCGATGACTGGCGCCAGCGCCCCTGGTGGCGCCGCGCGCAACAACGTCTGTGGGGCTGGCTGGATCGCCTGGCGGTGAATCTGCTGGATCGCTGGCGCTGAGCGCCTGAACCACCCGTCGATGCCTGAGGGCTCTATCTAGCGTGTTTCAGTCACATTCGGCAAAGCATTGCAGCCTTGATGAGCGGGGGCGGTTGCTATATTCGCTAGCCCCTGCATGCCTGCGCCTGGTCGTAGCGAGCATGCACTCATCAGACACAGGAATGCGCCCGTGAAGAAAACCCTGCTCACCGCGACACTTTCCGCCAGCCTCCTTCCACTTTCCATGCTTCAGGCTGCGCCGCAGACCGAATATGGCCCGCAACTGGAGGGCTTCGAGTATCCCCACCCGATCCAGCGCTTCGCGTTCAGTTCGCAGCAGCAGGAGCTGTCGATGGGCTACATGGATGTGAAGCCAGCCGGCAAGGCCAATGGCCGCACGGCGGTGCTGCTGCATGGCAAGAACTTCTGCGGTGCAACCTGGGAAGCGACCATCAAGGAGCTGGCGGATGCTGGCTACCGCGTGATCGCGCCGGACCAGATCGGCTTTTGCAGCTCGAGCAAGCCGCGCGGCTATCAGTTCAGCTTCGGCCAGCTGGCCAGCAACACCGATGCGCTGCTGGAGTCCTTGGGCGTGGAGAAGGCCACGGTGATCGGCCATTCCATGGGCGGCATGCTGGCCGCACGCTACGCGCTGGCGCATGCCGAGCGGGTGGAGAAACTAGTGCTGGTCAACCCCATCGGCCTGGAGGACTGGCAGGCCGAGGGCGTGCCCTATGTGACCGTCGACCAGCTCTACCAGGGCGAGCTGAAAACCTCCTACGAGGGCATCAAGAACTACCAGCTGAAGTTCTACTACAACGGCGTGTGGAAGCCCGAGTACGACCGCTGGGTCGACATGCTTAACGGCATGTACAGCGGGCCAGGCAAGGAAATCGTCGCCTGGAACCAGGCGCAGACGGCGGAGATGCTCTTCACTCAGCCGGTGGTGCACGAGTTCGCCAACATCAAGGCGCCAACCCTGCTGCTGATCGGTGGCAAGGATCGCACCGCCCCAGGCGCCAACCGTGCGCCAGAGGACGTCGCCAAGCGTCTCGGCAACTACCCGGAGCTGGGGCGCAAGACCGCCGAAGCGATCCCTGAGGCGAAACTCGTGGAATGGCCGGAACTGGGCCACTCGCCGCAGGTGGAAGCGCCGGCGCTGTTCCACGAGGTGCTGTTGCGCGAACTGGCAGCCAGCGGCAACTGATCGACCTGGCAGAGCCTGGCCCCAGGCTCTGCCCCTTCTCCAGGACGCCATTCGCGTCGTCCTCTGACAGCGCCTTTCGGTGCCTGCCTGCAAATAGTTCCCCACCCGCCTGATGGTCCGTCATTCAGCAAGCTGAGGTCGGCCCGCGTGCGCCCGTCTCAGGGCGCCGTTCATCCTTTCGGGCGACAGGCGAAATCCCTCCTTGGTGCGCTTATCCGGGGCCTGTTCCCCGCCTAGGGTTGGCGCTGCAGTACCCAATACCTAGGAGACCCGCATGACAACAACAACAGGGCCCGGACTATTCCAGCCGCACACCTTGGCTTTGGCCGTCGCCGTCGGTTTCGCCGCTCCGGCACAGGCCGTCAATTTCAACATCGGTGAGATCGAAGGGCAGTTCGACAGTGCGCTGTCGGTCGGTGCCAGCTGGTCGATGCGCAGCCCGGATCGCGATCTGATCGGCCCCAACAATGGTGGCCAGGGTCAGGCGCAGACCGGCGACGACGGCCGCCTGAACTTCAAGAAGGGCGAGACCTTCTCGAAGATCTTCAAGGGCATCCACGATCTCGAGCTGCGCTACCGCGACACCGGCGTTTTCGTGCGCGGCAAGTACTGGTACGACTTCGAGCTGAAGGACGAGAGCCGCCTGTTCAAGGACATCGACGACAGCAACCGCAAGGAGGGCGCCAAGTCCTCGGGCGCGGAAATCCTCGATGCCTTTCTCTACCACAACTACGCCGTCGGCGATCTGCCGGGCACCGTGCGGGTCGGCAAGCAGGTGGTGAGCTGGGGCGAGAGCACCTTCATCGGCAACAGCATCAACTCGATCAACCCCATCGACGTCGCGGCCTTCCGCCGTCCCGGTGCGGAGATTAAGGAAGGCCTGATCCCGGTGAACATGCTCTACGTATCGCAGAGCCTCAGCGACCGCCTGAGCATGGAGGCCTTCTACCAGCTGGAGTGGGACCAGACCATCCTCGATAACTGCGGCACCTTCTTCTCCACCGCCGACGTGGCCGCCGATGGCTGCGACAGCGGCTACCACATCGGCTCGCCGGCCATCGCACCGCTGCAGCCGGTCGCCGCCGCGTTCGGTCAGGGCTTCCGCGTCGACAGCGAAGGGGTGATCCTGCCACGCGCCGGTGATCGTGATGCGCGTGACCAGGGCCAATGGGGCGTGGCCTTGCGCTGGCTGGGTGACGAGACCGAGTACGGCGCTTACTTCATGAACTACCACAGCCGTACGCCCATCGTCAGCACGCAGAACGCCGGCCTGGCCACGCTGGCGGCGCTGCCGGGGATCATCGGCACCGCTAACGGCATCGCGCCGGGCAGCGGCGCCGGTCTGGCGCAGAGCGTGATGCTCGGCAATGGCCGCTATTACCTGGAGTACCCCGAGGACATCCGCCTCTACGGCCTGAGTTTCTCCACCACGCTGCCCACCGGCACGGCCTGGGCGGGCGAAATCAGCTACCGGCCGAACCTGCCGCTGCAGATCAACACCACCGACATGACCCTGAGCCTGCTCAACCCGATCGCCCCCGGCACCTCGCCGGTCGCGGCAGGGCCGGGCCAGGACAACGTCGGCTATCGGCGCAAGGAAGTCACCCAGCTGCAGACCAGCTTCACCCACTTCTTCGATCAGGTGATGGGCGCGGGACGCTTCACCCTGGTCGGCGAGGTCGGCGTGGCCCACGTCGGTGGGCTGGAAAGCCGCGAAGACCTGCGCTATGGCCGTGATTCGCTGTTCGGTGCCTACGGCTTCAACGGCGACACCGACGGCTTCACTACCAGCACCTCCTGGGGCTACCGCGTGCGCGGCATCTGGGAGTACAGCAACGTGTTCGCCGGGGTCAACCTCAAGCCGAATATCTCCTGGTCGCACGATGTCGACGGCTACGGCCCCAACGGCCTGTTCAACGAGGGCGCCAAGGCCATCAGCTTCGGCATCGACGCCGACTACCGCAATACCTACACCGCCAGCCTGTCGTACACCGACTTCTTCGGCGGCGATTACAACGTCGCGATCGACCGCGACTTCCTGGCGCTCAGCTTCGGCGTGAGCTTCTAGGCCATCAGGATCAGTTGAGGAATGCAGATGAATACAACCCTGAAGATGCTCGGCGCACTTTCCCTGAGCCTGCTGGCCAGCGGTGTGCTGGCCGCGGTCGGCGAACAGGAAGCGGCCAAGCTCGGTAACAGCCTGACCCCGCTGGGTGCAGAGATGGCCGGCAATGCTGCCGGCACCATCCCGGCCTGGACGGGCGGCCTGGCCAGCGATGCCGGTCAGGTCGATGCGCGTGGTTTTCTCAGTGACCCGTTCGCCAACGAGCAGCCGCTGTTCACCATCACCGCGCAGAACCTGGACCAGTACCGTGACCGCCTCACTGCGGGGCAACTGGCGATGTTCCAGCGCTATCCGGAAAGCTACCGCATGGCGGTATACCCGACCCACCGCAGCGCCGCAGTGCCGGACAACATCTATGCCGCGGCCAAGACCAGTGCGCTGAACACCGGGTTGGTGGAAGGCGGCAACGGATTGACCAACTTCGGTCAGAGCCGTTACTACGCGTTCCCGATTCCGCAGAACGGCCTGGAAGTGGTGTGGAACCACATCACTCGCTATCGCGGCGGTAACCTGCGCCGCAGCATCGTCCAGGCATCGCCACAGGCCAATGGCTCCTACACGCTGGTCAACTTCGAGGATGAGGTCGCCTTCCCGGACAACATTCCCGATATCGACCCGGCCAAGGCGGAAAACACCCTGCTGCTGTTCAAGCAGCGGGTCACCGCGCCGCCGCGCCTGGCGGGCAACGTGCTGCTGGTGCACGATTCGTTGGATCAGGTGCGCGAGCCGCGCATGGCCTGGATCTACAACGCCGGCCAGCGTCGCGTGCGGCGTGCCCCGCAGGTGGCGTACGACGGTCCGGGGACTGCCGCCGATGGTCTGCGCACCACCGACAACTTCGACATGTTCAGCGGCGCCCCGGATCGTTACGACTGGAAGCTGGTGGGCAAGCGCGAGGCGTTCATCCCGTACAACAACTACCGCCTGGCCTCGCCGCAGGTGAAGTACAGCGACATTCTCAAGGCTGGCCATATCAACCAGGATCTGGCCCGTTACGAGTTGCACCGCGTCTGGGAAATCGAGGCCACGCTGAAGAGCGGCGAGCGCAACATCTACGCCAAGCGGCGCTTCTACGTGGATGAGGATTCCTGGCAGATCGCCCTGTCCGAGCATTACGACGGCCGCGGTCAGATGTGGCGTGTCGGTGAGGCGCTGCTGTTCCAGCAGTACGACAAGAAGGTGCCGGTATACGCGCTCGAAGCGCTGTATGACGTGATCGCCGGACGCTATATCGCGATCGGCATGGCCAATGAGGAGAAGACGGCGGTGCAGTACGGCACCAAAGCCTCGGCCAAGGACTTCACCCCGGCTGCACTGCGTAACGCTGGCGTGCGCTGACCGGGTCGCTCCAAGCAAGCCGGTGTCGCCTCGCGCGTCGCCGGCTTTTTTGTGCCTGCCTCTTTCTCGTGAATTTCGCACCATAAGCGCCAGGGGGTAGTCGTGCCTGGTGAGCGGCGTACCATCGTCGGGTGGTTCAACAATGACAAGCAGAGAGAACCGCTGCCATGCCGACCCTCGCCATCGCCCGCACGAGCGCGCTGCAAGTGCAACCTGTCGATCTACCGCGGCTGCCACCGTGCGTCGTTTCCCGTCCCGCCCTGCTGCAACGTCTGCTCGCCAGTCAGGCGCGTTTGCGCCTGCTGTGTGCGCCCGCCGGCACCGGCAAGAGCGTGCTGCTGGGCCAGTGCGCGCGACACACGCCCGCCGCCATCGAGCGGGTCTGGCTCGATCTTGCCGGGCGCAGCCTGAGCCCGGCGCAGCTGTGCAAGCGACTGGCGGCAGCCATGCAGCTGCCGGGCGAGGATACCGGTGAAGCAGAACTGATCGAACGGCTGCATGCGCGCGCGGGGCGCTTGTGGATCTTTATCGACGACTATCCGCGGCAGGCCGACGAGGCGCTCGATGCCTGCCTCGATCGGTTGTTCGCTGCAGCGCCGGCGCAAGTCACCTGGTGGGTCGCCAGCCGCCGTACGCCAGCCTGGAACCTGCCGCGTCTGCTGCTGCAGGGCGATTTGCTGGAACTCAAGGGCGAAGAGCTGGCGCTGGATGAGGCGGGGCTGAGCGAATTGTTGGCCACGCTGCAGATCGAGTTGGTCGATGATCTCCGTCAGGCGCTGCTCGCGCGCAGTGAAGGCTGGCTGGCGGCGATTCGTCTGCTGCTGCTCGATGCCGGTGAAGACGCGCTGCGTCAACGTCTGCAGGATGGCTGCCCGGTGCTTTGTGACTACGTGCAGCGGGAGGTGCTGGACGATCTTGACGATGAACTGCGCAGCGACCTGCATGCGCTGGCCCTGCTGCCACGCTTTTCCCGGTCGCTGTGCGAGCACCTGCTCGAAGGCCGCGGTGCCTTGTTGCTGAGCGAATTGCAACGGCGTCAGTTATTCGTGCGCAGCCTGGACAGCAGCGGTACCTGGTTCCGTCTGTGGCGTCCTCTGGCCGAGGTGCTGTGGCGCCTGCCGGGTGCTCCGTTGCCAGCCTCGATCCATGTGCGCGCCTGCCAATGGTTCGCTCAGCACGGTGAGATTCGTGAGGCCGTCGAACATGCTCTGCAGGCCGGGCAGGTCGAGGTTGCGGTCAACTATCTGCAGCGTTTCGACCAGGAGCAGTTGCTGCAGGGGCATTCGGTGGCGCAACTGCTGCAATGGCGCGAAGAGCTGCCGGATTGGTTGTTCGCCAGTTCGCCGCGGCTGATCGTGCTACAGGCTTGGGCCTTGATCATCTGCGCCCGTTTCGACGACGCCAGTGCCTGCATTCAGGGGTTGGCGCATTTCATGCCGCAACCCGATGCGCAGCGTCAGCGCAAACTGATCGCGCACTGGCAGGCATTGATGGGCGTACTGGCGCGGCAGTGCGGCCGCCGTGATGCTCGGCTGCACTGTCAGGAGGCCCTGCAGATGCTGGATGAGGGCAGTTGGTCGCAACGTGTGCTGTGCTATCAGGCGCTGGCGCAGCAGCATATGGCCGAGCATGCGCTGGAGCAGGCCAAGCAGGCGCTGGATCAGGGCCTGCATCTGGCGCGCTTGCGTGGCAGTCTGATCTTCGAAGCCCTGCTCAATACCGATCACTGCCTGCTGTTGCAGATGCGTGGCGAGGCCGGGCGCGCGGCCCAGCTGGCCGAGCAGTCGCTGGCGCTGTTGCGCGAACGTTTCAACCATAGCCCGGTGGTCGCCCGCCTGTTGCTGGTTCGGGCCAGCCTGCTGGCGCGCCAGGGCCTGGACGAGGCGGCGCAGCAGGCGTATCGCCAGGGGCTGCAGGAAGCCGAACATTGCGAGGATGCCTACATCATTTCCGGCTACCTGGGGCTGCTGGAGCTGGCCGAGAGTCGGGGGGAACTCGACGAGGCGCACCAGTGGCTGCAGAAGGCCGAGCGCGTCATGCAGTGGTCGCACGTGCCGGAAGTGCGTTACCGCTGCGTGCTGCAATTGCAGGCAGGGCGTCTGCTGTTGCGTCAGGGGCAGACCGGGCGGGCGCGCGAGTTGTTCGCCCAGACCCTGCAGCAACTGCAGCAGCGCCAGCAACTGGCCCCTTCCGAGTTTTACGACCTGCTGCCGCGCTTGCGCCACTGCCTGGCGATCAGCGACCTGCTGCTCGGTCATCAGGCGGCTGCCGAGCATGCGTTGCGCCTGTTACTGGATGAAAGCCAGCTCGCCGGGCATCGCAGCCTGACCTGTGAATGTCGGGTCAGCCTGGCCGAGGCGCTGCTCGTGCAGGGTCAGGACGAACAGGCCGATGAGCTGCTTCACCAGGCGCTTGGCGAGGCGCGACAGCTGCGTCTGCTGCGGCCATTGCAGGAGTTGCAACAGCGTCAGCCGCAGTGGTTGGAACGCATGTTGCCGGGAGAGGTTGGGCAAAGCCTGCATCAGCGCTTGTTCGAGCCGGCTTCGGCCCTTGACGAGCCCGCCAGCGCCGGAACCGCCCTGCTCAGCTCGCGCGAGCTGGCCGTGCTGCAATTGATCGCGCAGGGTTTTTCCAATCAGGAAATCGCCGATCGCCTGTTCATCTCGCTGCACACGGTCAAGACCCATGCACGGCGGATCAACGTCAAGCTCGGTGTGCAAAGACGCACCCAGGCGGTGGCGATGGCCAAGGCGCAGGGGCTGATGGGGGATTAAGTTAGGCACAGCCTGCTGCGCGTCGGCGCTGCTGCGTTAGAAGCAGGCTCACAATGCTCATGTACAAAAGTACACTCCGCTTGCTCGCCTGCCTCTGCCTTGCATCGCTCTAGCTCGCGAGGCCTCACAGTGCGGTGATCGCGAGCGGGGATTCAGCCGAGCAGATAGAACGCCCCGCAGATCACCACGCCCGAGTACAGCAGCATGATCAGGCAGTAGCCCATGATGTCGCGGGCGCCGAGGCCGACGATGCCGAGCAGCGGCAGCGCCCAGAACGGCTGGATCATGTTGGTCCAGGCGTCGCCCCAGGCAATCGCCATGGCCGTGACGGTGGGCGAGACGCCCAGGGCCTGGGCAGCCGGCAGCATGATCGGGCCCTGCACGGCCCACTGGCCGCCACCGGACGGGACGAACACGTTGACCACACCGGCGCTGAGGAAGGCCAGCAGCGGGAAGGTGTCGGCCGAGGACCAGGAGATGAACGCTTCGGTGATCTGCCGGCCGAGGGAGATGCCGTCGGCGTTGGCGCCCATCATCATGCCCATGATCCCGGCGTAGAAGGGGAACAGCAGGACGATGCCGCCGATGCCGCGCACGCTCTCGTCCACTGCGCGCATGTAGCGCTCCGGGGTGCCGTGCATCAGCAGGCCGCTGAACAGGAAGATGGCGATGACCACGTCCAGGCCGAGCACGAAGCCCTTGCTGGCGAAGTGGTTGAACAGGTAGATACCGGCCATGGCCACCAGCGCCAAGCCGAGAATGCGGCTGTCGTCCAGGCGTTGCGCCGGGGTTTCACGGGCCGGCAGTTCGGCGCGTGACTCGACCAGTTTGGCGGCATCGGCGACCTTGGCGCCCTGGCGCGGGTGCATGGCGCGGTTGAGCAGTGGCAGGCCGATCACCAGCAGGGCGACGATGGTCAGATTCAGGGTGCTGAACAGGGTTTCGGTGATGCTTACCGGGTCGCTCAGTACGCCGGCAGTCATGCGCGCCAGGTCCGGGCCGCCAGTGGCCAGGGAGAGCGGCACCGAACCGGCGAGGCCGCCATGCCAGACCAGGAAGCCCGAGTAGGCCGACGCCACCAGCAGCGGGTAGTCGACGCCATCGACCTTGCGCGCCAGGGCGCGGGCGAACACAGCGCCGATCACCAGGCCAAAGCCCCAGTTGACCCAGCAGCCGACCAGCGCCACCAGGGTAACCATGATGATCGCCTGACCCGGTGTGCGCGCCATGCCGGCCAGGCGGTCGAGCTGACGGTTGATGAGCGGTGCGCTGGCCAGGGCATGGCCGGTGACGAAGATCAGCGCCATCTGCATGGCGAAGCCGAGCAGCGTCCAGAAGCCGCCGCTCCAGTGTTGCACCATGGCCGGCAACGACTGGCCGGTGGAGAATATACCGGCGAGCAGCACGCCCAGGGTCAGGAGCGCAGAGAACACGAACGGTGACGGCAGGTACTTCTGTACCAGGCTCACGCTCATGCGGGTGAGGGTGTTGAACATGGATGACGCCTCTTTCTTATGGTTGTGTAAGGGCTAACCGGGCATTCAGAGTTGGCTATGCCTGGGTGTTGCGGTGGATATGACAAAGCTCGGCCGAGACCGAGCTGGGTGGTGGTAGCCCGGATGAAATCCGGGAGGTCCATTTCAGGTTTCCCCGGATTGCGTCCAGGCATACCTCTTTATAAATCGTCGCGGCTAAAGCCCCTCCCACAGGAGCCAGACGGGCAGTGTGGGAGGCGCTTCAGCGGCGATTGTCTGGCGCTCAGGCGCGCTCGATGGCCAGCGCCACACCCTGGCCGCCGCCGATGCACAGCGTGGCCAGACCCTTCTTGGCGTCGCGGCGGATCATCTCGTGCAGCAGGGTCACCAGCACGCGGCAGCCCGAAGCGCCGATGGGATGACCGAGGGCGATGGCGCCGCCGTTGACGTTGACCTTGTCGGCATCCCAGCCCAGCTCCTGACCGACCGACAGCGCCTGGGCGGCGAAGGCCTCGTTGGCTTCGATCAGGTCCAGATCGGCCAGGCTCCAGCCGGCCTTGTCCAGGCAGCGACGGGTGGCCGACACCGGGGCGATGCCCATGATCGCCGGGTCGACGCCGGCGTTGGCGTAGCCGGCAATCTTCGCCAGCACCGGCAGGCCCAGCTCGTGCGCCTTGGCCGCGCTCATCAGCAGCACGGCAGCGGCGCCGTCGTTGAGGCTGGAGGCGTTACCGGCGGTGACGCTGCCGTCCTTCTTGAATGCAGGTTTGAGCTTGGCCAGGGATTCGGCGGTGGTGCCGGCACGCGGTTGCTCGTCACGGGCGAAGGCGACAGGGTCACCCTTACGCTGCGGGATCAGCACCGGGGTAATCTCGGCGTCGAAGCGACCGGCTTCGATAGCGGCCACGGCCTTCTGCTGCGATTCGGCAGCAAAGGCGTCCTGCGCCTCACGGCTGATGCCGTATTTCTCCACCAGGTTCTCGGCGGTAATGCCCATGTGGAAGTCGTTGAAGGCATCCCACAGGCCGTCGACGATCATGCTGTCGAGCATCTGCGCGTGGCCCATGCGCAGGCCGGTGCGGGCCTTGGGCAGCACGTAGGGCGCCAGGCTCATGTTCTCCATGCCGCCGGCGATGATCACCTCGGCATCGCCACAGCGAATGGCCTGGGTAGCCAGGTGTAGAGCTTTGAGACCCGAGCCGCAGACCTTGTTCAGGGTCATAGCCGGCACGGCATGCGGCAGGCCGGCGCGGATAGCGGCCTGGCGTGCGGGGTTCTGGCCGCTACCGGCGGTGAGTACCTGGCCGAGGATGACTTCATCGACCTGGGCGGCGTCGAGGCCGGTTTGTTCGAGCAAGCGCTTGATGACGATGGCGCCGAGCTCCGGCGCGGGAATCTCGGCCAGGCTGCCCTGGAAGCTGCCGATGGCGGTGCGGGTGGCGGCGACGATGACGACGTCTTGCATGGGGAATCCTCTGTGCGCGGTAGGGCGGAAAAAGCTTCGCGGATGAATCCGCTCCTACAGGGTGTAGGACATAGCCAAAAAAACGTTCCGTAGGCGCCGTGCGTGGTGGCGCCTACAGAACGGTAGACAACTTTAGAAGCTCATTTCCGGCACGTGTTCGGGGACGATCAGCTTGCCGGCGGTCTTGGCGACGATTTCCTCGACGCTCACCCCTGGCGCGCGTTCGCGCAGGATGAAGGCGCCGTTTTCGATCTCCAGATAAGCCAGGTCGGTCAGCACCTTGCGGATGCAGCCGCAGCCGGTCAGCGGCAGGCTGCAATGCTCCAGCAGCTTGGACTCACCGTCCTTGGAGGCATGGGTCATGGTGACGATGATGTTGTCGGCGCCGGCCACCAGGTCCATGGCGCCGCCCATGCCCTTGACCAGCTTGCCGGGGATCATCCACGAGGCGATGTTGCCGCGCACGTCCACCTCGAAGGCGCCGAGCACGGTCAGATCGACGTGGCCGCCACGGATCATGGCGAAGGACTGCGACGAGTCGAAGATCGCCGCACCCTTGATCGCGGTGACGGTCTGCTTGCCGGCGTTGATCATGTCGGCGTCCACTTCCTCTTTGGTGGGGAAGGCGCCCATGCCGAGCAGGCCGTTTTCCGACTGCAGCATCACCTGCATACCCTCGGGCACGTAGTTGGCCACCAGGGTCGGGATGCCGATGCCGAGGTTGACGTAGAAGCCGTCCTGCAGCTCGCGGGCCACGCGCTGGGCCATTTGTTCACGGGTAAGAGCCATGGTCTTTCTCCTCAGGCGCGCAGCGTGCGTTTTTCGATGCGTTTCTCGAAGCTGCCGCAGATCAGCCGATCGACATAGATGCCGGGCGTGTGAATCTGCGTCGGGTCGAGTTCACCGGGCTCGACGATCTCCTCGACCTCGACCACGGTGATGCGCCCGGCAGTGGCGACCACTGGGTTGAAATTCTGCGCGGTATGGCGGTAGACCACGTTGCCGAAGTGGTCGGCCTTCCAGCCTTTGACGATGGCGAAGTCGCCGGTGATGGCCGGTTCGAGGATGTAGTGGCGGCCGTTGATCTCGCGCGCTTCCTTGCCTTCGGCGACCGGGGTGCCGTAGCCGGTGGCGGTAAAGAAGGCAGGAATGCCGGCACCGCCGGCGCGCAGCTTCTCGGCCAGTGTGCCCTGCGGGGTGAGCTCGACTTCCAGTTCGCCGGAGAGCAGTTGCTGCTCGAACAGTGCGTTTTCGCCGACATAGGAGGCGATCATCTTGCGGATCTGCCGGTCTTCCAGCAGCACGCCGAGGCCAAAACCGTCGACGCCGCAATTGTTGGACACCACGGTCAGATCGCGCACGCCGCGACGGCGGATCTCGGCGATCAGGTTCTCGGGGATGCCACACAGGCCGAAACCGCCGGCCAGCACGGTCATGCCGTCCTGCAGGCCGTCCAGGGCTTCTGCGTAGCTGCCGACGCGTTTGTCGAGTCCGCTCATTCGAGGCTGCCTCTTTTGTTGTTATCAGGAGTGAGGCCAAGCTTCTGCGCTGTAGCCTTATTTGTTAAGTTTGTTTTTTCTCTTGATTGATCAGGTAAATAAATCAATGACCGTCAAGCAGCTGCGCGCCTTTCTTGCCGTGGCACAGAGCCTGAGCTTCGCCCAGGCCTGCGAGCGCCTGCACCTGTCGCAGCCGGCGCTGAGCCTGGCGATCAAGAACCTGGAGCAATCGCTCGGTGGTCAGTTGCTGGTGCGCACCACCCGCAGCGTGGCGCTGACGCCCGAGGGCGAGACGTTGCTGCCCATCGCCGTGCGCCTGCTGGCCGACTGGGACAACGCCGAGGACCTGCTGCGCCAGCACTTCACCCTGCAGATGGGCAAGGTAGCGGTGGCGGCCATGCCGTCGTTCGCCGGTAATCGCCTGCCGGCGGCGCTGCGCGCCTTTCGCGACGCCTACCCACGGGTCAACGTGGCGGTGCACGATGTGGTCAACGAACAGGTAATGGAGATGGTGCGCGACGGCCGCGTCGAACTGGGCATCGCATTCGAGCCTTTGAGCCTCGACGGCTTGCAGTTCACGCCGCTGTACGAGGATCGCTTCGTCGCGGTGGTGCCGGCAGATAGCGAGCTGGCCGGGTGCGAGGCCTTGAGCTGGGTGGATCTGCTCGACCGGCCTTTTATCACTCTGCAGCGACCCTCGGCGGTGCGCCTGCTGCTGGAAGACAGCGTGATCTCCAGTCACGGCAAGCTGCCGGTGGCGTTTGAGAGTCATCAGTTGGTCACGGTCGGGCGCATGGTCGCCGAAGGCCTCGGCGTCAGCGCGGTACCACAGCTATGCCGGCAGCAGATGGAGGACCTGGGCGCCCGCTGCCTGCCGCTGATCGAGCCGCAGGTGTCGCGCCGGATCGGTCTGCTGCACCTGGCCGGGCATCAGTTGTCCAGCGCGGCGCAGGCGTTGAGCGAAACGCTGATGACGCTCGCCCGCAAGGGTTGAGGTGAAGAAAGAAAGTCATATTCTGTAGATATCAATTCAATACTATTTATATATTTTTAATCTCTATTTGTTGTCTTTAGCATCCCTTTGCCAGTTGCCTGGCCGCTAACAAAAACAATGAATCGAGGCATGAAAATGATACGACCTACCTCGCGCCTGCCCGCGCTTCTCGCCGTGGGCAGCTCCCTTGTCTTGCCCACCGTCGCCAACGCCGCCTTCTTCGAAGACAGTAAAGCTTCGCTCGAGCTACGCAATTTCTACATGAACCATGACTTTCATCAGGACGGTGCCAGTCAGTCCAAGCGAGACGAGTGGGCACAAGGATTTCTGCTCAACTATCAGTCCGGTTTCACCGAGGGGCCGATAGGTTTCGGTGTCGATGCGCTGGGGCTGCTTGGCCTGAAGCTCGACTCCGGCCCCGATCGTCAGGGCACCGGTCTGCTGCCCGTCGGTGATGACAAGGCACCGGATGATTACAGCCAGCTGGGTTTCACCGCCAAGGCGCGTATCTCCAAGAGCACGCTGCATGTCGGTACGTTGATTCCGAAACTGCCGACGGTCCTGCCTAGCGATTCGCGCCTGTTGCCGCAGACTTTTCGTGGCGCACAGCTGCAGTCACGGGAAATCGACGGGCTGACGCTGGACGTCGGTCAACTGACGAAGAACAGCCTGCGCAACTCCAGCGCCAGTGATGACATGCTGGTCGCCGGCAAGGGCATTCGAGGTGGTCAGGCCAGCGATGAGTTCAATTTCGCGGGGGCCAGTTACAAGTGGTCCAAGCACCTAAGCACTGCCTACAACTACGGACACCTGGAGCAGAACTACAAGCAGCACATCGTCAACGTGCGTCATCACCTGCCGATCATGGATGGGCACTCTTTCGACAGCGACATTCGCTATGCCCGCTCCACTCACGATGGCAACAGCAATGTCGACAACACTGCCGTCGGCGCCAAGTTCACCTACAACCTCAACAGCCACTCGCTCGGTGTCGCCTATCAGAAAATGAGTGGCGATACGGGCTTTCCGCACATCGAAGGCACCAACTCCTTCTTGGTCAACTACGTGATGATCTCGGCGGACTTCGCCAGCCCCGAGGAGCGCTCCTGGCAGGTGCGTTACGACTACGATTTTGCCGCGCTGGGCCTGCCGGGCCTGACCTTCATGACGCGCTACATCAGCGGCGACAACTTCGATCGCGCAGGTGGTCGCGAGGGCAAGGAATGGGAACGCAACACCGACATTGCCTATGTCGTGCAGAACGGCCCGCTGAAGAACTTCGGCGTCAAATGGCGTAACGGCACCTACCGCAGCAACGGTGGTAATGACATCGATCAGAACCGCCTGATCTTCAGCTACACCCTGCCGCTGCTCTGACCCTTTTTATGCCCGATACCGGGCCCGCAGTGGCCCGGTACCTTCGCGAGGACTTACATATGAATACCCACAAGACCCTGCTGCAGTTGGCCATCAGTGCCGCGTTGTTCCTGCCGCTGACCACCCAGGCTGCCAACACCGCCGACGTTTCCTGCAACAGCACCGCCGAGTGCGCCGAACAGGCCGCCAGGATCGGTGCGAGCACCGACAAGCGTGCGCTCAAAGGCGGCGCCTACGAAAGTCAGTTCGCCTGGATGAACCGCATCAACAAGGCCTCCATCGTCATGCTCACCGAGGAAGGCATCGTCAGTGCGCCGCAGGGCAAGCGTATCGCCAGCGGCGTGCAGCATGTCATCGACCAGGCCGGGCAGCCCGATGGCAGGCGTCCAAGTGACGTGCTGCAGGTCGAGAAAATCATGATCGACAAGATCGGCCCAGAGGCGTCGCTGATCCATTCCGGGCGTAGTCGGCAGGACATGTACGCGACCTACCGCCTGGCAGTGCTGCGTGCTCAGGTGCTGGATTTCAGTGATGGTCTCAACAGTGTGCGTGAGCGTCTGCTGAAGCTCGCCGCCGACAATGTCGATACGCTGATTCCCGCTTATACCAACGGTGTGCAGGCCATGCCGATCAGCTACGCGCACTACCTGCTGGCGTTCGAGGCGGCTTTCCAACGTGACGCTCAGCGTATTCACGAACTCTACGGGCGTCTCAATCTCAGCCCAATGGGCACGGCGGTGTTGGCCAACTCGGGCTGGCCGCTCAATCGAGAGCGCCTGGCGAGCTTGCTCGGTTTCGATGGTGTACGCGAGAACTCGCTGGACTCCAGCCAGGTCTCGACCTTCGATATCCCGCTGGAGGCTGCCGGTATCGCATCCTCGTCGGCGATTCGTGTGGGCGCGCTGATCGGCGACATTCATACCCAATATCACCAAACCCGACCCTGGCTGCTGCTCGAGGAGGGCTCTACCTATACCAGCAGCGCCATGCCGCAGAAGCGTAACCCGGGCCTGCTGATGCGCACCCGGGAGTCGGCATCCAACGTCGTCGGGCTGGCCGGTGCCACGTCGATCCGTGCGCATAACGTCACCACCGGCATGACCGACTACAAGATCGCATTCGACGAGCTCGGTTTGTTCGAGTCGGCTACGCAGATGTTCAAGCGTCTGGACTCGGTGCTCGATGCCCTGGTGATCAATCCCGAGCGCGCCATGGAAGAACTGGATAACGACTGGACCACGTCGATGGAGCTGGCCGATACCCTCGAACGTGAGCATAAGGTGCCGTTTCGCATAGGGCACAGTTTCGCCTCCATGATCGTCGGGCAGGCGCGTAAGGAAGGCTTGCTGCCGAAGAACTTCCCATACGCGGATGCCCAGGCGCTGTTCGCCAAGGCGGCGCAGAAATATAAGTGGCAGGAGCAGCAGTTGCCACTGAGCGAGTCCGCGTTCCGCGCTACGCTGTCGCCACGCGCCATGGTGGAAACCCGCAAGGGCACGGGGGGGCCGCAACCGGCTGAGGTCAAGCGCATGCTGGCGGCTGCGCAGAAAACCTTGAAGGCCGATCAGGGCTGGATGGGTGAGCATCGCCAGAAGCTGGTCGAGGCAGAGCAGCGTCTGGACAAGGCGTTTGATCGTCTCGCCCGCTGATCGTCTCGGCCCGTGCGCAGGCGTCATCTGCTCCGGCTGGCCGCGCTGCTATCGATGTTCGGTAGCGGCGCCTTGACATGTTCGGGTTTTCTAGGGGCGCGCAGCCCGGTGGATACCAGGGGCAAGCTGACGACGCAGTTCATGCGTCTGGTCGTCGATGATACAGCCTTCGCCATTCTGGTAAGGGCCAGCGCAGACCTCTACAACTTACCAACTGGTTTGAGCCGGGCGGTCATCCTCTTCGGCGCAGACCTCGACGAAAGGCCCTACCAGGTTGAAGGAGCGCTGGTGATTACGCCTGTCTTTCTTGAGCCTGGTGACCCCAGGATACAGCCCGACATGCCTGTATGGCAGGTGGGTGATTGGGCCAGAGGGGAACGATCCGGATTCGCTCTGAAAGGTGTTTGCGCGCTAGCGGTTGTCGATGGTTTGTTACGCTATCTCACGCATCATCCGGCTTTTGCCGATTTGCAGGGTGTCGAGCTGGTCGGCCACGGTCTCGGGGCCGAACTGCTACGGCGACATGCTGCACGCGGTGCCGGAAATCCAGGTCGATTCAGGCTGCGCTATCGACTACAACGGCCAGCCGTGCAGGCCGTCACTCCTCGTTGAGCCTCAGGGCGCCTCGCTGCGGGCGATGTTGACCCAGTACGCGCCGAGCTTGCTCGACATCCAGCGCATCGTGGCATTTGCTGATGAACAGACAGGCCACACAATTGCCCAGAACATTCGTCAGCGAACGACATTTCATCAAACGTTCGACGCCAACGAGGATACCCAGCAGCTCCATGGGGGCGAACTGCAGAGCACTGAGTGTGGCGGTCAGAATGACGAAGGCTGATCCGGCGACGCTAGTCGCTCCCAACGAGGTGAATAGACTGACGAGCAGGAGCAGCAAGAGTTGCTGAGCGCTCAGGTCGGTTCCCGCCATCTGTGCGAGAAACACCATGGCCACGCTCAGGTAGAGATTCGAACCGTTGAGGTTGAAGCTGTAGCCGCCTGTCAGCACCAGGCGTGCGACATGACTATTACATCCGGCCGCTTCGAGCTTCTCGAGCAGTTTCGGTAAAGCTGCTACCGATGAACCGGTGGCAGCGACCAGCAGCAGCGCTTCTTTGACATGGAGGATCAGGCGCCACAAGCGCAACCTGAGCAGGCGCAGGGCGAAACCCAGTACCAGGGTGATATATACGAGACTGGCCAGGTAGAGGGTAGCAATGAACTTCAGCAGCGGAATGGCGGCCGTCATGCCGTACTTGCCAATGGTGAAGGCGATGGCAGCGAATGCGGCCAGCGGAGCGAAGCGCACGATGCCTCGCATCAGCCTGAATATCATCGAGACGCCCTGATCCAGGCGTTGCTGCAATGCTGTGCCTGCCTGGCCCGAAAGTCCCAGCAGGTAGCCGCAGACCAGCGCGGCAAGCAGTACCTTGAGAATCAGGCTTTGTTCAAACGTTTGCAGTACCAGGGCGGGCAACTGCGCAATCACGTCCGTACTGGTATGGCTGTCGGCTGCTATTGGTGAGAGGAGGGCGTTATTGCTGCCAGGCTGTAACAGCAACGCCAACAGGATGCCGCAGCTCAGCGACAGCAGGGACATCAACTGCCAGTAGCCCACTGTCTTCAATGCCAGTCTCGCGCTGCCGGGGTGGCCGACGAGCCTGGCGACGCTGGAGCAGAGCAGGATGAACATCACCGGCGGTGTCACCCAGGCAATGATGCCGAGAAACACCTCGCTGAGCGGCTTCATCTGGATTGCCAGAGACGGATTGCAGACACCGAGAATACCACCGAAGAGGACGGCCAAAAGCAGCTGAGCAATACCGGAACGGGCAAGTCGGTGAATCATGACGCTCTGTTTTTGTAATTATGGGTGTCTGCTGTCGTCGCTTCAGCAGAAGGGTCATCCTACCCCATCGGTCGCGCGATTCGGTATCGTTTGGCCCCGCTGTCCACTCTGTCTCACAGTGAGTCATCTCATGGAGCTTCGTCACCTGCGCTACTTCGTCATGGTTGCCGAGGAGCGTCATTTCACTCGCGCGGCTGCACGCCTGAACATTCAGCAACCGCCGCTGAGCCAGCAGATCCGTGCCTTGGAGGCGGAGCTGGGATTCGAGCTGTTCATCCGCCATGCCAAGGGTGTCGATCTGACGGTGGGAGGCGAGGTCTTCCTCAAGGAAGCACGGGACATCCTGCAGCGCGTCCAGCAGGGTGGGCTCAAGGCTGCGCGGGCCGCACAAGGCATCGAAGGCAGCCTGAGGCTGGGGTTCACCAGCTCCGCCGCGTCGCATCCACTAATCCCGAGGATCATCCGGTATTACCGCGAACGCTATCCTGGAGTGGATATCGCGCTGAATGAAGGCAGTGCGAAACTGCTGACCGACAATGTGGTGAACGAGCGAGTCGACGTCGGCATTCTACGCGCCCCCGTGGCCAGTCCGGCATGCGTCACTTATCACCGCCTGCTCAACGAGGAACTGGTACTGGTGCTGCCGGTGGGGCATCGCCTGTTGCATGGCAATGGCGCAGTGTCGCTCAAGGATCTCGCCGATGAACCCTTGATCTTGGTGCGCCGCCCAGGTGCGCCGGGGATGTACGCCAATTTCCTGCAGGCATGCCGCAACGCAGGGTTCGAGCCGCATGTGGCGTTCGAGGTGGAGCGCATGCTGACCAATGTCAGCCTGGTGGCTGCCGGCGCTGGAGTGTCAGTGGTGCCCGCATCGATGCGTGGTTTCCACGAGCACAGCGTGGCGTACCGCTCGATTCGTGATGCCAAACCTCGGTTGGTCGCACCGGTTACCCTGGTTTGCCGTGAGCTGCACCAGTCGCCGCAGGTCGTCAATTTTATCGCCCTGTCCCGAGAGCTAGGCGCTGAGTACCGCAAGGAAGCACACTGAAGGTTCAGTGGGGCGGCAGGTGTTGCCAGTCTTCTCGGGTATCGATGTCCTGCAGCACACCGGGGTCGTCCAACTCGACGAGTTGCACGACCTGAGCGTTGCTTTGCAGTACCGCGCGCGCGCCGGCATCGCCGCTCAAGCTGGTGAGCTGCGGCCAGAAATCGCGTCCGAACAGCACCGGATGACCGCGTTTGCCCTGATAGCTGGGCAGCACGATATTGTTCGCGCAGGAGTGGGTTATCAGGGTTTCCAGGCTATCCCGGCGAATCGACGGCATATCGGCAAGAAAGATCGCCACGGCATCAGCGTTGGATTCAGCCAGTAGACGCTCGGCGCCAGCGGCGAGGCTATGGCCCATGCCCTGGGCGCTAGCCGGGTTTTGCACGACTCGCACTCCCGTTGGCAGGTCCAGTCCTGCTGGCGCTTCGTCCGGGCGCAGCACCAGCCAGACGTCTTCGAGCATCGAGCAGGGCAGAGCCAGGCTGGCCGCCAGCAGCGAGCGCCCGTCGGCCAGTGTTGCACGCCGCTTGTCGCCGCCGAAGCGGCGGCTGTAGCCGGCCGCCAGCATCAGCGCTACGACTCTCTGGATTGGGCGCTCGCTGGTCATGCTCAGTCGGCCAGCCCGGCCGCTTTGGCGCGGGCAGCATGCAGCTTCTTGTAGCTGTCGATCAGGCGCAGGTGCTTGTCCAGGCCTTCGAGCTTCATACTAGTCGGGGTCAGCCCATGGAAGCGCACGCTGCCATCCACCGAGCCGATCACCGCGTCCATGCGCTCGCTACCGAACATGCGCCGCAGGTTGTGCTCGTAGTTGGCCAGCTCCAGCTCGTCGTCCAGCTGGATCTCCAGCACGGCGTTGACCGCCTGGTAGAACAGGCCACGCTCGACGGTGTTGTCGTTGTACTGCAGGAAGGCCTCGACTAGCTCCTTGGCATCGTCGTATTTCTTCAGCGCCAGGTTGATCAAGAGCTTCAGCTCGAGAATGGTCAGCTGGCCCCACACCGTGTTGTCGTCGAACTCGACGCCGATCAACGTGGTGATATCGGTGTAGTCGTCGACCTCGGTGTTGTTCAGGTTACGCAGCAGCGATTTCAGCTCGCGGTCGCTCAGGGCGTGCAGGTTGAGGATGTCCTTGCGAAACAGCAACGCCTTGTTGGTGTTGTCCCAGATCAGGTCCTCGACCGGGTAGATCTCCGAATAGCCCGGCACCAGGATGCGGCAGGCGTTGGCGCCGAGGTCGTCATAGGTGGCGACGTAGACTTCCTTGCCCATGTCTTCGAGGATGCCGAACAGGGTTGCGGCTTCCTGCTCGTTGGAGTCTGCACCCTCGCCGGAGAAGTCCCACTCGACGAATTCGAAGTCCGGCGTGGCGCCGAAGAAGCGCCACGACACCACGCCGCTGGAGTCGATGAAGTGCTCGACGAAGTTGTTCGGCTCGGTCAGCGCCAGGCTGTCGAAGGTCGGCTGCGGCAGGTCGTTGAGGCCCTCGAAGCTGCGGCCCTGTAGCAGTTCGGTGAGGCTGCGCTCCAGCGCCACTTCCAGGCTTGGGTGCGCGCCGAACGAGGCGAACACGCCGCCGGTGCGCGGGTTCATCAGGGTCACGCACATCACCGGAAATTCACCGCCCAGCGAGGCGTCTTTCACCAGCACCGGGAAGCCTTGCTCCTCCAGACCCTGGATGCCGGCGACGATCCCCGGGTACTTGGCCAGCACGTCCTGCGGCACGTCTGGCAGGCACAGCTCGCCCTCGAGGATCTCGCGCTTCACCGCCCGCTCGAAGATCTCCGACAGGCACTGCACCTGGGCCTCGGCCAGGGTATTGCCGGCGCTCATGCCGTTGGACAGGTACAGGTTCTCGATCAGGTTGGACGGGAAATACACCGTCTGGCCATCGCTGCGGCGCACGAAGGGCAGCGAACAGATGCCGCGCAGGGTGTTGCCCGAGTTGGTGTCGTACAGGTGCGAGCCACGCAACTCGCCGTCCGGGTTGTAGATGGCCAGGCAGTACTCGTCGAGAATTTCTTCGGGCAGCGCATCCTTCGGGCCCGGCTTGAACCAGCGTTCGTTCGGGTAGTGGACGAACTCGGCGGCGGCGATGTCCTCCCCCCAGAACTGGTCGTTGTAGAAGAAGTTGCAGTTCAGCCGCTCGATGAACTCGCCCAGCGCCGAGGCCAGGGCGCTTTCCTTGGTCGACCCCTTGCCGTTGGTGAAGCACAGGTTCGACTGCGCATCGCGGATATGCAGCGACCAGACGTTGGGCACGATGTTGCGCCAGGAGGCGATCTCGATCTTCATCCCGAGATCCGCGAGGATGCCCGACATGTTGGCGATGGTCTGCTCCAGCGGCAGGTCCTTGCCCGGGATGTAGGTGGTGGTGTCACTCACCGGCATCAGCAGCGCCTGGGCATCGGCGTCGAGGTTTTCCACCTCCTCGATGATGAACTCCGGCCCCTGCTGCACCACCTTCTTCACCGTGCAGCGGTCGATGGAGCGCAGAATCCCCAGGCGATCCTTCTCGGAGATATCGGCGGGCAGCTCGACCTGGATCTTGAAGATCTGCGCGTAGCGGTTCTCCGGGTCGACGATGTTGTTCTGCGACAGGCGGATGTTCTCGGTGGGGATGTCGCGCGTCTGGCAGTACAGCTTGACGAAGTACGCTGCGCACAGCGCCGAGGAGGCCAGGAAATAGTCGAACGGCCCCGGCGCCGAGCCGTCGCCCTTGTAGCGGATCGGCTGATCGGCGATCACCGTGAAGTCATCGAACTTGGCTTCGAGGCGAAGGTTGTCGAGAAAGTTGACCTTGATTTCCATGAGGGCAGCACCAGCGAGTGAAACGAAATGGCCGCCATTATCCGGGTTTTCGTGCTGGCGTGCTGGATAGGATAAGGCGGGCGCCGTGTCATCAAGTTATCGCCGATTGGCATCGATCGCCTCGTAATCGACGCGGCGTGACCAACGAAAAGCCCCTGAAGAGTCGACTTCAGGGGCTTGTTCACATTTGGGGCCTGAGCGGCTCGAACTGGCAGCTTTGCCCGATCTTGCCGGCTGTGCTCGTTACCAGCGGTAGCTCACCGTGCTCACCACCTGGCGCTCGTCACCGTAGTGACAGGTGGAGGCCCCGCACTGCGCGTAGCGCTTGTCGGTCAGGTTGCTGGCGTTGACGGTCACGGCCCAGTGATCGTCGATCTGGTAGCGCGCCATGGCGTCGAACAGGGTATAGGCCGGCATGGGCGAGTCCATCAGTGAGGCCTGGGTTGTACCCATGTAGCGAGCGCCGGCGCCTATGGTCAGTTGCGGAATACCCCAGTTGACGAAGTCGTAGCTGGTCCACAGGGCGGCCTGGTGGTAGGGCGTATCATCGGTGCGTTGGCCGACTTCTGTGGCAATGGCGCTTTTGGTGGTGCGGGCATCGGTGTAGGCGTAGGAGGCAATGAGGCTTAGCGCTTCGGTCACATCGGCTTTGGCCTCCAGTTCCAGGCCGCGCGAGCGAACCTCGCCGGTCTGTCTCGGATCGTCATTGCTATCGAAGGTCAGCACGTTGGTTTGGGTCAGTTCATAGATGGCTGCACTGAGTAGCAGATTGCTGTCCTTGGGCTGATAGCGCACGCCCACTTCGTATTGCTTGCCTTCGGTGGGGGCGAAGTTTTGGCCAGTGACTTCTGCGACAGAAACAGGGAAGAACGACTCGCTGTAGCTGATATAGGGCGCCAGGCCGTTGTCCGCCAGGTAGACCAGGCCGGCGCGCCAGGTGGTGGCTTCGTCGCTTTGACTGGCCTTGGCATCATTGCGATGCGCCGTCTGCAGTTGGTCAGCCCAGTCGTGGCGGCCACCCAACACTAGAATCCACTTGTCGTCGAACTTGATCTGATCCTGCAGATAGAGACCTTTCTGTCGAGTATCGAGCTGTGATCCACGATCTGCTGCGCGGCTTTTGTCGACGACCACTGGCTGACCGTAGTTATAACGAGTCAGATCCAGGCTTGGAGTATTGGTAGGGGTGCCCCGGAAATTATGTGAGTCATAAGACGTGTCATAGCCATCGAAGCCTACGAGAACTGTGTGTTCGACATTGCCGAGCTGCCATTTCGACTCGATATTGGTGTCACTGGCCCATGTCCGTGCACGTTCGTGGCGGTCACTGTAACGGCGCAACAGTGTGCCGGTGTTTGCAGCAAGGTTGATGGCAGCGGCAGACGGTTGAATTTGCAGGTAGCTCCACTGCACGTCGGTTTCGTAATAACGCAGCTTATGGTTGAGCGTGAAATTTTCGTTGAAGTGGTGTTGAAATTCGTAGCCCAGGGTCGACATCTCGCCGTTCATGTCGTCGTAGTCCGGCTCGCCGATGAAATCGTGGCGACCGATCTTGAACGCGCCGTCACCCACACCCTTGACCAACTGGTAGGGCAGGGGCGCGGGGAAACGCGTATCGGTCTTCTGGTAGAAGGACAGCAGGGTCAGCGATGTGTCTTCGTTGGGTCGCCAGGTCAGCGCCGGAGCGATGTAGAACTTGTCGTCGTTGATATGATCCTGTTGGGTGTCGCTGTTGCGACTGAGCAGGGTCAGGCGATAGCTCAGTGTGTCGCTACCGGCCAACGGGCCGCTGAAGTCTGCAGAGAGTTGCTTGCGGTCGTGGGAACCCGCTTGCAGGTTCAGCTCATGGAAGGGCGTTTCGGTCGGGCGCTTGCTGACGCCGTTGATCATGCCGCCGGGCGAAAGCTGGCCGTAGAGCACCGAGGCAGCGCCACGAATGACCTCGACGCGCTCCAGGCCATAAGGTTCCTGAATGCCGTCGTAGGAGTTGTTCTGCAGGCGCAGGCCGTCGCGCAGCGAGCCGCCGGTGCCGGATTCGACCCCGAAGCCGCGGATGCGGAAGCGGTCCGCGGTGCGGTTGAAAGCGGTCGAGCTGCTGGTGAGCCCTGGCGTGTAACTCAGCGCCTGGCCCAGCGTTTCCGATTGACGGTCGCGGACCTCGTCGCTCGTTACCACCGACAGCGACTGTGGCGTTTCGGTGATTGGCGTGTCGGTCTTGGTAGCGCTCATGTTGCGTTTGGCCACGTATCCAGCCACATATTCGTTGGGGTGTTCCTCGTTGGCGCCGATCACGGTCGTGGCGCTCAGCTCCAGGCTGTCGCTCTGGCGAACCAGGACGTAACCGTTGGTCCCCATGCGGGCTGAGTAGCCGCTGCCTCGCAGCAGGGTGGCGAAGCCTGCGTCGATGTCGTAGCGGCCGTGCAGGCCCGGGCTTTGCAGATCGGCGAGGCGCTGCGGCTCGAACGCCAGCGGCACGCCGGCCTGCTGCGCGAAACGGCTCAGCACCTCCGCCAGGGGGCCGGCTTCGATGTCGTAGTGGGTGTGCGCCTGCTCGGCAGCGTGAGCGGGTGCAGGCATGACGGCAACGGTGCCCAGCAGCCCGGCGAAGGTCAGATGAACGGCCAGGGCAAGGGGCGTGACAGCGTAGCCAAAGGGCGCGGCGGAGGTGCGCATGATCGATAGGATCCCGTGTTTTTTGGTGTCTATCGTCCTTGACGGGCCAGGCGCAAAAGCCGGAACCCGATCATGCGATTTTTTTTGCTGCCGCTTCAGCGGGCGCGGCTGATCACTCTCAGCCATGGGCTGAATTCGCGAACCTGCAGTGGCAGTGCCTCGGCGAGCAGATTCAGGGCACGGTCGCTGTCATCCAGCGGCAGCACCGCGGATACGCGCAGGTCGGCCAGCGCCTCGCGGTCGAATTGCATATGCCCCGGAAACTGCCTGGCCAGTTGATCGAGCACCGCTGGCAGCGGCTGGTCCTTGACCACCAGTTGATGGTGGCGCCAGGCGTCCTCGACGCTGCGGGTGTCCACGGTCGCCGTCAGTTGCACCTCGTTGCGGGTGATGCGCGCCTGCTCGCCGGCATTGACCTCCAGCGCCTGCGGGTTGTCGCCGGCCGTCGCCGCCACGCGCGATTCGAGCATGGTCACCAGGGTCACGCCGTCTGCCCGGGCGACCACGAAGCGGGTGCCCAGCGCACGGATTTCGCCCTGCTCGGTCTCGACGATAAAGGGGCGGCTCGAGTCATGGGCGACGTCGACCAGCACTTCGCCGCGCAGCAGGCGAATGCGTCGCTGCTGACCGTCGTACTGCAGGTCCAGGGCGCTGTTGCCGTTGAGGGTCACCCGCGACTGATCGGCTAGCTCGTGCACCAGCCATTGCGCGGGCTGGGTGCGCAGGTCGGCCAGCAGGTAGCCGGACAGCTCGCTACGCCAGAGCGCCCAGGCCGGCAGCAGCGCCAGCAGCATCAGGGCGGTGGCCGCGCGCTTGCCGCGGTAGCTGCGCTTGCGGCTGGTGAAGGCGGCATCGAGCGCGGCATGCACCGAGGCCTTTTGCGTACGCAGCGCCGACATTTGCCCGATAAAGGCCTGTAGCCGCTCGGCTGCTGCGGCATGACGGGCGTCGCTGCGTTTCCAGGCGTCGAATTCGGCTGCGAGGTTTTCGTCGGCGTCCGGCTCGTTGAGCCGGATCAGCCAGTCGGCGGCTTGCTCGTTGATCGATTCCAGGCTGTTCATGCGCGCTCAGACTTCCAGCGCATTGCTGCAATGCAGCAGTGCCTGCATCAGATGCTTGCGCACCATGCGTTCGGAAATACCCATCTGCACGGCGATCTCGACCTGGCTTTGGCCATCCAGGAAGTACAGCAGGAAGGCCTGGCGCTGTTTGGCGCTGAGCTCTTCCAGGACGAACGCGATCTGCTCCAGGGCTTCGAGCGTGGTGAGAATCTGCTCGGGCGACTGGTAACCCGAAAGGCTTTCGACGGTCAGCGCCAGCTCACGCAGGTAGGCGTCTTCGATCTGTTTGCGGCGTGACTTGTCGATCACCAGGCGGCGCGCTGTCGTCGTCAGAAAGGCACGTGGCTCGCGAATGCTGCCGAGTACCTCGCGCGAAGAAAGAATGCGGGCAAAGGTGTCCTGCGCCAGATCGGCCGCGTTATGGGCGCAACCCAGCTTTCGCCGTAGCCAGGCGAACAGCCAACCGTGATGGTTGCTGTACAGCTCATGGATCGCTTGCTGGAAAGGGGGCTCGGCCGCAGACATGCGCACACTCGCGATGGAGGAGTCGATACTCAAGTTCAATTGAGAATAGTTCGCATAATATCGATTTGCTGGTACGAGTCGCAAGCACCAGAGGTCATCTGCCTGAGTTCGTATTCTGAGGCCTGCTGCGAAGGGAGAGCGGGACTCCAATACAGCGTCATGGCATGCGTGATGCGCCGCTGGCGCAGGATCATCTGCAGGATGCGGTGAGCTTTGAGCGGCTCGGGTTTACCCGCAAGTTGCTGGCTGGTTCAGCGCGCTTTGCACTGCTGCCACGCCTCCGGCTCGAAGGCGGTGTTCATGTCCATGGCAGCCTGCTTCGATTTGCTGGTAACGCTTCACGGCTGTTGCCATGACCAGCCGCAGTGTTTTATCGCTGAGCGTGGCCGTCCGGCTTTGCACCTCAGGCTTTCCCATGCAAAGTGAAGGCGGCCAGGTCGCTGGGCACGCGGCCCGTCCAGCGCTTGAACGAGCGGCGGAAGTTAGTGATGTCGTTGAAGCCCAGTCGCTGCGCTACTTCATCGTTGTTGTAGCCCTTGACCTGGTAGAGGTAGAGCGCAAGATCGCGGCGCGCCAGATCGAGTTGCTCCTGAAAGTGGGTGCCGTGTTTGCCGAGTTTGCGCTTGAGCGTGGCCGGGCTGGTGGCGAAGGCGCTGGCGACCCGTTCCAGGCTGAGCGGCTGGCGGATATGGGCGCTGAGGTGGGCATGCAATTCGTCGAGCAGGCTGTGCTGCCAGCCCCAATTCTGCAATTGCTCATTACAAGCCTGGCGGGCGACCCGCGCGCCTGTGGCGCCACCATTCGGCCAGGGCTGTAGCAGGTGCACGCGGGGCAGGCTCATGACCGTCGAGGGGCGGTCGAAGCTCAGCGTTTCACCGAGGTGTACCCAGTATTGCTCGACGTGGCTCGGCTCGGCATAGGCGAACTGGAAGCGCCAGGGTAGGCGCTCGTTCTGCTGACGACGGGCAAGGGCGACCACCGCGGTCATGCTCGCTTCGAGCAAAAAGGGCAGTCGCTCGGCGGCGCCGCAGCTGTCGCGCCAGTACAGGTGCAGATAGCGGTCGTCCAGGTGCAGCACGGGGGTGAGCAGCGGCGACAGCAGTGCGCGGTAGGTGACCAGATCCTCCAGCGCCTGCAACAGGTGATCGGCCTGCTCCAGCAGATGGCTACCCGCGCCGTAATGGCCCGGCCACAGGCGCTGGCCGAACAGGAAGCTGGTATCCGCTGCATTCAGCAGCTTCTGGGCGTTGGCGATCAGACGCAGAAACTGGCCAGGGCTGATCCGCGCCTGGCCGGTGACGATGTCGTCGTAGAACAGCTCGCAACCGCGCAGCAGGTGATGGCTGTCGATGCCGCGCGAGCGTGCCAGGTCGATCAGTACGGCAGGCAGATGGTGAGCCGCGATGAAGCGGCTGTCGCACTCGTAGCCGGCGCCGCTCATGCGCTGCGCGCCAGGCGAGGTTTGGCGTAGGCCAGCGCGAGATTGAGGCGTTTGAGCAGCTGCGCCTCGTCCTCCTCCAGCGCCATCACTGCGGCCACCGTGGCGCGCAGTTGCAGACGTTCGCCGTGCTGCTGGCTGCGGTGTGCCAGGTTGGCGATGCTCTGGCGCAATTCGCCGGCCATGCTCAGCGCCTGATGCTCGCCCGTGTTTGGCAGCACGGCGACGAAGCGGTCGCCGGCCAGCCGGCAGAGCATGTCCTGCTGGCGCAGGTTGAGCAGCAGCAACTGGGCGACGGCCTGCAGCACCTGGTCGCCCTCGGCCTGACCGTAGCGCTGGTTGACCAGGTTGAAGTCGTCCAAGTCGATGGCCACCAGCGACAGCGGCTGCTGCTCGGTGCGTGCCTGCACCAGGGCCTGCTGCAGGTGCTGGCGCAAGTATTGGGCGCCGGACAGCGGGGTGAGCTTGTCGAACAGGCGGTGGTCGCGCAGGCGCTGCTCGCGCTTGCTCATTTGCTCGTTGATGGCGCGCTGCTCCTGCTGCAGGTGATACATGCCGAGGGTCAGCAACAGCATGCCCACCGGCATGGGCGCGGTTTCCAGCCAGTTGTCCCAGATCGCTTCGGCCGGCAGGCGGATGAATTCGTCCAAACAATCCATCCACATCGAGAAGGCGGTGAAGCACAGCCCCAGTGACAGCAGGCGCGTGACGCGCCCGGCCGGGCGGCCGCGCAGCAGCATGATCAGCCATCCGCAGAGGATCAGACAGGTGCCGCCTTCGCCTGCCACATCCATCCAGTTGATCTCGGCCCATCGCTTGATGTCGCCGGCCGCCAGGTAGACCAGCAGGCCGGCATTGGCGGCCAGGACCAGGCCGGCCAGGGTCATGCCGTGCAGTTTCAGCAACGACTTCATGGGGTTCTCCTTGCGCTGCGCCTATGGGCGCTGCCGAGCATGCCGGGGCAATGTCTCAGAACGATGACGGTCATTTGTCTCGAGCGCTGCACGGCAGGCCATCCGGGCCGCGTTCGGCGGTGCAGAAGCGCTCGGCCTGTTTCTCCAGCTTCGGTTCGTGCAGGTACTTGTTGCCCTTGGCGTCGCGCTGGATGTCGAAGGCGTCGTACAGGCGATCGTCGGCGGTGTAGGTGCGCACGCTGAGGCGGTTCTGTTCCACGGCGATGGTCTGGAACAGCTGGGTGTCTTCGGCGCTGCGGTCGGGCTGGGTGTGGGCGCGGTCGTTGAGGCCGTACATCTTCGAGCCGGTCACCGACACCAGGTACACCGGACCGATGGGCTGGTTGGCCTGTTGCGCCTGGCGGGTGGCATCGCGGCCGGCGGCATGGGTCAGGCGGCTGTAGCAATGATCGTGGCCCTGCAGCACCAGGTCGACCTTGTAGCGTTCGAGCAGCGGTTGCCAGGCGGCCTTCAACTCTTCGGTGTCCTCGGGGCGCGCGCAGGTGTAGATCGGCTGGTGCATGACCACCACGTTCCAGGTCGCCTGGCTGGTCTTCAGGGCGTTTTCCAGCCAGCGGGTCTGGTTCTCGAGGGTGCCGAGGTCGAGCGCCGAGGTGCCGTCCAGCACCACGAAACGCACGCCCTGGTAGTCGCTGACGTAGCTGGTATCGGCCACGCCCTCGGCGCCGTTGCGCGGCAGGGCGAACTGGGCGGGGAAGTGCTCGCCCAGGGTGCGGCTCTCGCTGCCGTCGGCCAGCAGGGTGTCGATGTACTCATGGTTGCCGGCGGCCACCAGTTGCGGGATGGCGGCGTAGGCCCAGCCGCCGGCCTGGTTCCATTCGCCCCATTCGTCGTCATGGGCCAGCTCGTCGCGCGAGGCGACCAAATCACCGGCGTGCACCACCAGTGCCGGGCGGGCGACGCTGCGCAGTGCCTGGCGAATGGTGCGCGAGGCCACGGCGAGAATGTCGTTCTGGGTATCGCCCAGGTAGAGGAAGGTGAACGGCGCGAAGGTCTGCCTGGCGGTGCGGAACTGATGCCATTCGCTCCAGCCGGCGCTGCCCTTGACCCGATAGACATAGGCGGTGTCCGGCGTGAGCTGCTCCAGGCGCACCTGGTGGTAGTTGGAGGGGCCATTTTCGGCGTCCAATCGGCGGGTCTGGCCACTGCGTGGCTGCGCCTTGGCGGTCAACTGCGGGCCGGCCAGCGCCGGGCCGAATTCCAGCTGGGCAGTGCCTTGTTGCAAATCGGTGCGAAAGCTGACGGCCATCTGCGTGGCGGCGTCTGCGCCAGGCGTCAGCACGATGCGGTCGGCCAGGTTACCGGCGGCGTAAGGCTGGCCGGGCGAGTGCGGTACGGGCTGTTGGGCAAAGGCCGGAGAGCAGGTCAGGGCGGTGGCCAGCAACGTGGCCAGCAGCAGGGGGCGATGCATGAGCGGTTTCCTTGGGTAAGGCGGAGGTGCGTTGGGGCGCCAAGGAAACAAAGGCGTATGACGGTTCGGTTACCGGCCGGGGGGTCGATTCGGCTCAGGTGATCGCTGCGCAAACCGGCAAATTTTCAGGCTGATTTAAGCGTCGCCGAGTCAGGCGTTTGTTTGTCGATCCGTAGCCACAGTCCCGCGTGCGGCGCGCCGGCAGCAGAGACTCGCTGCTGCCAGTACCCGTTTCGCGGCCGGATGAAATGGGGCTGGAGTATCTGTTCCCGGCATGCCGGGGAGGTCAATTCAGCTCAAAACACTCGGTCGACGGCCGTAAAACCATGCTTTCAAGGCTTAGGCCGGCGCCCCTGTCACGCAAGTGCCACAAAGGATTTCTAGCTTTCGCTGCCATTGCCTGGTGTTGCCAGGGTCATCGAACGAGGGAGTCAAGGTGGCAAAGCCATTCCGTCATAGCCGCAATATCGGTTTTCGCGTCAGCCTGCTGACCATCGCCATCAGCGCCGCGCCGGCCTGGGCAGAAGAAGTGATCGAGCGCGTCGAGGTGATCGGCCAGGCCGCCAGCATCGACAAGGCGCTGCGTGAGCAGAAGAGCGCCGACAGTATCAAGAGCGTGGTGCACGCCGACGGCGTCGGCCAGTTGCCGGACGACAACGCCGCCGAAGCCCTGCAGCGCATTCCGGGCCTGTCGGTGGAGCGCGACCAGGGCGAAGGACGCTTCGTCAGCGTGCGCGGCATTGCCCCGGATCTCAATAGCGTGACCATCAACGGCACCCTGGTGCCGGCACCGGAAAGCGACCGCCGCGCGGTGGCGCTGGACGTGCTGCCCGCCGAGCTGGTGCAGTCGCTGTCGGTGGTCAAGAGCCTGACCCCGGACATGGACGCCAACTCCCTGGGCGGTACCATCGAGGTGGAAAGCCTTTCGGCCTTTGACCACGACGGCCTGTTCTACTCCCTGTCCGGCGAAGGCAGCCACGACACCAACGTCAGCAAGAACAGCCCCAAGTTCTCCGGCGCCATCAGCGACCGTTTCAGCCTGGGCGACGGCACCGACAACTTCGGCGTAGCGGCAGCGTTCAGCTGGCAGAAACGCAAGTTCGGCTCGGAGAACGTCGAGACCGGCGGCGCCTGGGATTTCGACGACGGCGCGCGCCTGGAGGAGGTCGAGCAGCGTGATTACGAAATTACCCGTGAGCGTACCGGCTTTGGCCTGAACTTCGACTACCAGCCCGACGATTACTCCAACTATTACCTGCGCACCCTGTACAGCAAGTTCAAGGACACCGAGACGCGCAACGCCGCGGGTGTCGAGTTTGCCGATGCCCAGGCTTCGGGCGAACGCGGCGACGCTGAAGGCTGGCGCGAACTGAAGTCGCGTCAGGACACCCAGGAGATCCAGTCCTATGTAATCGGCGGCGAACGCATGATCGACCTGTGGACCATCAGCGGCCAGGCCGGCTACAGCCAGGCCACTGAGAGGGATCCAGGCGGCATCGCCGGGGCGAAGTTCGTCGGCGATTTCACCGATGTCGGCTTCGACGGCACGCGCAAGCCGTACCTGAGCGTGGGCAGCGGGTTCTACGACCCGGCCTCCTTCGAACTCGACGAAGTGGAATGGGAGAAGGTCAGCGGCAAGGACAAGGAAAAGAACATCCGTCTGGACCTGGCTCGCGACTACGACCTCAAAGGCAACGCCGCCCAGGTCAAATTCGGCGGCAAGCTTAGCCGCCGCGACAAGACCAGCGACACCGAGGTGTGGGTCTACGACGACTTCAGCGGCATCGATCTGGAAGGCCTGCAGAGCGGCAACGTCGACTATTCCCTGGGCAACTTCGGCAACGGCATCAGCGCCGGCGCCATCAAGAACCTGATCGGCGGCCTGGATCGCAGCGAGTTCTACGACGAGGAAAATTCGCGCATCAACGACTTCGACATGCGTGAGGACATCAACGCGGCCTACCTGATGAACACCCTGGATGTAGACGATTGGCGCTTCATCGCCGGCCTGCGTTACGAGGGCACCGAGTTCGAGGCCAAGGGCACCGGCCTGCGTGATGGCGTCTACGAGGACAGTCACAGCAAGAATCGCTACGACCACTGGCTGCCCGGGTTGCATGCGCGTTACCAGATTTCGCCGTCAACCGCCGTGCGCGCCGCCTGGACCAACACCGTGGTGCGCCCGACCTTTGGCCAGTTGGCGCCGGGCTTCGCCATCGACGGTGACGACGCCTCGTTCGGCAACCCCGACCTCAAACCGCTGGAGTCGATGAACCTTGATCTCGGCATCGAGCACTACATGGGCCGTGCCGGCGTGGTCTCGGGCTTCCTGTTCTACAAGGACATCGACAACTTCATCTACAACACCGACCTCGCCGGCAGCGGTATCTGGGCAGATTTCGACGAGGCGCTGAGCTTCGAGAACGGCAGCGGCGCCAAGCTCTATGGCATGGAGCTGGCCTACTCGCAGAAATTCGATTGGCTGCCGGCGCCGTGGAACGGTGTGCTGCTGGGCGCCAACCTGACCCTGAGCAGATCTGACGCGACCATCGAGGGGCAGGGCGCCAAGCGCTCCATCGACCTGCCGAATCAGTCCGACACCGTCGGCAATTTCATGGTCGGTTGGGAAAACGATCGCTTCAACTTTCGCGTCGCGGCCAACTACAAGTCCAGCTACCTGTACGAGATCAGCTCGGTCGAGGACAAGCGCCACGACCTGTACGTCGATGATCAGCTGTTCGTCGATTTCAAGGCCGGCTACTTCATCACCCCCGAACTGCAGCTGACCTTCGAGGCGCAGAACATCATCGACGAGTCCTACTACGTCTACACCGGGCGCCGCAGCTACAACGCCCAGTACGAGGAATACGGCCCGACCTACAAGGTTGGCCTGACCCTTACCCACTTCTGACGGCGGGGTTTTGAACTCACGCTCCTTAAGCGCCAGGGATTGGCGATTGAAAGATAGAAGCTGCCGGTTGGCTGAATGATTGTTGTAGGAGGGGCTTTAGCCGCTAGCTTTTGCTGCCCGGATGAAAGCTCGCGGCTGAAGCCCCTCCCACATGATCGCCGCCATATCGCAGGCAAATTTTGAAAAATCGCAAACCTGTATCCGGACCCGGAACAAATTTCAGGTCACTGCAACCAGGCAATTGATCCAGGAAATTCTCAATCTATGCGACTGTTCAATCTGTCCCCGCTGGGTCTCTGCGTTGCCTTGGCCGCTTGCCAGGGCAAACAAGCGCAGCAGGCTGTTTCTGTGACACCGGCGCTGACCCTCAGCAAGACGCTTATCGCCAGCGAAAGCACGCAGTGGCTGGCGCCGCTGGCCTTTCTCGCCGACGCCCAGCGCCTGCAGGTGACGCGCAGCGGTTTGCAGGTAATCGGTGGCGACGGCCAGGTGCTCAGCGAGCTGCCGGGCCGTTTCGAAACCCTCGATCACCGTGCCGATGCCGACGGGGTGCTGGTTGCCAGCCTCGACCGCAAACGCCAACAGGCGCTGCTGACGCGCTTCGACTCCGCACAGCAGTGGAGCGCGCCGCGTTATCTACCGAAAACCCGTTTCGCCATCGAAGGCCTGTGCCTGTACCGCGACAGCGCGCGTAACGACTTTCTGTTCCTGGTGGGCGAAGAGGGCATCGGCGAGCAGTGGCTGGTGGCCGAGCAGGGCCGCCCGCTGGCCCAACCGCACCTAGTACGTGCCCTGAGCCTGCCGCCGGAGAGCGGTTTCTGTCAGGTCGATGACCGCAGCAACAGCCTGTACGTGAACGAAGAAAACGTCGGCCTGTGGCGCTATGACGCCGGCGCCGAAGCGCCGCTGGTGCGTGAGCCGGTGGAGCTGGTCGCACCCTTCGGCGAGCTGCTCGAGACGGCCGCTGGGATGGCCGTGTTGCCGGATGCGCTGCTGCTGGTCGATGCCGCTGCTGCCAACCTGCATCTGTACCAGCGCAGCGCCTCGCAGTGGCAGCGTGCCGGTGTGCTGAGTCTAGAAGACCTCGATGAGCCGGAGCAGGTCAGCGCCCGCGCGACGTCGCAGGGCCTCGAACTGCTGCTGGTCGACGACGCTGGCGCACGCAGCGCATCACTGAACTGGACACCTCAGCGCACCGAGCCACAGCCTACCATCCCAGTGCTCGCGCCCCTGGTACAGACCGATGGCGTGCCCAGCCTTGGCGATGCGGCGGACGACCCGGCGATCTGGATCGACCGCGTGCACCCCGAACGCAGCCGTGTGCTGGGCACCGACAAGAAGGGCGGCCTGCTCGCCTACGACCTGGCCGGCAAGCAGGTGCAGAGCCTACGCGTCGGTCGCCTGAACAATGTCGATGTGCGCCCCGGCTTCCAGCTGGGCGAGCGCCAGGTCGATCTGGCCGTGGCCAGCAACCGCGATCACAACAGCCTGCATCTGTTCGCCATCGATCCACTCAGCGGCGTGCTCGCCGACATCGGCCAGATCGCCACGCCGCTGGAGGAAATCTACGGTCTGTGCCTGTTCAAGGATCGTCAGGGCGCCATCCATGCCATCGCCAACGACAAGGACGGCAGCTTTCTGCAGTACCGCCTGGGCAGCGTGAACGGCAAGGCCAGCGGCCAACTGGTGCGCCGCTTCAAGACCGAAACCCAGCCCGAGGGCTGCGTGGCCGACGACCGCAACGAGCGGCTGTATATCGGTGAGGAAGACGTTGCGGTGTGGGCGCTGGATGCGCGCGCCGAGGCGCCGACCACCTTCGATCAGGTGATCGCCGTCGGTGGCCCGGTCAAGGACGACATCGAAGGCCTGGCGCTCTACCACGGCGAGCAGCGCGACTACCTGGTGATCTCCAGCCAGGGCAACGACAGCTACGTGGTGGTCGAGGCGCAGGCGCCGTACCGGCTGCGCGGCAGTTTTCGCATCGGCCTGAACGCCGCGCTGGGTATCGACGGCGCATCGGAGACCGATGGCCTGGACGTCACCTCGGCCAACCTCGGCGGGCCCTGGAGCGCCGGCCTGCTGGTGGTGCAGGACGGCCGCAAGCGCATGCCCGAAGGCAACCAGAACTACAAATACGTGCCCTGGACGGCGGTCGCCGCTGCGCTGGGCCTGGAGTGAGACGAACGGCGTTGCGCCTGTCATCAGTGCGCAACGTGCTGGTCTTCCAATGTGAGCCCTGGGGCTCGAGCAATTGAAGGAAATCCGTGATGCAAAACCAAGCCCACCTCGAACACATGACCGTCTGGGGCCTGATCGCCGAAGCCAGCATCGTCGTGCAGGCCGTGATGCTCTGCCTGGTGCTGGCCTCGCTGGTCAGCTGGTACCTGATCGTCCAGCGTGGCGCCGTGCTGCGCCGCAGCGAGCAACTGGCCAAGGCCTTTCTCAAGCGCTTTCGCACCGACGAGATCGGTGGCCTGTACCGCGAAGGTAGCCAGCAGGAGTTGCCGGCCGATGCCGCCCTGCAACGCATCTTCCTGGCCGGCTACCAGAGCTTCAGCCAGTTGCAGCCCCATGCCGGCAACAGCCCGGAAAGCGTGCTCGACGGTGTCGAGCGCAGCCTGGCGGTGGCCATCGCCGAGCAGGAAGAGCGCCTGGAGAAAGGCCTGCCATTTCTCGCCACGGTCGGCTCGGTCAGCCCTTACATCGGTCTGTTCGGCACCGTGTGGGGGATCATGAATTCCTTCCTGGGCCTGTCCCAGGTGCAGCAGGCCACATTGTCCACCGTAGCCCCGGGCATCGCCGAAGCGCTGATCGCCACCGCCATCGGCCTGTTCGCGGCGATTCCCGCGGTGATGGCCTACAACCGCTTCTCGGCACGTAGCCAGACGCTGATCGCCCGCTACTACGCCTTCGGCAACGAGTTGCAAGGGCGCCTGCACCGTCGCCTGAACGGCGCGGCGCCGAGCATGGCCGCGGCAGCCTGAGGAGGAGAGCGCAATGCTGGTTCGACCGACGCACAAGCACGGCCTGAAGGCCGAGATGAACGTGGTGCCCTACATCGACGTGATGCTGGTGCTGCTGGTGATCTTCATGGTCACCGCGCCGATGCTGGTTCAGGGCGTACAGATCGAGCTGCCCAAAGTGGCCGCCGAGGCGCTGCCGACGCCAGGCGAGCAGCGTATCGTCACCCTGTCGGTGAAGGAGGACGGCAGCTTCTACTGGAACCTGGGCAGCGAGGTGAACGTCGAGGCGCAGACCGACAGCGCGGTGAACAAGGATGAGATGCGCGAGAAAATTGCTGCCCTGGTCGCCGCCAGCCCTGAGACACAGGTGTACGTGCGCGCCGACCAGAACGCCGACTATGCGTCGGTGGTGGCTGGCATCGCCGAACTGCAGCGTGGCGGTGTCAGCCGCCTGGGCCTAATTACCGAGGCGCCCTGAGATGAACGGTCTGACTCTAGAGATGCCCGCGTCCCGTCTCGTCTGGCCGGCCTGGCGTGAACACGGCTTCGCCCTCGGTGTGGCGCTGGCCCTGCATGCCGGCCTGGCTTACCTGTTGCTCAACCTGTCCCACCCGACGCCGATGCCGGCACCAGTTTCTGCGGTGCTCACCACCCAGTTGATCACCCTGCCGGTGCCAGTGGTGCCGCCAGCTCCCGTACCGGCGCTTGCCGAGCCGCCAGCGCCTGTTCCAGTGCAGGAACCTGAACCGGTGGTCCAGGCGCCGGTGGTCGAGCAGGCCGATCTCGCCTTCAAGCGGGTGGAACAGGAACGTCAGGAAAAAGCCCGCCAGGTGGAGCGCGAACGCCAGCAGCGTGAGAAAGTGCTACGCGACGAACGTCTGGCCCGTGAGGAGCAGCAACGGCAAGCGCTGAAGGAACAGCAACTGGCCCAGGCCCGCCAGGCCGAGGCTGAGCGCCTGGCTGCAGCCGAACGGCAGGCGGCGGCGAATGCGGCAGCCGCGGCTGCACGTGCCGAGGCGGAGGCCGCCAGCCGTCAGTACCTGCCCATCGCCAAGCAGGCGCCGGATTATCCCGCGCGCGCTTTGGAGCGCAAGATCGAGGGCGAATGCACCGTGGCCTACACGGTCAATGCCGCCGGCCGGGTGGAAGACCCGCAGGTGGTGGGCACCTGCCACCCCATGTTCGTCAAACCCTCGCTGGCGGCTGCCAGGACCTTTCGCTACCAGCCCCGGGTGGTCAATGGCCAGGCGGTGGCCGTGGCCAATGTGAAGAACACCTTCAGCTATCGGATTCAGTGAGTGTCTATGGCGCCTTGTATGGATATTGGTGGCGCTCATCGAGGCGCGGCAGCGTTCTGTAAGTCCTCGCAGACTGTCGTGCTCGCCGGGCTGCTGGAGGAAATTCGGCATGGCTGGAATACCCGGCATGGCGAGGTGATCACCCTGATCCGTCTGGCCACCGATGCTCGAAGAGGCTGAGCCGACCGGCCTGCGCAATGGCGTGATCACCTCCAGCGGAACCAGAAACGGCATGGTTCGTTCGGCGCCAGTCATTGCAGCTTGAGGAAGGTCGTCAGGTACTGGCACCAACACGGCCAGCCAAACTCGGCCATCACATCGTTCCGCCGTGCCCTGGCCAGGACGATCATCCGCATACCAAAAGGCCAGGCCGCCCACGCCCTGCGACACACCTTTGCCAGCCACTTCATCCAGAACGGCGGCAACATCCTCACCCTGCAGAAAATCCTGGGTCGCTCCAACCTGGCCATGACGATGCGCTATGCGCACCTGGCGTCGGATCATCTCTGCAGGTCGCGGTACTCTTTGGCCCGCTCAGGTCTCTATAATGTGGGTATTCCATTGATGGAATATTCCTTTGAGGTTATATTTTTTACCGTGACTTGGGATATCGAATACACCGACGAGTTCGGTGAGTGGTGGGAAAGCTTGTCTGTTGAGGAGCAGGAGTCTGTTGCGGTGTCAGTCCAGCTCCTGGAGGCGCGGGGCCCGTCACTTGGCTTTCCGCACAGCAGCGGAATCAATGGCTCTCGTCACGGCCACATGCGGGAGCTGAGGACGCAGCACGAAGGCCGACCCTATAGAACCCTGTATGCATTCGATCTCAGGCGTTCGGCTATTTTGCTGATCGGTGGCGACAATACTGGTGATGATCGTTGGTATGACATCAACGTTCCGCTGTCTGATCGACTGTATGACGAACATCTGGAACAGCTTCGAAAGGAGCGCTTGATAGATGGCTAAGAAATTTGCAGAGCTACGCGCAAAAATGGCGCCTGAGGCTCAGGCTAGGGTAGAGGCCAAAGCCCAGGAGCTGCTTGCAGAGATGCTGCTTAATGAGCTGCGCCAGGCTCGTGGGTTGTCACAGAAGGTGCTGGCTGAGGTGCTGCATGTACAGCAGCCATCCATTGCCAAGATGGAAAAGCGTACTGACATGTACATTTCCACTTTGCGTAGCCACATCGAAGCCATGGGTGGTCAGTTGGATGTCATTGCCCGGTTTCCCGATGGTTCAGTGAAGATCAGCAATTTTTCAGATATCGAAAGCGATCCCCTCCAGCAGGCCTAACACTTCGACACCTTTTCGACACCCCAAAGAAAAACCCCTGACTTTCTCTAGGAAAATCAGGGGTTTATTTGGTGGAGCCGGGGGGATTTGAACCCATGTCGACGGTTCTGCATTGCTCTGCTTTCGTCTGCTTTTTCATGAAAATCAATTAGTTGTCGTTTTTCTGTCCCGCTTAGGTTGGCTATGTTTTGCTGTGTCTGTGACACTTTTTAGGCAAAATGCCATCAGATTATTGTCTACGGCCATCTGTGCGGCTACTCTCGATTTCAGCCTAGTCCCTGTCAAAGAGCATTCTAGGGTGTTATGCAAATCAGAAGCTCTCTCCCAGTCACGCTGCTATTTGATGTTTTAAGTGGTTTTGGTTTGTGAGTTTTGGCTTTGCAAAATGAATTCTAGATATTTATGAAAAAGGAGATTTTTTAATGTCTGATGAAGTTAGTCTGCCTTCTTCGTCTCGTGGAGAGCTTGAAAAAATAATCAAAGGTTATGGGCATGTAGGGAAAGAAGTTGACCTTGAAACGCTTTCAAGACTAACAGCGATAGGTCGCACCACAATTAGTCCCCCGCCGCGTCAGGATAGTTGTCGTGTGAGTTGATTCGATGAGTCTTGGTCGGTGGGCGGAAGTGAGAGCCGTGTGGCGCGTTATTCGATAGAGCATCGGGAGTGGGTGGTGCGGCAGATGATGCCG
>NZ_CALNWT010000020.1:0-69155 GCF_940789645.1 Pseudomonas sp. Marseille-Q0931 | reverse complement strand
AAACTGCACGGCAGAACGCGTTCCTGTAATCGCGTGGGAGCGCTGCGTGCAACGCCAATAATGCGGTCACTGCGGTGCGCAGGGTATCGGCACCTACGTAAGCTTCGCGAGCAGAGCTCGCTCCTACAGGTGAAACAGCGTCTTAGGATTTAACTATCTGCACTTCGTGGTCGTCTTGCTGTGATGAGTCACAGGCTATCAATTGGCGATTACGTTTCGAATGATCTCGATTGATAACGACTGATCCTCGCGATCCCATCAGACGTGGCGAGCACTAAGGCATTCTCCTATGCGTCAATCGAGTCGAATTACCTTCCGTTCCACCTTTCGCATCAAGATCAGCGATCGAGATAGCGACACCCTGATCGGTTATGCCGGCGACGTTTCCGAGTGCGGGATGAAACTGCTGACCGACACCCCGGTAGAGCCGGGAAGCGAGCTGAAGCTGCGTGTGCGTATGCGTGACCGGCAGGGGGAGATGCGCCAGGTGGACGTGGATATGACTTGTCAGTGGTCGCAGGAGAATATCCGCACAGGCTTTTTCGAGGCTGGGCTCGCTCTGCAGGGGGATTCGGCCGAGTACGTCCGGCTGATCGAAGGGATGCGCAAGGTGCGAAAGGAGAAAGCTTAGGCGGGGCCAAAGCCGGTAACGCGGAGAGGAGGACGATCTGCTGCTGTAGCGATCTTTCTGAGAGGCAGGCAAGGCGCGGTGGATGCGAGAGCGCATCCACCTTTGGTGAATCGGTTAGCCCAGGGTGCCGAGAATATTTACACCTACTCGGTCAGGGATCTCGTTCTGCGACAGCACATGCAACCCTGGACTGAAGACCCGGGCGTAGCGGGCCAGCAACGGGCGTAGCTGCGGCATCACGGTCAGTATCGGGGGATGGCCGTCCTTGCGCAGTTTCTCCTTCACCACCGGCATGGTGTTCTGCAACTGGTTTAGCAGGCTCGGTTCCACCGGGATGTTATCCAGACTCACCGGGCCGGCCTGCTGGGCGATGGCCAGAGCATTGAGCAGGGTGTTCTCCAGCGCATTCTCAAGGATGAACACCGACAGCTCCTGACGCTCGCCGGCGATCATGCCGACGATGCTGCGTCGTAGCGCATAGCGCACGTCGGATGCCAGCAGCACCGGGTCCTTGGTCGACTCGCTGGCTTCCAGCAGCGTGGTGGCGATGGTGACGATATCCTTGAGCGGCACCTGCTCCTGCAGCAACTGGCGGTAGACGCGGTGCTGCTGGGTATAACTGAGCTGGTTCTTCAGGCTCTCGGCCAGCTTCGGCGCCTGAACCTGCAGGCGCTGCATCAGGTGGTCGACGTCATCGTGCTTGAACACGTCCGGCAGGTGCTCGCGGATTACCTTGTTCAGGTGCGTGGCGATCACGCTGGCGCAGTCGATCACCTGGTAGCCGAGGTTCAATGCCCGCGCCTTGTCCTCCGGCTGAATCCACACCACTTGCATGCGGTAGGCCGGGTCGACGCCCAGGATGCCGTCGATCTCGCCATAGAGCTCTGGTGAGGGAATGGCCATCATGCGGTCGGCGTGCAGCTCGGCACCGTCGATCTTCTCGCCGTTGATCTGGATACTGTACTGCGAGGCCTTCAGGCGCAGGCTGTCGCGGATATGCACTTCCGGCAGGAGGAAACCCAAGCTTTCCGAAAGAGTCTGGCGTACGCCACGCACGCGCTGGGTCAGCGGCGCGCCGGCGGCTTCGTTGACCAGACCCACCAATTTGTAGCCCAGCGACACGGACAGACGCTCCACCAGCGGAATGTCTTCCCACACCATGTTTTGCGCGCGTTCCTGTTCCATCGCCTTGCCCAGGGCTTCCACTTGCTCCAGGCTCGCTGCTTCTTTCGGCGGGCCATTGCGCGCTACCATCCAGGCGACGAAGGCCACCAGCGCGGCGAAGCTGATGAAGGCCAGGTGCGGCATGCCCGGCACCAGAGCCAGGACGAAGAGGATGCCGGCTACGGTGTAGAGCAGTGCCGGTTGGGCCAGCAACTGACGGTGTACCTGATCGGTAATCTCCGAGGATTCGTTGATCCGCGTGACGATGATGGCCGCCGCGGTGGACAGCAGCAGCGCCGGAATCTGCGCGACCAGGCCATCACCGATGGTGAGCAGGGCGTACTGCTGGAAGGCCTGACCCGCCCCCAGGTCGTAGACGAACAGGCCGATGGCGAAGCCGCCGAACAGGTTGATCAACAGGATCAGGATGCCGGCGATGGCATCGCCACGGACGAACTTCGAAGCACCGTCCATGGCCCCGTAGAAATCGGCTTCCTTGGCCACTTCCGAACGGCGGCGCTTGGCCTCGTTCTGTTCGATCAGACCGGCATTGAGGTCGGCATCGATGGCCATCTGCTTGCCCGGCAATGCGTCGAGGGTAAAGCGCGCGGTGACCTCGGAGATGCGCTCACCGCCCTTGGTGACGACGATGAAGTTGATGATCATCAGGATCACGAACACCACCAGGCCGACTATGAAGTTGCCGCCGATCACCACTTCACCGAACGACTCGATCACCTTGCCCGCCGCACCGGTACCGGTATGGCCTTCGAGCAGCACAACGCGGGTAGAGGCGACGTTCAGGCACAGGCGCAGCAGGGTGGTGATCAGGATCACCGTGGGGAACAGGGAGAAATCCAGCGGGCTCTTCGACGACACGCTGACCAGCAACACGAGGATGGCCATGGCGATGTTGAAGGTGAACAGGGCATCGAGCAGCACGGGTGGCAGCGGCAGGATGACCATGGCCAGGATCGACAGGATCAGCACCGGTATGCCGATACGGCCGCTGCGGAAGGTGGGCGCGAGTTGCTGCAGTAGGTTCATGAATCAGCCCCTGTTGGCCAAGCTGTCGGGAATCGGAAGGTTGCTCGCCAGTTGCGGCTTGCTTCTGCGGCCCTGGCGCCAGGCCTTGAGCTGCAGGATGTAGGTCAGCACATGGGCCACCGCGGTATACAGCGGCGCCGGGATCTGCTGGTTGATCTGGGTGGTGAAGTAGATGGCGCGTGCCAGCGGCGGAATCTCCACCACTTCAAGCTCATGCTTGGCCGCCATCTGGCGCATATACAGGGCGGTCTCATCGACCCCCTTGGCCAGCACGAAGGGCGCGGCGGCCTTCTTGCTGTCGTACTTGAGCGCCACGGCGTAGTGCGTCGGGTTGACGATGACCACGTCGGCGTTCTTGATCACCTTGCTGATCTGCCGCTGCAGCATCTGCCGCTGCAACTGCTTGATGCGCGCCTTGACCTCGGGGCGGCCCTCCTGATTCTTGTGTTCCTCCTTGCGCTCCTGCTTGGTCATGCGCAGTTTCTTGAGGAAGAAATAGCGCTGCAGCGGGATGTCGATAAAGGAGAACACGACGAAGATCAGCATCAGGCACAGGGTCAGATTGAAGGTCAGGTCAAAGGCTGCCGAGACGGCCTCGAGCACGCTGCTGCGCTGCAACGCGATCAGGTCCGGGAGGGCTGCGCGCACCAGAACATAGCCAACGCCGAGCAGTACCAGCACCTTGAGCACCGACTTGAGCAGCTCGCTCCAGTTCTGTGCCGAGAAGATCCGGCCGAGGCCGGTGATGGGGTTGAGCTTGCTGAATTTAGGCGCGAAGTTCTTTGCGGAGAATACCCAGCCGCCGGGTACCAGCGACAGCACCACGACCAGCAGGGAGGTGAGCAGCAGCGGTGCCAGCAGCTTGATGAACACCAGCATGTTGTAGCCAAGCAGGGTGTCGAGGTCATCCAGGCCAATCTCGCTATGGCCGAACTGGATATAGGACAGGCGGAAGCTGTCGCTGAGCCCTTCGAGGAACAGCCCGGCGCTGAACTTGAGAATGAACAGCGTGGCGATCAGCGAGATGGTGGTCGACAGGTCCTTGGAGCGCGCGACCTGGCCATCGTCCTTGCTCTTCTTCAGCTTGTGCGCGGAGGCCTCTTCCGTTTTTTCCTGACCGCTGTTCTGCTCAGACATCGCCGCCCTCGCGCAGGATCACGCCCATGCCGTTGAGCAGCTCGCGGGTCAGATGCAGGTAGCTGTCGGGCAGGTTCGGCAGGGTCAGGTAGATGCACAGCAGGCCCATCAGGATGCTGATGGGGAAGCCCAGGGAGAACAGATTCATCGCAGGCGAGATGCGGTTGAGCAGGCCGAAGCAGAACTGCACCAGGGTCAGGCAGAACACCACGGGCAGGGTTACCAGCACCGCCGCTGCCAGCACCCAGGCGAAGGCCTGGATGAAACTTTGCGCGCCCAGGTAGTGCAGGCCGCTGCCCACCGGCCAGAACAGGAAACTCTGATACAGCACGCTGACGGTGACCAGGTGGCCGTCGATGGCGAAGAACAGCAGCACCAGCAGGATGAAATACAGCTGGTAGATGATCGAAGACGACGACACGCCGTTCACCGGGTCGTTGTAGCGCGCCATGCTCATGCCCATCTGCGTCGACACCACCTCACCGACCAGCATGAAGATGGTGAACACCAGTTGCAGGGTCAGGCCCAGCAGCACGCCGAAGGCGATCTGTTCCAGAGCGGTCATCAGGCCTTTCAGCGATAGCGGATCGATCTGCGGCATGTCCGGCAGTGCCGCACCGAGGGCGACCGTCAGCGCCAGGGCGAGGAGGATGCGTACGCGCACCGACACCGCCTTGTGGTTGAACAAGGGCGCCATGCTGAGCAGCGCGACAATGCGGCAGAACGGCCACCAGTAGGCCTGTAGGCTGGTCAGATACTGGCTGGCATGGAGCACGGGTTCGGACATGCTTCAGCCCACCAGGTGACCGGCCTGCTTGAAAGTTTCGATGAACAGATCCCCCAGGGTGCGCAGGATCCAGTGGCCGGAGAACACCAGCATCGCCAGGGTGATCAGCAGGCGCGGGAGGAAGCTGAGCATCTGCTCGTTGATCTGCGTGGCCGCCTGGAAAATGCTCACCAAGAGGCCGCCGAGCAGGCTCGGCACCACCAATACGCAGACGATCAGGCCGGTAATGTAGACGGCATGGGCCACCAACTCGGCGGCGTGTTCGGGCGTGAACATCGCAAGGCCTCGCTAATAGGGCTGGATACTGGTGGTGAGGGTGCCGACCAGCAGCGTCCAGCCGTCCACCAGAACGAAGACCAGCAGCTTGAACGGCAGCGAGATCATCATCGGCGACAGCATCATCATGCCCATCGCCATCAGCACGCTGGCCACCACCAGGTCGATCACCAGAAAGGGCACGAAGATCATGAAGCCGAGCTGGAAGGCGGTCTTCAGCTCGCTCAGTACGAAGGCCGGCAGCAGCAGGGAGAAGTCCAGTTGGGCGAGGTCGTCGGGCATTTCCTCGCCGGCCAGGGCGACCAGGGTTTCCAGCGAGTTCTTGCTGGTTTGCGCCAGCATGAACTGGCTGATGATGCGCTTGCCTTCGCCCAGGCCCTGCTCGAGGCTGATCTGGTCTGCCTCGAACGGCACGTAGGCCTCCGTGTACATCTCCTGCCACACCGGGCGCATCACAAGCAGGGTGAGGCAAAGGGCGATGCCGATCAGCACCGGGTTGGGCGGGCTCTGCTGCAGGCCGATGGCCTGACGCAGAATCGCCAGGACGATGATGAAGCGGGTGAAGCAGGTCATCATCATCAACATGGCCGGGAGAAAGCCCAGCAGCGTCATGATCAGCAGGATCTGCAGCTTGACGCTCAGAGTCTGGCCGTCTTCGGTGTCGTTGAAGTTGAACAGGGTGATGTCGCCGCCCGCTGCCTGAGCCAGCAGCGGGCAGCACAGGGCCGTCAGCAGCAGGCCAAGTTGCAGCAGCCGGCGCAGCATCACACGCCCAGCCCGCTGAGGCCGCTACCGGACAGCTCGACGATGCGCAGGCCGTAGTTGCCGTTCATCACCACCACCTCGGCCTTGGCGAACAGCGCACCGTTGACCTTCACGTCCAGCGGCTCGCCGGCCAGCTTGTCGAGGGCGATCACGCTGCCGGCGTCGACATCCATCAGCTCCTTGAGGGTGATCTCCGTGGAGGCCACCTCCAGGGTGACGTTGACCGGGATCTTGCCGAAGAAGCTCAGGTCCTGCTGCGGCAATGCGGCGGGCGCCTGCTCGGGCAAGGAGTCGCTGACGGCCTCGTCGAGATTGAGGCCGGCGTCGTTGATCAGGCTGTCGAAATCGTTATCGGAAATGGGGCTGCTCATGGGGTCTTCACGCTCTCAAGAGAAGTCAGGAACAAGGAGCCGTCGTCTTCGAAGATGGCGCCGCGAAACAGCTTCTGCTGGTTGATCTGTACGTCGCAGCGCTCCAGCAGGCGCATCGGCAGGATGTCGCCGGGACGCAGGGCGAGAACCTGCGACAGGGGCATCTGCAGGCTGGCCACCACGCAGTCCAGGCGCACCGGCAACTGACGAATCTGATTGAGCGAATTACCGCTCTGGGCCACCGCAACCGGAGGCGTCAGGCGGCTGGTCAGCTCGTCGACCAGCTGTGTGTCCAGGTAGATGAAGATCGATGCCTGGCTGCCAGTGATATGGCTGGTGAAGTTGAACTCCGCCACGTACTCCCAGGCGGCCTCTTCATAGGCGTTGTCATAAGGTTCGAGCTTGCCGAAGGTCTGGCCGGCGAGGATCGAGCGGGCGAACAGCTGGCTCACGTCCAGGCCCAGGCGCGTACGCATACGCTGCTCCGAGGTGCTCACCGGTGGCGCTTCATGGTTGGGTAGGCAGGTGCCACCGTAGTAACACTCCAGCGCTTCGGTCAGCAGAGGGCGGTCCATGGCGAAGCCGACCTTGCCCAATGGCGAGCGATAGAGGCACTCGGCTTCTTTATTCACCTGCTCGTGAACATCCACCCGCAGCAACTCGAGATTGATTCGATAGTTGCGCAAAAAGTAATCACTGATGATTCGCGGATATTTGCTGGAAAGCTCGCGAATATAGTGCGGAATCTTGTGATAGTGCCGGCCAAGTTTCTGCGGTTTCAACCGGGTCAGACTGTCGGCGGGCACGCCATGAAGGACTTTTTTAATCCCCGTCATGTTGTGGGCTGTATTCCTGGTTGTAACTGCGCGAGCACCCACGAGGCATTCGAAGGGCGTGCAGAGGACGTTTTGATATGCCGGCAGGCCGCAGCAGCATCGCAGGGGCCATGGCGTCGAAAATCATCCGGGCACAGCGCTGCAGCCCAGTGATGACGAGAGGAAGTCTAGGCGGAGGGAGGGTGGGAAATTAAATCAATAGATATCAAATGCTGTTTTTGATGGCTGCTTGCCAGCATTGATAGGAAATAACAGCAAGTAATTCGGCGATTTTCTGTGCGCTTGTTAACGTCCGCGCCGTGATCCGTCGCGCATATAGATGCCACGCAGAAAAGTGCTGCTGAGTTGACCCATAAGGGCGACGGAAAGTTTCAAAAGATTAAGGGGCCCTGTGAAAAAAATCTGTCATCTGCTTGGCAGTTTTGAACACGCGGTCGAACGCCGCCGCCTGGCTCATGAAAGACAACGGGTGATTTACCTTGCAGCATTCAACTCAAACGGTAAGTTACGCCTGCGACGAGCTGTTCGATGAACAGCTGGGGCAGCAACATATAGTCGTGATCGGTCAGGCCGACGCCGCCAGCGAGCGCCTGCTTACCGGCGGCCTGCAGCGCCAGGGTTTCCCTGTTCGACGTTTTGCCAGTTGCCTGGAGCTGGATCCGGCCGTACTGGAAGATGCCAGTCTGGTGCTGGTGTTCGTCAGCAGCCTGGCCGGCAACACGCTGTATGCGCAGGTGGGCGCCATTCTGCGTCAGGCCGGCCGGGTCGGCGTGGTGCCGGTGGTGGAATATGCTGACCAGGAGAAAGCCGCCGCGCTGCTGGAGCTGGGCTGCGTCGATTATCTGCTGGCGCCTTTCAGCGAAGCCCAGCTCAGTGCCTTGCTGCGTCGCCAGGAGTCGGCCAGCTCCGGCGAAGAGGGTTTCGTGTCCTGCTCGCAGGCCGGCCGCCGCCTGCTGGCCATGGCCCAGCGCGTGGCCATGACCCGTGCGCCGATCCTGATTACCGGCGAGACCGGCACCGGCAAGGAACTGATGGCGCGCTACATCCACCGCTTCTCGGCGCAGGATGACGCGCCCTTCATTGCCGTGAACTGCGCGGCGATTCCCGAGCAGATGCTCGAATCCATTCTCTTCGGCCATGAGAAGGGCGCCTTCACCGGCGCCGTGAGCGCCCAACCGGGCAAGTTCGAACTGGCCAATGGCGGCACGCTGTTGCTCGACGAAATCGGCGAGTTGCCGCTGGGGCTACAGGCCAAGCTGCTGCGCGTGCTGCAGGAGCAGCGCGTCGAGCGCCTGGGTGGGCGCCGCGAAATCGCTCTGGATGTGCGCATCATCGCTGCCACCAACCGTGATCTGCAGCAGGAAGTGGCCGAGGGGCGCTTCCGTGCCGACCTGATGTTCCGCCTCGACGTATTGCCGCTGCACATCAGTCCGCTGCGCGAGCGCAAGGAGGACGTGCTGGCCCTGGCGCGCCGTTTCATTCGCCAGTACGCGCCGCAGGACGCGCGCCATGAACTGCTGACCGAAGATGCCTGCCGCGCGCTGCTGGCGCATGACTGGCCGGGCAATGTGCGCGAACTGGAGAATTGCCTGCAGCGTGCGCTGATCCTGCGCAATGGCCTGTACATCCAGGCCCAGGACCTGGGCCTGAGCGTTGCCGCCAGCAGCGCGGCAGAGCTGGCGCCACGCCTGCAGCCACAGGTGCTCGAGGGCGGCAAGGCAGCCTTGCGCGCCAGTGGCAAGTGGGCCGAGTACCAACATGTGATCGACACCATCCGCCGTTTCGGCGGGCACAAGACCAAGGCCGCCGAAAGCCTTGGCATGACCCCGCGCGCACTGCGCTATCGCCTTAACGCCATGCGCGAGCAGGGCGTTCAGATTCCCGTCTAGGAGAAACAAAAGGATGAATCCGATTAGCCAGGTGCAGCAGGACCTGCTGGGCCGCATGGAGCAGATGAAGAACCTCGGCGAAGCGTCGCCGATCAAGCCTGCGCAGGCCTTCGTCGGGCAGCCTGGCGAGGGCGGTTTCGCCACCGCTTTCGATCATGCGGTACGTGCGGTCGACGCACAGCAGCATCGCTCCGGCGAGCTGATGGCGGCCGTCGACAGTGGGCAGAGCGATGACCTGGTGGGCGCGATGATCGAGAGCCAGAAGGCCAGCGTTTCCTTCAGCGCGTTGATGCAGGTGCGCAACAAGCTCTCCAGCGCCTTCGACGACATCATGAAGATGCCGCTGTAAGCGGATCGGGGACTGACGCGTGCTGCAGACTATAAGAAGCAAGCTGCCCGAAACCGGGCTGAAACTCGACCCACGCATGACCCTGATCGGCCTCGCGCTGATCGCCGCCTTGCTGGCGGTTGGTGTGGTGTTCTACCTCTGGCGTGACCAGGGCTCTTTCCGCCCGCTGTACGGAGCCGGCGAGGCCTACCCGGCCGCCGAGGTGATGCAGGTGCTTGATGGCGACGCCATCAGCTACCGCCTGCATCCGCAGAGCGGTCAGGTGTTGGTACGCGAGGATCAGCTCGGCCGCGCGCGCATGCTGCTGGCGGCCAAGGGCGTGCAGGTCAAGGTGCCGGCCGGCTACGAGCTGTTCGACAAGGACGAGCCGCTGGGCACCAGCCAGTTCGTCCAGGACGTACGCCTCAAGCGTAGCCTGGAGGGCGAACTGGCGCGCACGGTGATGGCGCTCAAGGGCGTAGAAGGTGCCCGCGTGCACCTGGCGTTGCAGGAAAGCAGTTCCTTCGTGGTCGGCAAGCGCGAGCCGGGCAAGGCTTCGGTGATGCTGCAGCTGGCACCTGGTTACAAGCTGGCGCCGGAGCAGGTCAGCGCCATCGTCAATCTGGTGGCCGGCAGCGTGCCGCAGCTCGAGGCCGGCAACGTGCAGGTGGTCGATCAGTACGGCGCGTTGCTGTCGCGCGGCATCGATACCCTCGGCGGCCCGGTGCAGAACTGGCAGGTGGTCGATGACTACCAGAGCAAGGCGGTGGCCAATGCCGAAGCGGTGCTGGCGCCGGTGCTCGGTGGCGGCAATTATCGTATCAGCGTGTCGGCCGACATCGACTTCAGCCAGAAGGAAGAAACCTTCCAGGCTTATGGCGAGAACCCGCGGCTGCGCAATGAAGTGCTGCGTGACGAAAGCGTGCTCGACCAGCTGGCGCTTGGTGTGCCCGGTTCGCTGGCCAATCAGCCGCCGCAACCGGCCCCACCGGCCAATCAGGCCGCCAACCAGCAGGCGCAGGCGGGTGCTCAGGCGGACAACGCCAACCAGGCGGCGACCTCGCTGCGCAAGGAATCCAACCGCCAACTCGATTACGACCAGAGCATTACCCACGTCAAACATGCGCCGTTCAGCCTGCGTCAGCAGAGCATCGCCGTGGTGCTCAATGCCGCGGTGGCGCCGGAGGGTGGTTGGACGCCAGAGGCGCGCGAGGAGCTCGCGGCGATGGTCAAGAGCGCCGTGGGTTTCAACCAGGCGCGCGGCGACCTGCTGACGCTGAGCGTCTTCCCCTTTACCGATGCCAGCATCAATGGCGCGGGCGAGGACCTGCTGCCCTGGTGGGAAAACACCAAGGTGCACGACCTGGCCAAGCTTGGCGTGTTCGCCCTGATCAGTCTGCTGCTGTTGCTGATGGTGGTGCGTCCTGCGGTACGCAGCCTGAGCCAGCGCAACCAGGCGGCGCTGCCGGCGGTGGCCGAGGGCGATGATCAGCTGGCGCTGCATGCCGAGCGTGCGGCCGAGCGCCTGCTGGCCCGCGTTGGCGACGATGCGCCGGGGGCCACCATCCTCGGTGAACTCAGCCCTTTGTCGGAGATTCGCCTGCCGGCGCCTGGCTCGGGCCTGGAGCTGCAGATCGAACACCTGCAGATGCTGGCCAAGAACGATCCCGAGCGCGTCTCGGAAGTCATCAAACAATGGATAGGACGCAATGAGCGAGACCTCAACCCAGCCTGACGGCCGCGGTGGTTCCACCGCCAAAGAAATGCGCCTGCGCGTGCAGAAGCGTTCGCTGAGTTCTTCCGAGCAGGCCGCGATCCTCATGCTGAGCATGGGCGACGAGATTTCCGCCGGCGTGCTCAAGCACTTTTCGCGCGAGGAGATCGTCAGCATCAGCCAGGCCATGGCGCGCCTGTCCAACGTCAAGCAGCCGATGGTCTCCGACGTCATCGGCCGTTTCTTCGAGGACTACAAGGAGCAGAGCAGCATCAAGGGCGCCTCGCGTGGCTATCTCGACGGCATGCTCAGCAAGGCGCTGGGCAGCGAGATCACCCGTTCGCTGCTCGACAGCATCTACGGCGAGGAAATCCGCGCCAAGATGGCCAAGATGGAGTGGCTCGATCCGAAGCAGTTCGCCGCGCTGATCGCCAAGGAGCACGCGCAGATGCAGGCGGTGTTCCTCGCCTTCCTGCCGCCGGGCATGGCCAGCGACGTACTCGAGTGCATGCCCAAGGAGCGCCAGGACGAGCTGCTTTACCGCATCGCCAACCTCAGCGAAGTAAACAGCGACGTCATCGCCGAGCTGGAGCAACTGATCGAGCGCAGCCTGGCGGTACTCAGCACCCAGGGCTCGCAGGTGCGCGGAATCAAGCAGGCCGCCGACATCATGAACCGCTTCAAGGGCGACCGCGGGCAGATGTTCGAGCTGCTGCGTGCTCATGACGACCAGCTGGTCGAGCGCATCGAGGATGAAATGTACGACTTCTTCATCCTCTCGCGGCAGAACCAGGACGTGCTCCAGGCGCTGCTCGAAGCCGTGCCGCTGGAAGAGTGGGTGGTCGCCCTCAAGGGCGCCGAGCCCGAGCTGGTGCGCGCCATTCAGGGCGCCATGCCCAAGCGCCAGGCGCAGCAGATGGAGTCGATCAATCGCCGCCAGGGCCCGGTGCCGTTGAGCCGCGTCGAGCAGGTGCGCAAGGACATCATGGCCGTGGTGCGCGAAATGTCGGCCAACGGCGAGCTGCAGGTGCAGCTGTTCCGCGAACAGACGGTGGAATGAGATGACGGTCAAGGTAATCAAGGGCGACGCCCGCCAGTGGCGCGCCTACCGCTTCCCGCCGCGCAACAGCCAGCCGGCAGTGGACTGGAGCGGCGATGCCGCCGGTCTGCAGCGGGCCATGGCCGACGGCTTTCAGCAAGGCATCGAGAAGGGCTACCAGGACGGCCTGCAGCAAGGCGAGGAGGCCGGGCGCCAGGCCGGCTTCGAGCAGGGCCGTGACGAGGGGCTGAAACTCGGGCGTGAGGAAGGCCGCGAGGAGGGCCGTCGCGAATTCGAACTGGCTGCGCAGCCGCTGCAGCAGATCAGCGAGAAGGTCGAACAGTACCTCGGCGAGCTGGAGCACAAGCGCCGCCAGGAGTTGCTGGAGCTGGTGAAGAAGGTCTCGCAGCAGGTGATCCGCTGCGAACTCACGCTGCATCCGACCCAGTTGCTGGCGCTGGTCGAGGAAGCCCTGGCGAGCATGCCGGGCGAGTCCGAAGACGTGCAGGTACTGCTCAGCCCCGAGGAATACGCGCGGATCAAGGCCGTGGCGCCGGAACGTGCCGCCGGCTGGAAGCTGGTGGCCGACGAGCGCCTGGCGCTGGGCGAGTGCAGAGTAGTCACGCCGCAGGCCGAGGCCGACGTGGGCTGCCAGCAGCGTCTGGATGCCTGCATCGATACGCTGGCCGAGCACATGCACCTGGCCGAAGCCTGAGCGGGAGCGAACGCGGATGCTCGACTACAAACTCGACGAAGCGCTGCGCTCGCTCGACGGTGTGCAGCTGGCCAAGGTGGCCGGCCGCCTGGTGCGGGTTTCCGGCATGCTCCTGGAAAGCCTCGGCTGCCAGCGCAGCACCGGCCAGCGCTGCCGCGTCGAGCAGGCCGACGGCAGCCTGCTGGATGCGCAGGTGGTCGGCTTCAACCGCGATATCACCTATTTGATGCCATTCAAGAAGCCGGTCGGCCTGGCCGCCGGCTCGCGGGTATTCCCGGCCAAGGACGAGGCGTTGCTGCAGATCGATGAGTCCTGGCTTGGCCGTGTGGTCAATGGTCTTGGCGAGCCTTTGGACGAGCGCGGCAAGCTCTCCGGGCGCGACCCGCTGCCGGTCGAGCTGCCTTCGGTCAATCCGCTCAAGCGGCGCCCGGTGGAGGCCGCGCTGGATGTCGGCGTGCGCGCCATCAACGGCCTGCTGACCCTCGGCAAAGGCCAGCGTGTCGGCCTGTTCGCCGGTTCCGGGGTAGGCAAGAGCGTGCTGCTGGGGATGATCACCCGACAGACCAAGGCCGATGTGGTGGTGGTCGGGCTGATCGGCGAACGTGGTCGCGAGGTGCAGGAATTCATTCTCCATTCGCTCGGCGAGGAAGGCTTGCGCAAGGCGGTGGTGGTGGTGGCGCCGGCCAACGAGTCGCCGCTGATGCGCCTGAAGGCCACCGAGCTGTGCCATAGCATCGCCGCCTATTTTCGCGACCAGGGCCAGGACGTGCTGCTGCTGGTCGATTCGCTGACCCGCTACGCCATGGCACAGCGCGAGATCGCCCTGGCGCTCGGCGAGCCGCCAGCGACCAAGGGCTATCCGCCGTCGGTGTTCGGCATGCTGCCGGAACTGGTGGAGAGCGCCGGCAACGGCGAGAGCGGCAGCGGCAGCCTCAGCGCCATCTACACCGTGCTGGCCGAGGGCGATGACCATCAGGACCCGATCGTCGATTGCGCGCGCGCCATCCTCGACGGCCATATCGTGCTCTCAAGGCGCCTGGCGGATGTCGGCCACTACCCGGCCATCGACATTTCCGCCTCGGTCAGCCGCTGCATGAGCCAGGTCGGCGAGCCTGCGCACCTGGCTGCCGGGCGCCAGTTCAAGGAGTTCTACAGCACCTATGAAAAGATCAAGGAGCTGATCCCGCTGGGTGGTTACACCCCGGGCATGGACGCCAAGACCGACCGCGCCGTGCAGCTGGCGCCCAGCCTCGAACGCTTCCTGCGCCAGGAGGTCGGTGCCAGCGCCGAGCTCGGCGCCAGCATCGCCACCTTGCAGAGCATCATCAAATGAAAGAACAGCTGGAAATGCTCGGACGCCTGGCCAGCCTGCGCGGCAGCAAGGTGCAGCAAATGCTCGGCCGGGTCAGTTATCAACAGAACCTCTGCCAGCGCTACCGCAACAACATCACCGGCCTCAGCCGCTTGTGCGGCTTCACCGTGCCGATGACCACGCCTCTGCAGCGCGACAATCAGCAGCGCTACAAGGCGACCCTGTACAAGATGGTCGAACTGCAGCGTCGCGAGCTGGCGCTGGCCGAGGAGAACCTGGCGCGTATTCAGCGCGAGCTGCTGGCGGCGATGCGCAGCGAGAAGGTCATCACCCAGTTTCTCGAGGGCAAGATGGGGCAGTGGCAGGAGCAGCTTGCCCGCCAGGAGCAGAAGATTCAGGATGGTCTGGCCGCGCAGGCCTGGTGGCGCACCCAGGTCAGCTAATTTTCATTCGACGTGTTTAAGTTCTTGCCGTGCCCGGTCGCTCTTAGGCCATAACACCACGCGAGTTGGATTCGAATCATGGAAATCAGCAGGCATCTCAAGCCCAGCCTCAACCTGCCCAGCGACGCTCCGGCGCAGGTGCAGAGCGCCCGTCCGCAGCCAGGCGCCAATGCCCGCACCAGCACCAGCCAGGAACCGCGTCTGGAGCAGTTGCAGGACGCCCTGCGCAGCCTGCCGGACGTCGATCTGGACAAGGTCGCTCAGCTCAAGGCCGCCCTGGCGCGCGGTGAACTGAGCAGCGATCCGGCCGCACTGGCCGGCAGCATGCTGACCTACCACAGCGGTAGCGATGCGTGACCACTGCGCGTGAGCAACAGCTGTTGCAGATCGTCGAGCAGGACCTGCATCAGGACTGCGCCGACTATCTGACCCTGCGCGGTCTGATGCAGGAGCTGTATCAACAGTTGCTCAAGCGAGACAGCAGGCAGATCGACCTGCTCAACGAACAGATCCTGCCGCTGGTCGACCAGGCCAAGGCGCGCGCGGAACGCCGCAGCAAGGTGCTCGCCGCCTTCCAGCTGGGCAGTGGCAACAGCGCCATGCAAAAGCTGCTGGCGCGTTATCCACAGGCCCAGCGCAAGCACCTCGAACTCACTTGGGAACAGCTCGGCCAACTGGCCGGCCAGTGCAAGCGTCTCAACGAGCGCAACGGCAAGCTGCTGGCTATGCATAACGAGATTCTCGAGCAGTTGCTCGGCGAGCCGGGCGCCGGCCAGCTGTACACACCGCAGCCGTATTGAGCACTCAGCACCTCCTTGGCCCTTGTTGGAGCGGACTCGTCCGCGAGCTTTAGGCAGGCCAGCATTCGCGGACAAGTCCGCTCCCACGGCCTGGCGCCTGTATCTCCAGCGACGAACTGAAGGCACCTGCCGCAGCTGCTGGCGCGTTATCCACAGGCCCAGCGCAAACACCTCGAACTCACCTGGGAGCAGCTCGGCCAACTGGCCGGCCAGTGCAAGCGTCTCAACGAGCGCAACGGCAAGCTGCTGGCTATGCATAACGAGATTCTCGACCAGTTGCTCGGCGAACCGGGCGCTGGCCAGCCGTACACACCGCAGCCGTATTGAGTACTCAACACCTCCTCGGCTCTTGTGGGAGCGGACTCGTCCGCAAGCTTTAGGAAGGCCAGCATTCGCGGACAAGTCCGCTCCCACAGTCTGGCTCCTGTACCTCCAGCGGCGAACTGAAGGCACCTGCCGCAGCTGCTGGCGCGTTATCCACAGGCCCAGCGCAGACACCTCGAACTAGCGCAACGGCAAGCTGCTGGCCATGTACAACGAGATTCTCGACCAGTTGCTCGGCGAGCCGGGCGCCGGCCAGCTGTACACACCGCAGCCGTATTGAGTACTCAACCCCTCCTCGGCTCTTGTGGGAGCGGACTCGTCCGCGAGCTTTAGGCAGGCCGGCATTCGCGGACAAGTCCGCTCCCATGGTCTGACGCCTGTACCTCCAGCGGCGAACTGAAGGCACCTGCCACGCCGTGCTAGACTCGCGCGCTTTCGATCCGTGGTGATTCCTCCCGTGCCTCACGCTGCTCTCGCTCATCCGCCGCGCTGGCTGACCTGCGCCCAGTTGCATCCGCAGCCGGCTGCCGGTGTGCGCGACTGGTTGTTCAACGAAGACTCGCTGACCCGCCGCCTCACCGCGCTGTCGCATGACGGCTTCTCCGTCACGCCGCTGCAGGAAGGCTGGCAGCGCCTGCGCAGCGACGAATGCGCGCTGATCGGCGTCGCCGAAGGCAGCCAGGGCTGGGTGCGCGAGGTGTACCTGCGTGGTCACGGGCAGCCCTGGGTGTTCGCCCGCAGCGTCGCCGCGCGTAGCGCGCTGGAAGGCTCGGGGCTGAACCTGGCCGAGTTGGGCAGTCGCTCGCTGGGTGAGCTGCTGTTCAGTGACCGTGCCTTCGACCGCGGCGAGTTGCAGGCCTGTCGTTATCCGGCTGCCTGGCTGCCACCGGAGGTGCGCGAAGAGCGCCTGTGGGCGCGCCGCTCCTGCTTCAGCCGTGGTGCGCTCGGCGTGCTGGTGGCCGAGGTGTTTCTGCCGGCGTTCTGGCTGGCGGCGGGCATCGAGGCCTAGAGTTCGCAATACCGTCGCTCAGGCATGTTGGCCCATGGCGTGCTGCTTCGCGACGACTGCATGGATGCAAGGTAGAGCGACGCAGCAAGCCAAAGCCGAGTACGCCCTGGGCGCCTGTGGCAGTGAGCATCGCCGCTAAAGCGCCTCCCACACGCGCTTGCCCGTATAATCCGCGCAACCTGCACGGAGACGCTTCGATGTACACCCGCCTGCTGCAATCGACCACCCGCCTGCACCCGCGCGCCTGGGACTTCATCCAGCTGATGCGCCTGGAAAAGCCGATCGGCATCTACCTGCTGCTGTGGCCGACCTTGTGGGCACTGTGGGTGGCGGCCGAAGGCGTGCCGAGTGCGAAGAATCTGTTCATCTTCGTCGTCGGCGTGATCCTGATGCGCGCCGCCGGTTGCGTGATCAACGACTATGCCGACCGCAACTTCGACGGCCACGTCAGCCGCACCCAGGCGCGCCCGCTGGCCAGCGGCAAGGTCAAGCCGCGCGAGGCGCTGGTGCTGTTCGCCGTGCTGGTGGCGCTGAGCTTCGTGCTGGTGCTGTTCACCAACGCCACCACCATCTGGCTGTCGTTCGGCGGCCTGGCCCTGGCCGCCTGCTACCCGTTCATGAAGCGCTACACCTTCTACCCGCAGGTGGTGCTTGGTGCGGCCTTCTCCTGGGGCATGCCGATGGCCTTCACCGCCGAGACCGGCAGCCTGCCGCCTGAAGCCTGGCTGCTGTACATCGCCAACCTGCTGTGGACCGTGGCCTACGACACCTACTACGCCATGGCCGACCGCGAGGACGATCTGAAGATCGGGATTAAATCCACTGCCATCCTCTTCGGTGACGCCGACCGCCTGATCATCGCCAGCCTGCAGGGCCTGGCGCTGCTCTGCCTGTTGCTGGCTGGCGCACATTTCGAGCTGGGCCTGTACTTCCACCTCGGTCTGCTGGTGGCCGCCGCATGCTTTGCCTGGGAATTCCATGTGACCCGCCGCCGCGAGCCACTGGTGTGCTTCAACGCCTTCCTGCACAACCACTGGGCGGGGTTGGCGATCTTTGTCGGAATCGTGCTGGACTACGCATTGCGCTAGGCACTGCCGCTTACCTGTCATATCGCTGCAATAATTCCGTTATCTAATGCGGCGCAGACAGAGAAACGAATAGAGGCTAAGGCCCCCATGGTTGGCAAGAACATCCTGATCGTCGATGACGAAGCACCGATCCGCGAGATGATCGCGGTGGCCCTGGAGATGGCTGGCTACGAGTGCCTGGAAGCGGAGAATACCCAGCAGGCCCATGCCGTGATCGTCGACCGCAAACCCGATCTGATCCTGCTCGACTGGATGCTGCCCGGCACCAGTGGCATCGAGCTGGCCCGGCGCCTGAAGCGCGACGAGCTGACCAGCGATATCCCGATCATCATGCTCACCGCCAAGGGCGAAGAGGACAACAAGATCCAGGGCCTGGAAGTCGGCGCCGACGACTACATCACCAAGCCCTTCTCGCCACGCGAACTGGTGGCGCGTCTCAAGGCCGTGCTGCGCCGCGCAGGGCCAAGCGACAGCGAGGCGCCGATCGAAGTGGGCGGCCTGCTGCTCGACCCGATCAGCCATCGCGTGACCATCGACGGCAAGCCCGCCGAGATGGGCCCGACCGAATACCGTCTGCTGCAATTCTTCATGACCCATCAGGAGCGCGCCTATACCCGCGGCCAACTGCTCGACCAGGTCTGGGGCGGCAACGTCTATGTCGAGGAGCGCACCGTCGACGTGCATATCCGCCGTTTGCGCAAGGCCCTCGGCGATGCCTACGAAAACCTGGTGCAAACCGTGCGTGGGACTGGGTATCGTTTCTCCACCAAGGGTTAATCGCTGGCGCGAATTTGCGCCAGCCGCTCGACAAGGATGCGCTCCATCGTGAATCAAGACTGGCGTGGCGCCGTGGTGCGTCGGCTGTTGCTGCTGGTGGGTGCTTGCCTGCTGCTCGGTTTCCTCACCGGCGAGTACGCCTGGGTGCTGGCCCTTGGTCTGGCCATTCACCTGGGCTGGACCCTCAGCCAATTGCTGCGCCTGCACAAATGGCTGCGCGAGCACAAACCCGATGAACCGCCACCGGATGGCTACGGCCTGTGGGGCGAGGTGTTCGACAGCATCTATCACCTGCAGCGTCGCAACCAGAAGGCCCGCGGCCGTCTGCAGGCGGTGATCGATCGCGTGCAGGAGTCCACGGCGGCGCTCAAGGACGCCGTGGTAATGCTCGACAGCCAGGGCAATCTGGAGTGGTGGAACCGCGCCGCCGAGACCCTGCTGGGCCTCAAGACACCGCAGGACAGCGGCCAGCAACTGGCCAACCTGGTGCGCGACCCGCGTTTCAAGGAATACTTCGAGCGCGGCAGTTACACTGATGCGCTGGAGATTCCCTCGCCGGTCAACGACCGTCGTCGCCTGCAATTCCATATCACTCGCTACGGCAATCGCGAGCACCTGCTGCTGGTGCGCGACGTCACCCGTCTGTATCAGCTGGAACAGATGCGCAAGGACTTCGTCGCCAACGTCTCCCACGAACTGCGCACGCCGCTGACGGTGATTGCCGGCTATCTGGAGACCCTGCTGGACAATGTCGAGGCGGTCAATCCGCGCTGGCTGCGGGCGCTGCAGCAGATGCAGCAGCAGGGTGCGCGCATGCAGACCCTGCTCAACGATCTGCTGCTGTTGGCCAAACTGGAAGCCACTGACTACCCCTCGGACAACCAGCCGGTGGCGGCCGACCTGATGCTCTTGTCAATCAAGAATGATGCCCAGGCTCTTTCGGGCGATCAGCACCACCGCATCAGCCTAGAGGCCGATCCACACCTCAAGCTCAAGGGCAGCGAGGCGGAGCTGCGCAGCGCCTTCTCCAACCTGGTGTTCAACGCCGTGAAGTACACCCCGGCCGGTGGCGACATCCGCATTCGCTGGTGGGGTGACGAGAAGGGGGCGCACCTGGCGGTCAGCGACACCGGCATGGGCATCGACGCCAAGCATCTGCCGCGTCTGACCGAGCGCTTCTATCGCGTCGATTCCAGCCGCGCCAGCAACACCGGCGGCACCGGCCTCGGCCTGGCCATCGTCAAGCATGTGCTGCTGCGCCACCGCGGCAATCTGGAGATCAGCAGCGTGCCCGGCAAGGGCAGCACCTTCACCTGCCATTTCGCTGCGGCGCAGGTGGTGCAGCGCGCGCGCTGAGTGCTTGCATTCGCCACGACGAAGCTCCAACCTCTAGCGATCATTGGCCAATCCGAACCTTCATGGACCCCTCCACGAGTCTCCCCGCTTCTGCCTACTTTGCCGATTTCGGCCTCATGCTGTTCGCCCTGTTCCTGGTACTGCTCAACGGTTTCTTCGTCGCCGCGGAGTTCGCCATCGTGCGCCTGCGCGCGACCAAGGTCGATGCCCTGGCCGAGGCCCACGGCTGGCGCGGGCACATCCTGCGCACCGTACACAACCAGATGGACGCCTACCTCTCGGCCTGCCAGCTGGGCATCACCCTGGCCTCGCTGGGCCTGGGCTGGGTCGGTGAGCCGGCCTTTGCAGAATTGCTCACGCCGCTGCTGGTGGCGGTGGGCGTTGAGTCACCTAAGCTGATTCACGGTATCGCCTTCTTCACCGCGTTCTCGATCATTTCCTACCTGCACATCGTCATCGGCGAGCTGGCGCCCAAGTCCTGGGCCATCCGCAAACCGGAGCTGCTGTCGCTGTGGACAGCCGCGCCGCTGTACGCCTTCTACTGGCTGATGTATCCGGCGATCTTCGTGCTCAATGCCAGCGCCAACGCCATCCTGCGCATCGCCGGGCAGGGCGAGCCGGGGCCGCACCACGAGCACCACTACAGCCGTGAAGAGCTCAAGCTGATTCTGCATTCCAGCCGCGCCACCAGCGACAACGACCAGGACCTGCGCGTGCTGGCGTCGGCGGTCGAGCTGGGCGAACTGGAAGTGGTGGACTGGGCCAACTCGCGTGAAGACCTGATCTTCCTCGAGCTCAACGCTGGTCTGGACCAGGTGTTCGCCACCTTCCGCCGGCATAAGTACAGCCGCTACCCGATCTTCGACGAGAGCAAGGGCGAGTTCGTCGGCGTGCTGCACATCAAGGATCTGCTGCTGCATCTATCGCTGCTGGAGATGCTGCCGTCGGCGCTGAAGCTGGGGGACCTGATGCACCCGTTGGAGCGCGTCAGTCGGCATATGCCGCTGTCGCAGCTGCTCGAACAGTTCCGCCAGGGCGGCGCGCACTTCGCCCTGGTCGAGGAGGCCGACGGCAAGGTGATCGGCTACCTGACCATGGAGGATGTGCTGGAAGCGCTGGTGGGCGATATCCAGGACGAACACCGCAAGGCCGAGCGCGGCATTCTCGCCTACCAGCCGGGCAAGCTGCTGGTGCGCGGTGACACGCCGCTGGCCAAGGTCGAGCGGCTGCTCGGCGTCGACCTCGACCATATCGAGGCCGAGACGCTCGCCGGTCTGATCTACGAGACCCTCAAGCGCATGCCTGAAGAAGAAGAGGTGCTGGAAACCGATGGCCTGCGCATCATCGTCAAGAAGATGAAGGGACCCAAGGTGGTCCTGGCCAAAGTGGTCAAGCTGGACTGACGCCGCAGGGCGCCAGGCGACGGCGCCGCTGCGGTGAAAGGCCTCATGGCGATTGATCGCTGAGTCGGAACTTGACGACAAGTTCATGGACGTTAGCTGCTCGTTCAGCGCCTGTTCAGCTTGGCGACCGCTCATCGGGCGGGGCGAATCACTCCCTACAGGCTCAGTCTAGGTACTTGCGTCCCACCTCGCGCGGGGACGTTATCCACTCAATTGCCAAGGAAATCGTCATGCAGCTGTCCAGCATAACCCCCAAAGCAACACTCGCCCTTTGCCTGGCGGGCGCCTCGCAGGCCTATGCAGACTCGGTCACCGACCCCATCTCCACCTTTGGTGTCATCGCTTCGCACAATCAGTACAAGCTCACCGTGGACGATGAAAGCGACAAGGAACGCCTCAACCAGGGCGGCCTGTTCTACCACTTCGGCAACAAGCTGACCGGGCAGGAAGGCTTCATCTACCAGGCGGGCATCGAAGGCCAGTACCGTGACAAGGACGATGTGGAATACAAGTCCGCGCGTGCCGATATCGACCTCGGCCTGCGCGCCGCGCTGAGCACCAACAATTATGTCGACGTGATCGTCGGTGGTGGCTACGACTGGGGCCGCATCGAGCAGGACGACGTCGGACCGTTCGACAGCAACGTCAAGCTGACCAGCAAATCGCCCTTCGCCAAGGCCGGGCTCGGCTACAACTACCTGACGCCGGATTACACCCTGCGCCTGGAAGTGGGTGCTCGCTATTCGATCGACGCCGAAGCGCGCCTGAAGATCGATGGCGACAGTGATTCCGTGGACCTCAAAGACAAGGTCAATCCCTACGGTGAACTGACCGTGCTGTGGAACAAGGGCATCAATAACCTGCCGATCAGCACCAGCCTGTACTACACCCAGACCCGCTATGAGCTCGACAGCAACAGTGCCGTCGCCGAGCGCAGCAAGCTCAAGCAGGAGCAGGTCGGCCTGCGCGTCGGCCTGGCGTTCTAAGCCAAGCCGCATTCTAGAAACCGCCCGCGCTGTCGGGCGGCTCTACCTTCGCTACCGCGCCACTTCTGGCCAGTTGCTGCCTGATCCAGTAGGGTGTGGTGGCGCCACTTCCAGTGAGATCTCTCAGTCGACTGACCCAGGCCTGCAACGACTGCGGCCCAGTTCACTTCGAGCGTATCGAGCGCACCTGAATCTTTTGAATCAATGGTGACGGCCAGCGGGCCGTTGCGTTGTTTGTGTAGCGAGGAATCACAGCATGAGTGCACCAGTCGTCATCGTCGGGACCGGCCTGGCCGGCTACAACCTGGCCAAGGAATGGCGCAAGCTCGACACGCAGACGCCCCTGCTGCTGATCACCGCCGACGACGGCCGTTCCTACTCCAAGCCAATGCTGTCCACCGGCTTCGGCAAGAACAAGGATGCCGATGGCCTGGCCATGGCCGAAGCCGGCGCCATGGCCGAGCAGCTCAACGCAGAGATCCGCACTCATACCCGCATCACCGGCATCGACCCCGGCCACAAGCGTCTGTGGATCGGTGAGGAGGCCGTGCCTTATCGCGATCTGGTGCTGGCCTGGGGTGCCGAGCCGATTCGCATCCCGGTGGAAGGTGATGCCCAGGACGCGGTGTTTCCGATCAATGACCTGGAGGACTATGCGCGCTTTCGGAGCGCCGTGGCCGGCAAGCGGCGCGTGCTGATTCTCGGCGCGGGCCTGATCGGCTGCGAGTTCGCCAACGATCTGACTGCCGGCGGCTACCAGGTCGAGTTGCTGGCGCCCTGCGAGCAGGTGATGCCAGCTCTGCTGCATCCGGCTGCGGCATCTGCCGTGCAGGCTGGCCTGGAAGATCTGGGCGTGCGTTTTCATCTCGGCCCGGTGCTGGCCAGTCTCGACCGCCAGGGTGACGCGCTGCAGGCCACGCTGTCCGATGGTCGCCTGATCCCATGCGATGCTGTGGTTTCCGCAGTCGGACTACGCCCGCGCACCGCACTCGCTGCAGCAGCCGGTCTGGACATCAACCGTGGCGTGATGGTCGACCGCCACCTGCGCACCTCGCACGCCAATATCTATGCCCTGGGAGATTGCGCCGAGGTCGATGGCCTCAACCTGCTTTATGTCATGCCGCTGATGGCCTGTGCCCGGGCATTGGCCAAAACCCTGGCCGGCGAGCCGACAGCGGTGGGCTACGGGCCGATGCCGGTGACGGTCAAGACGCCGGCATGCCCGCTGGTGGTCTCGCCGCCGCCGCGTGGTAGCCAGGGAGAGTGGACCGTCGAAGGCAGCGGCCGCGATATCAAGGCGCTCTGCCGCGAGGCTTCCGGCGCACTGCTCGGTTATGCGCTGACCGGCGCCGCGGTGCAGGAGAAACTGGCCCTGAACAAGGAGCTGCCTGCGCTGCTGGCATGATTGCCTGCCGTTCTGTCGGATACGCCACGAATTTGCCTGGTTAAAGTGGCGGGCGAGACTGGCGCGGCGCGATGCGGCATGCCATTCTCCCAAGGGTCTGCCGCAGCGCAGAGCTGTTGCGGCGCCTTGGGCGCTGTTCTGGAAGAACAGCACGGACACAACAACAAAAAACCGTCAAAGAGGCATCTATGCGCAAACCGGAACTCGCCGCCGCCATCGCCGAAAAGGCTGATCTGACCAAGGATCAGGCCAATCGTGTACTCAACGCCGTACTGGAAGAAATCACCGGTGCACTGAACCGCAAGGACAGTGTCACCCTGGTTGGTTTCGGCACATTCGTTCAGCGCCACCGTGGCGCCCGTACGGGCAAGAACCCGCAAACCGGCCAACCGGTGAAGATCAAGGCCAGCAACACCGTTGCCTTCAAACCGGGCAAGTCCCTGAAAGACGCGGTCAACTGAGCCCGCTGCCCGGAGCCGCTCGGCTCCGGGATCCCCTACGCAGTCTGCTTACCTCACCAGCCATCGCAGGCATGCTTTCGCCAGGCTGTAGTCTTGCTGAAAAACCACTACAATGCGCGCCCATCATCTTCGATCACGAGGGCCTGTGCATGAAATTCCGTTTTCTTTTGTGGATGCTGGGCCGCCTGATGGCCAAGGCCAGCCGTGAAAATCCGGCATTCCGCCAGCAGCTCGAAGGTCGCGACATGGTCTTTCAACTGCATACCCTGGATGGCAAGGTCGCCCGCCACTTCATCGTGGCCGGTCAGCGCGTCACCAGCAAACGCGGTGTGGCTCAAGAGCCCGCTTTCGCCATTGGTTTCAAGGACGCCGTCTACGGCTTCGAAACCATGACTGCGAAGAACAAGCAGCTGGCCTTCATGCAGGGTATCCAGAACAAGGACATCCAGATCCAGGGCAATCCGGCGCTGGTCATGTGGTTCCAGGGGCTTACCAAGTACCTGATGCCAAAGAAGAAGACCGAGGCACCCAAAAAGGCTGCCTGATAAGCACCAATTCGCGTCGCGGCTGGCCGCGACGCTGCGCTTTGGTTAGGCTGCCAGGCACGTTCCTGTGGAAAGCCTGAGCATGCGCCTTTTCCTCCTGCCCCTGCTGTTGCTGGCCGCCGTCACGGCGCGAGCCGAGCCAGCCTCCGCCAAGACCCTGTTGCCGTTGTTCGAGCTGGCGGGCATCCATCTACTCTGCGAGCAGAGTGCGCCGCTGCTGCAGCGCGGCCAGGGTGATGCCGAACAGAAACGCCTTGCGCGACTGTTCGCGAGCGAGGCGTTTTGTCTCGATTTGGCTAAACGGGTCGGATCCCGTTTCGATGCTACGCAAGCCGAGCAGGCTCATGAGCGTCTCGACAGTCCACTGGCGCAGCGCTTCACCGCTGCCGAGAGTGCGGTTGGCGAGCAGCCCGAAGGCCTGGCTGAGTATCGCCAACGGCTGCAGGCGCAACCGCCACGAGGCGCGCGCCTGGAGTTGATCAAGCGGCTCGATGCGGCTGCGCGCACCACCGAGTTGGCCAGCCTGCTGCGTTACGAAGTCGGCAAGACCCAGGCACTGCTGGCGCTAAGGGCGCGGGGCGAGAATCTCGCTGAGGCCGAGCTGCAGGCGCAGACGCAGAAGCAGGCCGATGCCATTCGCCAGTCCAGCGAGCAGGCAGTGGAAACCTTCATGTTCTATGCCTATCGGCAGATGCCCAGCGATCAACTCGCCGAGTATGCGGCGCTGTACGAGCACGCCAGCGTCAGCCAACTGCTCGCCATCAGCCTGGAAGTGGTGCCGCAGCTGTTCGCCGAGCGTCGTGAACAACTGCGCAAGCGGGCCGGCAAGCCGTAATGATCGAGCCGGGCGCTGTCAGAGTGGATGCTGATACTGCGCCGCCAGCTCGCGCAGGGCGACCTCGGCACTGAGCACCTTGCTGACTGCGTCTTCGGCTTTTTCCCGGCTCACGCCCAGGGCCTCGAACAGGTCATCTGGAATATCGCTCTGCGGCCCGGCGCCGATGCCACGGTTACGCAGCAGGCTGACCGCCAGGCACACCAGATTGGGGAAGGCCGCGCTGTCACCGGCATAGGACGGGTCGTGCTGGAAGCGCAGGGCGCTGGACAGCTCCTCCGGCATATCCCAGTGGCGCATCAGCCAGGCACCGATCTGCTCGCGGGTGATGCCCAGCAGGTGCTGCTCGATATGGCTGTGCGACAGATGCGGGTTGACCTCCAGATGACGGCAGATCAGCGAAAAGTGCGGCGGGAAGACGTGCGCCAGGACCAGATAACCGAAGTTGTGCAGGAGGCCGGCAAGGTAGGTCAGGCCGGCTTCCGGGCGTTGTGCGCGCGGCATGGCGCGGGTCAGGCCTTCGATCACCGCGGCGGTGTAGATCGCCTGTTGCCAGTAGGGCGTGGCGTGTTGCGGCTGGTCCTTGGGCAGGCTCAGGGTCTTGCCCAGGGCCAGGCCTAGCGCCAGGTTGATCACCAGGTCGAAGCCCAGCACGCGGACGATGGCATCTTCCACCGAGCGAATCCTGCCGGGCGCGGCGTAGTAGGGCGAGGCGGCCCAGCTGACCACCTGGGCCGCCAGTGCCGGGTCGGTCTCGACCACACCGGTGATATCGTCCACCGTGGCATTGGGATCGACCCGCAGCTTGATGATCTTCTGCGCGGTTTCCGGCAGTGGCGGAATCTCGATGGTTTCTTCCAGGCGCTGCTGGATGCGCCGCGCGGTAAAGGCCTGCACGGCCTGGGTAATCTCCGCGCGGTCATCATGCGGGCGATCCAGATTCGGTTTGATCGCGCTAACCGGCTCACCGAAACGCGCGGCGCTGGCCTTGCTCAGCAGCGTCTTGAAGGCTTCGGTGGGGACTTCCAGCAACACGCCGGGCTGGCCGGAGTCGATCAGTAGGCTGGGTACCTGCAGCAGGCGCTCTTCATAGAGGCAGGGCGAACTGGTCAGCGGTGGCAGGCCAGGCAGGGCGGCCAGGTTGTGCTTGCCGAGCATGCGCTCCAGGCGCTCGGGTTTGACCGCAGTGAGCTGACGCCCGGTCAGTTCCGCCAGACGCGACAGATCCAGCAGGTGGCTGCGCGGGTAGAGCACCAGCAGCGCGCCGACGGCATCGTCCACCAGTACGGCCTGCAGGCGCGCCTCGCTCGGCTGGCCTGGTCGCTCCGCACGCACCTGGTAGGGTACGGCGAGTTTCTTCAGCAGTTGCACGATCACGGCGGGCGGTTGCGCAGTGGCGTTGGCGGCGAGGGCAGCTTCAGTCATATCGATATCCAGCGTTGGCGCATATGCCTCGGAGTATAACCAGCGAGGATTTGCGCAATGGTTCGTGGCGACGGTTGTCCTGTGAACAGGTTCACACTTGACCGTATTGCTGGCCATGACGCAACCAGCGTTCCAGCAATGGAGCCACATGTTGTGGCCAATGTTCCAGAAGTGCCTGCGCGGCATCGCGAACCGCAGGTAGCAGATCGGCGTCGCGCATCAGATCGGCGACCTTGAACTGCAGCAGACCGGTTTGCCGGGTGCCGAGCATTTCGCCGGGGCCACGCAGTTCCAGGTCTTTCTCGGCGATAACGAAGCCATCGGTGGTTTCACGCATGATCGCCAGGCGTTCGCGGCCGAGCTGCGACAGCGGCGCGTGGTAGAGCAGCACGCAGTGGCTGGCCGCACTGCCCCGACCAACCCGGCCGCGCAACTGGTGCAACTGGGCCAGACCGAGGCGCTCGGGGTTCTCGATGATCATCAGGCTGGCGTTGGGCACGTCGACGCCCACCTCGATCACCGTGGTGGCCACCAGCAGCTGCAGGTGACCCTGCTTGAACTCGTCCATTACCGCGGCCTTCTCGGCCGGTTTCATGCGTCCGTGGATCAGCCCGACGCGCAGCTCGCCGAGCGCGGTGGAGAGTTCCTCGAAGCTGGTTTCCGCAGCCTGGCAGGTGAGCTCTTCGGATTCTTCGATCAGGGTGCACACCCAGTAGGCCTGGCGGCCCTGCTGGCAGGCGTTGCGCACCCGTTCGACGACCTCATCGCGGCGGCTGTCGGCGATCACCAGGGTATTGACCGGCGTGCGTCCGGGCGGCAGTTCGTCGAGGATCGAGGTGTCCAGATCGGCGTAGGCGCTCATCGCCAGGGTGCGTGGAATGGGCGTGGCGGTCATGATCAGCTGATGCGGGCTCAAGCGCCCGTCGATGCCTTTCCGGCGCAGGGCCAGGCGTTGCTGCACGCCAAAGCGATGCTGCTCGTCGATGATCACCAGGGCCAGGCGCTTGAACTTTACTTCCTCCTGGAACAGCGCGTGGGTGCCGACCACCATCGGGCAGCCGCCGGCGATCTGTTCCAGTGCGGCGGCGCGGGCCTTGCCCTTGAGCTTGCCGGCCAGCCAGGCCACTTCCAGGCCAAGTGGTGCCAGCCATTTGCTGAAGTTGAGGAAGTGCTGCTCGGCAAGAATTTCAGTGGGCGCCATCAGCGCCACCTGATAATCGGCTTCCAGCGCCTGCAGCGCGGCCAGGGCGGCGACCACCGTCTTGCCGGCGCCGACGTCGCCCTGCACCAGCCGCAGCATCGGCTCGCTTTGCGCCAGGTCGTATGCAATCTCGGCGCTGACGCGCTGCTGCGCGCCGGTGGGGGCGAAGCCGAGGTTGGCCAGGTATTGCTGCGGCAGCTTTTTCGCCGGCGGCAGCGCCGGCGCCTGTTGCGCGCGCACCTGTTCGCGCAGGCGCTGCAGGGATAACTGGTGAGTCAGCAGTTCTTCGAAGGCCAGGCGGTGTTGCGCCCAGTGACGACCCTCGGCGAGTTCTTCGACATCAGCGTCTGGCGGCGGCCTGTGCAGGTAGCGAATGGCCTCATCCAGGGGCGCCAGGCGATAGTCGCGGGCCAGCTCGTCGGGCAGCCAGTCCGGCAGGCTGCGCGGGCCGAGCCGCGCCAATGCCTGCTGGCTGAGCTGGCGCAGGCGCTGTTGGGTCAGGCCTTCGGTGGTCGGGTAGATGGGCGTAAGGCTCTGTTCCACCGGCGCCGCTTCGTCACCGCTCTGTGCGCGGTACTCCGGGTGGTAGATCTCCAGGCCGGTGGCGCCGGGGCGTACTTCACCGTAGCAGCGCAGGGCGGTGCCGCGCTTGAGGCCTTCCTTCTGCGCCTGGCTGAAGTGGAAGAAGCGCAGGCTCAGGGTGCCGCTGCCGTCCTGCAGGCGCACCAGCAGGCTGCGCCGGCGGCCCATGACCACGTCGGCACCTGCGACGATGCCTTCGACCACCGCATCCTGCCCGGGGCGCAGCGCGCCGATGGGGGTGATGCGGGTGCGATCCTGGTAGCGCAGCGGCAGGTGGAACAGCACGTCCTGCAGGTTTTCCAGGCCGACCTTGGCGAGTTTTTCCGCCAGCGCGGCGCCTACGCCTTTCAGCTCGGTGACGGAAACCGCTGACAGCTCGCTCACTTCCGGCCTCAGGCGCTCTTGGTCTGCGGGCTGCGGGCGACCGAGCAGAGGCGGATGGAGTCGGCCAGTACTTCGATGGCGTTGGGCCGCGGGAAGCTGGCGCGCCAGGCGATGGCCACGGTACGGAACGGCACTGGCGCGCTGAGCGGACGCACTTCGATCACGCCAGGCGCATAGTGATGGCTGTCCACCGCCGAGAACGGCAGGATCGACACGCCCAGGCCGGAGGCGACCATATGGCGGATGGTTTCCAGCGAGCTGGACTCCACCGTGGTGTGCTTGCCGTGGTCATCACCGCCCTTGCGCAGGGTCGGGCAGGCTTCCAGCACCTGATCGCGGAAGCAGTGGCCTTCGCCGAGCAGCAGCAGGCTCTTGTCGTTGAGCAGCTTGGTGTCGATGGTTTCCATCGCCGCCCAGGGGTGGCCGGCTGGCAGGAGAGCGTAGAACGGCTCGTCGTACAGCGGCTTGGTCAGTACATCGGCTTCCTGAAAGGGCAGGGCGATGATGATGGCGTCCAGCTCGCCGGTGCGCAGCTTGTCGCGCAGGATGTGGGTGAAATTTTCCTCGATGTACAGCGGCATGTCCGGAGCGACCCGGTGCAGCTGCGGAATCAGGTGCGGGAACAAGTAGGGGCCGACGGTGTAGATCGCGCCGATCTTCAGCGGCGCGGCCAACTGGTTCTTGCCGGCCTGGGCCAGCTCGCGAATGCCCTGGGCCTGCTCCAGCACCTTCTGCGCCTGGGTGACGATGCCTTCGCCGACCGGTGTCAGGCGCACGGCGCTCTTGCTGCGCTCGAAGATCAGCACACCGAGCTCGTCCTCCAGCTTCTTCACGCCGACCGACAAGGTCGGCTGGCTGACATGGCAGCGCTCGGCGGCGCGGCCGAAATGCTGTTCCTGGGCAAGGGTGACGATGTAGCGCAGCTCGGTGAGGGTCATAGTGTTTATCCATTAAGTTGCCGCCAAGCATAGCCTTTGCAAACAGATGAACCAACCGCGCTAATAGGCTGTTGCAAAACTATCTCGACTTTCTCGTTTGCGGCGCCCTTTTCCCTACAGCCGATGCGGTCCGCTAACTGCCTCGGCTCGGGTGTCCTGCTTCGCTCTACCTCTGCATCCATGCAGTCGTCGCCGAGGTTTTCAAGCGGCCTGTTACACTGCCCGTTCGCTTAAAAGTCAGGGAGAAAAGCATGTCGGGATGCAACAGCCTGCTGATCGCCGGGTGCGGGGACGTCGGTACCCGTCTTGGTCTGCGTATGGCCGAACAGGGCTGGCGCGTGCTGGGCATGCGCCGCAACGTGGCCGCGCTGCCGGCAGCCATCGAAGCGCTGGAGGGCGATCTGCATGCCGATGCCTGCCCGCGAGATTGGCCGCAGGGTCAGCTGGACTATCTGGTGTACTGCGCGGCGGCGACCCAGCACGATGAAGCGGGCTACCGCGCCGCTTATGTCGATGGCCTGCGCCGCGTGCTGGGCTGGCTGGCGCAGCATGGCCAGCGACCCCGGCGCATTCTGTTCGCCTCCAGTAGCGGCGTATACGGGCAGCAGGAGGGCGAATGGATCGACGAGGACTCTCCGGCCGAAGCCCAGAGTTTTTCCGCCGTGATCATGCGTGAGGCCGAGCGTGTGGCACTGGAAAGCGGCCTGCCGGCGACCACGGTGCGCCTGACCGGCCTCTACGGCCCCGGTCGCGAATGGCTGCTGAGCCAGGTGCGCGGCGGCTATCGGGTCAGCGAGACGCCACCGCTCTATGGCAACCGCATTCATGTCGATGACGCAGCGGGGCTGCTCGCCACGCTGCTGCAAGCCGACGCTGCGGGCATGCCCCTGGCTGATTGTTACCTGGGTGTCGACGACGAGCCGACGCCGTTGCACGAAGTGGTGGGCTGGTTGCGTGAGCAACTGGGCGTCAGCCATTGGAGCGATGAACAGCGCGTGCGCCGAGCCGGCAGCAAGCGTTGCAGCAACGCCCGCGTCCGTGCGCTGGGTTGGGCGCCGCAGTATCCCAGCTATCGCGAGGGTTATGCGGCGATCCTCGCCGAGCGCTGAGGTGGGCGCCAACAGCCTGTTGGCCAGCCCTGGTTGCCGGGCGTCGAGCTGTTTCACGCCGATTTCTCCGGGCAGGCGTTCGGCCGGCACAGCCACGATGCCTTTGCCATCGGCGCCATCGTGCAGGGTGTCGGGGGCTACCAGTGCCGTGGTCAGCGCTATGCGCTGCCTGCCGGCACCCTGTCGCTGATGAGCCCGGACGAGGCGCATACCGGGCACGCCGAGTCTGCGCGGGTGGTCTATCGCATGCTTTATATCGAGGAGTCGCGTCTGCCCGCGCTGCTCGGCCGCAAGCGTCTGCCCAATGGCTTCAGTACGCTCAACCCGCATGACGACGGTCAGGTCGCGACAGGCCTGGCGCGGCTGGCGGGCGAGTTCGAGCGGGGCGATGCGCTGGCGCTGGAGAGCGAGTTGCTGGCGCTGTTGGAGCTGGTGTTCGTGCGTCACGGCGGCTTGCGCCAGGCGCGGCCGGCATCACGCGACAGCGGAGTGATAGCGTATTTGCGTGATTACCTGGAAGCGCACTACACCGAGGCCGTCAGCCTGGAGCAACTGGCCGCGCTGGTGCAGCGTCATCCACGTCACCTGATCGAGGCGTTTCGTCGTGCCTATGGCGTGCCGCCGCATACCTATCTGCTGCAGCGCCGGGTGCGTGAGGCCAAGCGCAGGTTGATGAAGGGGCAGGCGCTGGCCGAGGTCGCGCTGGGCCTGGGCTTCTACGACCAGGCGCATTTCAACGGCGTTTTTCGCCGCTTTACCGGGGTCACGCCGGGGCGTTTTCGTGAGTTAGCGAAGGGTTGAGACCGCTGCACTGCAGCACGAAGTCGCGACGCTGCGCCAGGCTCATCCGCGGTACCTCGATGAGTTGATAACCGGCTTCTACATAAACCTCACGCATCACCGCGCAGGTTCGTTCGGCCTCGGCCGCATCCTGGCGGCGCTCGTTGTCGTTGCAGTAAATCTGCGACCAGTGCGGCAGCAAGAACACCTGCCTGTGGTAACGCAACTGGCGCACCGCTTGCAGTAGATGTTGGCCGACCGGCAGGTCGTTCAGGCGCAGGTAGCCGATGATATCGACCAGGCTACGGTCGAAGAACACCGGACCTTTCATCGTCAGTGCCTGGCGGTGAGCCCTGAGCTCCCAAGCCAGCATCAGTTCGGCGAACAGGCTCGGGTCGCGCCAGGGAAGCCCCGCGCCTGCGATGGACTGCTGATCGCGGATATCGCCCGACCGGCCTCCTCGGCGACGCTGTAGTCCGCCTGGGCCAGGACCGCCAGCAAGCTGCTCTTGCCGCTACCGGGGCCGCCGGTGAGGATATGCAAAGGTGGGTGACAGGGCATGTGGTGGGCTCCTCTGAGTTTTTTCCAATACAGCGCTACCGGTCATTGTCGACACTGCCTCCGCCAAACGGAGGTCCCATGTTCGCGTTGTTTATGCTGGTTGCCGGTACCCATTTCGCTGCCTTGCTGTCGCCGGGCCCGGACTTCTTTCTGTTGATTCGTACCGCGCTGACGAAAGGGCGGCGGCAGGCCGACGGTTGTGCCTGCGGCATCGCCCTGGCCAATCTGCTGAGCATGCTACTGGTGTTGTTCGTCATGGCGTTGTTGCCCGCCGAGGGCAGTTGGCTGTGGCGCGGACTGCAGGTTGTCGGCGGGCTGTATTTCGCCTGGATCGGCCTGCAGGCGCTGGCCTCACGGCGGGATCTGGTCCTGCCGCAGGGTGATCAGCTGAGGCTGGGCGGGGTGTGGAAGGGCATGCGCCAGGGTCTTCTGGCCAGCAGCCTCAACCCCAAGCTGCCGCTGTTCTATGCCGGTCTGTTCGGGGTGCTGCGCGAATCGGCGATACCGGCATGGGGGCTGGGCCTGGCAATGCTATGGATGACCCTGGTGGTGCTGTTCTGGGATCTGGCGCTGGTGCGCCTGCTGGATCAGGAACGCTGGCGCGGCTGGTTGCAGCGTCGTGTGCGCTGGCTGGACCGTGGCTGTGGCGGCTTGCTGCTGGCGCTGGGTGGCTGGTTGTTGCTGGGTGCCTTGTAGCGTGGCGCCGCTCCTTTGCGGGCGGCGCATAGCGATCAGCGGCGCTTGAGCAACCAGCGCTGCGGGCCGGGCTGGTACTCGGGCATCTCGTCGAACTGGGCGCGGTTCTGCGCTTCGAAGATGCGCAGCTGATTGCCTTCATGCACGAACAGCCAGGGGCTGCCCCGCTCGCCGGCCTGCAGCCAGATGCTGTCATGTTCGCCGCTCATGGCCGCGCAATCACCCGCCAGGCACAGGGCGAAGCGTTCGGCGCCAGGCAGGCCCTGGACCTGACCGTCGCTGTTGAAGCGCACCAGGCCGCCCTGGCCGAGACCTTCCTCGATCAGCCAGTCGCCGCCCAGGTAGTCGCGGTACAGCGCCTGTTCGAAGCTGCTGCCCAGCGCTTTGGACTCGCCGGAAACACGGGCAAAGTGCTGTTCGGGCCAGTAGCCGCTGACGATCTGCACCAGTTCGCCGTTCTGAATGGCAAGCTGCTCCTTGTAGTCGCCATAGAAGGTCACCTGCCAGCGGCTTTCCCCTGCGCTCTGCAGCTTGCCCTCGGCCAGTTCGAAGCCGTTGCTGTAGCTGGCCTGCTGCTGCTCGGGGGCGATCTGCCATTCCAGATTGGGGCCATAGGCGAGCAGGGCTTCGCGCAGGCGACCGCTTTCGCGGGCGGCATCGATGGCCGCCTGGTTGATCCAGGTTCCGCTCGGGTCGTTGTTCGGCGCGCTGGCGCAGCCGCCGAGCAGGGCGGTCAATAACAGCAGAGCAAGCAGACGCATGGCGATCTCCATGCCGGGAAAGGGGAGAGCGGGGCCTGGTGCCCCGCTCGAACGACTTACTCGATGACCAGGATGGCGTCCATTTCCACCTGCGCACCCTTCGGCAGGGCGGCCACACCGATGGCGGCGCGCGCCGGGTAGGGTTGCTCGAAGTAGCGGCCCATCACCTCGTTGACCTTGGCGAAGTGCGAGAGATCGGTGAGGAAGATGTTCAGCTTGACGATGTCCTTGAACGAGCCGCCGGCGGCTTCGGCAACGGCCTTGAGGTTCTCGAACACCTGCACGGTCTGTGCTTCGAAGCCTTCGACCAGTTCCATGCTCACCGGGTCCAGCGGGATCTGGCCGGACATGTAGACGGTGTTGCCGGCCTTGATCGCCTGGGAGTAGGTGCCGATGGCGGCGGGGGCCTTGTCGCTGGTGATGACGGTCTTGCTCATGAATCGCTCCTTGTGAGAACTGGCTGGGTCGAGCGCCCAGCCTACAGAATCGAAATAGGGGAATTGTGTCAGGCGCGTACTCGGGTGATACGCATCACGCCCTTGAGCGCGCGCAGTTTCTTGATCACCCGGGCCAGGTGCACGCGGTCATGCACGCTGACCACCAGCTGCACGACGCTGATGCGGCCGTCGCGTTCGTCCATGCTGATCTTCTCGATGTTGCCATCGGCGGCATTGACGCTGCTGGCCAGCAGGGCGATCAGGCCGCGCTGGTGCTCCAGTTCGACGCGCAGTTCGACGTTGAATTCGCCGGTGACGTCCTTGGCCCAGTTGAGCTGGATGCACTTTTCCGGGTTGTGGCGGATGTCGACGATGTTCCGACAGCTTTCCATGTGCACCACCATGCCCTTGCCGGCGGACAGGTAGCCGACGATAGGGTCGCCCGGAATCGGCGTGCAGCACTTGGCGTAGCTCATCACCAGGCCTTCGGTGCCGCGGATCGCCAGCGGCCCTTCGCTGCTCGGCAGGGTCTCGTCGCCACTCTCGGCCAGCAGGCGACGGGCCACGACATAGGCCATGCGATTGCCCAGGCCGATGTCTTCGAGCAGATCCTCGATGACTTCCTGGCGGTATTCACCGAGCACCGCCTGTACGCGCTCGGGGGCAATCTTCTCCAGGTGCGTGTCGAAGCTGGCCAGGACCTTGTTCAGCAGGCGTTCGCCGAGGCTGATGGATTCCGAGCGGCGCTGCTGCTTGAGGGCGTGGCGAATGTGCGTGCGCGCCTTGCCGGTGACCACGAAGTTGAGCCAGGCCGGATTCGGTCGGGCGCCCGGCGCGGTGACGATTTCCACCGTCGAGCCGCTTTCCAGCGCCTGCGACAGCGGTGCCAGGCGGCGGTTGATGCGGCAGGCGATGCAGGTATTGCCGACGTCGGTATGCACCGCGTAGGCGAAGTCGACCGCGGTGGAGCCTTTCGGCAGCTCCATGATGCGGCCCTTGGGCGTGAACACGTAGACCTCGTCCGGGAACAGGTCGATCTTCACGCTCTCGATGAATTCCAGGGAGTTACCCGCTCTCTGCTGGAGTTCGAGTACACCCTTGACCCACTGCCGTGCACGGGCATGGTTGCCCTTGGGCACTTCGTCGTCGTTGGACTTGTACAGCCAGTGCGCGGCGATGCCGTTGTTGGCCATCTCCTCCATTTCGCGGGTGCGGATCTGGATTTCGATGGGCACGCCGTGCATGCCGAACAGCGTGGTGTGCAGCGACTGGTAGCCGTTGGCCTTGGGAATCGCGATGTAGTCCTTGAAGCGGCCCGGCAGCGGTTTGTACAGGTTGTGCACGGCGCCGAGCACGCGGTAGCAGGTGTCGACCTTGTCGACGATGATGCGGAAGGCGTAGACGTCCATGATCTCGTTGAACGCCTTACGCTTGCCGCGCATCTTCTGGTAGATGCTGTACAGGTGCTTCTCGCGGCCGATCACCTCGCCTTCCATGCCTTCGCGTTGCAGGCACACCTGGATCGATTCCTCGATCTTGGCCACGATCTCCTTGCGGTTGCCCCGAGCGCGGCGCACGGCGGCGCGGATGCGCTCGGAGCGCATCGGGTGCATGGCCTTGAAGCCCAGGTCTTCGAATTCCACGCGCATGTTGTGCATGCCCAGTCGGTTGGCGATGGGCGCGTAGATTTCCAGGGTTTCCTTGGCGATGCGCCGGCTCTTCTCGTGCGGCATGGCATCGAGGGTGCGCATGTTGTGCAGGCGGTCGGCGAGCTTGACCAGAATCACGCGGATGTCGCGCGCCATGGCCATGGCCATTTTCTGGAAGTTCTCGGCCTGCGCCTCGGCCTTGGTTTCGAAGTTCATCTGGGTCAGCTTGCTGACCCCGTCGACCAGTTCGGCCACGGTTTCGCCGAACTGCGCGTTGAGCGCTTCCTTGGCGATGCCGGTGTCTTCGATGACATCGTGCAGCATGGCGGCCATCAGGCTCTGATGATCCATGTGCATGTCGGCGAGAATGCTGGCCACGGCTAGCGGATGGGTCACATAGGCTTCGCCACTGCGGCGGCGTTGGCCATCGTGCGCCTGTTCGGCGTAGAAGTAGGCTCGGCGAACCAGGTTGACTTGGTCATGGCCGAGGTAGGCCGAAAGTCGGTCGGCGAGAGCGTCTATGCCAGCCATGAGAGACTCTCCCGTTGGCAGCTGTGGCCCCGCGCCGCGCGACTTCGACCCGGCATCATCGACTTAAAGAGGCTCGTTCGCCTCTTCCTCGAAGGCAGCGAACAGCGGTTCTTCTTCGACGATGTCTTCCTGGGCGACGACTTCATAGTCCACCAGGCCGGCAGCGATTTCGCGCAGGGCCACTACGGTGGGCTTGTCGTTTTCCCAAGCCACTTTCGGCTCTTTGCCGCCGGTGGCCAGCTGGCGCGAACGCTTGGTCGCGAGCATGACCAGTTCGAAGCGGTTATCAACGTTGTCCAGGCAATCTTCGACGGTAACGCGAGCCATGGTGTTCCTCGTAACTTGTGCGGATAAGCTTGGCCCGAGCGGGCGAGCGGACTGAATAGTCTAAAAAATCACCAGCGACAATGGAAGCGCTGTTTTACGCCAGCAGTTCGCTGAGCAGGCCGGCGTGGCGCTGCTGCTGCTGCGTCTGCGCCAACTGGTTGCTGCGGAAGATGGCTTTCAGATCGCTCAGGGCGTGATTGAAGTCATCGTTGATCACCAGGTAATCGTACTCGACGTAGTGGCTCATTTCGCTGACCGCCTCGCGCATACGGCGCTCGATGATCTCGCCGCTGTCCTGGCCGCGGTTGGTCAGGCGATGGCGCAGCGCTTCCTGGGTCGGCGGCAGGATGAAGATGGACCTGGCCTGAGGCATCAGTTTGCGTACCTGCTGCGCGCCCTGCCAGTCGATCTCCAGGATCAGGTCGAAACCTTCGGCCAGGGTCTGCTCGACCCACTTCTGCGAGGTGCCGTAGAAATTGTCGAAGACCTGGGCGTGCTCGAGGAACTCGCTGCGCTCGATCATGGCGCTGAACTGCGCATGGTCGACGAAGTGGTAGTTGACTCCGTCCTGCTCGCCCGGCCGCATGGCGCGCGTGGTGTGCGAAACCGAGACGCGAATGAGCGGTTCGCTTTCGATCAGCGCCTTGACCAGGCTGGTCTTGCCGGCGCCCGAGGGTGCGGAAACGATATAGAGGGTGCCGGTGGTGATGGCCATGAAAACATCCTGAGAAATCTTGCGGGATTTTAAAACGTAGCGAGCGACGGCTAGGCAAGGCGAAATCAGGTGAGAAAGCGGAGTTTACGACTGTAAATGAGCATTTCGAACCTTATTTCAACGCGGTATAGCCTAGCGCAGCAGTTTTCACTCGATATTCTGAACTTGCTCGCGCATCTGCTCGATCAAAACCTTCAGGTTGACTGCAGCCTGCGTGCTACGTGGGTCGAAGGCTTTGGACCCGAGGGTATTGGCCTCGCGGTTGAGCTCCTGCATCAGGAAGTCCAGGCGCCGCCCGGCAGCGCCGCCGGCCTTGAGCACGCGACGCACTTCGCTGACGTGGGTGCTTAGGCGATCCAGTTCCTCGGCTACGTCGCTCTTCTGTGCGAGCAGCACCAGTTCCTGCTCCAGACGTTGCGGGTCGAGCTCGGCCTGCATCTCGGCGAAGCGGGTTTCGATCTTCTGGCGCTGGCCGGCGAGCATCTGCGGCACCAGTTCGCGCAGGGCAGCGACTTCATCGAGGATGCTGTCGAGGCGCTCGTTGAGTAGCTTGGCCAGCTCGGCGCCTTCGCGGGCGCGGCCGGCCTTGAGTTCGCCTAATGCCTGGTCGAACAGCTTCATTGCGGCGGCGTTGAGCGCCTGCGGATCGGCCGAGTCGGCCACCAGTACGCCGGGCCAGGCCAACACTTCCAGCGGGTTGAGCGGCGCCGGTTGCTGGATCAGCGCGGCGACCTGTTCGGCGGCAGTGATCAGCTGGCGCGCGCGCTCGCTGTCGACCTGCAGTTGCTTGCCGGCACTCTCTTCGGCGAAGCGCAGCGTGCATTCCACCTTGCCGCGCGACAGACCCTGGCGCAGGGCTTCGCGCACTGCGCCTTCGAGATCGCGGAACGCCTCGGGCAGACGCAGGTGCGGCTCGAGGTAGCGGTGGTTGACCGAGCGCAGTTCCCAGCTCAGTGTGCCGTGGGCGGTTGCCTGCTCGTTGCGGGCAAAGGCCGTCATGCTGTGAACCATGGGATACCTCGCGAAAGTCAGCTCGAAAAACGCAGGATTGTAGCTCACGGCGCCTGCCCATTTCATGTGCAGGCCATCAGGCCTGCCGTCAGTCGCTGCCAATTCGGCATGTCGCCGCGGCCGACCGCCCCCTATAATGCGCAGTGTTTTTATTTAATGAAGTAGGTATCGCTCAATGAAACGTCCCAGTGGCCGCGCCGCCGATCAGTTGCGCTCGATTCGCATCACCCGCAACTACACCAAGCATGCCGAGGGTTCGGTGCTGGTCGAATTCGGCGATACCAAGGTGATCTGCACCGTCAGCGTCGAATCCGGTGTGCCGCGTTTCCTCAAGGGTCAGGGCCAGGGTTGGCTGACTGCCGAGTACGGCATGCTGCCGCGCGCCACCGGCGAGCGTAACCAGCGCGAAGCCAGTCGTGGCAAGCAGGGTGGCCGTACCCTGGAAATTCAGCGCCTGATCGGCCGCTCGCTGCGCGCTGCGCTGGACATGAGCAAGCTGGGCGAGAACACCCTGTACGTCGATTGCGACGTGATCCAAGCTGACGGCGGTACCCGCACTGCCTCCATCACCGGCGCCATGGTGGCGCTGATTGATGCGCTGAAAGTGCTGAAGAAGCGCGGTTCGCTCAAGGGCGAGCCGCTCAAGCAGATGATCGCTGCCGTATCGGTCGGCATCTATCAGGGCGAGCCGGTGCTGGATCTGGACTACTTGGAAGATTCCGCCGCCGAGACCGATCTCAACGTCGTGATGACCAACGCCGGTGGCTTCATCGAAGTGCAGGGCACGGCCGAGGGCGCACCGTTCCAGCCTGACGAATTCAACGCCATGCTGGCGCTGGCGCAGAAGGGCATGAACGAGATCTTTGAACTGCAGAAGGCCGCACTGGTCGACTGAAACCCTTAGCGAGCAAGGAGCATCAGGATGAACGACGATATGCAAAGCCCGCTTCCGACGCCCAGTCAGGAAGCGCGTCAGTGGGCCATGTTCTGCCACTTCGCCGCGTTTCTCGGCCTGGTGTTCCCCTTCGGTAATCTGCTCGGCCCGCTGATCATCTGGCAGATCAAGAAGGATCTCGATCCCTTCGTCGACGCCCAGGGCAAGGAAGCGTTGAACTTCCAGATCAGCGTGGCGCTGGCAGCGATCGTCTGCTTCATCCTCATGGTGGTGGTGATCGGCTTCCCGCTGCTCATGCTGCTGGGTCTGGCAGCGCTGGTGCTGACCATCATCGCCGGGATCAAGGCCAACGAGGGCCAGGCTTATCGCTACCCGTTCAGCTGGCGGCTGATCAAGTAATTCAATGGAGTTGGACGGCGGGGGTGACCTCCTCCGCCATGCCAGGGAAGGACAGTTTGATGAAAGTGCGAATGTTGATGCTGGCTCTGTTTCTGACAGCGCTAGTCGGCTGCGGTGATGCTGCTAGGACGCTAGCCGAGCAGGCGAAACTGCAGGCCTTGAGGGTCGAGGCTGCGCAATTGCACGACGCGGGGCAGTCGCGGCAGGCGATTGCCAAGTTCGAAAAGGTAGTCGACAGCCCGGTCGCAACGGATGCGGAGAAGGCTCATGCGCTGCGCTTCATCTCGCTGGGCTATTACGAGCTGAATGACTTTCCGCGCTCGGGCGAGTACGCGGCCAAGGCTGCAGCCTACTATCCGCAGGGTTCCTACGATTACCTGGTGAATATGGCTGACGCCGATCTCATGCAGGGCAAGGTGCCGGAAGCCGCCACCAAACTCGAGCAGGCACATGCGCTGGAGCCCCGCGGTCTGGCAGCCAATAACGTGCTGGGCCTGCTCTATCTGGGCGATAACGGCGAGCAGTACTCCGATCATCGCAAGGCGCTTGCCTATAACCGGGCTGCTTTCGAGATCGAGCCGGGGCGTATTACCGGGATCGCCCTGGCGCGCAACTATGTAGCGTTGCATGAGTACGAGCAGGCTCGTGCCCATCTGCTCGATCTGAGCCAGCGCTATGCCGATGATGCGTACATACGCAACTTGCTGGTGCAGACCGAGAACGGTTTGACGCCGGATCGCGGGCAATGAAACCCCACGACAAGCCTAATGTCAGCCAGATAAGAAAAACACCAGTGATGCTGTGCAGAATCGCAGCATTTTCACTTGACTAGGCCGCGGCGGATGCCTTGCGTGAATCAAAGCGTTATCGCGGACAAGTCCGCTCCCACGGTCAGCGTTTGCAGCGCTGGTAAGGTTGGTGGGAGCGGACTTGTCCGCGAAGCCTTGTGTCCTGGATGACGACAGGCATCATACGCTTTCGTGCCTGTCGATCAGACGCTGAGAATCCAGTCGTAATCGACGATCAGCGGCGCATGCTGGGAGAAGCGCGGCTGGCGAGGCAGACGTGCGCTGCGCACGCTGCGGCGCATACCGGGCGTCAGTATCTGGTAGTCGAAGCGATACCCCAGATTGAGCATTTCCGCCTGCTCGCTATCCGGCCACCAGCTGAACTGGTCACCTTCGCGGCTGACTTCACGCAGGGCGTCAACATAGCCCATGTTGCCAACCACCTCGTCCATCCAGGCGCGCTCGGGCGCCAGGAAGCCCGGTGATTGCTGGCAGTCACGCCAGTTCTTCACGTCCATCTTCTGGTGCGCCACATGTAGCGAGCCACAATAGATGTACTCGCGACGCTTGCGGCGTTGCTTGTCCAGATAATGGGTGAAGTCGTCCATGAACTTGAATTTCTGATTCAAGCTCTCGTCACCGTCACGCCCGCTGGGTAGCAGCAGGGTGGCGATACTTACCTTGTCGAAATCGGCCTGCAGGTAGCGCCCGTAGCGATCGGCCGTCTCGAAGCCGAGGCCGCTGATCACCGCCTTGGGTTGCAATCGCGAGTAGAGTGCCACGCCACCTTGGCTGGGCACTTCACCGTCGCATGCATAGAGGAAATAACCATCCAGCTGGAAGGCTTGGTCGTCCATTTCAAAGGCAGAGGCACGGGTGTCTTGCAGGCAGATCACGTCGGCATTCTGGGCTTGCAGCCAGCTGAGCAGACCTCGCTCGGCCGCAGCCTGAATACCATTCACGTTCACACTGATGATCCGCATAAATGGCCCCCAAAAACACGTGCGTGTATGATACCCGAGCTCACCTCAATTAGCTAAATCCGTGCCGTCCGGGACTTTTTCATGCAAGCGTACCAGCGCGATTTCATTCGCTTTGCCATCGAACGCGGGGTTCTGCGTTTCGGTCAGTTCACCCTCAAGTCCGGGCGTACCAGCCCCTATTTCTTCAACGCCGGCCTGTTCGACAGCGGCCTGGCGCTGGCCCAGCTGGGGCGCTTCTATGCCGCGGCCATCGTCGACAGCGGTATCGATTTCGATGTGCTGTTCGGCCCGGCCTACAAGGGCATCCCGCTGGCTGCGACCACTGCCGTGGCGTTGGCCGAGCATCATCAGCGTGATCTGCCCTGGTGCTTCAACCGCAAGGAAGCCAAGGATCATGGCGAAGGCGGCACCCTGGTCGGCGCACCGCTCAAGGGTCGCGTGCTGATCGTCGATGACGTGATCACCGCCGGCACCGCCATTCGCGAAGTGATGCAGATCATCCAGGGTCAGGGCGCTCAGGCCGCCGGCACCCTCATCGCGTTGAACCGTCAGGAGCGTGGCCAGGGCGAGCTTTCCGCGATTCAGGAAGTCGAGCGCGACTTCGGCATGCCGGTAGTGAGCATCGTGTCACTGGAACAGGTACTGGAATATCTGGCAGGGGATGCTGAACTGAAGCAATATCTGCCGGCTGTCGAAGCCTATCGCGCCGAGTACGGAATCTAGCCCTAGCACAAGGTAGTCCTATGCCTGCACCGCTCCTGACCCGCTGTACGCTGCTCTGTAGCTTGCTGCTGCCGTTGTCCGGAATGGCTGCCGAGCTGTATCGCTACGTCGACGACAAGGGCGTGACGGTGCTCAGCCGTCAGGGCGTACCGCCGGAGTTCATCGGCAAGGGTTATGAAGTGCTCAATGACCAGGGGCGTGTCGTGCGGGTGATTCCGCCGGCACCGACGCCTGAAGAATTTGCCCGCATGCAGGCGGACAAGGCGCGCGCCAGCAGCGATGCGCAGCTGTTGCGCCTGTACACCAATCTTGATGACGTCGACCGCGCCCGCGAACGCAAGCTGGCCGAGCTCGACAGTGTCACCAGCGTGGCTCGCGGCAATCTGCAGTCGGTGCGCACTCAGCAGGCCAACCTGCAGAGCCAGGCCGCCGATCACGAACGTGCCGGGCGCCCGGTGCCGGAGCATTTGCTGGTACAAATCAACAACCTCAAGGAAGAACAGCAGCGTCTGCAGCGCGACATCGCCCGCTACAAGGAGACGCGTACCCAGGCCGAAGCGGGTTTCGCCGCTGATCGCGCACGTCTGACCGAGCTGTTTGGCGAGCCGCAGAAAAAGCCTTAAGGCTCGGTCATTCAGCCCTGCGGCTGAGTCTTCTCGAAACTTTCGATCTTTTCCCTGAGCCACTGCGGCAGCGGCGCACTGCTGCGTGTCGCGCCGTCGGCATGCACGTAGACGATTTCGCCGCTGGTCAGCAGTTCATCGTCACGCCAGATGCCGAGGGCAAAAGTCAGGCTGGAGCGGCCCAGGCGAGCGCTGCGGATACCGATCTGCAACTGGTCGTCGAAGCGCGCCGGTGCGCGGTATTCGAGCAGCGTGCGGATGGCGAAGAAGTCGCCGCCATCCTGTGCCAGATCAGCTGGGTAGGCGACGCCCAGGGCGCGGAAGTATTCGGTAATGGCGACGTCGGCGTAGGTCAGGTAGTGGCCGTTGAAGACGATGCTCTGCGGATCGACCTCGGCCCAGCGCACGCGCAAGGTGTGAAAGAAGGTGAACTGGCTGGCTTCGGGCAGGCTGCTCATGGGCGGTCCTTTATCGGGGTTGCCTGGTGAGCGTGCTGGTTGGGCGGGATTGCGGCAAGTTCGAGTCGCCACATGGATGTGGGGAGATAAGCGGGTTCGATGGCTGGTGGCGCTGGCCGACTCTCACCCTAGTCGTGTGGCGGTCGCAAAGCCCTCTCCCGCCCTGCGGGCACCCTCTCCCAGGGGGAGTGGGGCATCAGAAGGCCGCGTGGCGGCCGCTGTTCAGGGGCGCTTGCGGTTGCTGATCATGGTGCCGTTGCCGACATCGGTGAAGATTTCCAGCAGCACGGCGTTAGGTACACGACCATCGATGATATGCGAGCTGGTCACGCCACCCTGCACCGCTTCCAGTGCGCATTTGATCTTCGGCAGCATGCCGCCGTAGATGGTGCCGTCGGCGATCAGCTCGTTTACCTGCTCGGTGTTCAGACCGGTCAGCACGTCACCCTGCTTGTTCATCAGACCGGCGATGTTGGTCAGCAGCATCAGCTTCTCGGCTTTCAGCGCTTCGGCCACCTTGCCGGCGACCAGGTCGGCGTTGATGTTGTAGGACTCGCCATCCGGGCCGACGCCGATGGGCGCGATGACCGGGATGAAGTCGCCCTTGACCAGCATGTTCAGCAGATCGGTGTTGACCCCGGTGACCTCGCCGACATGGCCGATGTCGATAATCTCGGGCTGGGTCATCTCCGGCGTCTGGCGGCTGACCTTGAGCTTGCGCGCGCGGATCAGGCCGGCGTCCTTGCCGGTCAGGCCGATGGCGCTGCCGCCGTGCTGGTTGATCAGGTTGACGATGCTCTTGTTGACCTGGCCGCCGAGCACCATTTCCACCACGTCCATGGTGGCGGTGTCGGTGACGCGCATGCCATCGATGAAGTGGCTTTCGATGGACAGCCGCTTGAGCAGATCACCGATCTGCGGGCCGCCGCCATGTACCACCACCGGGTTGATGCCGACCGCCTTCATCAGCACGATGTCGCGGGCGAAGCCCTGTTTGAGCTCCTCGCTCTCCATGGCGTTGCCGCCGTACTTGATCACCAGGGTCTTGCCGACGAAGCGGCGGATATAGGGCAGGGCTTCGGACAGTACCTTGGCAACCTGGGCGGCAGCGTCACGCTCGAGGGTCATGCAGGGGGCTCCTGGAACAATCGATCAAAAGGGCAGTTGCAGGTCGGGGGCGACCTTGAGCAGTTGGGCGCGGAAGACATCCTGGATGCGCTCCAGCTCTTCCTGAGAGTCGGCCTCGAAGCGCAGTACCAGCACCGGCGTGGTGTTGGAGGCGCGGATCAGGCCCCAGCCCTTGGGATAGTCGACACGTACACCGTCGATGCTGGTGATGTTGGCTTCGCCCCATTGGCCTTCACGTTGCAGGCGTTCGATCATGCCGAACTTGGTCTGCTCGGTGACCTTGATGTTGATTTCCGGCGTGGAAATGTCGCTGGGGAAGGCGCTGAACACCTGCTCGGCGTTGCGTTTCTCTAGGCTGAGGATTTCCAGCAGGCGCGCGGCGCTGTAGATGCCGTCGTCGAAACCGTACCAGCGCTCCTTGAAGAAGATGTGGCCGCTCATTTCGCCAGCCAGCAGGGCGCCGGTTTCCTTCATTTTCTTCTTGATCAGCGAGTGGCCGGTTTTCCACATCACCGGGCGGCCGCCGTAGCCGCTGATCAGCGGGGTCAGGCGGCGGGTGCATTTGACGTCGAAGATGATGTCGGCGCCCGGGTTGCGCGAGACCACGTCCTTGGCGAACAGCATCAGCAGGCGGTCCGGGTAGACAATGTTGCCGGTGTTGGTCACCACGCCGACGCGGTCGCCGTCGCCGTCGAAGGCCAGGCCCAGGTCGGCATTCTCGGATTTGACGCGGGCGATCAGGTCGACCAGGTTCTCCGGCTTGCCCGGGTCCGGGTGGTGGTTGGGGAAGGTGCCGTCCACTTCGCAGAACAGCGGAATCACGCTGCAGCCCAGCGCCTCGATCAGTTGCGGGGCGATCACGCCGGCGGCGCCGTTGCCGCAGTCGACTACCACCCTGAGCGGTTTGGCCAGGGCGATATCGTCGCGGATGGTCTTGAAGTAGCGCGGCAGCACGTCGACCTGCTGCACGCTGCCGACGCCGCTGGCCAGGTCGTTGTCGTCCAGGCGGGTTTTCAGCGCCTGGATCTGCTCGTTGGCCAGGGTGTCGCCGGCGATGATGATCTTGAAGCCGTTGTAGTCCGGCGGGTTGTGGCTGCCGGTGAGCATCACGGCCGAACGGCCCTCAAGCACGTTGGCGGCGAAGTACACCACCGGGGTCGGCACCATGCCGATATCGGTGACTTCGCAGCCGCAGTCGAGCAGGCCCTGTACCAGTTGCTGCAGCAGCTCGGGGCCGGACAGGCGGCCGTCACGGCCGACGATGACCTTGGATTCGCCCTGGGCGAGGCTCTGCGAGCCGATGGCGCGGCCGATCCAGTAGGCGTATTCGGCGGTCAGGGTGTCACCCACCACGCCACGGATGTCGTAGGCGCGGAAAATGTCGGCGGGAAGTTTCGGGGCGCTTTGGCTAGTGGTCATTGCGGGGCTCTGCTCCAGTCCCAGGAGATCCTGGTCTTCATCGAGAATGTCGATATCGAGGATATCGGTGTCCTGAAACAGCGGGTCGACCAGCTCGGCGGGCTTCGTGACCGGCTGAGCGGCTGGGGCCGCGGCTGTTCCTTTAACGGGGGTACTGCTGCCTTCAGGGCTACTGCGGCGCGGCAGGCGCGCCAGACTCTGGGCCAGCGTATCGAGTGCCGGTACGCTGAGGCTGAAGGCTTTGACGTTCTTGCCGGCAGAGAGTTCTTTCAGCATTTGTCCGAGCTGCTGGGCATCGAGGTTGACGCGCCGCTGCAAAGCACCCTGCACCAGGATCAGGCCGATCAGGGCACCACCCAGGGCCAGCAGGAGCGCCAGGCCGAGCATGGTCACTGGAACGCTACCCTGAACCAGGGCCGGACCGGGAGTGAAGCTGATCTTCCAGTGTGGATTGCCGGTGGCGAAGGTCTGCGCGCTGCCTTCGCCGGGCTGGCCGCGTTGCAGCAGTACCTGTGCCGGAGTATTGGCGAACTGCTGGATCAACTGTACCTGGCCGTATTCGGCAGGCAGGGCCGGCAGAGCCGCGAGCAGGCGTTGCAGGTCGAAGGCCAGCAGCAGCGTGCCCTGTGCCGGCTGGCTGTCTCCGATGCGCAGGGCCACGGCGCTATAGGCCAGCCAGCGCTCTCCTACCCGGTAGGCTTCGACGGCGGGCTGCTGGCCGCTTTCGGCGCGGCGCAACATGTCCAGCCCGGCGAAATTCATCGGTGCGGTGCGGCTGGTGTCCTGTACGGCTTCGCCACGACGGTTGAGATGGGCATCGATTACGCCGTCCCGATAACCCAGGCTGCGTTCGGCCTCGCTGATCTGAAGACTGTCGCCGCTTTGCAGCGCCTGCAGCAGCTGCGGGTTACGTGCTGCGGCCAGGCTGTCGGCTTGCAGTTGCTTGAGCGCCTGCTGCACGGCGGTAGCCTGATTGCTGCCTAGGGCCTGGGTCAGCTCGGTCTGGTGAGCCTGGCTGCTGGTGCTATCGGCGAACCACAGCAACGCGCCGCCGGCACCGACGCCGATCAGCGCAGCCAGCAGGCCTGGCAGCAGTGCCCCCGGCGAGAGGCTGGTCGCCTTGCGCTTGGGCGGGTTCGCTACCAGGCTGGCGGCGCTATCGACTTCCTTGGCAGTACGCTTGAAGAGTTTCACGTAGGCGCTCCTCGGCGGGTCGTCCTGTGGGGTTGGGTCAGTGGCTACCGGAATGGCCGAAGCCGCCAGCGCCCCGTTGGGTCTCGTCGAACTGTTCGACCAGTTCGAAATGCGCCTGCACCACCGGCACCAGCACCAACTGCGCGATGCGCTCGCCGATGGCGATGGTGAAAGGCGCCTGGCCGCGGTTCCAGCACGACACCATCAGCTCGCCCTGGTAGTCGGAGTCGATCAGGCCGACCAGGTTGCCAAGCACGATGCCATGTTTGTGGCCAAGGCCCGAGCGCGGCAGGATCATCGCCGCCAGGCCGGGGTCGCCGATGTAGATCGACAGGCCGGTGGGAATCAGCACGGTCTGGCCCGGCTCGAGGACGATGTCTTCCTTGAGCATGGCGCGCAGGTCGAGGCCGGCCGAACCGGGCGTGGCGTATTGCGGCAGCGGGAATTCCTGGCCGAGGCGAGGATCGAGGATCTTGGCTTGCAGAGCGTGCATGGTCAGTTCTTGTTCAGTCGTTCGGCGATAAGGGTGATCAACTGGCGGGCGATCTTGCCCTTGCTGGTCTGGGCGAAGCTGAATTGCTGCAGCCCGCGGTCGATCACGGTGATGGCGTTCTCTTCACTATTGAAGCCGATGCTGGGGTTGGCCACATCATTGGCGACGATCAGGTCGAGATTTTTGTCGCGCAGCTTGCGCGAGGCGTATTCGAGCAGGTTCTCGGTCTCGGCAGCAAAGCCCACGCTGAAGGGGCGATCCTCACGGCCGGCGATGGTGGCGAGGATATCCGGGTTACGCACCATTTGCAGGAGCATCCCTTCGCCGCTGGTGGGGTCTTTCTTCAATTTGTGCTGCGCGACCACTTCCGGGCGGTAGTCGGCCACGGCGGCAGCGGCGATCAGCACGTCGCAGGGCATCGCCGCTTCGCAGGCGGCGAGCATGTCGCGGGCGCTGACCACGTCGATGCGACTGACCCGATCCGGCGTCGGCAGGTGCACCGGGCCACTGACCAGGGTGACCTTGGCGCCGGCCTCGGCAGCGGCTTCGGCCAGGGCAAAACCCATCTTCCCGGAGCTGTGATTGGTGATGTAGCGCACCGGGTCGATGTTTTCCTGGGTCGGGCCGGCGGTGATGAGAACGTGCAGGCCTTCGAGCGCCTGACGCTGGAAGCAGTCGGCGGCCAGGTTGGCCAGGTCATTGGGTTCGAGCATGCGGCCGAGGCCGACGTCGCCGCAGGCCTGGCTGCCGGAGGCCGGACCGAACAGGCGCATGCCGCGCTGCTGCAACAGATCGAGATTGGCCTGGGTGGCCTCGTCGCGCCACATCGCCTGGTTCATCGCCGGCGCCAGGGCGATCGGCGCGTCCGTGGCCAGCACCAGGGTGGTCAGCAGGTCGTTGGCGATGCCCTGAGCCAGACGTGCGATCAGGTCGGCGGTGGCCGGTGCGATGAGAATCAGGTCGGCCCAGCGCGCCAGCTCGATATGGCCCATCGCCGCTTCGGCGGCCGGATCGAGCAGGTCGAGATGAACGGGGTGGCCGGACAGCGCCTGCAGGGTCAGCGGGGTGATGAATTCTCGTCCGCCCTGGGTCATCACCACGCGGACTTCGGCGCCCTGATCCTTCAGCCGGCGAACCAGCTCGGCGCTCTTGTAGGCAGCAATACCGCCCCCCACGCCGACGATGATGCGTTTGCGATACAGCCGCTGCATAGGCTTGCCTTTTATATACCGGTGGATGTGCGCCACGTGGCCAACGCCTCCCCAGGCCGGCCCCGTGTAAAGTCGGGTAGGGATAGGCCATTGCTGGCCCATCCCCCCCTAAGAACCGTACGTGCGGCTTTCACCGCATACGGCTCAAGCCTACGTGAAACCAAGTAGCTTGGCCGGCAACGTACGGAGGTGCGTCGGATTCTACAGCTATAAACCGCTAAACCGTAGAGGTGTATCTTTTTGCTGGCTATGAAGCCGCGCGTGGCAGTTTGGATGAAGCAATACGCGGTTTTGCAGATTGTCCGAACCGCCGTCCACACGTCTTATGACGTGATGGTCATGCCATCCGGTTTCCTTGCTCACCGCTTGCCCACACGAGGCGCAAACACCCCGCTGTCTGCGGAAGAGGCTGAGAATTTGTCCTCGATAACGCAGCTTGTGCTGCATTCGCTGGACTCTCAGTGCCTCCCACTTCAGTTCGTGTTCCGCGTCGTAGGGGTTGTAGTCCCCCGGAAGACGTTTGTGGCGCACGATTGCGGTTCCCGCCAACAGGTATAGCCGGCGGTACTGCTTTTCTCCCTTACCATTCTTGTAGGGGTACGCGAACACCCAGCTCTGCCCGCCTATGGATCGGAAGTATTTATTCCTGATCCAGTCAGCTGACTTCCTCGGATGCCTACGCTTCACCCACCTCCAGATTCGCCAAAAGATCAGGTGATCCAGCTTGCTGAAGGTTTCCTTTGCCACGACCGGGGAGTGATATTGCGCCCACCCCTTCAGTACCGGGTTCAGTTGGCCGATCAACGCTTCCTGCGTCATAGCCCCGCTACTTTTGATGATCTCGCGCACCTTCCGATACAACGCCGAGGCGTTCTTCTTCGAGGGCTTGATCAGCAGCTTGGCCTTCCTGCGTGGTGACTTCGGCACGTACTTCCTGAAATTCCACCCCAAGAAATCGAATCCCTGGTGAATGTGCGTGATGCGCGTTTTCTCCCGAGATAACTCAACCCCTCGTACTGACAGGAATTGCTCTACCCAGGGCTTGACCTCTTCCTCCAGCAGCTCTTTCGAAGCCGCCAGGATCACGAAGTCGTCCGCATACCGTACACACTGCACCTTGGTCTTCTCGGCCTTCTTGATGCCTAGCTTCTTCGCCAGATGACGTTTCAGCTGAGTTTCCAGACCGTTCAGAGTGGCATTGGCCAGACAGGGCGAAATAATTCCACCCTGCGGCGTCCCGGCTTCCGTTGCCATGAGTTGTCGCCGGTCGATAACCCCGGCTTTTAACCACTTGCGCAGTACCTTCGTGTCCATCGGGACATTCCGACACAGCCATTCGTGGTTGATGTTGTCGAAGAAGCCCTTGATGTCCCCCTCCAGAACCCAGACCGGTGCCACTTCGGGCGCCAGCAGGTGGAAAAGTTCAACCATGGCATCAGCGGTCGATCGGTCAGGCCGGAAGCCATAACTTTTCGGATCGCTGGTGCTTTCTATTACAGGCTCCAACGCTTGCAGATACAGCGCTTGCATGGCCCGATCCAACATCGTCGGGATACCCAGTGGGCGCTTCTCCTGCTTGCCGGGCTTCGGTATCCAGACCCGCCGTAGCGGTTTGGGCCGATAGCCTCGTTGTTTCGACAGACGTTTCACGGCATGGAACTTGGCTAGGGGCGTACCCCAGGTTTCTCCATCGACGCCCGGAGTCTTGCGACCCCGGTTCTCCGTGACTCGCCTTACAGCCAAGCAGCGACCGTAAAACGAGCGAGTCAGCATCCGTTGCAGGCGTTTAACCCTGCGCCAGTTACCTTCCCGTGTTGCCTGCGCAATCTTCAGCTGCGTTCTCCGAACGGATTGTTGAACTTTGGCCCAATCGAGATCGTGCCAGTTCGCCCCTCCGCCTGAGGACGCAGACGCTTCCGGTGTTGCTGGTTGCGTTTTCATACAGTCCTCCCGAGATGAACGACACTCAGGACGGACTACTCCCCTATGGGCAGTAGTTCGCCCATAGGGTCGTTTTTGGTTATCGCTGGAATCAGCGGCTGTTTTTGCGCTCGTAGACCAGATGCACGTCAGCCAGAGTTATCCCCTGCCGGTAATGTTCCAACCGGTATGCCACCCGTTACAGGCGACCGTTCGCTTCTTGCATCCTCCCATTCCCCACACCCATCAGCGCCCTTTGCGGTTTGCCTGCCTGCCCGATGTTGCTGGGCAGGCGAGTGGTCGGGATTGCCACGTTCCCCGAGTCGCATCTATTCCCCGTTTAGGCTTCGTCTTTCCCCCGGTAGTCGTATTGGTACCGCAGCGCATCATCCCACTGCGCTGTCCGACTACTATGCCGATTTTGGCTAAGGCCAATAATTGCCGTAGGCCTATCCGTAGTTACGAAGGTTCAGGCGACGATTCACATGCGTTAGCCATGCGGGTTGGGTCATTAGCCTCGTTACGTCCGTGCAATTCGGACGTATAGCGTTCTCCGTCACCGGATAACACCCTCATAAGAGCGAGACATTGTTAATCGGGCTTCACACCCCAGGGTTGGCCCCTGACGCATGCCGATCTAATGAACTGGCAGGTACATGCCAGGCTCGGTACTTCCTATGCAAGCGAAGTTGAGCAATGCGATTCGGAGCTTTTCGCTCCGTGCTTGGTTCAACATCCCCCCCAACGTCTCACGACGGTGAATTGGCTCACTGCCAGACTTGCGAGGATGAGTTCTGCCCGGAGGGCAAATTCACCCTCGGGTCAGACATTTTTAGTAACAATTCGGTGATAGCTGAACGTTACTGTCCTGTTTCTGTAACCGCTCATTGACCCATTTTAGGGTTTGAACAGATACAGCTTTTGTTATCCATCCCCGCCAAAACGAAGCGTTTCCAGGGTGTGGATTAACCAGGCTGAGCCGGTTTGTTGAATGCTTTTTCGGGCTTAAAACCCCCTGATAGCAAGGGATTAAGGTGCCTAGGCGCATTAACCAAACCAAGCACGACACGGTCAACGTGTCGCACAAGATGGGCTACGATAGCACAGCGCCCGCAGCGGAACAGCGGGCGCCTGGCTCAATAGGGAGGTGTATATGAGCATTCGCGACTGGCCCGCGGCAGAGCGCCCGCGGGAGAAATTGCTGGAGCAGGGCGCGGCGTCGCTGACCGACGCCGAGCTGCTGGCGATCTTCCTGCGTACCGGGGTGACCGGCAGAAGTGCGGTGGACCTGGCGCGCCATCTGCTGAGCGAGTTCGGCAGCCTGAGGGCGCTGCTGGAAGCCGACCTGGCTGGCTTCAGCCAACACCTGGGTCTGGGGCCGGCCAAGTACGCACAATTGCAGGCCGTGCTGGAAATGTCGCGGCGGCATCTGGCCGAGCGGTTGCGCCGCGATTCGGCGCTGGAGAGTCCGCAGGCCGTGCGCGACTATCTCAAGGCGCAGTTGCGTCACGAACCGCATGAGGTGTTCGGCTGCCTGTTTCTCGATGCGAAGCACCGTGTGCTGGCCTTCGAGGTGCTGTTTCGCGGCAGCATCGACAGCGCCAGCGTGTATCCCAGGCAGGTGGTCAAGCGTTCGCTGGCCAACAACGCCGCGGCGGTCATCCTTACCCACAATCATCCATCCGGGGTTTCCGAGCCCAGTCAGGCCGACCGCGTGCTGACCCAGCGCCTCAAGGACGCTTTGGCGTTGGTCGAGGTGCGCGTGCTGGATCATTTCATCGTCGGCGATGGCGAGCCGCTGTCGATGGCCGAGCTGGGGTGGATGTAGCTCAGGTCGGTTCGACCTGGGCCTCGAGGCTGTTCAGCAGGTGCCGACTGTGGCCGATGACAAAGCCGGCAGGCCAAGCGTGCGACCCTGGCCGATTTGCCGGGCGCCGCACCTGATCGAGGCGACGAGCGGTCGAATGCTGAGCAGGCCGCAAAGGCCCTGCTTCCGGCCGGTCTGCGTGCGGAGCTTTGAGTTTTATCCTGCGGTTTCCCTTGTTGCTCCCGGGGCTTTCTGGTATAAAGCAGCGCTCTTTTCTAGGGGCCCGGTTCTTGCGCTATTCAGTGCGCCCGGTAAGACCCTCGAGAAACGCGGCGCTGAGCGCCAATGACATTGAGTTTAAGCGGCCAACCCATGCCGGGTTGGGCATGTGGTTTTAGAGGGCTGAGGCATGTCGAGAGTCTGTCAAGTTACCGGTAAGGGTCCGGTAACCGGGAACAACATTTCCCACGCAAACAACAAAACCCGTCGTCGTTTCCTGCCGAACCTGCAGCACCATCGCTTCTGGGTCGAGTCCGAGAAGCGCTTCGTGCGTCTGCGCGTTTCTGCCAAGGGCATGCGCGTCATCGACAAGCGTGGCATCGACGTAGTGCTGGCTGAGCTGCGCGCTCGCGGCGAAAAGGTTTAAGGAGAGAGTCATGCGTGAACTGATCCGTTTGGTGTCCAGCGCCGGTACCGGCCACTTCTACACCACCGACAAGAACAAGCGCACCACCCCCGACAAAATCGAAATCAAGAAATTCGATCCGGTCGTACGTAAGCACGTGATGTACAAGGAAGCCAAGATCAAGTAATTGATCGGCTACCTGTCGAAGAAGCCCGCCTTTATGGCGGGTTTTTTTATGCCCTCGGTATTTGCGCCATTTTTCGCGCAATTCGTTATGTCTTCCAGGAGCGCGACTGGGCTGTGCGGTTGCCGCAGAAATGAGCTTTGCTGATTGGGGATGATGGGGCGGGCAGCCTTCGTTCGTCATTCGCCCTGGGGCGCACAAGCGCTGCGGCTTATTGTGTGGACGTTCTGCTCGCCGCAACGGCGCCTGCCGGCCGAGCTCTATCAGGCTTGCTGAGTACCGTGGCGGCGGGCGTCGTCGGCGAGCTGGCGCAGGGGCTGCGGGTGACCGACGAAATAGCCCTGGGCGTAGTCGATACCCAGGCGGCGCAGGCAGTCCAGGCTGGCCTGGGTTTCGACGAACTCGGCGACTGTGACCAGACCGAGCTGCGCCGCGATCTGGCGCATCGAGCCGACCATGGCCTGGTTGATCGGGTCGTGCTCGATGCCGCTGATGAAGCTGCCGTCGATCTTCAGAATATCCAGCGGCAGGTGACGCAAGTAGGCGTAGGAGGCAAAGCCGCTGCCGAAATCGTCCAGCGCGACCTTGAGGCCTTTGCCGCGCAATTTCTCGATCCACTGTGCCGATACGCCCAGCTCGCCCAGAGCGACCATTTCCGTGACCTCGATGCACATCTTGCCAGGCGACAGGCCATGACGGGCCAGTTCCTGTTCCAGCAACTGGTGGAAGTCGCAATCGAGCAGTGAGCTGGCACTTAGGTTGACGTTGACCTGGCCCAGCTGCGCCAGATGGTGCGGATTGGCAGCCAGCCAGGCGCACAGGTGCTGGATCACCCAGCGGTCGATGGCGCCGAGAAAGTCGTAGCGCGCCGCCGCGTCGAGAAACTGCGCCGGGCTGATCCACTCGCCACTGTGTGGGTCACGGTAACGCAGCAGCACTTCGTAATGCAGGCCGGCCACGGTGCTCTGCAGCGCCTGTACCGGTTGGAAGAACAGCTCGAAATGACCGCGCTCGGTGGCCTCGCGCAGGCGGGTGATCCACTGCAGCTGGCGCTGATGTTCGAGCAGCGCGCCATCGGCCGGGTTGAACTGCTGCACGCGGTTGCGTCCTTGATGCTTGGCCAGCTGGCTGGCGCTGCTGGCCCAGTTCAGCGCGGTTTCCCAGTCGCGTACGCCAGAGCTCAAGGCCAGCATGCCAATGCTGACGTGCAGGCGAAATGGCCGTCCCTGCCAGGTGAAGACGAACTGTTCGACAGCTCGCCGTAGCTGTTCGGCCTGGTCCAGTGCGGCGCCGTCATCGACCTCGCGCAATAACACGGCGAACTCGTCTCCGCCGACGCGCGCCAGCTCGGCATGGCGCGGCAGCTGGTGCTGCAGCTGGCCGGCCAGCTGGCGTAGCAATTGATCGCCCGCCGAGTGACCGAACAGGTCGTTGACCTGCTTGAAGCGATCCAGCCCCAGCAGCAAGAGATGGCTGAAGCGCCGTTTGGCGGTGCCGCCAAGGGTTTCCGCCAGCAGCCGCTCCAGCTCGCGGCGGTTGAGCAGGCCGGTCAGGGCGTCGTGGGCCGCCAGGCGTTGCAGACGTTCTTCCAGAACACGACGCTCACTGAGATCGACCACGATGCCCTCGATGCAGTCTCGCTGAACGCGCAGATGCAGTGACAGGTAGACCCATAGCGGGCGCTGCTTGAGGTCGTAGAGTTCACACTCGCAACTGACCATGCCGGCCTGCTCGTCGAGCTGGCGCAGCAGTGAACGCCACTGCGCTTCACCCAGCAGACGCTGCAGGGAGAGCTGGTCGATATCGTCCGGCAGGTTTGCAGCGCCGAGCAGACGCGCCAGGCTCGGGTTGGCCTCCAGCAGTCGGCCGTCGCGCTGACAGCGGAATATGCCCTCACCACTGTTGCGAAACAGCGCCTGATACTGTTCCAGGTTGTCGATGGCCTGCGCCTGGCTGCTCAGCAGCACGCGGCGCACGCGCTCCAGCTGCTTGTCGAGCAGGGCACCGAACAGCAGCATGCTCAACGCCGGCAGGTAAGCGTACAGCGCATAGAATCCGGTGGGCAGCGCAATCAACCCGGCGCGACTCAGCGGTACCAGCAGCATCAGCGCCAGCGCGGCACTCCAGCACAGCAGGTAACCGGGCGCATAGGGGCGGCGCTGGGCGATGCCGAGCCCCATCAGCAGCAACTGATAGAGGCCGGTGGCCAGGATCAGCAGGTTCAGCGTTTGGTAGGCATAGGGATGCTCGACCAGCAAGCTGCCCACGCTGACCAGCAGCGTAGCGGCGAACAGGGCGTCGCGCAGCCAGCGCAGGCGACCCAGTCGCAAACCGAGCGCGCTGGCGATGAATAGCGAGCTGAAGATCATCATGCCCGCGGTGGGCAGGTTGACCAGTAATTTGGGCAGATGCGGCCACTGCGGCCAGAGCAGCCCGGCCAGGTTGTACAGACTGGCGTTGTACAGCGCCACGCACAGCGAGGTGAGGCTGAAATAGGCCAGTTGCGCTTCGCGCAGGGTGCTGTACTTGACCAGATAGAACAGCGCCAGGGCTATCAGTACGCCGATCAGCAGGCCGCTCTGCAGCCAGCTGTAGGCGATCAACCGCTGGCCCTGCTGCGCACCGACCAGTTGCAGCGGCAGGTTGATCGCCGAATGGCTCTGCACGCGCAGCAGCAAGCTGTGCGGGCCATCGGTCAGGCGGGGTAGATTGAGCAGGAACTGTGGATAGGGCTCGCCACGTTCGGCGAAGGCACGCCGTGCCCCGCTGTACAGCGGGCCGAGTGACTGCTCACCGTCGAACAGCCAGACCTCCAGATCATCGAGGAAGGCCTGGCCGATGATCAGTTGCAGACGCTCGGCCGCTGGAGCCTGCAGTTGCACGGCGAGCCACCAGGCGCTGCGCGTATAGCCGATGCGCGCGCTGCCCTGAATCTGCCGACCTTCCGTCTCGATGCGCTGCAGGACTTCGCTGGCGCTCAACTGGCCGCTGGGATCTTCCAGCAGCAGGCTGTGCTCGATGCTCACCGGCCTGGCCAGGTCGTCAGCGCTGAGCTTCATTAGCGGCAGCCCGCTGCCTGCCCAGGCCGGCACGGCACCGGCCAGGCAGAGCAGCAAGATCAATGCGCGAAGCGGTCGAAGCATCCTGGGCGCCTCATGGCTACTACGAGGGCGCCGATGGCCGATGGACGCTGTACTGTCAGCGGAGCGGTAGGGCGCTGGCGGATTCTAGCCGACTACTGGCGCGATGATTGCGCAGCGGGTCTCATCGGCCGGTATCGCATGACCGATGGTCGCCCCCCAGGGATCAGGCTGCCTGCGTGCGCTCCTCGGTCGCCTTCTGCTGGCGTGTCCAGCGATTGGCCCGGGCGAAGGTGCCAAAGTCGTTGAAACGCACGCCCATCTTGCGCATCACCCGATGGGCGAAGGGCACGGTCAGTTGGCGGATATAGAACGGCTCCTTGACCACGAAATGGTGGATCGCATGGCTGCTGCCGAAGTTGAAGCAGAAGGCCTGCAGCGGCCAAAGCCACCAGGGGTTGAGCACCTGGGTCTGCTGGATCACGTTGCCCGGCTCGACGTCGCCGTAGTAGTGCATGTTGGAGCTGACGAAGTGCAGGCAGAAGGTGCGCAGTACGTTGGGGCCAACCAGTACCACCACGGCGATGTTCACCACTGCCATCACGTTCAGCGTAGTGGCCGACCAGACGATCGGGGCGCCAAGCGCGGCGCTGGCCCAGTCCAGCAGATGAAAACCGAGGAACAGGTACCAGGTCGCCCAGTTCAGCAGCCCCAGCGGCGCGTAGACCTTCAGCGTGCGGGTAAGAATCAGCCTGCGGTGCGCGGGATTCTTCGCCCGCAGCCAGCGGATGAACGAGCTCATCATGTTGTCGCCGACCATCAGCAGGCGCGCGATGCCCCAGGGCTCGCCGTTGGTGATGGCGCGCTCCTCCATGTCGGCTTCGCTGCCGGACACCTTGTGATGGTTCAGATGCAGATGACGGCGTACCCACGGATTGATGGTGCTCGGCCGCGCCAGCCAGACCAGCGCCAGCATCAGGTTGTGCGGCCGCGGCCGCTTGCGAAAATACATCGAGTGGATCAGGTCGTGCTCCAGCTCGTGGGTCAGCGAGGCGAAGAAGGCGTTAAGCAGCAGGCACGCCCACCAGGCCAGATGGCCACTGATGTACAAGGCTGCCGAGCCGATCATGCCAAGCAGGGCGAAGGCCAGGATGCCGGCGCCGAGCGCGTCCTGATGCTGCAGGATCGGGTAGCGCTGGCGCAGGGCGTTGCCGTGGGCCATCACCTGTTCACGGATATAAGCGGCGCGTTGCTGGTCATTAAGGCTTGCGGGAGAAGGGGACATGCCGACATCCTCTTGTTATCGGGTTGTGACTTCACTGTGCCGTGACGGTCGTCAGAGCGCCCGACCGTGCACGCCAACCTGCCTACCGGATACGCCAATCTGCATGACCGCCGAACCCACCACCCTGGCCAGCTGGACCCGCGCCCTGCGCAAGCAGCTCGATGCCCTCGGGCTCGATAGCGCTGCCCTGTGTCGCGAGGCAGGGCTCGACCCGGCGCTGCTCGACGACCCCAACGCACGCTGCCCGCTATCGCTGACCACGCGCCTGTGGCAACTGGCAGTGGCCGCCAGCGGTGACCCGGCGCTGGGCCTGAAGACCTCGCAGTACGTCAGCCCGACCACCTTCCATGCCCTGGGCTATGCGCTGATCGCCAGCAGCAGCCTGCGTGAGATGTTCGAGCGCATCGTCCGTTACCACCGGGTGGTCAGCGATGCGCTGCAGCTGGAGCTGTGCGAGGTGGGCGATGTCTACGAGTTTCGCTTCCGCGTACCACCAGGCAGCCCGGCACCGGCGCCCGAAGCGCTGGACGCCTTCGCCGCGATCTACGTGCGCAGCTGTCGCAACCGCCTGAACCGGGAGTTCTCACCCCTGCTGGTGCAGCTGCAACGCCCGCGGCCGGCGGACCTGACGCCCTGGCAGGCGGTGTTTCGTGCGCCGCTGCAGTTCGATGCCGACGAGAGCCTGCTGCGTTTTCCCCGTGCGGCATTCGAGCAGCGCCTGGATGACGGCAACCCTGAACTGGCCGAGCACAACGAGACGGTACTGCGGCGCAATCTGGAGCAATTGCAGGCGGCCAGTTGCAGCGAACGAGTGCGCCGCTGCCTGGAGGCGCAATTGCCCGATGGCGAGCCCTCCGCCGAGCGCATCGCCCAGACCCTGCACCTGAGTCTGCGCAGCCTGCAGCGTCACCTGGCCGAGGAGGGCACCAGCTACGAAGCGCTGCTCGGCGAGACGCGCCACGCCCTGGCCCTGCGGCATATGCGCGACCCGCGCTGCTCGATCAGTGAAATCGCCTACCTGCTCGGCTTCAGCGACAGCAGCAGCTTTGGCCGCGCCTTCAAACGCTGGACCGGTCAGACGCCGAGCCAGTACCGCGATGGATGCAACGACGCATGAGTCAGTACGACCTGATCCTGGCCGGGGCTGGCCATGCCCATCTTGGTGTGTTGCGCCGCTGGGCGCTGGTGGAGCGCCCGCCGGGGCGCATCGCCCTGCTCAGCCTTGGCCCTGAGGCCTGGTACGCCGGCATGTTGCCGGGGCTGATTAGCGGCCGCTTCAGCGCGGCGGACTGCCGCGTGGAATTGCAGCCGTTGTGCCGCGCGGCCAAGGTCGATCTGATCGAGGGCGAGATCGCCTCATTCGATGCCGATGCGCGGATCCTGCAACTCGAAGACGGACGCCGCCTGCACAGCGAGTGGTTGTCGCTCAACGTCGGTGCCGGCATGGCCATTCCGCCGCAGCAGGGCGATGCCATGCAGGTGCTGGCCGCCAGGCCCATCGACAAGCTGCTCGAAGGCTGGCAGCAATGGCAGGCCGAGCCACGGCGCATGGCCATTCTCGGTGGCGGTGCCGGCGGTGTGGAACTGGCCCTGGCGTTGGCCGACCAGGTGCCGGCGCTGGCGCTGTTCTGTGGCGGCACCTTGCTCGATGGTTTGTCGCCGGGGTTGCGCCTGCGTGCACTGGGCCATCTGCGTCAGCGTGGCGTACAGGTGCGCGAGCATTGTCCGATCGGGCGCATCGAGGATGACTGGCTGCTCAGCGGCGACGAGCCGGTATGGCGCGGGCGGCGCCTGCTGCTGGCCAGTGGCGCACGACCCTGGCCATGGCTGACCGCCAGCCAGCTGGCCAGCGATGCAGCGGGCTTCATCGCCATTCGCCCGACCCTGCAGAGCGAATCCCATGCCCAGATCTTCGCCGTCGGCGACAGCGCCAGCCTTGACGGCATGCGCCGCAGCGGGCGTTTTGCGGTGCGTCAGGCGCCGGTACTGGCTGCCAACCTTCAGGCCGCGCTAGAGGATCGCCCGCTGCGTCAGTACCGTGCGCAATGGCAGAGCCTGGCGCTGCTCGCCACTGGCGACGGCGGGGCGCTGCTCGGCTGGCATGACTGGAGTGCTGGCGGGCGGTTGTACGGACATTGCAAGGACTGGCTGGACCGGCGTTTCGTGAAACGCCATCGCATGGTCGGATAGCCGGCTGTCGAGGCCGAGGTAGAGTTGTTTTCGGCCGCTCGCTAATGCCACGCGGTCAGGCGTCGATACAGTGGATGGCGCTCTTACGAAACGGCCCGCCAAGAGTGCTGACCGTCCAAATTCATGGCAGGGTGCTACCAAAGTTTTATGGTGCTGGTGCTTCCAAGCTGCTCGAATCGCGGTCATGGTGCCCGGCCTGCATACGCTGATTTTTCGCCGGGCCTGTCGTACACGTAGCCTGCTGCCCAGGTTGCGTGGGATATTCCAGGAGGGAACCCGTCGTGACCCCGTCCGCCTACAGCGCCTCTTCGCGCACCAGAACAAGAACTCTGAGGTCGGTCATGCAAGCTGCCTTTGTCCGTTCACCCGTTGCCTGTCTTCTTCACGCCCTGGGGCTGGCCGCGCTGATGCTGGTCTACCAGCAGGTGCAACTGCCGGCCTACGTCAGCGTGCCGTCCTTCCTGTTGCTGGCGCTGTGGCCGTGGCTCGGTCCCTGGCAGCGCCGTGACGATGCCGCTCCCGCCGCGAAACAGGCTGTCGCTACCGATTTCGTCGAACTCAGCCGCGGCCTGTCGCGGCATACCTGCCACAACGCGTTGTCCGCGGCCAGGGTGGCCCATGCCGTCAAGCACCTGGCCGAGCGCCTGCAGTCGCAACTGGCGGCGGTGCAGCAGGTCAGTCAGGCGTCTGAGGCCATTACCCATACCGAGCAGGACAGCGCCGCCCGTGCCGAGCACACCCTGGCTGCCGCGCAGCATGTGCGTGAAGCCAGTGCCAGCGGCCAGGCCGAGCTCAACCAGGCTATCGAGCGCATGCAGCAGCTTAGCGCGCAGACCCTGGCCAGCCGCGAGCTGATCGACGGCCTGGGCAGCCGTACCGAACAGATCGAGCAGGTCACCCAGGTGATCCAGTCCATCGCCAGCCAGACCAACCTGCTGGCGCTCAACGCCGCCATCGAGGCCGCGCGCGCCGGTGAGATGGGCCGTGGTTTTGCCGTGGTCGCCGACGAGGTGCGCAACCTCGCCGCGCGCACCGCCAGTGCCACCGAGGAAGTCAGCCAGATGATCGCCGACATCCGCCAGCAGAGCACGGCGGTGGTCGCTCATATTCAGCGCCAGAGCGTCGAGCTGGAACAGGCCGCGCAGCAGATCGAGACGGCCGGCAGCCGCCTGCACGGCATTGCCGATCAAGCCGAGGAGGTCGAACAGCAAGTGGCGCAGATCAGCGCCGGCACTGCCGACAATCACCAGCGCCTGGCCAGCCTGTCGGCGGCCGCGCTGCAGCTGCAGGATGACGTGCAGGGCAGCGAGGGGCAGACGCGGCAACTGGCCGCTGCCGCCGATCACCTGGTCGGGCAGGCCGAGACGGTCAGCGAACAGCTCGCCGAAGTGGGCCTGGACGACTATCACCAGCGCGCCTATGACCTGGCCCGCGAAGGCGCGGCAGCCATCGCCGCACAGTTCGAGCAGGACCTGCAGGGTGGTCGCATCAGCCTCGACGACCTGTTCGACCGCCACTACCAACCCATCGCAGGTACCCAGCCGCAGAAATACCGTACGCGCTTCGACCAGTACGCCGATCAGGTACTGCCGGCGCTGCAGGAGCCTCTGCTCAAGCGCCACGAAGGGCTGGTATTCGCCATTTCCACTACGCCGGAAGGCTACGTGCCGACCCATAACGCCGCATTCAACCACCCGCCCAGCGGCGACCCGGCGCTGGATGCCACCCGCAGCCGTGGCAAGCGCCTGTTCAACGACCGCACCGGCATCCGTTGCGGCAGCCACACACAGGCGCTATTGCTGCAGACCTACATGCGCGATACCGGCGAGCTGATGCACGACCTGTCGGTGCCGATCATGGTGCGTGGGCGGCATTGGGGTGGTTTGCGTCTGGGCTATCGGCCGGAGCCGTAGGATGCGCTGTCTGTCGTGTGATTAATGGTGCGCACACGGCGCACCCTGCGGGCCGATTTGGTTTGCATGGGCAGGATTGTTTAGCCAGCGCATAACCAAGCGTATGAAAAACCCGATTTAACGCACGTCAAACCCTGTGCGACGCTGCCAAGCCATGATCTCCCTGGCCTGCCAAGTCCATGTTCCGCTGTACCGCGCGCCTGCGCGGCGGCGCCTGTTGGAGCGGCTCAACCCGCTGCTGACGATCATCCTCGCCTTCTGGGCGCTGTGGCATTGTCGCCACGCGCGCCCGCCGGACGCCGTCCCCACCCGCTGACACCGATGGCTGCGCCATGTCCGCAGCCGCTGATGCCTATTTGTCTGCCTGCGCCACCTGTTCGAGAGTCGAACGGGCCGTGCGGACACCGAGCGCCCAACTGGCGCAAGCGAGTGCGATATGACGACTTTCGCTGCTGTGCAGGAGGCCCAGGAATTCCTGGCCAGCAATCCCGATATCGAATTGATCGAGTTGTTTATCCTCGATGCCAACGGTGTGCCGCGCGGCAAGCTGCTGCACCGCGAGGAACTGCTGGCGCTGTACCAGAGCGGCCGGCCGCTGCCGAGCACCATGCTCGGCCTGTCCATCCAGGGTGAGGATGTCGAGGATACCGGCCTGGTCTGGGAGGTCGGCGATATCGACTGCCGCGCCTATCCATTGCCCGGCAGCCTGGTGCGCCTGCCCTGGCGGCAGATGCCCACCGCCGCCGTGCAGGTGTCGATGCACCCCACCGAAGGCCTGCCGGCCACGCCCGCCGATCCGCGGCAGCTGCTGGTGCGGGTGATCGAGCAGCTGGAGGCCGACGGCTACCACCCGGTGATGGCCTGCGAACTGGAGTTCTACCTGCTCGACCAGAAGCGCGATGCCCAGGGGCGCCCGCAGCCGGCGCTGGACGCCGATGGCGGCCGCCCACGACAGACCCAGGTTTATGGTTTGCGCGAGCTGGAGCAAATCGAGCCCTTCCTGCGTGATCTCTATGCTGCCTGCAAGGCGCAAGGGATTCCCGCGCGCACGGCAATTTCCGAATACGCCCCCGGCCAGGTAGAGATCACCCTGGAGCATGGCCCGGCGCTGGCGGCCATGGACCAGGCGGTGCGCTACAAGCGCCTGGTCAAAGGCGTGGCTCATGCCCATGGCATGCAGGCCTGCTTCATGGCCAAACCGTTCGCCGAGATCGCCGGCACCGGCATGCACATGCACGTGAGCTTGGCCGACGCGGCGGGTGCCAACCTGTTTGCCAGTGACGACCCAGCTGGCACGCCGCTGCTGCGCCAGACCATCGGTGGCATGCTCGCCAGCCTGCTCGACTCGCTGCTGCTGTTCTGCCCCAACGCCAATTCCTACCGACGCTTTCAGGCCAACAGTTATGCGCCGCTGGCGCCCACCTGGGGTGTGGACAACCGCACCGTCAGCCTGCGTGTGCCCGGTGGCCCGGCCAATACCCGGCACATCGAACACCGCATCTGTGGCGCCGATGCCAATCCCTATCTTGCCGCCGCGGCGATTCTGGCCGGGATTCATCGTGGCATTCGCGAACAGCTCGATCCCGGTGCGCCGATCGAGGGCAACGGTTATGCCCAGGCCACGGAACATCTGCCCACCCAATGGTCGGCCGCGATCCACGCGCTGGAGCATTCCGAGTGGGCGCGGGAGGCTTTCGGTGAGCCATTTCTCAAGGTCTTCCTCGCGGTCAAGCGTGCCGAGTATCGCCAGTTCATGGGCGAGGTCGGCGAGCAGGACTGGCGCTGGTACCTGAGCAACGCCTGAGTCGAGGGATAACAGCTTCGCGGCCAAGGCCGCTCCCACAGGGCGCAGCAGGGGCTTGAGGGAGCGGACTTGTCCGCGAATACGGATTCTGAACAGCATCGCGGCTGAAGCGGAGTGCCCCCAGCCGTTCCTACGGGTCAAGCATGGTAGGAGCGGCTTCAGCCGCGATCCCAGATTCATCGGTGCATGCGCACCCCAAGGACATGCAATGAACATGATCGAGCAACCCGTCAAACCCGCTGCCGAACGCGCGCCGTCCTACTACGCGGCGTCGCTCAATTTCGAGAGCGACTACCCGACGCTGCAGGGCAGCGTAACCGTCGACGTGGCCATCATCGGTGGCGGCTTCACCGGCATCGCCACGGCGGTGGAGCTGGCCGAGCGCGGCCTCAAGGTCGCCGTGGTGGAAACCAACAAGGTCGGCTGGGGTGCCAGCGGGCGCAACGGCGGCCAGGTCACCGGCAGCCTCTCCGGCGACGAGGCCATGCGCAAGCAGATGCGCAACACGCTGGGCGAGGAGGTGGACGACTTCATCTGGCACCTGCGCTGGCGCGGCCACGAGATCATCAAGAGCCGCGTGGCCAAGTACGGCATCGACTGCGACCTCAAGCACGGTCACCTGCATGCGGCGATGAAACCCAGCCATATGGACGAGCTCAAGGCGACCTACGATGAAGCGCTGCGCCGTGGCATGGAGAGCGATGTCACGCTGCTCGAGGGCGCCGGCGTGCGTGCTCAACTGGGCAGCGCGCTGTACTGCGGGGCGATCAAGAACACCCGCAACATGCACCTGCACCCGCTCAACCTGTGTCTCGGCGAGGCCAGGGCCGCTGAAAGCCTGGGCGCACTGATCTTCGAGCATTCCGAAGTACTGGAGATCGTTCACGGCGCGCGTCCCGCGGTGGTTACCACGGGCGGGCGGATCGAGGCCAAGCAGGTGCTGCTGGCCGGCGACGTCTACCACAAGCTGGAGCGGCGCAAACTCAAGGGCCTGATCTTCCCGGCCATGGGCGGCATCGTCACCACTGCGCCGCTGGGCGAGCTGGCCCGCGAGATCAACCCGCAGGACCTGGCCGTATACGACTGTCGCTTCGTGCTCGATTATTACCGCCTGACCGCAGACGGCCGTCTGCTGTTCGGCGGTGGTGCCAACTATTCCGGGCGTGATTCGCGAGACATCGCCGGTGAACTGCGGCCGTGCATCGAGCGCACTTTCCCGCAGCTCAAGGGGGTGCCGATCGACTTCCAGTGGAGTTGCGCCATGGGCATCGTGATGAACCGCATCCCGCAGCTGGGCAAGCTCTCGTCCAACGTCTGGTACTGCCAGGGCTACTCCGGCCACGGCATCGCCACCAGCCACATCATGGGCGAGATCATGGCCAAGGCCATCACCGGCGACCTGGAGCAGTACGACACCTTCGCCGCCTGCAAGCACATCAAGGTGCCGCTGGGCGATCAGCTCGGCAACCCGATGCTGGCGGCCGGCATGTGGTACTACCAGATGCTTGAGAAGCTGCGCTGAAAGTCCAGCGTTGGCCCGGATGACGGGGCTGCCTTGGTTCGCCGATAGCCTTTTCGTATGATGGGCGCACACCGTATTTGGGATGCCCTGGCGTGAGTTCGTCATCTAGAAGTGCTTCATCGAGCCCGAGCGTACCTGCTGGCAAATGGGATGCGGGCGAAGCGGTAAGCCAGCTTTCCTGGGACGATCTGCGCATCATCAAGACGCTGAGCGAGTGCGGCAATCGCGCCGCCACGGCGAAGAAGCTCGGCATCAACGTCTCGACCGTGTCGCGCCGCCTGGCGCAGGTGGAGAAGACGCTCGGTGTGGCGATGTTCGACCATCGCCGCTCCGGCTACAGGCTCACGGCCGAGGGCGAAGAGTTGCGCGCCCTCGGCGAGCGAGTCGAACTGGATATCGTCAGCGTCACGCGGCGTGTGTCGCGAGCGGGGCAGGGGCCACAGGGCAAGCTGCGCATCACCACCAGCGACTCGTTGCTGCTGCACTTCCTCACTCCCATCATCGCCGACTTCAAGGTCGTCAACGAAGGCATCGCGGTCGAGGTGCTGGTGGGCAACCAGACCCTGAGCCTGGCCCGGGACGAATCGGACATCGCCGTGCGCGCTACGAGAAAACCGGGGGAAAGCCTGGTCGGGCGCAAGCTGGCGATCATTGCCTGGGCGTCGTACGGGCGCGCTGGAAAAGTGTCGGGCACCGACCCGTTCGACGGCCACGCCTGGGTGTCGTATTCCGGCGCCTTGTCCGGTCTTAGAGCGGCCAGTTATCTGGAATGCCGAGTGGCGGCCGAGTGCATTGCCTACCGCACCGACTCGGTCGCGGCGGCAAGCGCCGCCATTGCCGCCGGGCTGGGTTTCGGCTTTCTGCCCTGCATGCTGGGCGATATCACGCCCGGGCTGGTGCGCGTCGGGCCGGTGGTGCCCGAGCTCCATGATGAGCTGTGGCTGCTCACCCACCAGGACATTCGCAAGTCTTGGCGGGTCAAGGCGTTCATGGCGTTCTGCGCCGCTGCCGTGGCCGAGCAGAAGGCGCTGATCGAAGGGCAGCGGGCTCTCCCGGTTGCGTTGGACGAAACCGGGAGCGGGACTTAGTTGGCGCGTGCACCGATCACCGCCCGGCAGGCGATCTCGATCAGTTGCGGCCGCTGCGCCAGCCGGGATACGCCGATGATGTTGCTGGCGCATTGTGGCCGCTCGGTGCCATAGGCCGCCTTGCGCACCTTGCCAACCACGGCGAATGCCGCATCCATGTCGAGGACGAACAGCGTCTCTTCGACGACGTCTTCGAGCGTCGCGCCATAGAGCGCCAGCAGCTTGGCGATGTTGTCGTAGGCGCTGCGCATCTGGTCGCCCATGGTCGAGAAATCGCTGGGTCGGCCTTCGTTATCCAGCGGCGCCGGCGCGACCAGATTGCCTTTTTCGTCGTGGTTGAACTGGCCTGAGACGAAGATTTCGTTACCCACCTTCCTTGCCTGCGGATAGCCGTAAGCGTCTTCCCATGGAACGCCCCAGTAGGCGGTGTTTTCGTTGTACGGACGTGAAGCTGCCATTGCCTTCTCCTTGAGTGTAAGGACCGCCTATTTCGCGGCTTCCCGAGTGGTCGGGAGGAAAATGCTAGCACCGCCCGGTCAATTGCAAAGGTGCATTTTTGCACTCATGGAGGCGCAAAAATGCACAAACGAAACGCCTGTCGATCCGCTAACTTGAGCACCTGTTCCGGTCGTGACCAGCGAGTCAACGACGCTAACGGGGCAAAGACGAGCACCCGGATATGTGCCCAACAACAATCAGTTCAACAGACAGGTAACCGCCATGAGCAACGTCAAAACCGAAGTCCTCACTCCCTTCAACAGCCAGCTGATCTTCATTGATCAGCAGCCGCAGATGGCCTTCGGTGTGCAGAGCATCGATCGCCAGACCCTGAAGAACAACACCGTTGGCCTGGCCAAGGCGGCGAAGATTTTCAACGTGCCGACCGTCATCACCACGGTCGAGACCGAAAGCTTCTCCGGCCACACCTACCCCGAGCTGCTCGCCGTATTCCCCGATGCACCGATCCTCGAGCGCACCTCGATGAACTCCTGGGACGACCAGAAAGTGCGTGACGCGCTGAAGAAGAACGGCCGCAACAAGATCATCGTCTCCGGCCTGTGGACCGAGGTATGCAACACCACCTTCGCCCTCTCCGCCATGCACGACGCGGGCTACGAGATCTACATGGTCGCCGACGCTTCCGGCGGCACCACCCAGGCGGCGCACGACTACGCCATGCAGCGCATGATCCAGGCCGGCGTGGTGCCGGTGACCTGGCAGCAGGTGTTGCTGGAATGGCAGCGCGACTGGAAGAACCGCGATACCTACGATGCCGTCATGAACCTGGTCAAGGAACATTCCGGTGCCTACGGCATGGGCGTCGACTACGCCTACACCATGGTTCACAAGGCGCCCGAGCGCGTGCAGCACGGCCCGACCCTGGCCCCTGTCGCCGCACCTATCTGAGCCGATGCCAGCCTCTGCATGGCGGAGGCTGGCCCCAACTCGCAGCAGATGCGGAGACAGCCGAAATGAACCCGATGCAAGCCGATACCGTCACGCTGGTGGTGCGTCACCAGGTGCAGCAGCAACACGAGCAACGTTACGAAACCTGGCTGCGCCAGATCATCGACATCGCCGGCGCTTGCGCTGGCCACCTGGGTGTCGACGTCGCGCGCGAGCGCCAGGGTGGCCTGGTGCACTTCACCTGCGTTTTGCGTTTTGACCAGCTGCAGCACATGCAGGGCTGGCTCGACTCCGAGGCGCGCAAGCAACTGGTCGCCGACGTGCAGCCGCTGTTGCGCGCTGGCGACGACACCGAGGTGTTGCTGGGCAAGGATTTCTGGTTCGTGCCGCGTGACGCCGTGCAGCCACCGCCGCGCTGGAAGCAGGCGATCGTCACCTTCCTGGTGATCATGCCGCTGGGCCTGCTGGTGCCGGCGCTATGGCAGCCGGTATTCACTATGCTTCCAGGGCTTGCAGGCCCACTGCTGAGCAAGGTGTTGATCACCCTGAGCATCGTCCTGCTCGTGGTGTATCTGTTCATGCCCATGGCCACGCGGGCATTTGCCGCCTGGCTGAGGCCTCACGGCCAGGAGCCACTTCGATGAGCACCGATTCATATGATGAAAAGCGCCGGCGCATCTTGGCTGCCGGTGGCGTATTGGGCGCCGCCGCGGCCGTGTACTCTGCCTTGCCTTTTTCCGCTTTCGCCAGTACCTCTTCCATCCGCTCCCAAGGAGGCTCCATGAGCGCCGATCTCATCCTGTTCAACGGTCGTCTGCACACGGTCGATCCCGAAAAGCCACATGCCAGCGCCGTTGCCATCAAGGACGGCCGCTTCGTCGCCGTTGGCAGCGACGCCGAGGCCATGGCCATGCGCGGTGACGCGACCAAGATCGTCGATCTGCAAAAACGCACGGTGATCCCGGGCCTCAACGACTCGCACCTGCACCTGATCCGCGGCGGGCTGAACTACAACCTGGAGCTGCGCTGGGAAGGCGTGCCGTCCGTGGCCGAAGCGCTGCGCATGCTCAAGGCCCAGGCCGACCGTACCCCGACGCCGCAGTGGGTGCGTGTGGTCGGTGGCTGGACCGAGTTCCAGTTCGCCGAAAAACGCATGCCGACCCTGGAAGAGATCAACCGCGCGGCGCCGGATACGCCGGTATTCATCCTCCATCTGTACGACCGTGCGCTGCTCAATCGCGCCGCACTGCGCGCCGTGGGCTACGACAAGAACACCCCCAACCCGCCGGGCGGGGAGATTCAGCGCGACGCCAACGGCAACCCCACCGGCATGCTGATCGCCCGCCCCAACGCGATGATCCTCTACGCCACCCTGGCCAAGGGGCCGAAGCTGCCGCTGGAATACCAGGTCAACTCGACCCGCCAGTTCATGCGCGAACTCAATCGCCTGGGCGTGACCAGCGCCA
>NZ_CALNWT010000019.1:0-94002 GCF_940789645.1 Pseudomonas sp. Marseille-Q0931 | reverse complement strand
TGATGCCGGACTGGTCGCCGGTGGCCCTGGTGCCCGGCCATTGGAGCCCGAATGCCGCGCCGCTGAGCGCGAGCATCCACCAGTGCATCGGCTCCTGCGCCGTGCATCAGCACCAGCATGACCGCGCGCGCCGCAGCAGCGTGCCGGTCAGCGACCATCAGGGCTTCTGGGGCGCGTTCGGCTGCTCCTGCTTCGCCTTCTGAACCCGCCTGCGGCCAGCTCGTCCGGGCTGGCCGCAGCGCGCCGAATTCTAGAATACCCACGACAAGGCCTGCTCTGACATGAACACCGCCAAGCCGTCGCCCTGGGGCGCGCTCAATCACAAGACCTTCCGCTGGCTGTGGCTGGCCAGCATCGCCTCGAACATCGGCACCTGGATGCATGAAGTCGGCGCCGGCTGGCTGATGACCAGCCTGTCAGCCAACCCCATGCACGTCGCGCTGGTGCAGGTCGCCGGCTCGGCGCCGATGTTCCTCCTGGCACTGCCGGCCGGCGCCATGGCCGATATCGTCGACAAGCGCCGCTACCTGCTGGGCGTGCAGCTGTGGATGGCCGCCGTGGCCACTGCGCTGGCGACGCTGACCCTGCTCGGGCTGACCAGTGTCTGGTTGCTGCTGGGCATGACCCTGGCCATGGGCGTCGGCACCGCGCTGATGATGCCGGCCTGGTCGGCGCTGACCCCGGAATTGGTGAACAAGCGCGACCTGCCCTCGGCCATCGCCCTGTCCAGCCTCGGCATCAATGTCGCCCGCGCGCTCGGCCCGGCTATCGCCGGCGTGCTGGTCAGCCTGAGTGGCCCCTGGGCGACCTTCGCCCTCAATGCCCTGTCGTTCTTCGCGGTCATGACCGTGCTGCTGACCTGGAAGCGCGAGCGCCAGGTCGCGACCTTCCCGGCCGAACGTCTGCAGGGCGCGATGCGCGCCGGCTGGCGCTACAGCCGCGCCTCGAAGCCCTTGCAGGCGGTATTGGTGCGCGCGGCGGCGTTCTTCGTCGGTGCCAGCGCCGGCATGTCGCTGCTGCCGCTGATCGTACGTGGCGAGTTGCAGGGCAGCGCCAGCGACTTCGGCCTGATGCTCGGCAGCGTCGGCGTCGGTGCCGTTCTCGGCGCCACCCTGTTGCCGCGTATTCGCGAGCGCATCAGCAGCGATCGCCTGGTGCTGCTGGCCAGCCTGCTCTACGCCCTGGTGCTGCTGGCCCTGGCCAGCGTGCGCCACTTCGCCGCCCTGCTGCCGGTGATGCTGCTCAGCGGCGCGGCGTGGATCGCCGTGCTGTCCAGCCTGCAGGTCGCTGCGCAGACCTCTGTGCCGGACTGGGTGCGCGCACGGGCGCTGTCGGTGTACATCCTGGTGTTCTTCGGCAGCATGGCCGCCGGTGGCGCGCTTTGGGGTTTCGTCGCCAGCCATGCGTCGATTCCGCTGGCGCTGTTCGCCGCCGCGGGCTGCCTGGTGCTGGGCCTGCTGCTGAGCGCCAGGTTCCCGCTACCGGTCACCGAAAGCGAGGACCTCGCGCCCTCGCTGCATTGGCCAGCGCCGATTCTGGCCGACGAGGCCGACCTCGAGCGCGGCCCGGTGATGATCACCCTGCACTACGACATCGCTGCCGAGCAGGCTGCAGCCTTCCGCCAGGCGATGAATGAGGTGGCGCGTATGCGTCGGCGCAACGGCGCGTTCTCCTGGGGGCTGGTGCAGAACAGCGAGAACCCGCGGCACTGGCAGGAGTTCTTCTTCGACGAGTCCTGGCTCGAGCATCTGCGCCACCACGGCCGGGTGACGCGCGCCGAGCAACGCATCGAGGCTGCCGCCCGGCAGTTCCAGACCGCCGGTGTGGCGATCCGCATCGACCACTTCCTGATGCCGGCCAGACAGGCCGCTCAGCCTGCCGAGGTTGGCCAGGCCGCGTCGTGACACCATGGCCGCCCAGCGCCCGCTGGGCGGCTCATCTTCCTGCGCCGAAGGCGCCGTTAGCCCTGGCTGACGGCGCCTTCGGCATTTCTAGGCCATGTCGCTCTGGCTGAATTCCTCGGCGAGGAAATCGATCAGGGTGCGCACCGAGGGCAGCAGGCCGCGCCGTGAGGGGAAGATGGCGTGGACGATGCCGCATTTCGGCGCCCAGCCCGGCAGCATCTCCACCAGCTTGCCGGCCGCGACGTCTTCGCGCACGGCTACACAGGGCAGGTGGACGATACCCACGCCGGCCAGCGCGCCATTGCGCAGGGCGCGCAGGTCATCGGTGATCATCCGCGGCTGGTGCGCGATCACCAGTTTGCCGTCGTCCGGGCCGAGCAGCTCCCACTGGTAGTCGCGCTGCGCGCCGCCCCAGTGCAGGCTCGGCAGGCGGCCCAGTTCCTCGGGCTGGAAATCTTTCGGCAGCGAGGCCAGCAGATCCGGGTGACCGACCAGGCACTGGGTGCTGGCGGCGAGCACCTTCATCACCATGTCGGTGTTTTCCAGCGGGGGAAAACGTACCCGCAAGGCTACGTCGAAACCTTCATGCAGCAGATCCACGCGGCGGTTGGTGCTCTCGATGTATAGCTCCACCAACGGGTACTTGAGCATGTAGCGGGTCAGCATCGGCCCCACCCAGGAATTGAGCAGCGTCGTCGGGCAGGCCAGGCGCACCAGGCCGCGCGGCTCGGCGCGGTTGCGCTCGATCACCTCCGCCGCGCCTTCGGCCTCCACGCGCATGGCCAGGCAGCGCTGGTAGTACGCCTGGCCGATCTCGGTGAGCGACAGGTGCCGACTGGTGCGGTGCAGCAGGCGCACGCCGAGGCGCTCCTCGAGTTGGGCGATACGCCGGCTAAGCTTGGACTTGGGTATGTCCAGCGCGCGCCCCGCCGCGGCGAAGCCGCCTTGCTCCACCACTTGGGTGAAGTAGTAGAGGCTGTTGAGGTCTTCCATTGATCGTTCTCCAAATGGAACGCTAGAGGCGAATTTCGCAGTCTAGTCGAGAAAGGGTCTCGAATTTAATCTTTCTTCCATGCAGTGACGCACTGCTGAACGAAAACCCACTCACCGGTGCAGCCGGCACATTGAAAACAATTCGAGGACTTCATCATGACCAACGCCACCTATAACCGCCTGGACAAAGACAACGCCGTCGTTCTGCTGGTCGACCACCAGGCCGGCCTGCTCTCGCTGGTGCGCGACATCGAGCCGGACAAGTTCAAGAACAACGTGCTGGCGCTGGCTGATCTGGCCAAGTTCTTCAACCTGCCGACCATCCTCACCACCAGCTTCGAAACCGGCCCCAACGGCCCGCTGATGCCGGAGCTGAAGGAAATGTTCCCGGACGCGCCGTACATCGCCCGCCCTGGTCAGATCAACGCCTGGGACAACGAAGATTTCGTCAAGGCGATCAAGGCCACCGGCAAGAAGCAACTGATCATCGCCGGCGTGGTGACCGAAGTCTGTGTGGCGTTTCCGGCGCTGTCGGCCATCGAGGAAGGCTTCGACGTGTTCGTGGTCACCGATGCCTCGGGCACCTTCAACCAGATCACCCGTGACTCGGCGTGGCAGCGTATGACCCAGGCCGGCGCGCAACTGATGAACTGGTTCGCTGTGGCCTGCGAGCTGCACCGCGACTGGCGCAACGACGTGGAAGGCCTGGCCAAGATCTGCACCGATCACATCCCGGACTACCGCAACCTGATGACCAGCTACAACGCGCTGACCGCTGGTAAGTGATCCACAGCTGAAACCGAACCGGAGCCTGCAAAGGCTCCGGTTTTTTTATGGGCGGTTCTTTCGTTTGCTCAGCGCAGGTGCTCGTCCCTGGTTACAGCGCCACGATTTCCGGGGCTGGCCTGCGCCGTCGTTGCCGGAGCGGATTCGCGCTCGGCGACGAAGGTGGCGGGCGCCGAGCCATCGGCATTGAGCTGCATGATGCGCGTGGGCCGGCCCTGGTCGTCGAAGAACACCTGGCCGAGGCCGGCGCCGTTCCACAGGCGCTCGCCGGCGCGGCTGCGGTCGGGAATCAGCGGGGTGACGCGCATGCGTCGGCGCTTGGTCAGCCAGTTGAGCGGCGACCATGGCGCGTAGAGCCAGCGGTTAAGGCGGTCGAACCAGTCCAGCAGCCTGGGCGGAAATTCGTTCTTGATGCCGCTGCTGGTGATCTGCCAGATGGTCGGGCTGGCGCGTTTGTGGCGGATGCTCACGCGGTAAACGAAGGAGTAGTGCACGTCGCCAGAGAGGATGACGAAATCCCTTGGCGTGCGCGAGTGGCGGAAGATGTTCATCATCACCCGCGCTGCGCCGCGATGGGCCATCCAGTTCTCCGCATCGACCATCAGCGGGTGGCCGGCGTAGGTGAACAGCTTCTGAATGCCCTCGATCAGCTTCACGCCGAACATCGGTGCTGGCGAGACGATGATGCAGCTGGGGTGGTCGAGTAGCGCCTGCTGGAAGTCGCACAGCGCTTCCCAGTCCATCAGCCCCGAGGGTTTCGACAGGTGCCCTTCGCTGCGCCAGCGGCGCGTGCGCGTATCGAGCACCAGCAGCGCCGGAGTGGTCGGCAGCACGTAGTGCCATTGTTCGAACTGTTGCAGTTGGTCGATCAACGCGTCCTGCATCTCGGCCTGAAGGTGGTCGTCCTGGCGCTGCTGCAACAGGTCGCTGAAGGCTTGCAGCGGCTGCTCGAACACGTCCGGGTTGTTGCCCCAGCCCTGGCACAACAGGTAGGCGAGCAGGGCGTTGCCGATGATGCGCTTGGAGAAGGGATGGCCGTAGGCGGTCTGCTCCCAGCGCGCGGAGAGGTTCCAGTCGTCGGTGACGTCGTGGTCGTCGAAGATCATCAACGTCGGCAGGTGGGCGAACGCCCGAGCCGCCTGGCCGAGGGTCTGGCGAAAAGCGTCGATGCGCTGGCGCTCGTCGGCGTAACGCTGCTGTTGTTGCTCATCCAGCGGCGGCTGGTCTTCCGTGATCAGGGTCCAGGGCACTGGCGACCAGACCAGCAGGTACATGGCGATCATCTCGGCGAAGGTCACCAGGTGGTTGTCGGCGCTGCTGGTGGTGAATACCGGCTTTTCCACACCGCCGAAGAACTTGTCGCGCAGGGTCTGGTTGCTCTTCACCGCCGGCAGCAGTTCAGCGCGCTGGTAGTAGCCAACCGAGTGGCCGTAGAGCGCCTGGCTGTCCTCCACCACGGCGCCTTCGAGGAACTCGTCGAACAGACCGAGGCGGGCGATCAGTTGGTGAATGGCGCACAGCATCGGCCCGGCGACGTCGTCGACGTACACCTGGTCGCCACTCATCAGCAGCAGGGCAGGGCGCTGGGTGGCTTCGGGCTGCTCAGCCAGCAGACGGTCGGCGCACAGCAGGCCGTCGCTGGCGGCGTGGTGCGGTCTGCGGCAGGAGCCGTGCAGCAGCTGGTCGACCCGTGAACGCAGGACGAAGTCGGCGTGCTCGGCGCCCTCATGCAGCAGATGCGGCGCCCAATCGCGCATGCCCTGTACGGTATCGCCATCGAGGATCTGCAGGTCGTAGGCGATGCGCACGTCCTGCGGCAGCGCCTGCGCGAGCGGCAGGTCGATCAGGTGCAGCACGGCATGACGGCCCAGCGGCAACTGCTGGCAATGTTCGGCCAAGGCCTCGGTGCGTTGCGCCTGGTTCTCGGCCTGCAGGGTCAACTGCAGGTTCAGCTCACGACTGGCCAGCAGCCACAGTACCAGGCGGCCGGGCTCCAGGCGGCGCAGTATCGGACCGGCGAGCACAGCGGGTAGCGGAGCGTGAGCAGGGTCTCGCATCGGTACGGACTTCTTCGGCTGAGTAATTGGACAGGGCTTGGACAGTGGCGGGACGCCAGCCGTTCACGAGGCCAGCTGGCGCAGGCGCTCTAAGTCGAGAATCTCGATCTCGCCGTAGGTCAGCTGGACCACGCCCTGCGCCTGCAACTCCTTGAGAATCTGGTTGGTGGTCTGGCGCGACAGCGAGAGCATCAGCGCCAGCTGTTCCTGGGCCAGGTGCAGCACGCGGCGCGGTTCGCTCTCGCCGTAGTTCTCGGCGATCAGCAACAGGCGCCGGGCCAGGCGTGGTGCAGCCGGCAGCAGGCTCATGTCCTCCAGGGCGACGAAGGCCAGACGCAGCTTGTGGCTCATCAGCAGGGCGAAGTCGCGCCAGTACTGCTGCTCGCGCTCGAGCAGCGCGAGCAGTTCATGCTGGGGCAGCAACAGCAGGGTGCTGGCGCTTTCGGTGAAGGCATCGTGGGTGCGCGGCAGGCCATCGAACAGGGAAATTTCGCCGAACCAGTAAGGCGGCTCGACCAGGGTCAGCAGCGCCTCCTTGCCGTTCTCGCTGACGGCGCCGACGCGCACCGCCCCTTCCACCACCGCATAAAGCCCGCTGGGCTTGTCGCCACGACGAAACAGCCGCTGGCCGGCGTCCAGACGCTGCACCTGGGCCATGTCCAGCAGGCTCTGGCTCAGCGCCGGAGGCAGTGCGGCGAACCAGTGGCCCTGGTTCAACTGGCTGAAGTAATGATGCGGATCGGGCATTACGGTTCCTGGACGGTTGCGCGGTGGTGCGGCGATCCCTGCCATTGTCGGCTAGCCGACAGTGCGACGAGCGGCGGCGAGGTGATCATGCTCGGGCCTGTTTCACATATGAGGACGATAACAATGAAAACCCTCGTCGATCACCTGGCGCAGTATGCCGCCTACCACCGCGACCGACGCAACATCGCCAGCCATTTCATCGGTATCCCGATGATCGTGCTGGCCGTCGCCGTGCTGCTGTCGCGCCCTGGTTTCCAGCTTGCCGGCCTGTGGCTGGCCCCGGCGACGCTGGTGGCGCTGGCTTCGGCCTGGTTCTACCTGCGGCTGGATGCCCGCTTCGGCCTGGTCATGAGCGCGTTGCTGGCACTGAGTCTGTGGCTCGCGGCCAAGCTGGCGGTGGCGAGCACCGGCCTGTGGCTGGCGGCAGGGCTGGGTCTGTTCGTGGTCGGCTGGGTCATCCAGTTCGTTGGCCACTATTACGAAGGCCGCAAGCCGGCGTTCGTCGACGACATCATGGGGCTGATCGTCGGCCCGCTGTTCGTGGTGGCTGAACTGGCCTTCCTGCTCGGCCTGCGCAAGGAAGTCGAGCATGCCGTGGTGGAGATCGCCGGGCCGACCTGCATTCGCGAGAAGAAAGCGCTGGCCTGAGCGCGCGCTGCTTCTTCTGTTCGTCGCGGCTGAAGCCCCTCCCACAGATTCCGTGGGAGGGGCTTCAGCCGCGAGCCTTTCTAGTACATCGCCATCCACTGGGTCGTCATCGAGCGTGCATGGCGATCCACGGTGATCGGGGCGAAGGGGCGGCCGGAGACGCTCTGCAGGGCATTGCTCTGGCTGTTCATATCGGCTAGTGCGGCGCGCAGATAGCTCCAGCGCGTCTGCAACTTGCTCACCTGCGGATCGGCTTGCTCCTCGAGCGCCTGCAATTCACCGTCGATGGCCGGCAACAGCAGGCGTTCGTCCTGGCCGAGGTAGGTGCCGGGTTGTTCCCGGGCGATCTCGAAGGTGCCCAGATAGGAGCGGCTGAGGTACTGCACGCTGAGGTACTCGACCTTCGCCGCCAGCTCGCTCTGGCCCTCGGCGCCAGGCAATGCGCGGGCCGCGCTGAGGAAGTCGCGCAGCGCGCGGCTGAGGTCTTCGGGAAAGCGCCAGGGCACATTCTCGTCACCGGGGCCATAGGAAACACCGTTGCGCAATTGGGTAACGAGTGCCTGATGGGCGCTGGTGAGTTCCGCGCTGCCCTGCGGCAGGCTCTGCATGGCGCCGGCCAGAGCGGCCAGATCGGCTTCCAGGCGCTGCTGATGGGTCTTCTGGAAACCCTCGCCACGTAACAGCATCAGGCTGCTGGTGGCGCGGCTGGCATGTATCTGAATCTGTTCCTGCGGGCTGACGGCTTCGGCGAAGGCCAGGGGCGAGAGCCCGACGAAGAGTCCGAGCGACCAGAGAAAAGCATGGCGCAACAGTGCTTTACAGCGCATCCGGGGTGCTCCTTGTTATTGTTTTGAGCAGGTATGCATTGGCAGCGTCGACGACGCAGCGCCAAGACTACTGCGCCAAGCGTAGCGGAGCATGACCCGAAAGAGTGATTTCGTCGGAAATCGCCACCGTTCAGAGGCTTTTCATCAGATTGCGCAGGTACTCGGCGGTGAAGGCGTCGGCGGGGAAGAAGGTTTCCAGTGCCAGTTCGGCGAGGGTCACGTCATTCGGCGTACCGAACACCGTGATGGTGCTGATCAGGCTGAGCACGCCCTGCTCGCTGTGCAGTTGCAGCGGTACCAGCACGGCGTCGCTCGGTGGCGCAGGGACTTCCGCCGGCGCCGGGTAGTCGCGCAGCTCATCGAGTAGGGCGAACAGGGCGTCGTCGCCGCTGATCTCCGCATCGCGCTGCAGGCGCATCAGCAGGTGCGCGCGCCACAGCGACAGATTGGCGATGCGCGGGGCCAGGCCCTCGGGGTGCAGCGACAGGCGCATCACGTTGAGCGGCGGGCCGAGCAGGAAATCCGGCATGCCGGCGAGGAAGGCGGTGGCCGCCGCGTTGGCGGCCAGCAGGTTCCACTGCCGATCGATGGCAAGCGCCGGATAGGGCTCATGGGCCTTGAGCAATTGCTCGATGGCCTGGCGCGCGGGGGCCAGTGCCGGGTCGGTCAGATCGTGCTGGCTGTACAGCGGGGCGAAGCCGGCTGCGCTGAGCAGGCGATTGCGCTCGCGCAGGGGAATGTCCAGCTGCTCGGCCAGATGCAGCAGCATGTCGCGGCTGGGCTGGGCGCGGCCGGTCTCGACGAAGCTCAGATGGCGCGTGGAAATCTCGGCCTCGCAGGCGAGGTCGAGCTGGCTCAGGCGGCGCCGCTGGCGCCATTGGCGCAACAGGGCGCCGGCGGTCTGGGATTGGCTGTTCATGGTCTGCACGATAGTGCAGTCAGGTCATGTCAGCCATTACCTGGCAGGTAATCGACGCCCTGATGGTTTCGGCGAAATCTGTAGGCCAGGCACCGCTCCGGTGCCCTTACGGAGAATTCGTCATGAACGTACTGCAACCTTCCCCGATGCTACGCAACGCCCTCATGCTCGATGGTCTGCTCAGCGGCGTCACCGGCCTGCTGCTGGTCCTGGCGGCCGGCTGGCTGGGCGCCTTCCTCGAGTTACCGCGCCTGCTGTTGCTGGTCGCCGGCAGTGCCCTGCTGCCCTTCGCGGCGATGCTGGTGTGGCTGTCCAACCGCGCAGAAATCAGCCGCACGGCCATCTGGGCGGTGATTGCGGTCAACGTCGTCTGGGTGGTCGACAGCCTGCTGTTGCTGGTGGTGGGTTGGGTGTCGCCGAACCTGTTCGGCCACGCCTTCGTCATCGCTCAGGCTCTGGCGGTCGGGCTGCTGGCCGAACTGCAATGGTTCGGCCTCAGGCACTCGCAGGCTGCCGTGGCCTAATGAGGCCGGCTCAGAGGCCACGCAACGCCAGCTCGGCGCCGAGCAGCAACAAGCCGATGAAGAACCAGCGTTTGAAGCGCTCCGCGCTGATGCGCTTGCGCAACCACTGGCCGGCTGCCATGCCCAGCAGGGCAGGCAGCAAGGCCAGGGCAGACAGCCCGAGCACCGCCGGTTGCAGCAGTTCACCGCTGTGACCGAGTGCTGCCGCCAGGGCCAGGGTAGAGACGCTGAACGACAGCCCCAGCGCTTGCACCAGGTCGTCCTTCTCCAGGCCGATGGCCTGCAGGTAGGGTACGGCGGGAATCACGAAAACGCCGGTAACCGCAGTAATCGCACCAGTAATGGCGCCGATCACCGGGCCTAACCACGCTTCCTTGGCCCGCTCCACGCGAAAGTGCACCCTGGCCAGGCCGAGCAGTGCGTAGAGCACCAGGGCTGCGCCCAGCCAGCGGGTTGCGCCGGGCAGGTCGAGGCTCTGCAGCAAGCCGGCGACCAGCAGCGTGCCGAACAGGATGCCCAGCAGCATCGGCCACAGGCGGCGCGCCATCGGCAGCGGGCTGCGGCCGTCGCACAGTTGCCAGATGTTGGTCACCATCGACGGAATGATTAGCAGCGCAGCGGCATGCAGTGGCGCCATCACCAGGCCGAGCAGACCGACGGCTATGGTCGGCAGACCGAGGCCGACCACGCCCTTGACCATGCCGGCGAGCAGAAAGGTGACGAGGATCAGCGGCAGATGGTCGGTCATCGCGCCGCCCCCTGTTCGTGGATCGCCCGGCTGTCGGCAGGCGCCTCGTCGCGTTCGTGCATGCCGTAGTCACGCAGCACCTGGGCCACGCGCAGACGATAGTGACCGAAAACCTCCTCGCGTCCTGCCGTCTGTGCGCGTCGGTGTTCATCGCGCTGGCGCCAGGCCTGGACCGAGGCTTCGTCCTGCCAGAACGACAACGACAGGATCTTCCCCGGCTGGGTCAGACTCTGGAAGCGCTCGATGGAGATGAAACCCGGCTGTTCGGTGAGCAGCGGGCGCAGCTCTGCGGCGAGGTCGAGATAATCCTGCTGTTGGTCCGGCTTGGCCTCGACTTCGAAGATCACGGCGAGCATCGGCTTTCTCCCTGGCTGGCTCTGGCTGAAGTTGCCTGCCAGTATCCACATTTGCTGCACGCCATGTTTCGTCATGAGGTGAATTATGGAATACGCACCGGGTTTCAGTTCGATCGCCGCCCTGCTCGCCGATGCCGGGCGTGCTGCCATGGTCTGGGCACTGATGGACGGCAGCGCGCGGCCGGCCGGTGAGCTGGCCATGCTGGCGGGGCTGTCGCCGTCGTCGACCAGTGCGCACCTGGCCAAGCTGGTGGAGGGTGGCCTGCTGGCGCAGCAGCGGCATGGGCGCAATCGTTACTACCGCCTGGCTGGGCCGGAAGTCGGGCAACTGGTCGAGGCGCTGGCCAGTGCTGCACTGGCTGCACAGCCCCGGCAAGCTCGCGCCATACCAAGCTCGCGCGGCACGCCGCAGCCCATGCGCGAGGCGCGCACCTGCTATGACCATCTGGCCGGCGAGCTGGCGGTCGGCATATTCGCGCGCATGCGTGCAGCCGACTGGCTGAGCGAGGAGGGCGGTGCGCTGAAGCTGACCGCAAGCGGCGAGCAGGGGCTGCAGGCGCTGGGTATCAATCTGCAGCAGGTAGGCCGTCAGCGCCGCCAGCGTTTGTGCGCCTGCCCGGACTGGAGCGAGCGCAAGCCACACCTGGGCGGTGCGCTGGGCGCGGCGTTGCTGACTCTGTGCGAAGGCGAGGGTTGGCTGCGGCGCAGCAAGGAGTCGCGTGCGTTGCAGGTGTCGCCGCAGGGACGCAGGGCGATCATGGCGATCGCGGCTCCTTAGCTTCGTAGGGTAGGCCGGGCGGCGATCCGCTTTAGATTCGTAGGGTGGGCTTTAGCCCACCAATAAAGGTTGAGCTCTGTTTCGGTGGGCTGAAGCCCACCCTACGCCCACCCTACGTCCTACCGCACGGCCCATTCTACGAAGTGCTACGCCTGGGCGCTGACCGGCTTGCCGCCCTTGGGCTTGAAGTACAGGGTGGTGCCGCGGGCGAGGTTGTTCAGGCTGACGTGATCCTTGGCCACCTCGGCCTCGATCAGTTCGTCCTGGCCTTCGACTTTCAGCGTGATGCGGGTGATCGCGCCGAGCAGGCGGATATCACGTACTTCACCGGCCTTGTGCTCCGGGCTTGGCTCGCTGGACAGGTCGACCTCGTGCGGGCGGAACAGCACGTGGTGATCGTTGCCGACGTAGAGGCGGTTGGCGTCACCGAGGAAGTGGTAGACGAAGTCGTTGGCCGGATGCTCGTAGACCTCGGCCGGGGTGCCGATCTGCTCGATCACGCCCTTGTTCATCACCACGATGCGGTCGGCCACTTCCATGGCTTCTTCCTGGTCGTGGGTGACGAATACGCTGGTCAGGTGCACTTCCTCGTGCAGGCGCGCCAGCCAGCGGCGCAGCTCCTTGCGCACCTTGGCATCCAGCGCGCCGAAGGGTTCGTCGAGCAGCAGCACTTTCGGTTCTACCGCCAGGGCGCGGGCCAGGGCGATACGCTGGCGCTGGCCGCCGGAGAGCTGTTCCGGATAGCGGTCGCCGAGCCAGTCGAGCTGCACCAGGTTGAGCAGCTCGTGCACCTTCTGCTTGATCACCTCTTCGCTCGGGCGCTCGCGCTTGGGCTTCATGCGCAGGCCGAAGGCAACGTTGTCGAACACCGTCATGTGGCGGAACAGCGCGTAGTGCTGGAACACGAAGCCGACGTTGCGATCACGTACGTCGTGCTCGGACACGTCCTCGCCGTGGAAGCCGATGCTGCCGCTGTCCGGGGTTTCCAGGCCGGCGATGATACGCAGCAGGGTGGTCTTGCCGCAGCCGGACGGGCCGAGCAGGGCGACCAGCTCGCCGCTCTGGATGCTCAGGTTGATCTCGTTCAGCGCCTTGAACTGGCCGAACTGCTTGTTGACGCCTTTGACTTCGATACTCATGGCTTATTCCTGGTGGTTCCGTGGGCCGTGCCTCACGGCTGTCAGTCTTCTCGGTTGGCTTGCAGCTGGCGGCTCAGACGCGCTTCGCTCCATTGGCGAAGCAGCAGCACCACCAGGGCCATGACGAGCAGCAGGATCGCCACGCTGAAGGCAGCGACGATGTTGTACTCGTTGTAGAGAATCTCGATGTGCAGCGGCAGGGTGTTGGTGTAACCGCGGATATGCCCGGAAACCACCGAAACTGCGCCGAATTCGCCCATCGCACGGGCGGTGCACAGCACCACGCCGTAGATCAGCGCCCATTTTACGTTAGGCAGCGTGACATGCCAGAACATCTGCCAACCGTTGGCACCGAGCAGGCGCGCGGCCTCTTCCTCGGTGGTGCCCTGTTCCTCCATCAGCGGGATCAGCTCGCGGGCGACGAAGGGGAAGGTGACGAAGATGGTCGCCAGGACGATGCCGGGCACGGCATAGACGATCTGCAGGTTCTGCGAGTCGAGGTACGGCGCGAGAAAACTCTGTGAGCCGAACAGCAGCACGTAGATCAGGCCGGCGACCACCGGCGACACCGAGAAGGGCATGTCGATCAGGGTGATCAGGATGCTCTTGCCACGGAACTCGAACTTGGTCACCGCCCAGGCCGCGGCGACGCCGAACACCAGGTTCAGCGGCACCGAGATGGCGGTCGCCAGCAGGGTCAGCTTCAGCGCCGAGATGGCGTCCGGCTCGCTGATCGCCTGCCAGAAGAAATCCAGGCCGCGGCTCAGGCCCTGGGTCACCACCATGTACAGCGGTAATACGAGAATCGCGGCGAACACCGCCCAGGCGATGACGATCAGGGCGATGGCGCCGACGGAGCGGCTGGCCGGGCGCGCAGCCGCGCTCTGGCCAAGGGTTGCAAGGCTCATGACGGGCTCCTCAGAGTTGCGGCTGGATGCGGCGCTGCAGGATGTTGATCAGCAGCAGCAGGAGGAACGACACCACCAGCATGATCACGCCGATGGCAGTGGCGCCGGGGTAGTCGTACTGGTCGAGTTTGGACACGATCAGCAGCGGCAGGATCTCGGTCTTCAGCGGGATATTGCCGGCGATGAACACCACCGAGCCGTACTCGCCGACGCCGCGGGCGAAGGCCAGGGCGAAGCCGGTCAGCCAGGCCGGCAGCAGGCTCGGCAGCAGCACATGGCGGAACACCTGCAGCGGCTTGGCGCCCAGGCAGGCGGCGGCTTCCTCGACTTCCTTGGGGATGTCGGCCAGTACCGGCTGCAACGTGCGCACCACGAACGGCAGGGTGACGAACACCAGCGCCAGGGTGATGCCCAGCGGGGTGTAGGCGATCTTGAAGGGGAACAGCGAGCCGATCAGGCCGGTTGGCGCATACAGCGCGGTCAGGGCGATGCCGGCCACGGCCGTGGGCAGGGCGAACGGCATGTCGACCATGGCGTCGATGATGCGCCGGCCGGGGAAGGTGTAGCGCACCAGCACCCAGGCGATGATGGTGCCGAGAATGCCATTGAGCAGGGCGGCGGCCAGCGCGGTGCCGAACGAGAGTTTCAGCGAGAACTGCAGCTGGCGGTTGTTCAGCAATGCCCACCACTGTTCGCCGGTCAGCTGCAGCGAGAAGAGGAACATCGCCCCCAGCGGAATCAGCACGATCAACGCCAGGTAGGTGATGGTGTAGCCCAGGGTCAGCCCGAAGCCGGGTATGACCGGGGAAGTTCGACGAGACATGGAGTGTCCTTTTACCCAAAGACAGCGATCGGGAGCCGCGCCCCGCAGGCGCGGCTCCAGTGGCGAATCTCGCGAGGCAATCGCGAATGAATTCGCTCCTACTGGTTGATCTTGGTGAAGATCTGGTCGAACACGCCGCCGTCGTCGAAGTACTTCGGCTGGGCCTGTTTCCAGCCACCAAAGTCCTTATCGATGGTCACCAGCTTGAGGTCCTGGAACTGGTCCTTGAACTCGGCGGCGACTTTCTCGTTGCGCGGGCGGTAGAAGTTCTTCGCGGCGATGCGCTGGCCTTCTTCGCTGTACAGGTGCTCCAGGTAGGCCTCGGCCAGGGCACGGGTGCCCTTGCGCTCGACGTTGGCATCGACCACCGCTACCGGCGGCTCGGCGAGGATCGACAGCGACGGGGTGACGATCTCCAACTGGTCGCCGCCTTCTTCGGCCAGCGACAGGTAGGCTTCGTTTTCCCAGGCCAGCAACACATCACCCAGGCCACGCTGGACGAAGCTGATGGTCGCGCCGCGCGCGCCGGTATCCAGCACCGGGGCGTGGCGATAGAGCTCGGTGACGAACTCCAGGGCCTTGTCTTCGCTGCCGAACTTCTCGCGGGCATAGGCCCAGGCGGCGAGGAAGTTCCAGCGCGCGCCGCCGGAGGTTTTCGGGTTCGGGGTGATGACTTCCACGCCGTCCTTGACCAGGTCGTCCCAGTCCTTGATGCCTTTCGGGTTGCCCTTGCGTACCAGGAACACGATGGTCGAGGTGTACGGCGTGCTGTTGTCCGGTAGGCGTGCCTGCCAGTTTGGATCGATCAGCTGCTGGTTGAGATTCAGCGCGTCGATGTCGCCGGACAGTGCCAGAGTCACCACGTCGGCGCGCAGGCCATCGATCACTGCGCGGGCCTGCTTGCCCGAGCCACCGTGGGACTGCTGGATGGCGACGGCCGGGTTGCCTTGCGCTTGCCAGAATTTGTTGAAGGCGGCGTTGTACTCGACGTACAGCTCGCGGGTCGGGTCGTAGGACACGTTGAGCAGAGGCTGGGCGATGGCCGGGCCGGCGATCAGGGTGCTGGCCAGCGCGGCCAGGGCGAAACGGCGAATGGACATGGTGCAGCTCCTAAACTGGATAGGTTCTTGTGTTGGCGGAGGCGTTGGGGTTGTGGCCCTCTGGTGGTCCAGTCGGGCTGCAGCATGGTTAGTTCTTGGTGTTCGGTTGTTGCAGGCGGATCTTTTCCTTGCGCTCGATCTGCACCACCTGGCCGTTGTGTACGGTGATTTCCACCGAACCGAATTTCAGGCCATGCAGTGCGGTCTGGATCTCGCGCAGGATGCTGGCTTCATCCTGGCCTTCGAGGTTTCTCAGCGTCGCGGTCATTTCCAGGCTCCTTGTGAATAGGTCGCCACGGCGGCGTAACGAGTGCCGACGCTGGCGTGGAGCGGATAGTAGAGAGGCTGAAATATTCTTAAAAATACTGTTTCAGAACATTTATATGCTTTTTGGAAATATAAAACCGCGCGATATGGATACGTCAATGGAATAAGCAAAGAAATTCTTATTCTTTTTGTATTTGATTCGAGCTGCCTAGACTGGCGCCATTCGATTCAAGGAGGCGCCGTCATGGCCAGCGAAGCAATCCGTTATCTGATCCTGCCGGGCTGGCAGGGCTCACCCGAAGCGCACTGGCAAAGCCACTGGCAACGCAGCCTGCCGGGTACCGTGCGCGTCGAGCAGAGCGACTGGCTCAATCCGCAGCGCGCAGACTGGGTCGCGGCGCTGAATCAGGCGCTGGCAGCCGATCCGCGGCCCGCGATCCTTATTGCCCACAGCCTGGGCTGCGTGACGGTGGCGCATTGGGCCGCACAGGCGCCGGTCGAGCTGCTGCGCCGGGTGCGCGGTGCGCTGCTGGTGGCGCCGGCTGATGTCGAGCGGCCGGGTTGCCCCGAGCCGCTACGCAATTTCGCGCCGATGCCGCGTGATCTGCTGCCGTTTCCCAGCCAGCTGGTGGGCTCCGACAACGACGCGGCGGCCAGCGCCCTGCGCGCGCTGGAGCTGGCGCGGGCCTGGGGTAGCGAGGCGGCGATCCTGACCGGTGCCGGGCATATCAATGTGAAGTCCGGACACCGCCATTGGGAGCAGGGATTCGCCTATCTGTATCGCCTGCAGAGTCGCATCGAACAGCAGGCGCGCTTGCGCGCCTGAAAGCCCTTAACGGGCCAACACCTTCGGAGCGGGGTCGGGCCAGGCAGCCGCCCGCTCTTTTTTATCGCCCGCCAGCCATGGCGGCCACTCTTCGAGCCGTTGTGGAGCACGGTTGAGAATTGCTCCAGCCCATTTATTTGCATACAGGCCGCGCTGATGAGGTGCGGCTCAGGAGCTGCACGTCATGAGTTTTCCACCCGGCTTCCCACCGCCCCTGACCTTTGCCGATTCGGACAAGAGCCCGCTGAGCATTCGGGCCAAGGCGCTGGTATTCGTCGATGCGCGTTCGCGCCAATTGCGCGAGCGCGCCGAGGCGCTGGCGGGCAATGGCCAGCCGCTGCTGATCCTTGGCGAGACCGGCACCGGCAAGGAATTGCTGGCGCGCTATATCCATCGTCAGAGCGAGCGCGCTGGCCTGTTCGTGGCGGTGAGCTGCGCGGCGATCAGCCCGCAATGGGGTGAGGCCGAGCTGTTCGGGCATGTCGGCGGCGCCCATGTCGGGGCCGCCAGCAGCCGCGCCGGCTGGTTTGGTTCGGCCAATGGCGGCACGCTCTACCTCGATGAGATTGCCGACCTCGCGCGGCCCTTGCAGAGCAAACTGCTGGCCGCCCTGGAAACTCGCGAGGTATATCGCGTCGGCGCCAGCCAGGCGTTGCCGGTGGACGTGCGCCTGGTGGCGGCGACTAGCATCGATCTGGCCCGCGCGGTGGCAGCCGGCACGTTCGACGAGCGCCTGTACGCCTACCTGTGCGACGGCCAGCTGCTGTTCCCGGCGCTGCGCCAGCGGGTTGGCGACATCCTGCCGTTGGCCGAGTACTTCCTCGGCATCCACGCCTCGCGCCTGGGCCTGGCCATCCCGCCGATCAGCCCGGCAGCGCAGGCTGTACTGGAGTCCCATCGCTGGCCGGGCAATACCCGCGAGCTGGAGAACGTCATTCACTTTGCCCTGCTGCTGGCCGGCCATGACGAAATCGGACCGGAGCATCTGGAGTTGCCAGGGTGCGTGTAATCGCCCCGGATTGCATCCGGGCTACGGACTGGAGCTGCCCGGTACTGCGAGACTGATCGTTCCTCACGCTCCGCGCGGAAATGCCCTCGGGACGCTCTGCGTCCGTTCGGGTTTTGCCTAGCTATCAGATAGCTACGGCGCCAGTAGCGACACCGACTTGATCTGCGCCCAGAGCGCCTGGCCGGCATGAATGCCCAACTGATCGAAGGAGTAACGGGTGATCCGCGCCAGCAGGCGCTGTTCGCCCAGGCGCAGGGTCAACAGCATCTGCGCGTCGAGTGCCTGCCAGCTCTCCACCGTCGCCGGCAGCAGGTTGAGTAGGCTGCTGCCCTCGGCGCGTTGCAGGCTGAGGCTGACGTCGCGCGCCTTGATCTTCACCCGCACCGGATGGCCGTTGGGCAATACCGCGTGAGGCAGGCGCAGGCGCGCCTCGCTGCCGGGCAGGCGCAGTTGCAGCAGGTCGTAGGCGGCAGCATGGCCGCAGACCTCGCCGTCGATCACCGCCTCGGCATCGTCATCGCTGGCGAAGGGCAGGTCGGCGCGTAGCAGGGTTTCCTTGAGCGGGCCGCTGGCGCGCACCTGGCCTTCGTCGAGCAGCACCAGATGATCGGCCAGGCGCGCCACTTCGTCCGGCGCATGGCTGACGTAGAGCACGGGGATGTCCAGCTCTTCGTGCAGGCGCTGCAGATAGGGCAGCACCTCCTGCTTGCGCTTGAGATCGAGCGAGGCCAGCGGCTCGTCCATCAGCAGCAGGCGCGGGCTGGTCACCAGCGCGCGGGCAATGCCGACGCGCTGGCGTTCGCCACCGGACAGCGCCGACGGCTTGCGCTCGAGCAGATGACCGATGCCCAGCAACTCCAGCGCCTGATCCAGCGCCACCCTGCGCTGCGCGGCGGGGATGCGTTTCTGCCCGTACTCCAGATTGCCGCGCACGCTCAGGTGCGGGAACAGGTTGGCATCCTGAAACACGTAGCCGATGGCGCGCTGGTGGGCGGGGAGGAAGAAGCCGCGCTCGCTGTCCTGCCAGAGTTCGCCGGCCACTTGCAGATAACCCTGCTGTGGACGATCCAGCCCGGCGAAGCAGCGCAGACAACTGGTCTTGCCCGAACCGGAATGCCCGAACAATGCGCTGACGCCCCGCGCCGGCAGGTCGAGATTCACATCCAGGCGAAACTCGGCGCGCTGCACCAGAAAGCGCGCGCGGATACGCCCGTCGTCACTGACGACAGGCGCCTTGGCCTTGCCGAATCCGAACATCACAGAGCCCTCACCCTGGTGCTGCGGCCGCCGTATAGCGCCAACAGAACGATGAAGGAGAATGCCACCATGCCGCCGGCCAACCAATGTGCCTGGGCGTAGTTCATGGTTTCCACATGGTTGTAGATCTGCACCGACACCACCTGGGTCTTGCCGGGGATATTGCCGCCGATCATCAGCACCACGCCGAACTCACCGACCGTATGGGCAAAGGCCAGGATCGCGGCGGTGACGAACCCCGGGCGCGCCAGCGGCAGTACGACGCTGAAGAACGTATCCCAGGGGTTGGCGCGCAAGGTTGCGGCGGCCTCCAGCGGGCCGCGGCCAATGGCCTCGAAGGCGTTCTGCAAGGGCTGCACGACGAAGGGCAGGGAATAGAAAATCGAACCGATCACCAGGCCGGTGAAGCTGAAGGTAAAGGTGCCCAGGCCGAGGCTTTGCGTCAGCTGACCGAAGAAACCGTTGGGGCCCATGCTCACCAGCAGGTAGAAGCCGATCACCGTCGGCGGCAGTACCAGCGGCAGCGCCACCACGGCCCCGACCGGACGTTTCAGCCAGGAGTCGGTACGGGTCAGCCACAGCGCGATAGGCGTGCCGATGATCAGCAGCAGCACGGTGGTCAGCGAGGCCAGCTCCAGGGTCAGGAGGATGGCGTCGAGGTCATTCTTCGACAGCGGCATGGGTGGATTCCGATGATGGCAGACAGAGCCCGGGCTGCAGCCGGGCTACGCGGTTTGCCTGATCTTCTGCAGGGAAAGAGCCCAGCATAGTGGCATTACAGGCAGGCCTGCCAAGACGCTCGATAGCAGAAAGCTCGCGGACAAGTCCGCTCCCACAACAGCTGCAACTTGTGGGAGCGGACTTGTCCGCGAATGATCCGAACCATCGAGCGCGATCGCTGCAGGCATCACTGGTTGTAGCCGTAGGCCTCGATGATCCTGGCGGCCTGCGGGCCCTTGAGAAATTCCACCAGCGCAGCAGCGGCGGGGTTGTCGGCGCCCTTGTTGAGGATCACCGCGTCCTGCCTGATCGGCTCGTGCAGCTCGCCAGGAACGATCCACGCAGAACCGCTGCTGAGCTTGCCGTCCTTGTACACCTGCGACAACGCGACGAAGCCCAGTTCGGCATTGCCGGTGGAGACGAACTGGTGCGCCTGGGTGATGTTCTGGCCCTCGACCAGCTTGGCTTTCACCGCTTCGCCCAGGCCCAGCTTGTCCAGCACCTGGGTCGCGGCCAAGCCATAGGGCGCGGCCTTCGGATTGGCGATGGACAGGTGCTTGAACTGCCCGGCTTTCAGCGCGGCGTCCGTGCCGTCGAGGTAGCTGGCGTCGGCCGACCACAGCACCAGGCTGCCGATGGCGTAGGTGAAGCGCGAGCCCGGCACGCTCGCGCCTTCGCCCTCCAGCTTGGCCGGCGTGGTGTCGTCGGCGCTGAGGAATACATCGAACGGCGCGCCGTTGTTGATCTGCGCGTAGAACTGCCCGGTAGCGCCGAAGGAAGCCACCAGCTTATGCCCGGTGGCCTTCTCGAACTCAGGCGCGAGGACCTGGATCGGCGCGGTGAAGTTGGCGGCCACCGCAACCTTGACTTCGTCGGCGATGGCGCCGCTGGCGAATACCAGGGTCAGGGCGAGCAGGCTGTGCTTGAGCGGCTTGAGCATGAGGATTCCTTGCTGTTCTGGCGACGCAATCGGTCTTGGCGGAATGGCGAATGCGGCAATCCTACATCGTTATGTTGTTTTGTATATAGCGTGCGATCGAAGCGTGTCGCCGTGCCCGATCTTCGTGCATGTCCGCTCCTGCCTGCACCGTCAGTGCCTCAGGCAGTTTTTACCTTGCCAGCGACTACAAAAAACATAATTTCGCTAATGCCCCGCTCTGAACAGAATGCCCTCAACGAACCGCCGCGGCGGATCAGTCACGAGCAGAATCAGAGCAGGCAACCATGACCGACCTGAAGCAGACCGCCTTTCCCACGCCCGCTGGTCGGGCCCCCGCAATTCTCGAAATCGATACCCTGGTCGTTGGTGCTGGCCAGGCTGGCGTCGCCATGAGCGAGCACCTGGGCAAGCAGGGCGTACCGCACCTGGTGCTGGAAAAGAACCGCATCGCCGAAGCCTGGCGTACGGTGCGCTGGGACTCGCTGGTTACCAACGGTCCGGTCTGGCATGACCGTTTTCCGGGGATGGAATTTCCCGATCTGGGGCCCGATGACTTCGCCCACAAGGATCAGGTTGCCGATTACTTCGAGGCCTACGCCAGGATGATCGACGCGCCAATTCGCACCGGCGTCGAGGTGAAGAAGGTGGTGCGCAACGCCGACCGCCCCGGCTTCACCGTGGAAACGTCCGAAGGTGTGATTCAGGCCAATCGCGTGGTGGCGGCCACCGGGCCGTTCCAGCGTCCGGTCATTCCGGCCATCGCGCCGCAGGACGAGTCGCTGCTGCAGATTCACTCGGCGAAGTACCGCAACCCGCAGCAACTGCCGGAAGGTGCGGTGCTGGTGGTAGGTGCCGGCTCCTCCGGCGTGCAGATCGCTGACGAGCTGAACCGCGCCGGGCGTCGGGTCTACCTGTCCGTAGGGGCGCATGACCGGCCGCCGCGCGCCTACCGCGGTCGCGACTTCGTCTGGTGGCTCGGTGTGCTTGGCCTGTGGGATCTCGAGAGCGTCGAGCCGGGCAAGGAACACGTGACCATCGCCGTAAGCGGCGCCCACGGCGGTCGCACCATCGACTTTCGTGAGCTGGCCGGACAGGGCATCACTCTGGTTGGTCTGACCCGCTCCTTCGAAAACGGCGTTGCCAGCTTCCAGGACAACCTGGCCGAGAACCTAGCCCGTGGCGACGAGAACTACCTGTCGCTGCTCGACGCGGCCGATGCCTACATCACCCGCAATGGCCTCGACCTGCCCGAGGAGCCCGAAGCGCGCAAACGCTTTGCCGAGCCGGCCTGCGTCAGCGATCCGCTGCTGCAGCTGAACCTGGCCGAAGCCGGCGTCACCTCGATCATCTGGGCCACCGGCTACGCCACGGATTTCAGCTGGCTGCAGGTCGATGCCTTCGATGATGCCGGCAAACCGCAGCACCAGCGCGGCGTCTCCAGCGAGCCGGGCGTTTACTTCATCGGCCTGCCATGGCTGTCGCGACGCGGCTCCACCTTCATCTGGGGCGTGTGGCACGACGCCCGGCATGTCGCCGATCACATCGCCATCCAGCGCAAGTACAGCGCTTACCGCGCGGCCGCTGACCGTGACACTCAGGCCATCGAGGCCACCCCTGCGAAAACCAGCCTGACGGGAGCTCGCTGATGCCCACGCATACTCGCATTCGCATGTTCAATACCAAGGACACCTACCCCAACCAGTCGCTGGACAACGACCTGTGCCAGGCCGTGCGCGCCGGCAATACGGTTTACGTGCGTGGCCAGGTCGGCACCGATTTCGACGGCAAGTTGATCGGCCTTGGCGACCCGGCGGCGCAGGCCGAGCAGGCGATGAAGAACGTCAAGCAGCTGCTCGAAGAGGCCGGCAGCGACCTCTCGCACATCGTCAAGACCACCACCTACATCATCGACCCGCGCTACCGTGAGCCGGTGTATCGCGAGGTCGGCAAGTGGCTCAAGGGTGTGTTCCCGATCTCCACCGGCCTGGTGGTATCGGCCCTGGGCCAGCCGCAGTGGCTGATGGAGATCGACGTGATCGCCGTCATTCCGGACGACTGGCAAGCCCCGCAAGCCTGAGGAGCACGCGCATGACTTTCTCCATCGTCGGACGTTGTCCGGAAACCGGCCAGCTCGGCATCGCCATCAGCTCCTCCAGCATCGCCGTCGGCGCGCGTTGCCCCTGGCTGCGCGCCGGGGTGGGTGCGGTGTCGACGCAGAACATCACCCTGCCGGCACTCGGCCCGCAGATCCTCGACCTGCTGGAAGCCGGCCTCGATCCCCAAGCCGCGCTGGACAAGGCCCTGGGCAGCAATGGCTACGGCCAGTACCGTCAGGTGACGGTGATCGACAGCCACGGCGCCAGCGCGCAGTTTTCCGGCAGCGAAGCGCTCGGCATCCACAGCGCCCGGGCGGGCGAGCAATGTGTCGCGGCAGGTAATCTGCTGTCGAGCACGACGGTGATCGATGCCATGGTCGAGGCCTTCGTGCAGGCCGCTGGCGGTCTGCCGGATCGCCTGCTGGCCGCCATGCACGCGGCCATGGCCGCTGGGGGTGAGGCCGGGCCGGTGCATTCGGCAGCGATGTCGGTGGTCGGCGATCTGGTCTGGCCGGTGGTCGACCTGCGCGTGGACTGGGCCGAGCACGATCCCATCGGCGAGCTGGACAAACTCTGGCGTGCCTACGAGCCGCAACTGCACGACTACATCACCCGTGCGCTTGATCCGACCGCCGCGCCGAGCTACGGCGTGCCGGGTGACGAGTAGGCACAGCGACGTATGGGAGGGGCTTTAGCCGCGACCTGGGAGTTGTCGCCGCTAAAGCGCCTCCCACGGTTCATCGATCAATCTTTCACGGTAACCGCTCATGCCCACCAGCCGCGACCTGCTCGCCGACCTGATTGCCTTCGACACCACCAGCCGCCTGTCCAATCTGGCATTGATCGAGTACGTGCGCGACTACCTCGCCGGCTTTGGTATCGACAGCGAGTTGCTGTTCAATGACGACGGTAGCAAGGCCAACCTGCATGCGCGCATCGGCCCGAGCGGATCGGGCGGGGTGATGTTGTCTGGTCACAGCGACGTGGTGCCGGTCGACGGTCAGGCCTGGACGGTGCCGCCATTCGCCATGAGCGAGCGTGAAGGACGCCTCTATGGTCGTGGTGCTGCCGACATGAAGGGCTTCATCGCCTGCGTACTGGCGGCTGTGGCGGCCTTTCTCGAACAGCCACTGCGTCTGCCCCTGCATATCGCCATTTCCTATGACGAAGAAGTGGGTTGCCTCGGCGTGCGCAGCCTGGTCGAGCGCCTGCGCGCCAGCCCCGAGCGCCCGGCTATCTGCCTGATCGGCGAGCCGACGGAAATGCGGCCGGTGCTGGGCCACAAGGGCAAGCTGGCCATGCGCTGCGAGGTGCATGGCGCGGCCTGCCATTCGGCCTACGCGCCGCAGGGCGTCAATGCCATCGAATACGCGGCGAAGCTGATCGGCCGTCTCGGCGAACTCGGCACACGCCTGGCCGCGCCGGAGCGCCATGACGAGCGCTTCGATCCACCCTACTCGACGGTGCAGACCGGGATGATCCAGGGCGGCCGGGCGTTGAATATCGTCCCCGCCGAATGCCGCTTCGATTTCGAAATGCGCGCGTTGCCGGCCGATGATCCGCAGCAGGTCGCCGCCGAATTGCGTGACTACGCGGAGCACGAACTGCTGCCACGTATGCGCGCGGTCAGCGCTGCCAGCGATATCCGTTTCAGTGAACTGTCCAGCTACCCTGGACTGCTTACCGATCCGGCCAGCGATGCGGCGCAGTTACTGGCAACGATCGTTGGGCGTGAGGACTTCACCACCGTGGCCTTCGGCACCGAAGGTGGGCTGTTCGACGCGGCCGGTGTGGCCACCGTGGTCTGCGGCCCCGGCAGCATGGAGCAGGGACACAAGCCGGACGAATTCGTCAGCCTGGAACAGCTCGAGCGCTGCGATGCCATGCTGGCACGCCTGGCGCAGTGGATGCAGGCGGAGCGCTGAGAAGGGCTGTGGGGGCGCTTTGTTACGAGCGCAGTCGCTTGCGGCCCCTCTTCGAACAAGGTGCTGCCCCGGATCGGAGTTCGCCAGCGCCGCAAAGCCGCTGTAGCAGCGAGCTCTGCTCGCGAAGCTCTGGCCTGCCTCGATCCCGTGCGTTCGCGAGCAGAGCTCGCTCCTACCTAATAGGCGTGGGCAATTCGGGATGCCTCTTGGAACATCAGGGTCTCCAGGTTGGGCGAACTGCCGTAAACGTCGCGGACAAGTCCGTGCTTACTCAGGCGAGTACCGCGGATGCAATCCGGGGAAGCCATCAGGCGCCTGGCGCCGCCTCGCCCAACTCCGCCTTGCAGTAATCGACGAACAGCTGTGCCGGTTTGGTCAGCTGCGCGCGCTTCAGCCAGGCGGCCACCAGGCCGGAGCCGGTCACGGCTTCGCTGATGTTCACGCACACCACCTGCTTGCCGTCGTAGGTCATGTTGCAGTGCGGGCGGGTGACCAGCACCGAGAAACCGAAGCCCTGGCCGACCATGCCCCGCACCATCTCGATCGACGGCGAGCTGAAGACGATATTCGGCGACAGGCCCAGCTCCTCGAAGATGCTCACGAAATAGTTACGGCTGGGCAGAACATCGAGCAGGATCATCGGATCGAGCACCAGGTCGCGCAATGACACCTGCGCCTGGGCAGCGAAACGATGGCCCTCGGGCAGCAGGGCGTATGGGCGCTGTGGCGGCATCAGCGGCTCGGTCTCGATGGTGCCGTCCAGATCGTGCTCGTAGAAGATCGCCAGGTCGAAGCGGCCACTGGTCAGCCCTTGCACCAGCTCGTGCTGCTCGCCGTCGTGCAGGCGGATTTCCACACCGGGGTAGCGCTGACGAAAGCCGGCGATCAGCCGCGGCAGGTAGAGCGGGGCGACGGTCTCGAAGCAGCCAATGTCGATCTGCCCGGCCACCACGTCGTTGTCGGCCAGCGCGTTCTGTTCGAACTCGTGCGCCATGCGCAGCAGTTCCTGCGCCTTGCGGTAGAAGCGTCCGCCGCCGGGGGTGAGCGAAACGCCCTGGGCGTGATGGCGAATGAACAACTGCACGCCGAAGCTTTCCTCCAGCCCCTTGATCGCGGTGGAGATCGACGGCTGGGCGATGTACAGCTTGCGCGACGCCTCGGCGACGCTGCCGCATTCGACGGTGGTAACGAAGTATTTGAGTTGACGCAGAGTGTAGGCAGCCACGCAAGGAACCTCGAACGATCTTGTTTTGGCTCTCACCATACCCGCAGATTAGGGTGCGGTAGGCGAGCATCTTGTTTGCCAGTGGCCATATTTTTTATGGCCCTGGGCGGGGGATGCCTTGCAAGAGTCGTACGCGGGCAGCGAGGAGGGACAGTGTCGGAGCAACTGATGGTGGGCTGAAGCCCACCCTACGCCACTGCGTCCGCTGCCCGGGCGGCAAGTCGGTTCCCTGTCGGGATTCGGTATGGCGGTGAGGCGCCCGCTGGGTGTGCGCAGAAAGTGTGCGTCCGTCAGGCCGGGTCCGTGGCGCTCGTGTCTCGGCGCCGCCAGCATTTGCGCTGTGCGGGCTGTGGTCTGCACAAATAATTGGCGGCTCGCACGCTTTTGGTGCGCTCGTGACCATCTTTTTCGTATGTCCCGGCGACATTTTTAATATTTTTCCTATCTTCGGGCTTGCGCCACCATCAGTCCGCAACAGCCAAACGGCAGAAGGGGACAGAGGTGTACGAACTCAGCGACTGGCAGCAACGCGCCCGCAATCAGGGCTTCATCGAACATGCGCTCATTCAGGGGCGTCGCGTCGCGGCGCAGTCCGGTGCCACCTTCGCCGCCGTCAACCCGGCCACCGGTCAGGTGCTGGCGCAGGTCGCCGCGTGTGGCGAGGCCGAAGTCGACCAGGCCGTACGTAGTGCCCGCCAGGCATTCGAGGCCGGCGTCTGGTCGCAGCGCAGCCCGGCCGAGCGCAAGCAGGTGCTGCTGCGCCTGGCTGAGCTGATCATGGCCAATCGTGACGAGTTGGCGTTGCTCGACTCGTTGAACATGGGCAAGCCGGTGATGGATGCCTGGAATATCGACGTGCCCGGCGCAGCCGGCGTCTTCCGCTGGTATGGCGAAAGCCTCGACAAGCTCTACGACGAGGTCGCCCCCTCTGCGCCCAATGTTCTGGCCACCATCACCCGCGAAGCGCTGGGCGTGGTCGCCGCCGTGGTGCCGTGGAACTTTCCGCTGGACATGGCCGCCTGGAAGCTGGCGCCGGCCCTGGCAGCAGGCAACTCGGTGGTGCTCAAGCCCGCCGAGCAGTCGCCATTCTCCGCCCTGCGCCTGGCCGAGCTGGCCTTGGAAGCCGGCCTGCCGGAAGGCGTGCTGAACGTGGTGCCGGGCCTCGGCGAGCACGCGGGCAAGGCCCTTGGCCTGCACATGGACGTCGACTGCCTGGCCTTCACCGGCTCGACCGAAGTGGGCAAGTACTTCATGAGCTACTCGGCACAGTCGAACCTCAAGCAGGTCTGGCTGGAGTGTGGCGGCAAGAGCGCCAACCTGGTCTTCGCCGACTGTCAGGACCTCGATCTGGCCGCCGAGAAGGCCGCCTTCGGCATCTTCTTCAACCAGGGCGAGGTGTGCTCGGCCAACTCGCGCCTACTGGTGCAGCGCTCGATCCATGACGAGTTCGTCGAGCGCCTGCTGGCCAAGGCGCGCGAGTGGACGCCGGGCGATCCGCTCGATCCGGCGAGCCGTGCCGGCGCCATCGTCGATTCGCGGCAGACCGCGCGGATCATGGATTTCATCCGTGGCGCCGAAGCGGAAGGCGCGCGACTGGCCTGTGGGGGCCGGCAACTGACCTTCAATGGTTCGGACAACTTCATCGCGCCGACCCTGTTCACCGGCGTTGCGCCGAACAGCCGTCTGGCCCGCGAGGAAGTCTTCGGCCCGGTGCTGGCGGTGATGCCCTTCGATAGCGAAGACGAGGCCGTGCAACTGGCCAACGACAGTGTCTATGGCCTGGCAGCCTCGCTGTGGAGCGACGACCTGCACCGCGCCCATCGCGTCGCTCGGCGCCTGAAGGCCGGTACCGTTTCGGTCAATACCGTCGATGCGCTGGATGTCACTGTGCCTTTCGGCGGCGGTAAGCAATCCGGTTTCGGCCGGGACCTGTCGCTGCACTCGTTCGACAAGTACACCCAGCTGAAAACCACCTGGTTCCAGTTGCGCTCCTGATGGGGCGAGCTGGCTGCGTGCACGCTTTCCTCCATGCACAACAACAAGATCGCAGGAGATTTGCCATGACTGATGCCGATATTTCTCTCGGTTCGCGCCCCGTCGAAATCACCCCGGCCTCGGGCAGGCTGAGCCGCAAGCTGGGCCTGGTCGCACTGCTGTCGGTTTCCGTCGGCCTGGTCATCTCCCAGGGCGTGATGGTGCTGATGCTTCAGGGCGTCGGCATCGCTGGCCCGGCGTTTCTGATACCGCTGTCGCTGGCCTTCCTGCTGGCGCTGACTTACGCATGCTCGTTCTCCGAGCTGTCGCTGATGATTCCGCGCGCCGGCAGCCTGAGCAGCTACACGGAAGTGGCCCTTGGACATTTCGCGGCGATCGTCTCGACCTTCTCCGGCTACGTGGTGGTGGCGATGTTCGCCCTGTCCGCCGAATTGCTGTTGCTCGATCAGATCATCAGTCATGTCTATCCGGGCCTGTTCCCCGGCATGAGCGTTGCGGTCGGCGTGCTGGTGCTGTTCACCCTGCTCAATCTGCTTGGCATCGACATCTTCGCCCGCCTGCAGACCGCACTGGCCACGGTGATGCTGATCATCCTGCTCGCGCTGGGGCTTTCGGCAATCAGCGGCAGTGGCAGCGAACCGGCGTTGAGCGGCGGTCTGCCCGACGAGTGGAACCCGATGGGGGCGGGTGTGCTGACCCTGGTAGCGTTGGCCATCTGGGGCTTCGTCGGTGCCGAGTTCGTCTGCCCGATGGTGGAGGAGTCGCGGCGTCCCGAGCGCAACATCCCCTGGGCGATGATCCTCGGCATCACGATCATCTTCGTGGTCATTGCCTTGTACGCCATCGGTGCTTTGTATTACGTGTCGCAAGACGAGTTGGCCAGCTCTGCGCTGCCGCACTACCTCTACGCCACGGCGATGTTCGGTGAGTCCGGCAAGCACGTGCTGGTGATCGCCGCGACCATGGCCACCTGCAGCACATTGAACACCTCTCTGGCCGCTATTCCACGGATGCTTTACGGGATGGCGGACAATGGCCAGGCCTTTCCGCAGTTCAAGCTGCTCAGCCGGCGTTTCAACACGCCCTGGGTCGCGGTGCTGTTCGTGGCCGCGATCACCGGGCTGCCGATCCTGTTCATGGGCGATGATCCGGGTGTGGTCGGCATGCTGCTGATTGCCGCCGCGATCGCCTGGCTGCTGGCCTACATCGTCTGCCACCTGGACGTGATTGCCCTGCGCCGTCGTTACCCCGATCTCAAGCGTCCCTTCCGCACGCCGTTCTACCCGTTGCCGCAGCTGCTGGGCATCGTGGGCATGCTGATCTCCATCTACTACGCCTCGCCGACGCCGGAAATGACCGAGGCGATTTTCACCAGCGCCGGCGTGGTGCTGGGGCTGGTTTCAATAATCGCCGTGGTATGGATCAAGCTGGTGATGCGCAAGCCACTGTTCACCCCGGAACCGCTGGAAAACGTACTTAACCGTCAATGAACTCCGTCCGGGGCCGGACCCCGGACATTTGCTCACATGTACAAGGCGAGGCGACTGCCATGACTCTTCCTAAAACTGCCGAACGTTCCACCCGCGACTACCAGACCCTGGATGCGGCCCACCACATCCATGCCTTCCTCGACCAGAAAGCCCTCAACGAGAAGGGCGCCCTAGTGATCGCCAAGGGCCAGGGCCTGAACCTGTGGGACACCGACGGCAAGCGCTACCTCGATGGCATGTCCGGCCTGTGGTGCACCGCGCTGGGCTATGGCCGCGCCGACCTCAACGCTGCCGCCGCGCGCCAGCTGGAAGAGCTGCCGTACTACAACCTGTTCTTCCACACCACCCACCCACGGGTGGTGGAGCTGTCCGAGCTACTGTTCAGTCTGCTGCCCAAGCACTACAGCCACGCCATCTACACCAACTCCGGCTCCGAGGCCAACGAGGTGCTGATCCGCAGTGTGCGCCGCTACTGGCAGGTGGTCGGCAAGCCGCAGAAGCGCATCATGATCGGCCGCTGGAACGGCTACCACGGCTCCACCCTGGGCAGCACCGCACTGGGCGGCATGGGCTTCATGCACGAGATGGGCGGCATGCTGCCGGACTTCGCCCATATCGGCGAGCCGTACTACTTCGCCGAAGGCGGCGAGCTTTCCGAAGAGGCGTTCGGCCTCAAGGCGGCCCGCGAGCTGGAGGCGAAGATTCTCGAACTGGGCGCCGAGAGCGTCGCCGCCTTCGTTGCCGAACCCTTCCAGGGCGCCGGCGGCATGATCTTCCCGCCGGCCAGCTACTGGGCCGAGGTGCAGCGCATCTGCCGCCAGTACGACGTGCTGCTGTGCGCCGACGAAGTGATCGGCGGCTTCGGCCGCACCGGTGAATGGTTCGCCCACGAGCATTTCGGCTTCCAGCCCGACACCCTGACCATCGCCAAGGGCCTGACTAGCGGCTACATCCCCATGGGCGGTCTGGTGCTGTCCAAGCGCATCGCCGATGCCCTGGTGCAGGAAGGCGGCGTATTCGCCCACGGCCTGACCTATGCAGGGCATCCGGTGGCGGCCGCCGTGGCCATCGCCAACCTCACCGCGCTGCGCGACGAGAAGATCGTCGAGACGGTGAAGGCCGACACCGGCCCATACCTGCAGAAGCTGCTGCGTGAGACCTTCGCCGATCACCCGCTGATCGGCGATATCCAGGGCACCGGCCTGGTGGCTGCGCTGCAGTTCGCCGAAGACAAGGCCACCCGCAAGCGTTTCGCCAACGAGAACGACATCGCCTGGCACTGCCGCACGGCCGGTTTCGACGAGGGTCTGATCATCCGTTCGACCCTGGGCCGCATGATCATGGCGCCAGCGCTGGTGGCCACGCATGCCGAGCTGGATGAACTGGTGGAAAAGACCAAGCGCGCAGTGGACCGCACCGGGCGCGAGTTGAACCTGCTGTAACCCCAGGGTGATGGGGCTCCTTTCTGTAGGCGCGGATTGATCCGCGAATTCGCGGCTGAAGCGGTACGCCGCGCGGCCGCTCCTACAGAAACGGCCATGCGCCGCGCCCCATCGCCTACCAACCGCCCCGCAGAGGGCGGGCAAGAAACCAGGAGCCGGCCCGCAGAGGCCGGCCCTGATTGCCCTTCAGGCCTATGGCCAATCCCTGCCTCACACCAGCAATGCACCAACAGGTTGTGGGAGCGCTTCATGAAATCATCCTTGCGTCATCGTCTCGCCCGTTCGTTCGCCTGCACCGCTCTGGCTGCCAGCCTGGCCGCCACCGCCCAGGCCGGCACGCTATCGATCGGTCATACCACCTGGGTCGGCTACGGCACCCTGTACCTGGCCCGTGACCTCGGCTACTTCAAGGAAGCCGGCCTCGATCTGCAACTGACCACCATCGAAGAAGCCTCGATGTACATGGCCGCACAAGCCTCGGGCAAGCTGTCCGGCTCGGCCTCGACCATCGACGAGATCCTCAAATACCGCTCCAAGGACTTCTGCTTCAAGGCCGTCGCGGCGCTGGACGAGTCCCACGGTGGCGACGGTATCGTCGTGCACAGCGACATCGCCGGCATGCAGGACCTCAAAGGCAAGGCCGTGGCCGTCAATGAAGGTTCGGTATCGCAGTTCTGGCTCAGCTACCTGCTGAAGAAGGCCGGCATGAGCATGGCCGACATCGAAGTGCAGAACATGACTGCCGACGATGCCGCCTCGGCCTTCATCGCCGGCCACGTTCCGGCTGCGGTGACCTGGGAGCCGAACCTGACCATGGTCAAGCAGAAGGGCAGCGGCAAGGTGCTGGTCGATAGCAGCGAAACCCCCGGTGTGATCGTCGATGTGGTCGCGCTCGATTGCGACGTCATCGAGAAGCAGCCGGAGGACGTCAAGGCGCTGGTTGCCGGTCTGTACAAGGCGGTCGAGTTCACCAAGACCAATCCGGAAAAAGCCTACGAGATCATGGCCAAGGGCGTCGGTGGCTACCTGTCCAATCCCAAGGATCTGGCCGAAGCCGCCAAGGGCGTGACCTTCTACGACCAGGCCATGAGCGAGAAGCTGCTCGGCACCCCCGGCCAGGCCGGCGATATCGCCGAGATCATCAAGCTGGCCAACGAGACGTGGAGTTCGCTGCAGGGCAAGCCCTACACGGTGAGCTACGAGGACCTGGTGGATACCTCGTTCGTCACTCCCTAAGCCTTCGACCCAGCCTTGTAGGAGCGGCTTTAGCCGCGAAGCTCGCGGATAAATCCGCTCCTACAACGGCCGTGGTAACCCATACGGCTTGGCGGTCTTTTCAGCATTCGCAACACGAGGTGGTTAATGGCCACGCAAAAATCCTGGGTGCAGCGTTGCCTGACCCCGAAAGTCGACTTGCCGAGACCACTGGTTCTCGGCTTCGCCAGCCTGTGCTGGCTGCTGGTGCTTGGCCTCTGGGCTTTGCTTTCCTACGGCGGCGTGGTGCCGTCGATGTTCCTGCCAACGCCGGGCGATGTGATCGCTGCCGGTGTGCGCCTTGCCGGTGACGGCACCCTGAGCAAGCACGTGCTGGCCAGTCTTGAGGTGGTGCTGATCGGTTTCGCCATTTCCTCGGCGGTCTCGGTGCCGCTGGGCCTGCTGATGGGCAGCTTTCGTATCGTCCAGGCGTTCCTCGAGCCGCTGGTCAACTTCATCCGCTACCTGCCGGTCACCAGCTTCGTGCCGCTGTTCATCCTGTGGATCGGCATCGGTCTGGAGCAGCGCGTGGCGGTGATCATCTTCGGCGTGTTCTTCCAGCAACTGGTGATGATCGCCGACGTCTCCAAGGGCGTGTCCAAGGATCTGTTCAACGCCAGCTACACCCTCGGCGCCAGCCGTCGCGACGTGGTCCTGCACGTGCTCGGCCCGGCTTCGCTGCCGGGGATTCTCGACACGCTGCGGGTGACCATGGGCTGGGCCTGGACTTACCTGGTGGTGGCCGAACTAGTCGCTGCGAGCAGCGGCCTGGGCTACATCAGCCTCAAGGCCATGCGTGGCTTTCAGGTGGACGTGATCTTCCTCGCCATCGCCATCATCGGCCTGCTCGGGCTGATGACCGACCAACTGTTCCGTCTGCTTCGACTGAGGATTGCCGCATGGGCGCAGTAGCCAAGAAACCCTACATCATGCCGGCGCTCAGCGCGTACGCCGAGGTCGCCGCGCGGCTCAAGGTGGACAACGTCAGCCTGCGCTACCGCTCGCCCAAGGGCGAGACCTTCACCGCGCTGGATCGCGTCTCCTTCGAGGTGCCGGATCAGCAGTTCGCGGTGATCGTCGGCCCGTCCGGCTGTGGCAAGTCGAGCCTGCTCTACCTCACCGCCGGGCTCAACGAGCCGACAGAGGGCGATATCTACGTCGGCGGGCAGAAGGTCATCGGTCCCGGCGCCGACCGCGGCATGGTGTTTCAGGGTTACACCCTGTTTCCCTGGCTGACCGTGCGCGAGAACATCGAGTTCGGCCTCAAACGCCGCGGCCTGCCGGCCAGCGAAATCCGCACCATCGTCGAGTTCTATCTCAATGAAGTGGGCCTGGCGAAGTTCGCCGAACATTACCCCAAGCAGCTCTCCGGCGGCATGATGCAGCGCGTGGCCATCGCCCGAGCGCTGGCCAACGACCCGCAGATCCTGCTGATGGACGAACCCTTCGGCGCTCTCGACAGCCAGACCCGTCTGCAGATGCAGCAACTGCTGCTGCAGGTGTGGGGCAACGCCAAGAAGACCGTGGTGTTCGTCACCCATGACATCGACGAAGCGATCCTGCTCGCCGACCGCATCTACGTGATGGGCGCGCGCCCCGGCCGCATCAAGGAAATCCTCGACGTGCCGATCGAGCGCCCGCGCAACCTTGACGTGGTCATGGAGCCGGAATTCATCCGCATGAAACGGCACATCCTCGGCCTGCTGCACGACGATATGGAAGAGGTGCACTGAGATGAGCGAGAGCTTCGACTACCTGATCGTCGGCGCCGGCTCGGCTGGCTGCGTACTGGCCAACCGCTTGAGTGCCGACTCGACCGTGCGCGTGTGCCTGATCGAGGCCGGCGGCAGCGACGCCAGCCCACGGGTGCAGGTGCCGGCCGGCACCATCACCCTGTACAAGAGCAAGATCTTCAGCTGGAACTACTTCTCCGCGCCGCAGAAGCACCTCGCCGGGCGCCGCTTGCACACCCCGCGCGGCAAAGCGCTGGGGGGCTCCAGCTCGATGAACAGCATGATCTACATCCGTGGCGACGCCAGCGACTATGATCGCTGGGAAGCCGCCGGCTGTCCCGGCTGGGGCTGGAGTGACGTGCTGCCGTACTTCAAGAAATCCGAAGGCAACTGCCTGGGCCAGGCGTTGCAGTACCACGGCACTCAGGGCGAACTGCTGGTGGACAGGCCGCGCGACCCCAATCCGCTGTCCGAGCGCTATATCCGCGCGGCGGAACAGATCGGCCTGAAGCGCAACGACGACTTCAACGGCGGAACTCTGGAAGGCGTCGGTCTCTACAACGTCACCCAGAAGAATGCTCGGCGCCTGTCCAGCTATCGCGCCTTCGTCGCCCCGGTGCGCCAGCGTGACAACCTCACCGTGCTCACCGGCTGCGAAGTGGAACGCCTGCTGCTCGACGGCGAGCGCGTCACGGGTCTGGAGCTGCGCCAGGACGGCCAGTGGCGCACTCTGCACTGCACACGCGAAGTGATCCTCTGCGCCGGCGCGCTGGGCTCGCCGCATATCCTGCTCAAGTCCGGCATCGGCCCGAAAGCCGAGCTGGAGGCCGCCGGCGTGGCCTGCAAGATCGACCTGCCCGGCGTCGGCAAGAACCTGCAGGATCATATCGACGGCACGCTCACCGTGCGCTCGAAGAGCCCACTGTCGCTGGGTTTCTCCCTCGGTGCGCTGCCGAAGATCATCGCCTCGCCGTTCAAGTATCTGGCGCAGAAGATGGGCTGGCTGACCACCAACTACGTCGAGGCCGGCGGCTTCGCCCGTACACCTCTGGCTGACAGCCTGCCGGATGTGCAGATGCACTTCGTGCCGGGTTATCGCAGCCACCGTGGGCGCCTGTTCGAGTGGGGTCACGGCTATGCCATCCACACCTGCGTGCTGCGCCCGAAAAGCATCGGTGAAGTACGCCTGGGGGAAGGCCGAAGTCTGAGCATCGACTTCAACTTCTTCAGCGACGAGCAGGACGCCCGCGTGCTGGTAGAGGGCGTCAAGCTGGCGCGACGCATTCTCGCCCAACCCGAGTTCGACGATATCCGTGGCGAGGAAATGCTGCCGGGGCCGCAGGTGCAGAGCGACGAAGAGCTGCTGGCGCATCTGCGCGAGCACGCCGCCACCGTGTTCCACCCGGTGGGCACCTGCAAGATGGGCGCGGACGAGGCGGCGGTAGTCACACCGGATCTCAAGGTGCGTGGCGTGACCAACCTGCGCGTGGCCGACGCCTCGATCATGCCAACGCTGATCAGCGGCAACACCAACGCGCCGTGCATCATGATCGGCGAGAAGGCGGCCGATCTGATCCGCCAGGGCTGAGTTTGGCTCAGCCCGTCTTGCGCTTGCCCGACAGGCGCGAGACACCTAGGAGCACCAGCGCCAGGCCGCCGATCTGGTACAGGGTGATGGCTTCGCCAAGCAGCGCCCAAGCAGCGAACAGCGTCAGCACCGGGCCCAGGTTGCCGAACAGGGCGGCGTGGCTGGCGCCCATGCGCTGCACGGCCAGCGCCATCCAGTAGATCGGCAGCACTGTCGACAGCAGCGCCATCAGCGAGCCGTGCAGCCATAACTCGGCCGGCAGGTTAAGCAATTGCGCGGGGTCACGGATGAGGCCGTAGTGCACCAGCACCATGAGCGCCGAGGCGCCGCCAGCCAGCCCTGCCAGGCGCATCGAGCCGACCCGGCGAATCACCACGCCGGTGCCCAGGTAATACAGGGCGTAGGTCACCGCGCTGGCAAAGACCCAGGCGGCGCCCAGCAGGATCTGCTCGCTGTCGCCCTCGACGCGAATGTCATGCACCAGCGCGATGCCCAGGCCCAGGTAGCACAGTCCCATTGCCAGGAAGGTGCGCGGCCCTGGTCGCTCGCCCATCGCCAGCATCTGCAACAGCACCACCAGCGTCGGGTAGGTGAACAGGATCAGCCGCTCCAGTCCGGCGCTGATGTACTGCAGGCCATAGAAGTCGAACAGGCTCGACAGGTAGTAACCAAACATCCCCAGCAACAGGACGTGCGCCCAGTCCTTGGCCGACAAGCGCGCTTGCCCGGTGCCTCGGCTCAACCACAGCAGCCAGGCGAACAGCGGCAGCGCCAGGCCCATGCGCAGGCTAAGGACCGTGACGGCATCCACCGGCGCCGCGGCATAGGCAAGTTTGACGAATATGGCTTTCAGGCTGAAGCCGGTGGCCGAGAGCACGGCGAACAGCACGCCGTTGTCCAGGCTGCGTCGGTAGGTGGCGGTCAAAGCATTCATGAGCAAGGCTACGGCGGGGATCGAGCTGTTATTCTGAGCGGAAAGCCACATCGCTAGAATCGCAATTTCAAGAAGATGGCTTTCTGATTTGGAGAAGGCCTATGTATTTCGATCTGCCCGACTTGCGCCTGATCGCCGCGATCGCCGCCACCGGTAGCCTGAGCAAGGCAGCGGCCACTTTTCCCGTCGCCGTGTCGGCAGCCAGCACTCGCCTGCGCCTGTTCGAGGAGCGCTGCGGCCTGACGCTGTTCGTGCGTAGCAGCGACGGCATGAGCCTGACGCCGGCCGGGCGCCTGGTACTGGAGGCCTGCCAGGGCGTGCTGAAGGAGGCCCGCCAGCTCAGCGATACCCTGCAGGAGCTCAAGGGCGAGCGGCGTATCACCCTGCGCCTGGCGGCTTCCACCGTGGCCAACAGCACCTTCCTGCCGGCGGCGCTTGGGCCATTCCTGGCCGATTACCCGGAGGTGGACCTGCAACTGGCCGAGTACAACAGCAAGGATGTGCTGCATGCGGTCAGGGATGGCGGCATCGATATCGGCGTGTACGACGGCAACCTGCCCACCGATGGTCTGCTGTCGCTGCCGTTTCGCAACGACCGCCTGGTGCTGCTGGTGCCACAGGGGCACGCGCTGATCGGGCAACGTCCGGCGTCACTGCGCAGCGCGCTGAACTTCCCTTTCGTCTGCCTGCCGGCCGAGCGCGCGATGCAGCGCTTCATCGAGTACATGGCGGTGCGCAACGCGCTGCCATTGAAGGTTCGGGTGCGCGCGCCGAGCTTCGACGCCATCGCCCAACTGGTAGCGCAGGGCGTCGGGGTTGCCATGCTGCCCGAGGTGGCCGCGACCCGTTTCGCCCAGGAACTGCCGGTGGCGGTGGTGATGCTGGAGGATGTCTGGGCCACCCGCGAGCTGCGCCTGTGCGTGCGCAGCTGGGAGGCGCTGTCGTCCCATGCGCGGCAACTGGTCAGCTATCTCTCGCCCGAGCGGTCATCCGGCGACAACCTGAGTGGGTGACGTAGGAGCGGCTTCAGCCGCGAAAGAGCTCGCCGCTGAAGCGCCTCCCACAGCGCGTGGTTCGACCGACTGCGCTCCGGTGTTGACGTGTGCGATGTGAGAGGGGTTTTCGGCTCTGGCATCCTGCTTCGCGCTACCTCCTGCATCCATGCAGTCGCAGCCGCGACAAAGGCTCGCCGCTGAAGGCTCCTACAGTGCGTGGTTGAACGGCTGTGCCCCGGTGTTGACGCGTGCAGTGTGGGAGGGGCTTCAGCCGCGACAATCGCCGCGCAAGAACCTCCGGCCATCACTTGAAAAACTGGCTGGGCGTCAGGCCGAACTGCTTCTTGAACATGGTGGTGAAGGCGCTGGGGCTGTCGTAGCCCAGCTCCCCGGCGATGTCGATGATCTTCTCACCCAGAGCGATGCGTTCCAGGGCCAGCAGCAGGCGCGCCTGCTGGCGCCACTGGCCGAAGGTCATGCCGGTGCCCTTCTGAAACAGGCGCTGGATGGTTTTCTCGTCCAGGCCCAGGCGGGCGCTCCAGTCGGACAGGGTGGAGGCGTCGCCGGGGTCGTTCTGCAGCGTTGAACAGATCGGCTGGATGCGCGGGTCGGCCGGCTGCGGCAGATGCAGCGGCAGGGTCGGCAGGATGCGCAGTTCATCGAGGATCAGGCGCATCACCCGCGCTTCGCGCGAGTCTTCGGCGTAGGGCTGGGGAATGTCCACGGCAGCGCGGATCAGCTCGCCGAGCAGCGGCGAAATGGCCACCGCGCGGCACTCGTCGGGCATATCCGGCAGGCTGTCGGGGCGCACGAACATGCTGCGCATCTTTACGCTGCCGACGCAGCGGATGGCATGCACCTGGCCGCAGGGCATCCAGATGCCGCGGCTCGGCGGCACCGTCCACTGGTTCATCGCCGAGGTCACCACCATCACCCCGGAAATGGCGTAGATCAGTTGGTGCTTGTTGCGATGCGAATGTGCCTCGATCAGCGTGTCGACCGGGTAATCGGTGGCGCTGCTGCTGACCAGCCAGGGGGCAGCATCGATCTCGGCCAGTCGTTTATCAGGGAGACGCATGTAGATGCCTTTTTTGCGAGGGTTGCTGTCCTTTCTTCGTGAGACAGGCGATGGGGCGGAGCCTAGCATAGCGCCGTTTCTCATCTCGCCCGGAAGCTTCAAGCATGTCCAGCAGTCCTGCCGCTACCTCCCCGGCCGGCGCCTCGCCCGTCACTCAGGCCGATACCTTGGTGATGCGGGTGATCGGCGCCTGCGCCCTGGCGCACCTGATCAACGACCTGATCCAGGCGGTGCTGCCCGCCATCTACCCGATGCTCAAGCTCAACTACGGCCTGAGCTTCGCCCAGATCGGCCTGATCACCCTGACCTTCCAGCTCACCGCCTCGCTGCTGCAGCCATGGGTGGGCTACCACACCGACCGCCATCCCAAGCCCTGGCTGCTGCCGGCTGGTTCGCTGTGCACTCTGGTCGGCATCCTCATGCTGGCTTTCGTCGGTAGCTTTCCGGCGATCCTCCTGGCTTCGGCGTTGGTGGGCATCGGCTCCTCGACCTTCCATCCCGAGGCATCGCGTATCGCCCGTCTGGCCTCGGGCGGGCGTTATGGCCTGGCGCAGTCCACCTTCCAGGTCGGCGGCAATGCCGGCACCGCCTTCGGCCCGCTGCTGGCGGCGGCGATCATCATTCCCTACGGCCAGGGTAACGTCGCCTGGTTCGGCTTGTTCGCCGCCTTCGCCATCGTCGTGCTGTACGGCCTGAGCCGCTGGTACCGCCATCACCTGACGCTGTTCAAGCTCAAACAGGGCGGGGTGGCTACCCACGGTCTGTCGGCCGGACGGGTGAAGTTCGCCCTGCTGATCCTGGCGTTGCTGGTGTTCTCCAAGTACTTCTACATGGCCAGCTTCACCAGTTACTTCACCTTCTTCCTGATCGAGAAGTTCGACCTGTCGGTGGCCAGCTCGCAGCTCTATCTGTTTCTGTTCCTCGGCGCGGTGGCCGCCGGCACCTTCTTCGGCGGGCCAATCGGTGACCGTATCGGGCGCAAACAGGTGATCTGGTTCTCCATCCTTGGAGTGGCGCCGTTCTCCCTGCTGCTGCCGCACGTCGACCTGTTCTGGACGGGCGTGCTGAGCATGGTGATCGGCTTCATCCTCGCCTCGGCGTTCTCCGCCATCGTGGTCTTCGCCCAGGAATTGATGCCGGGCAACGTCGGCATGATCGCCGGGCTGTTCTTCGGCCTGATGTTCGGCTTCGGCGGCATCGGCGGCGCGCTGCTGGGCTACCTGGCGGATATCCACGGCATCGAGGAGGTGTTTTTGCTTTGTTCCTTCCTGCCGCTGCTGGGCATCCTGACCGCGTTGTTGCCGTCGCTGAAGACGCGTTAATAATCCGTAAGAAAAAGGAACAGGGACGAATGAAAGACATCGATCGGATGCTGCTTGGCCTGGGCGTATTGATACCGTTCTGGCTGTTCTTCGGGGTGTTGCTGACCGCGCTGGTCTATCCCGGTTACAGCCATCTGGACCAGGCCATGAGCCAGCTGGGCGCGCAGGGTTCGCCCACCCACGGCTTCTCGGCCTGGGTCAACAACCTGCCGCTGGGCGTGTTCTTCGTGCTCTTCGCCGTTGGGGTCATGCGGCAGGTGCGCGGCTCGCGGCTGGCGTCGTTCAGCGCCGTACTGATCCTCGTCCATGGGCTGGCCAGCTTCGCCACTGGCTACTTCGCCTGCGACCAGGGTTGCGCGCCGGCACAGCCATCCTTCTCGCAGCAGATGCACAACCTGGCCGGCCTGCTGATGTTCCTCTCGCTGACCCTGGCCAGCCTGCTTTGGGGATTCCTGAGCAAGCGCCTGCTGGGGTCGCGTGGCTTCGGCCTGTTCTCCCTCGCCTGCACCGTGCTGGCCGTGGCCACCGTGGTGCTGATGGCCCGTGCCGTCGAAGCCGGGCAGTGGTTCGGCCTCTATCAGCGGATCAACTATGGTATCTCGGTGGCCTGGGTCGCAGGCCTGGCGCTGATGCTGTCGCGAGGTCGTGCCGAGTCCCTCAGATTCGTTAAAGCTTGAGGCTCTTCGCCCACGCCCGGTAGGTGGTCGGTATCTGCAGCTGCTGGCCGGTCGGTGCCAGATGCACGCGCTTGCCGCGTCGTGTTTATATCGCGCGCTTATCGAACTAACCCGCAAGGAAGGACTGCCATGATCACCTGCTACCTGCGCTACATCGTCGACCCTTACAAACTCAAGGAATTCGAGCACTACGCCAAGCTGTGGATTTCCTTGGTAGAGCGCTTCGGCGGCACGCACCACGGTTATTTCCTGCCGTCCGAAGGCGCCAATGACGTGGCCCTGGCGCTGTTCAGCTTCCCCAGCCTGGCCGACTACGAGCGTTATCGTCAGGAGTCGTTCACCGACGCCGAGTGCCAGGCGGCCTTCCGCTACGCCGAAGAAACGCGCTGCATCCTCAGCTACGAGCGCAGCTTCTTCCGACCTGTGTTCGAGTAAGTCGAGACGGCGCTGCCGGCCTTCTGCGCGTTAACCGACTCGTCGCCACACGCTGGCCAGCCAGGGCTGTTGGTCGCGTGGCAGGCCGGCGGGGCGGTAGTAGTGTTCCAGCTCGACGAAGCCGGCCGCGGTGAGCCGCGCGCGCCAGCGTTCGAGGTCGTGATAGCTGCCGTAGCGCGGGCCGTTCCAGCCTTCCTGGTTCTCGCCGCGCGGGTTGGAGCTGAACAGCACGCCGCCAGGTTTCAGCGCCGCATGCAGCTGACCGAGTACGCGCGGCAGCTCCTGATCGGGGACATGGAACAGACTGGCGTTGGCGAAGATGCCATCGAATTGCCCGGCCGGTAGGTCCAGTTCGAGAAAGCTCTGCTGCCACACCTCGCAGCCACTATCGGCACGCGCCATGGCAACGAATTCGGCGCAACCATCGACGCCGATGGCCTCGTGGCCAAGGCCGCTGAAAGTGCGCAGATCACGCCCCGGGCCGCAGCCGAAGTCGAGGATGCGCCAGGGCTTTTCACCCTCGATATGACGCAGCAGGGCGGCGATGTTCTGGCTCACGTCATGGTCGCGCGTGCCCTCGCGAAAATCCTCGGCGCTGCTCTGGTAGTGGGCCAGGGTGAGGGCGCTGATCTGCGCGAGTTCGTCGGGGCTCAGGGGCATGGCGATGTTCCGGCAAAAAGTAGGCATTAAACCCGCTAGCGGGGGCCGGTGACCAGCGAGGCGGGTGATGCCACATGGCCGCCAGTGAACCAGCGCTGCGCTTTGATAGTCCCATTTCCCGAGGGGTGTAGACCGGCTGGCTGCAGTCGGGCACCCACGATCAGGAGATAATGCGATGGTTACGCACTACAAGGTCTCTGGCCACCTCGCCTGTGGCTCTCATGGTGAAAAGCTGGCCTCTACCACCGATCTGGCCAAGGTCAAATGCCGCAATTGCCGCAAGACCGAAGTATTCACCGAAGCGCGCCGTAACGCCCGCAATGCCGCCCGACGCGCCGCGCGCCGGGAAAAGGCGACCAACGCCGGGAACGACTGGCGCACCTCCTGGCAGGCGCGTCTGGCCGCCTTGCCCGGCCCGCAGCGTCTGCCCCGCGGTTTTGGCGACCAGGCATTCGTCTAGCTGGGTGGTAATTGACGGAGAGCTTCAGTCGCACCCATTACGAGACAGAAGCCTTCTCCGCTACCTGATGGCTGGCGCTGCACGCCGACTTCAGCTGGATAAGGACGTGTAACTCCGATCTTCTGATTCGGATGAAATGGTTGATACGTCGGCTTCATGACCTCGACGGCGCAATCTGCGCAACAGCCTGTTCCCGCGTTTGCCCCGTACCTGAGCTTTGCCTTAGATTGGCCGGCCCACCGCGACCGGAGCTGCCGGTCATGCCTCGAGGTTCGCGTCGTGTCCGCTGCTGCTCCCGCTTCCGTCTATCGTCTTCCCGGTTTCCTGCCATTTCTCATCGCCCGCATCGTCGTGGTCTTCGCGGTGCAGATTCAGGCCGTCGTGGTGGCCTGGCAGGTCTATGACCTGACCCGCGATCCGCTTTCGCTGGCCTATGTCGGCCTGGCCCAGTTCATCCCCATGCTGCTGCTGTTGATGCCGGCCGGCGATCTGATCGACCGCTACGACCGCAAGCTGATCCTGATGCTCAGCTGGCTGGTGGAGGGCGTTTGCGCCGGGGCGCTGCTGTGGCTGTCGCTGAGCGGGGCGCCGGTCGCCTGGTACTACGCGGTGCTGGTGCTCTACGGCTGCGGCCGTGCCTTCACTGGGCCAGCGCTATCGAGCCTGCTGCCGCAGATCGTGCCGCGCGAGCGTCTGGCTGCGGCCATCGCTGCCAACAGCATGATCATGCGCGGCGCGACCATTTCCGGGCCGGTGATTGGCGGTGGCCTGTACGCCATCGGCGGCGGCGGGCTGACCTACTCGGTGTGCCTGGCCTGCTTCCTCGCCGGCTGCGTGCTGCTGCAACGGGTGCCGGTGCTGTATGCCGAGAAGATGCAGGCGCTGGAATCCACCGCCTGGGCGCGCTTTACGGCCGGTATCCACTTCATCCGCACGCGGCCGATCATCCTCGGCACCATCTCGCTGGATTTGTTCGCCGTGTTGCTCGGCGGCGTGGTGGCGTTGCTGCCGATCTACGCCCAGGAAGTGCTGGAAGTCGGCCCGACCGGCCTCGGCCTGCTGCGCAGCGCCATGGCCATCGGCGAAGTGTCGGTCGGCCTGTACCTGAGCATGAAGCCGTTCAATCGCCATGTCGGCCTGGTGATGTTCGGCGCCGTGGCGCTGTTCGGCCTGGCCAACCTGGTGTTCGCGTTGTCCAGCCTGTTCTGGCTGTCATTCGCGGCGCTGATGGTGGCTGGCGGCGCGGATATGGTGAGCATGTATATCCGTTCCTCGCTGGTGCAGTTCTCCACCCCGGACGCCATGCGTGGCCGGGTCAACGCGGTGAACATGCTGTTCATCGGCTCTTCCAACGAGCTCGGCGAGTTCCGCGCCGGCACCAGCGCTGCCTGGTTCGGCGTGGTGCCGGCGGCGCTGATCGGCTGCGCCTGCACACTGACGGTGACCGGCGGCTGGATGCTCGGCTTCAAAAGCCTGCGCAAGGTGGATCGCTTCGAGGATGCTTCGCCGAGCAAGGTGGCCTGACGTATCCCGGATTGCATCCGGGATACGCGGTCGTGGCTAAAGCCTCTCCTATATCGCTTCCCTTTCAGCCATACAGCGACGCTTGCGGGCCCTGGCCGCTGAGTAGCCAGTGGCCGAGGTCGCGGATCTTGTAGTCGATGGGGTCGTGCAGGCTGTGCACGCGCACGTTGCGCCAGAAGCGGTCGAAACCGTAGCGCGAGCTGGTGGCGCGGGCGCCCATGGCTTCGAAGATCTGGCTGGTGATCTCCAGCGCGGCACGCACGGCCACCACCTTGGCTTCGCTGATGGCCAACGCCACTTCGGCGCGTTCGGCGGCGGTCAGTGCCGGTTTTTCCCAGGCGGCTTGCAGGCGCTGGGCGGCGTGTTCGGCCAGGGGCAGGGCGCTGCGGTAGCGCAGCCATAGCTCACCGTAGCGCTGCTGGATAAATGGATCGTCGCTGGCCCTGGCCACGCCCGATACTGGCCAGGCGCGGCTCTGTTCGCGGGTGTAACGCAGCGCTGCGTCCAGCGCGCCCTGAGCGTTGCCCAGGTAGAGCTGGGTGAGGATCAGTTGCGACAGGCAGGCGCGCAGGGTGGTGCGCGGGCTGGGGCCGACCGGGCCGAGCAGCTCGCTGGCATCGACGAATACCTGCTCGAACTGCACAGTGCCGCTGTCGGTCTGGCGCTGGCCGAAGCCGTCCCAGTCGCTGTTCACCGCCAAGCCCTCGCGCTGGCTGGGCAGCACGATGAATACGCGATCCTCCGGGTTCTTGCCGCGCGGTGCGCTGACCACCAGCGCGTCGGCGCCAAGCGCACCGGAGCAGAACGACTTGCTGCCATTGAGCTCGTAATGCTCTTCGCGTGGGCTGAGTTTGAGGCCGGTGTCACGACCGTTGGTGGCGTTGCCCCAGAACCAACGCTCCTGCACCGTGCGCGTCAGCCAGTGGCGCTGCTGATCGGGGTTGCCGAACAGCAGAATGGTCGCCACCTGCAGGTGCTGGAAGGCGAAGAGGTGGGCCAGCGAACTGTCCACCGCTGCCAGATAGCGCACGATGCGGTAGATCTCCGGCCAAGCCACGCCCTGGCCTCCGTACTGCTGGGGCACGGCCAGGGTCAGCAGGCCGCTGTCACGCAATAGCTCGCGTTCGACCTGAGCGCTGCCGCCAGCGCGATCACGTTCTACCGCGCTGATTGCCAGGCGCCGGGCCAGGCGTTCGACCTTGGCCGAGCGGCTGCCGAAGTCCACGGGGAATAGGTGCGCAGCGAACAGCGGTTTGTCGCGCAGATTGGGGTGCAGGCGGGTTTCGGCGTTCATTGCGGGCTCCAGATGCTGACTTCGCGGGCATCCACCGAGGTCGGCAACAGGCTAGCGCTGTAGAAGGCATCGGCGATCTTCTGCTGCTCGGCGAGGCTGTCCGGCTGTACCAGGCGCACCTGATAGCTGCGTTTGGCGTTGGCCTTCTCGACGATGGCCGGGTCGAGGTTGCCCCAGAGCGGGCCGAGGATTTCAGCGGCCTGGCGCGGGTTGGCGCGCAGCCAGTCGCCGGTCTTCGCCAGCTCGGCGAACACGGTCTGCAGCACCTGTGGGTGGCTCTTGGCGAACTTGGCACTGGTTAGGTAGTAGCGCTGGTAGTCGGCCAGTCCCTTGCCGTCGGCGAGGATGCGGCTCGGCAACTGCTGCTGGGCGCCGCTGAGGAAGGGCTCCCAGGTGACCCAGGCGTCCACCTTGCGGTTCTCGAAGGCGGCGCGGCCGTCGGCAGGGGTCAGGTAGGCCGGCTCGATATCACTGAATTTCAGGCCGGCCTTGTTCAGCGCGGCGATCAGCAGGTAGTGCACGCCAGCGGCCTTGGTCACGGCGACCTTCTTGCCCTTGAGGTCGGCCAGGGTTTTGATCGGCGAATCCTCGCGCACGATGATCGCCTGCGCGCTGGGGGAGGGTGCTTCCTGGGCGAAGTAGGCGAGGTCGGCACCGGCAGCCTGGGCGAACACCGGCACGGTGTCGGCGACATCGGCGGAGAGGTCGATATTGCCAACGTTGAGCGCCTCCAGCAGCGGTTGGCCGTTGGGGAATTCGTGCCAGCTAACGCTGATGTCCTGATCGGCCAGTGCCTTCTCCAGGGTGCCCTGGCTCTTCAGCAGGCTGATCAGCGTGGAGGATTTCTGGTAGCCGATGCGCAGTTTTTCGGCGGCTTCGGTGAGCGGGGCGGCGAGCAGGCCGATGGCCAGCGAGGCGGCGATCAGTGTGCTGCGTTTGGAATGGGTGTGGGACATGGCGGCTCTCGATACGAACACGTGCCGGCCATGGGCTTGCGGCGGATCACGCGTACTTCAGTGTTTAGAGAAAGAAGTCCGGTGATCCGGTGGAGAGAAGCTAGACGATCTAAAAAATAGCCAACAAATAATTTTTGGGAATTAGCTTAGGCGAATATCGGTGCAGAACGCTGGCGGCTTTTAGCGAAGCGAACGATCCGCCGCGTTGCGGTACTGCGTATATCTGCCGGCGTACTGCTGCGCGAGTACGCCCTACGAAGCTGCTTCGCGTTTTGGTTGCAGCGCGGTACGGCTTACGTGCCGCTTATATTCCATTTAGTTACTGCAAAGTAAAAAATAATTCTTTTTAGGGATTAGCGCTCGTCTCGTAGATTAGCCACTAGCCGACAGCGGACCACCGCATCGGGCCCGAATCAGGGGCTCTAATGCCAATCCGCCGAGACCAGCGCCACGTACGCTGTCCTGCCGAGCCCCTGTGCAGTGCCAACCCCAGAACAGCACACAAAGCACTTGGAGCATCGAGCATGAAAAAATCCACCCTGGCCTTGGCTGTCACGCTGGCCGCCATCGCCAACCAGGCCACCGCCGCCGGTTTTATCGAAGACAGCAAGGCCAGCCTCGGCCTGCGCAATTTCTATTACGACCTGAACACCAAGAACACCGCCAACAACAACGGCGAGGCGCAAGAGTGGGGGCAAGGTTTCATCTTCAACTACAGCTCCGGTTTCACCCAGGGCACCGTCGGTTTCGGCCTCGACGCCATCGGCCTGCTTGGCGTGAAGCTGGATTCCGGCGGCACCGCAAGCAAGGCGGGCCGTGATCGCACCCCAGGCCAGCTGTTCCCGCTCGATAGCGACGGCAGCGCCGTGGACGACTACAGCAAGGCCGGTGTGACCGCCAAGGTGCGCCTGTCCAAGACCGAGGCACGTATTGGTACCCTGCTGCCGAAGCTGCCGGTGGTGACCTTCAACGACGGCCGCTTGCTGCCGCAGACTTTCGAAGGCGGGCAGATCACCTCCAACGAGATCGACGGCCTGACCCTGACCGCCGGCCAGCTGGAAAGCACCAAGACCCGCAGCTCCACCGACGACATCGCTCTGCGTATCGCCGGCGCCACCGGTGACGCCGACACCAACAAGTTCTACTTCGCCGGTGGTGACTACAAGCTGACCAAGGACCTGACGCTGCAGTACTACTACGGCAACCTGGAAGACTTCTACAAACAGCACTTCCTCGGCCTGGTGCACAACTGGGCCATCGGCCCGGGCTCGCTGAAGACCGACCTGCGTTACTTCGACAGCAACTCCGATGGCAAGAACGGCAGCGCCTCCGGCCGTGCCGATGGCTATCGCAGCGCCGGCTACTGGCGTGCCGGCGACAGCAGCACCGGCGAGGTCGACAACCAGACCTGGAGCGCGCTGTTCACCTACACCCTGGGCAGCCACTTCGCCAGCCTGGGCTACCAGCAGGTCGAAGGCGACAGCGCCTTCCCCTTCCTCAACCAGGGCGGCGGCAGCTCGTCCTACCTGATCACCGACCGCCAGATCGGCAAGTTCCAGAACGCCGGCGAGCGCGCCTGGCTGGCCGAATACGGCTATGACTTCACCAAACTCGGCGTCCCGGGCCTCAAGGCCAGCGTCGCCTACCTCAAGGGCGACAACGTCGATTCTGCCAATGGCGATCTGAAGGAGTGGGAACGCGACTTCCGCCTCGACTACACCCTGCAGGACGGTCCGCTGAAAGGCCTCGGCGTGTCCTGGCGCAACGCGACCCAGCGCGGCAACGTCAGCACTGACGCCGACGAAAACCGCCTGATCCTGAGCTACACCCTGACCCTGCTCTGATCAGCGCTTTCGTTAGTCATTGCACAAACCTGTGGGAGCGGACTTGTTCGCGAAGTTCGCGGCAGACGCCTCGTCACGGTTGTTCCCATTGCTACGAACCCGCTATGCCATCTCCTGACCGGCCCGCAAACGGGCCGGAAGGTGACTCATCCGTCTATGGAGATGATCATGAAAAGCACCATCTTGCGTTTTGGCCTGACCGCGTTGTTCGCCGCCTGGCTGCCCACTGCCGTACATGCCGCACCCCCAAAGGAAGTGCGCCTCGACTACGCCTTCTATTCACCGGAAAGCCTGGTGATCAAGCACAACGGCTGGCTGGAGAAAGACTTCGCCGCCACCGGCACCGACGTGCGCTGGGTGCTGTCGCGCGGTAGTAACAACTCCTTGGAATTCCTCAACAGTGGCGCGTCCGACTTCGCCCTGACGTCGAGCATTTCCGCCTTCGTCAGCCGTACCAACGGCCAGCCGGTCAAGGCCATCTACAACTATCTGTGGTCCGTGCCCAGCGCCATCGTCGTGCAGGCTGCCGCGCCCTATCAGAACCTGCATGACCTGCGTGGCAAGCAGGTTGCCGCGACCAAGGGCACCGATCCCTACTTTTTCTTGTTGCGTGCCCTGGCAGCGCAAGACCTCAAGCCCGCGGACGTGAAGATCGTTCACCTGCAGCACCCTGAAGGTCGCACCGCACTCGAGCAGGGTCGTGTCGATGCCTGGGCTGGGCTCGATCCGCACATGGCCGGTGCCCAGCTGGCCGGTGCGCGTTTCGTCTATGAAAACGCCGAGTTCGGCCTGGGGGCGTTTCTCAACACCCATGAGCGCTTTCTCGCCGAGCAGCCGGAAGCGGTTGCCACCGTGGTCAAGGCCTACGAACGTGCGCGGCGCTGGATCATCGGCAATCCCGAAGCGGCGGCGCAGCTGGTGTCGGTTGAAACCCAGCTGCCAGTCGAGGTGATTCGCCTGCAGCTGGGCCGCTATGACTTCACCAGGCCCTTGCCGGGCGATGCGCATCTGGATGCCATCAAGCCGGTCATTCCGCTGCTGGTGGCCGATGGTGTACTCCGCCGCAATGCCGATACCGAGGCGGCCTTGCAGACATTGATCGACGCACGCATAGCCCAGGGCGTGATCGAGGCCGCCGATGAGTCGCGCTGAATCTCTGGTCCAGACGCCGTCTCGCGCAGCCTGGCGCGAATGGCTGCCGGGGCTGGCAAGCCTTCGCGGCTGGGCGCTGCCGTTGCTCCTGCTGGCGGTCTTGGAGTCTGTGGTGCGCCTGGGCTGGATTCCCGCCTATCTGATGCCGGCCCCCAGCGAGTTGGTGCTGACCCTTTGGGAACTGGCGGACGGGCCATTGTGGACGCACATTCTCGCCAGTTCTCTGCGGGTAGTGGCGGGCTTCGCCATCGGCGCCTCGCTGGCACTGGTGCTCGGATCGCTGGTGGGCCTGAGCCGGCGTTTGGAGGCTTACCTCGACCCCACCTTCCAGGCCTTGCGGGCGGTGCCTGGGCTGGCCTGGGTGCCGTTGCTGCTAATCTGGCTGGGCATCGACGAAACATCGAAGGTCACCCTGATCGCCATCGGTTCGTTCTTCCCGGTCTATCTCAACCTAGTGGCGGGTATCCGCAACGTCGACCGCAAGCTGGTCGAGGTGGGCGAGTTACATGGGCTGCCACGAGTAACCACGGTGCGGCGCATCTTCGTGCCGGCGGCGCAGCCCTATCTGTTCACCGGCTTGCGCGCCGGGCTATCCATGGCCTGGTTGTGCGTCGTCGCGGCAGAATTGCTGGCCGCGACCGAAGGCATCGGCTATCTGCTCACCGATGGTCGCGAAGTCTCGCGCCCTGACCTAGTGCTGGTGGCGATCATTACCCTGGCGGTGATGGGCAAGCTGAGCGACAGCCTGCTCAAGACCCTGGAAACCCGTGCGCTGGCCTGGCGGGACAACTATGAGGGGGATCGATGATGAGCGCTCTGATCGAGCTGCGCCGGGTCAGCAAGACCTTCGGGGCGGCGCGTGTGCTTGACGAAGTGAGTCTGAGCCTGGCCGCTGGCGAAGTGGTCAGCCTGCTCGGCCCTTCCGGTTGCGGCAAGAGCACCCTGCTGCGCATCGCTGCCGGGCTGGATCAGGATTACCAAGGCGGGCTGGAACTCAACCCGCTGCTCCACTTCGGGCGTGGCAGCGGCATCGGCGTGGTGTTCCAGGAACCCCGGCTGATGCCCTGGCTCAGCGTGGCGCAGAACGTCGGCTTCGCCGATGGCTGGGTGGCCGACGACCAGTGGGTTGAACAATTGCTCCGCGACGTCGGCTTGCATGGGCGTGGCGACGCGTTGCCCAAACACTTATCCGGCGGCCAGGCCCAGCGTGTGGCCATCGCCCGCGCCCTGTACGGCAAACCGCAGGTACTGCTGCTGGATGAGCCTTTCAGCGCGGTGGACGCCTTCACCCGCATGAAACTGCAGGATCTTGTGGTGGAGCTGGCCGCCCGCTACGAGATCGCCGTGCTGCTGGTCACCCATGACCTCGACGAAGCCTTCTACCTCAGCGACCGCGTGCTGATCCTTGGCGGCACACCAAGCCGCCTGCAACGCGAACTGGCCGTACCCCTGGCTCGCCCCCGCGACCGCCGCTCGGCGGAACTGGCCTACCTGCGCGGCGAGGCGCTGACCGAGCTGTACCAGTCGCACGCGCTGTAAACGAACTCTTCAAGGTGGAGTACTTTTTCGGGCCGTTAGGCCCGATTTTTTGTTCGTGGAGGAAATGCTATTCGTAGGGGCCGGTTTGCTGGCGATCAGCTTCGAATGGACGCTACGAGTGAGCCGATTCGCTGTAGCCCGGATGAAATCCGGGGATTTGCCTGGAGGCGGGGGCATTCAATTTGAGAGGGTATTGGGGGACGGACCACAATTTAATAGTTAATTAATCGTGGTCTGTCCCCAATTGTTCTCCGATCCAGACTTTCCCAAACCCACCCACAAATTCTGTGAGCACCACTGTGGATAACCTTTGCAAAAGCCCTTCGCGCCTAGCATTCAAGCGGGCCTCGGCGGGCCGCTCAACTTTTGCTCAATGACGCTTTGCTGGCGTTATCGCCAGACGGAATATCGCCTCTAATCAATCACTTGGCTTGGTTTTTCAACAGCGGTGCGGGGCGAGGGCGTGCTGCCGGGTGTCGTACACAAAATCTGGGGAAAGTGCTGTGGGTAAGATGCGGGAAAACTCCTCCAGGCCAGGTGGAGCAAGGGCTGCGCTTGGCTGGTGATTTTTCGTGCGATGTCGTGCTGCTGTCATCTTTCGTGGCTATAGTGGCCGGTCGATTGCAGTCGCTGGAGCCCTTTTATGTCCGACTCGCTTGAACGTCCCGCCACGGTTAGTTTGCTGCAGGCTTTCTGGTTCTGGTTGAAGCTGGGGCTGATCAGTTTCGGCGGGCCGGCGGGGCAGATTTCGATCATGCATCAGGAGCTGGTGGAGAAGCGTCGCTGGCTGTCCGAACGGCGTTTTCTGCATGCGCTGAACTACTGCATGATGCTGCCCGGGCCGGAGGCGCAGCAGTTGGCCACTTATATCGGCTGGCTGATGCACCGCACCTGGGGCGGGGTGATCGCCGGGGCATTGTTCGTGCTGCCGTCGCTGCTGATTCTGGTCGTGCTGTCGTGGATCTATCTGGTATTCGGCGATGTGCCGCTGGTGGCGGGGATCTTCTATGGCATCAAGCCGGCGGTGACTGCCATCGTGATGCAGGCGGCCTGGCGCATTGGCGGGCGGGTGTTGAAGAACGCCTGGCTGTGGGCCATCGCGGCGGCGGCCTTCGTCGCTATTTTCGCATTGCAGTTGCCGTTCCCGCTGATCGTGCTGGGCGCCGCGCTGATTGGTTATATCGGCGGGCGGCTGGCGCCACAGCACTTTGCGTTCGGCGCCGGGCATGGTGAAGCGGGTGGGGCGCATGCGCCGGCGTTGATCGATGACGAGACGCGCCTGGCGCACACGCATTTTCGTTCCAGCCGGTTAGCGCTGATTCTGCTTGTCGGCGTGGTGCTCTGGCTACTGCCGATGTGCCTGCTGACCCTGGCATTTGGCTGGCAGGGCACGCTGACGCAGATGGGCTGGTTCTTCACCAAGGCGGCGCTGCTGACCTTCGGCGGCGCCTACGCGGTGCTGCCCTATGTGTACCAGGGCGCCATCGACCACTACGGCTGGCTGACGCCCCGGCAGATGATCGATGGCCTGGCGTTGGGCGAGACAACGCCGGGGCCGTTGATCATGGTGGTGGCGTTCGTCGCGTTCGTCGGTGCCTATGGCCAGCCGGTGTTCGGTGGCGATTCGGCCTTCGCCAGTGGCGCGCTGGCGGCCTGCCTGGTCACCTGGTTCACCTTTCTGCCGTCGTTCTTGTTCATTCTCGCCGGCGGGCCGCTGGTGGAGTCGACTCATGGTCAATTGAAGTTCACCGCGCCGCTGACCGGCATCACTGCGGCGGTGGTCGGGGTGATTCTCAACCTGGCGTTGTTCTTCGGTTATCACGTGCTCTGGCCGCAGGGTTTTGCCGGTACGTTCGATTGGCTGTCGGCGTTGATTACCCTCGGGGCGGGCGTGGCGTTGCTGGGCTTCAAGCGTGGGGTGATCGAGACTCTGCTGGCTTGTGCCCTGGTTGGCTTGCTGGTGCAATGGTTGGTTTGAGTCCGACTGGAGAGGCCGATGCAACGGCTAACGCTGGAGCGCCAGCAGGTCTGGGTGTATCTGGCCGGCATCATCCTGGGTTTGCTGCTGGGCACCCTGTGGCCAGGTATCGACCACATCAGCGACTGGCTGTTATGGCCGGCGCTGATGCTGTTGCTGTTCGCCACCTTCGTGCAGGTGCCGCTGCTGCATCTGCGCGAGGCGTTTAGCGACCACCGTTTCGTTCTCGCGGTGTTGCTGGGCAATTTCGTCCTGTTGCCACTGCTGGTGTGGGGCCTGTTGCAGTGGCTGCCGGACGATTCGGCGCTGCGCCTGGGCGTGCTGTTGGTGCTGCTGGTGCCCTGCACCGACTGGTTCATCACTTTCAGCCAGTTGGGCGGTGGCAACGTGCCGCGCGCCATCGCCATCACGCCGCTGAACCTGCTTGTGCAATTGCTCCTGCTGCCGCTGTACCTGTGGCTGATGGCCGACGCGCAGTTCGCCACGACGCTGGGCCTGGCTGATGTCTGGCCGGCTGTGCTGGTGGTTTTGCTGCCGCTGCTGCTGGCGCCGCCAACCCAACGCTGGATCGAGGCGCGCGCCGAGCGTGAGCGGGTGCGCGATCACCTGGCCTGGTGGCCGATTCCGTTGCTGGGGCTGGTGCTGCTGTTGATCGCCGCCGCCCAGGTGGGAGTGGCGCGTTCGGCGCTGGAGTTGTTGCCCGTGCTGCTGCCGTTATTCGCGGGCTTCCTGATGCTGGCGGCGCTGCTGGCCAAGGCGCTGGCCGTGCTGCTGGGTCTGCCGCGTGAGCAGGGGCGTACTCTGGCGTTCAGCATGGGCACGCGCAATTCCTTCGTCATGCTGCCTTTTGCCGTGGCGTTGCCCGCGGGCTGGGAGTTGGTGGCCCTGGTGATCGTGTTGCAGTCGCTGGTGGAGCTGTTCGGCATGCTGCTGTATCTATGGGTATTGCCGCGTTATCTATTCAGGTGACGCGGCAGGCCGCGCACCCATGACGGCCGGCCTCCAGCCGCTCCAATACGCTTTCTTTACGCCCCGGTCACGGGGCGCCAATCGATTTTTTACGGCCAGCCTTTCGACAATGCTCGCGAGCGGATTCCTCGCATCGTGGAGCTTTGTAAATGAACGCAATCGATGGTGTGTCGCTGGTCCTGGTGGTCGGCCTCTTCGCCTACCTGCTGTCGGTCCTGCTGACCGCCGGACGTGGTTGAGGAGGCGGCCATGCACGACTACGACTGGCTGCTGCTGGCGGCCTTTTCCCTGCTGGTGCTGGCACCGGCACCCTTTCTCGGGCGCTACTTCTATCGCGTGATGGAGGGCCAGCGCACCTGGCTCAGCCCGTTGCTGCAGCCGCTGGAGCGCCTGTGCTATCGCGTGGCCGGCGTCGACCCGCAGCAGGAGCAAAGCTGGCGCGGCTACGCGCTGGCGCTGCTGGTCTTCAGCCTGGTCTGCCTGCTGGGGCTGATGAGCATTCTGCTGTTGCAGGGCGCTTTGCCGCTCAACCCGCAGCAGGTGGCCGGGATGAGCCTACCCCTGGCGTTCAATACGGCGGTGAGTTTCGTCACCAACACCAACTGGCAGGCCTACAGCGGCGAGGCGCAGCTCAGCTACTTCAGCCAGATGCTCGGCCTTGGCGTGCAGAACTTCGTCAGCCCGGCGGTGGGCGTGGCGGTGCTGGTGGTGCTGTGCCGGGGTTTGGCGCGGCAGTCCAGCGACCGCCTGGGCAACTTCTGGGTCGATATCACTCGCGCCGTGCTCTACGGCCTGTTGCCGCTGTGCCTGGTGCTGGCCGTGCTGCTGGTGTGGCAGGGCGTGCCGCAGAACTTCAGCGATTACGTGTCCGCCACCACTCTGCAGGGCAGCGAGCAGAGCCTGCCGATGGGGCCGGCGGCCAGCCAGATCGCCATCAAGCAACTGGGCACCAACGGCGGCGGCTTTTTCGGCGTCAACTCGGCGCATCCGTTCGAGAACCCTACGGCGCTTAGCAACCTGCTGGAGCTGGCGTCGATCCTGCTGATCCCGGCGGCGCTGGTGTTCACCTTCGGCCACTACGTGCGTGACCTGCGCCAGAGCCGGGCGATCCTCGCCAGCATGCTGCTGCTGTTCGTCATCGGCCTGGGTGTCTGCGCCTGTGCGGAGTTGCAGCCGAACCCGGCGCTGGCCGGGCTGCCTATCGAGCAGGTCGGCTCGCTGGAGGGCAAGGAGGCGCGCTTCGGCAGCTTCGCTTCGGCGCTCTGGGCGACCACCACCACGGCGGCGTCCAACGGCTCGGTCAACTCAATGCACGACAGCTTCAGTGCCTTGGGTGGGCTGGTGCCGCTGGTGAACATGCTGCTCGGCGAGATCGTCTTCGGCGGCGTCGGCGCCGGCCTCTACGGCATGCTGCTGTTCGTGCTGATCGCGGTTTTCCTCGCCGGGCTGATGATCGGCCGCACCCCGGCCTACCTGGGCAAGAAACTGGAAGCCCGCGAGGTACGCCTGATGGTCGCCACGCTGCTGGTGATGCCGGTCGGCGTGCTGATATTCGGCGCCCTGGCGGTGAGTTTCGCCGGGCCGGCGGCGTCCATCGGCAATCCCGGTCCGCACGGCTTCAGCCAGGCGCTGTACGCCTACGGTTCGGCCACCGGAAACAACGGCTCGGCCTTCGCCGGCTTCGGCGCCGACACGCCCTACCACGACCTGATGCTCGGCCTGGCCATGCTGCTCGGGCGCTTCGGCTACATCTTGCCGGTGCTGGCGATCGCCGGCAGCCTGGCGGCCAAGCGGGCCGCGCCGCAGGGGCAGAACAGCTTCCCCACCCATGGGCCGCTGTTCGTCGTGCTGCTGACCTTGACCATCCTCCTGGCGGGTGGCCTGACCTTCATGCCGGCGCTGGCCCTGGGCCCGCTGGCCGAACACCTGGCGTTCTGAAGGAGAGACCGTGATGAATGCCCCCGTAACGGCGCAACGCAGCGCCCAATCGTCCAGCAGCCAGCCGCAGACCGGCCTCGGCGCGCTGTGGCGCCCGGCCCTCAAGCAGACCTTCGTCAAGCTCGACCCGCGCCAACTGTTGCGCTCGCCAGTGATGCTGGTGGTGGAGCTGACAGCGCTGGTCACCAGCGTGCTGTGCTTTGTCCCCAACCCTGCAGTAAGCAATGCCTTAGGCGTGCAGATCGCCCTGTGGCTGTGGTTCACCGTGCTCTTCGCCAACTTCGCCGAGGCCCTGGCCGAGGGCCGTGGCAAGGCCCGCGCCGACAGCCTCAAGTCCGGCAGCCAGGGCCTGATGGCGCGCAAGCAGGTCGGCGCGCAGTTCCAGTCCGTACCGGCCAGCAGCCTGCGCAAGGGCGATGTGGTGCGGGTCGAGGCCGGCGAGCTGATCCCCGGCGACGGCGAGGTGATCGAAGGGGTGGCGGCGGTCAACGAGGCGGCGATTACCGGCGAGTCCGCGCCGGTGATCCGCGAGTCCGGCGGCGACCGCTCGGCGGTCACCGGCAATACCCGGCTGGTGTCGGACTGGCTGCTGGTGCGCATCAGCGCCAACCCCGGCGACTCCACCCTCGACCGCATGATCGCCCTGGTCGAAGGCGCGCGCCGGCAGAAGACGCCCAACGAGGTAGCGCTGGATATCCTGCTGATCGGCCTGACCCTGATCTTCCTGCTGGTGGTGGCCACGCTGCAACCGTTCGCCCGTTTTGCCGGTGGCGACCTGCCGTTGATCTACCTGGCGGCGCTGCTGGTGACGCTGATCCCCACCACCATCGGCGGCCTGCTCTCGGCCATCGGCATCGCCGGCATGGATCGCCTGGTGCGCCTCAACGTCATCGCCAAGTCCGGCCGCGCCGTTGAGGCCGCCGGCGACGTGCACACCCTGCTGCTGGACAAGACCGGCACCATCACCTTCGGCAACCGTCGCTGCAGCGCCATGGTCAAGGCGCCGGGCGTCATCACGCTGGAGCTGGCCGAGGCTGCGCTGCTGGCCTCGCAGGGTGACGACACGCCGGAGGGCAAGTCCATCGTCGAATACCTGGCGGCGCTGCACCCGATGGAGGTGCCCGAGCGCAGCGGCATGACCCTGATCGCCTTCAGCGCCGAGACGCGCCTGTCCGGCGCTGATGTTGGTGGTGTGGCCTACCGCAAGGGCGCGGTGGATGCGGTGCTGGCCTACCTCGGCCTGGGCCGTGATGAGCTGCCGGCGCCTCTGGCGCGCGAGGTGGAGAAGATCGCCCAGAGCGGCGGCACGCCGCTGCTGGTGGCCGGGGACGGGCGCCTGCTCGGCGCCATCCACCTCAAGGACGTGGTCAAGCCGGGCATCCGCGAGCGCTTCGCCGAATTACGTGCCATGGGCATCCGCACCGTGATGGTGACCGGTGACAACCCGCTGACCGCAGCCGCTATCGCCGCCGAGGCCGGTGTCGACGACGTGATCGCCGAAGCCACGCCGGAGAAGAAGCTCTCACGCATCCGTGCCGAGCAGGCCGAAGGCAAGCTGGTGGCCATGTGCGGCGATGGCGCCAACGACGCCCCGGCGCTGGCCCAGGCCGACGTCGGGCTGGCCATGAACGACGGCACCCAGGCCGCCCGCGAGGCTGCCAACCTGGTGGATCTGGACAGCGACCCGACCAAGCTGATCGACGTGGTGCAGGTGGGCAAGGAACTGCTGGTGACCCGTGGCGCGCTGACCACCTTCTCGGTGGCCAACGACGTGGCCAAGTACTTCGCAATCCTCCCGGCGCTGTTCGCCGGCATCTACCCACAGCTTGGCGCGCTCAACCTGATGCAGCTGCACGGCCCGCAGAGCGCGATCCTCTCGGCCATCGTGTTCAACGCCCTGATCATCGTCGCGCTGATCCCGCTGGCGCTGCGCGGCGTGCGCATCCAGGCGCTGGACGCCGGCCAGTTGCTGCGGCGCAACCTGCTGATCTACGGCCTCGGTGGGCTGCTCGCGCCCTTCGTCGGCATCAAGCTGCTCGACCTGCTGCTGGTGGGGTTGGGCTGGGTGTAGTTCACGCACGGCCTGCTCCCTCTCCCATTTATGGGAGAGGGCTGGGGAGAGGGTAGGCCACTCGGTATTACTGGATAGCCCCTCTCCCCCGCCCCTCTCCCGCAAGCGGGAGAGGGGAGACAAGCGATTCGCCTATTCGGAGATTCATCATGCTCGACCATATTCGCCCCGCCATCACCACCTTGGCTTTCATGACCCTGTTGGTCGGAGTCGCCTATCCCTTGAGCGTCACCGGCGTGGCGCACCTGTCCTTCCCCGATCAGGCCGCCGGCAGCCTGGTGCGTGACGACGCCGGCCAGGTGCGCGGCAGCCGCCTGATCGCCCAGGCCTTCGACGGCGATCAGTGGTTCCAGCCGCGCCCTTCGGCCGGCGATTACGCCACCGTGGCCAGCGCCACCAGCAACCTGGCGCCGAGCAACCCGCAGCTCCGTGAGCGCATCGAGCAGGCCGGCGTCGGCCTGAGCGGCCAGGCGCCGCTCCCGATGCAACTGGCAACCACCTCGGGCAGCGGCCTTGACCCGCACCTGTCACCCGAAGCCGCTGCCTGGCAGGTGCCGCGCATCGCCCAGGCCCGTGGCCTGGCAGAGGTGGAGCTGCTGCGCCTGATCGAAGCGCACACCGAGCGCCCGCTGTTCGGCCCGGCGGTGGTCAATGTACTGGCTCTGAACCTGGCGCTGATCGACAATCCGCCTACTTCTTCCCAGTGACGAGTGCTCGATGAACGACAGCCTGCGCGCCGAAGCGCTGCTCGCCGACCTGCCCCGCGAAGGCCGTGGCCGGCTCAAGGTGTTTCTCGGCGCGGCGCCGGGCGTGGGCAAGACCTACGCCATGCTGCAGGCCGCCCATGCGCAACTGCGCCAGGGCGTGGCGTTGCGCGCCGGGGTGGTGGAAAGCCACGGCCGCAGCGATACCGAGGCGCTGCTGCTGGGCCTGCCGCAGCAGCCGCCATTGCGCCTGCCCTATCGCGGCCTGGAGCTGAGCGAGATGGATCTCGACAGCCTGCTCGCCGACCCGCCCAAGCTGGCGCTGGTGGACGAGCTGGCGCACAGCAACGCCCCCGGCAGCCGCCACGCCAAGCGCTGGCAGGACGTGCAGGAGCTGCTCGCCGCCGGCATCGACGTCTACACCACGGTCAACGTCCAGCATCTGGAAAGCCTCAACGACCGCGTCCGCGATATCACCGGCGTGCAGGTGCGCGAGACGGTGCCGGATTGGGTGCTGCAGGAAGCCGACGAGATCCAGCTGGTCGACCTGCCGCCGCGCGAGCTGCTCGAACGCCTGCGCGACGGCAAGGTGTACATGCCCGAGCAGGCGCGGGCGGCCATCGACGCCTTCTTCTCGCCGACCAACCTCACGGCGCTGCGCGAGCTGGCCATGCAGACCGCCGCCGCGCGGGTCGATGCCGATCTCGACCAGCGCTATCGTCAGCTCGGCCAGGCCGCACCCAGCGTGCTCGGGCGCCTGCTGGTGGGGGTGGACGGCGACGGCGAGGCCGAGCGTCTGGTGCGCCACGCCTGTCGGGTCGCCGAGCGGCGCCATCTGCCCTGGTCGGTGGTGCACGTGGACAGCCGTCGGACCATGGACGAGGAGCAGCGTGGGCGCCTGCAAGCCGCGCTGCGCCTGGCCGAGCGCCTCGGTGGCGAGGTGGTGACGCTGCACGGCGACTCGGTGGCGAGCACGCTGCTCGACCACGCCCGCGAACGCCGCGCCAGCCTGATCCTGGTCGGCAGCAGCACACGGCGCCTGCGTCGGCGCTGGCTCGGTCGCGGTCTTGGCGAGCGCCTGCTGGCCGCCGGTGCCGGGCTGGAAGTGAGCGTGCTGGATGCGGCAGGTGATCAGCCCGCGGCAGGCCGACGCGCACGCGTCGCACCGCGCTGGCGCGACTACTTACTGGCCGCGCTGGTCGCCGCCTGCGCCACGCTGATCTCCCTCGGCCTGGCGCGGGTGCTGGAGCTGCCGAACATCTCCCTGGTGTTCCTTGCCGCCGTGCTGCTGGTGGCGGTGCGCAGCAGCCTGGGCCCGGCGCTGCTCTGTGCTGGGCTGTCATTTCTCAGTTACGACTTTTTGTTCATCGCGCCAACTTGGACGCTTCAGATTCATCGCCACGAGGACGTGCTGACCCTGCTGTTTTTCCTGCTCATGGCCGGGCTGACCGGCAACCTGGCCAGCCGCCAGCGGCGCCAGGTGCAGGCGTTGCGCCAGGCGCAGAGCGAGACCACGGCCCTGTTGGAGCTGTCGCGCAAGCTTACCGTCGCCGCCGATCGCCAGGCCGTGCTGGCGGTGGCCGAGCAGCAACTCGGTGGCTGGCCGGACGTGCAGCTGACACTGCTGTCGCGCAGCGCTGACGGGCAGTGGTGCCACGAGGGTGGCCTACACGCCGAATTGCTTGATGCCGAGCGCGCCGCTGCCGATTGGGCCTGGCAGCACGAGCAAGCGGCGGGCCTGGGTACCGATACCCTGCCCAGCAGCCGCTGGTGGTGGTGGCCGCTGTGCGGGGAGGAGGGGCCGCTGCTGCTGATCGGTTTGCAGAGTGCGCAGGGCGCGCCGTTGGCCGATACGCGGCGACGCCTGGCCGCCGCCCTGGGCCAGCCGCTGGCGCAAGCCCTGGCCCGCGCGCAACTGGCCGAGGAGCTGGAGGCGGCGCGCCTGCACGGGCAGACCGAGGAGCTGCGCAGCGCGCTGCTGGCTTCGGTGTCGCACGACCTGCGCACGCCGCTGACGGCCATGCGCGGTTCCATCGACAGCCTGCTGGCGCTGGGCGAGGCGATCCCCGAGGCGGATCGCCGTGAATTGCTGGAAAGCACCCGCGACGAGGCCGAGCGCCTCGACCGCTATATCCAGAACCTGCTCGACATGACCCGCCTCGGCCATGGCGGGCTAAAGCTGGCGCGCGACTGGGTGGCGCCCAGCGATATCGTCGCCAGCGCCCTGCAGCGCCTGCGCGCGGTTCTTGCGCCGTTGCAGGTCGAATGCCTGCTGCCGCCACAGCCGCCATTGCTGCATGTGCATGCGGCGCTGATCGAGCAGGCGCTGGTCAACGTGCTGGAGAACGCCGCGCGCTTCTCGCCGCCGGCCGGGCGCCTGCGCGTGGCGCTGGAATACGATGAGCAGGAGCTGCGCTTCGTGGTCGCTGATCAGGGCCCTGGCATTCCCGAGGCGGAACGGGCGAAGATCTTCGACATGTTCTACACCGCAGCGCGGGGCGATCGCGGCGGCCAGGGCACCGGTCTGGGCCTGGCGATCTGCCAGGGCATGGTCGGCGCCCATGGTGGTCGCGTCACGGTCGGCGGAGGCCTCGATGGCCGTGGTGCCAGCCTGACCCTGCACCTGCCGCTGACCACGCAACCACAAGCCGAGGACGACTGATGAGTCAGGGGCCGAGCATTCTGCTGATCGACGACGAAGCGCAGATCCGCAAGTTCCTGCGCATCGCCCTCAGCGCCCAGGGCTATCGGGTGCTGGAGGCGGCCAACGGCGAAGACGGCCTGGCCCAGGCGGCGCTGCACAGTCCCGATCTCGTCGTGCTCGACCTCGGCCTGCCCGACCTCGACGGCCAGCAGGTACTGCGCGGCCTGCGCGAATGGAGCCAGATACCGGTGCTGGTGCTCTCGGTGCGCGCCAGCGAGGGGGAGAAGGTGCTGGCGCTGGACGGCGGCGCCAACGACTACGTGACCAAACCCTTCGGCATTCAGGAATTTCTCGCCCGGGTGCGCGTGCTGCTGCGCCAGGGCCTGGGCCGCGAAGCGTTGCCGGCGAGCATCGCCTGTGGCGCGCTGAATATCGACCTGGCCTATCGCCGGGTCAGCCTCGACGGCACCGAAATCGCCCTGACGCCCAAGGAATACGCGGTGCTGGCGCTGCTCGCCCAGCACCTCGGGCGGGTGGTGACCCAGCAACAGTTGCTGCGTGATATCTGGGGCCCCAGTCACGTCGGCGACAGTCATTACCTGCGCGTGGTGGTCGGCCACCTGCGGCAGAAACTCGGCGACGACCCGGCCGCGCCGCGCTATCTGATCACCGAGGCTGGTGTCGGCTATCGTCTGCGCGACTCTGCCTAAAGCTCCAGCGCCAGGCGCAAACGATCCCGATGCCGCAGGCCATTCTCGAACAATGGCTCGGGGCAGTGCTGCAGGAAGTAGTCCGGTTCCACCGCGACCACGCGAAAGCCGGCGCGCTGGTAGAAGGTCAGTTGGTGGCCAAAGCTGCCGGTGCCCAGTTCCAGGCGCTTCGCCCCCAATTGCCGGGCCTGGTCGATGGCGTGGTGCAGCAGCAGGGCGCCGATACCCTGACCCTGGTGTTCGGGCGCCACGGCGATGTTCATCAGTTCCCAGGTATCGACGGTGAGGGCCTTGATCACGTAGGCGCCGACGATCGCGTTGTCCAGGCGCGCGACCACGCAATGACTGTCCTGTAGATAACGGGCGATGAGGGAGATGTTGGGATCGGCTTCCAGCAACAGCGCCATGGGCGCCTGTTCGCGGGGAATCTCGTGCAGGGTTGAGGTGGTCATGACGGTCTTTCTTTAAAGTTGTTTTGGTTATAAATAAATCATTATTTATTCTTTTTGTTTCGTTTCGTTCCTGAGCATAGTGAGCACCACGCAAGCCGCTGCCAAGGAGCACGATCATGACCATCCGCCTGGGCGACATCGCCCCCGACTTTGAACAGGATTCCAGCGAAGGCCGCATTCGTTTTCACGAGTGGCTCGGTGACAGCTGGGGCATTCTCTTCTCCCATCCAGCCGACTTCACCCCGGTGTGCACCACCGAGCTGGGCTTCACCGCCAAGCTCAAGGACGAATTCGCCAAACGCGGCGTCAAGGCCATCGCCCTGTCTGTCGACCCGGTGGATTCGCACATCAAGTGGATCGACGACATCAACGAGACGCAGAACACCGCGGTCAATTTCCCGATCATCGCCGATGCCGACCGCAAGGTGTCCGACCTCTACGACCTTATCCACCCCAACGCCAACGACACCCTGACCGTGCGTTCGCTGTTCATCATCGACCCGAACAAGAAGGTGCGCCTGACCATCACCTATCCGGCCAGTACCGGGCGCAACTTTAACGAAATCCTGCGCGTCATCGATTCGCTGCAACTGACCGACAACTACAAGGTCGCCACTCCGGCCAACTGGCAGGACGGTGAAGAGGTGGTGATCGTGCCGTCATTGAAGGACGAGGCCGAGATTGCCGAGCGCTTTCCGAAAGGCTATCGCGCGGTCAAACCCTATCTGCGCCTGACCCCGCAGCCGAATAAATAAGGAACCAGCATGCACGTCGTGTTGCTCTCCGGTAGCCCTGCGGCGCGTTCGCGCACCGAGGTGCTGCTGGATTACGTCCGCCAGCGCCTCGAGGCGCAGCACGTGGAAGTGAGCCTGCTGCGGGTACGCGATTTTCCCGCCGAGGACCTGCTGCATGCCCGCTTCGACAGCCCGGCCGTGCGCCAACTGCAGGCCGTGGTGGCCAGCGCCGATGGCCTGGTGGTCGGCACGCCGGTGTACAAGGCGTCGTTCACCGGCGCGCTGAAGGTGCTGCTGGATCTGCTGCCCGAGCGCGCCCTGGCCCACAAGGTGGTGCTGCCCCTGGCCAGTGGCGGCAGCCCGGCGCATCTGTTGGCGGTGGACTACGCGCTCAAGCCGGTGCTGGCCGCGCTGAAGGCGCAGGAAATGCTCTCCGGCGTGTTCGCCGTGGACAAACAGATCGCCTACCCGGAAGGGGACAGGCCCGCGCAGATCGACGACGAGTTGCGCGAGCGCCTCGACGAGTCACTGGAACAACTGGGCGCAGCCCTGGCGCGACGGCCGAAGCCGATCGATCCGAACGTATTGAATGACCGGCTGGTGAACGCCCGCTGGAGTATTTGAAAGAGCAGCGATGAGCTGCAAGCTACAAGCTGCAAGTAGAAGCCAGCAGCAGCGGGCACGCCCGCTTGCGACTTGAGGCTTGAAGCTTGCGGCTGCTTTCCCGCCTTACTCGCCCGCCAACGGGCAAGCAGGCCCACACTCAATCTGCAAAGGAGGTCGCCATGGGCGCCAACACTTTGCGTCGGAGTCTGGTCGCCCTGTTTGCCGCGGCCATTTCCTTCGGCGCCATCACTCAAGCTCAAGCCGAGACGTTGCGTATCGGCTATCAGAAATACGGCACCCTGGTACTGCTAAAGGCCAAGGGCACCCTGGAAAAGCGCCTGGCCGAGCATGGCGTGGAGGTCAAGTGGACGGAGTTCCCGGGCGGCCCGCAGCTGCTCGAAGGCCTCAACGTCGGCTCCGTGGACTTCGGCGTTACCGGTGAAACCCCGCCGGTATTCGCGCAGGCCGCTGGCGCCGACTTGCTCTATGTCGCCCATGAGCCGCCGGCACCGAGTGGTGAGGCGATCCTCGTACCCAAGGGCTCGCCGATCAAATCGGTGGCCGAGCTCAAGGGCAAGAAGGTCGTCCTGAACAAGGGTTCCAACGTGCATTACCTGCTGGTGCGCGCGCTGGAAGATGCCGGCCTAAAGTACGGCGATATCACCCCGGTCTACCTGCCGCCGGCCGATGCCCGCGCCGCCTTCGAGCGTGGCAGCGTCGATGCCTGGGTGATCTGGGACCCGTTCCAGTCCGCCGCCGAGCAGCAGTTGCAGGCCCGCAGCCTGCGTGATGGCACTGGCCTGGTCGACAACCACCAGTTCTACCTGGCCACCCGCAGCTATGCCGAGCAGCACCCGCAGGTGATTGGTGTGCTGGTCGAGGAAATTCGCGGTGTCGGCGAGTGGGTCAAGGGCAACCTCGACGAGGCCACCAGCCAGGTCGCGCCGCTGATCGGCCTGTCCCCGGAGATCACTCGTCAGGCTGTTGAGCGTCAGGGTTACGGCGCGCAGTTCATCACCGCGGATGTGGTCGAGGCGCAGCAGAAGATCGCCGACACCTTCACCGAGCTGAAGCTGATCCCCAGGCAGCTGACCATCAAGGATGTGATCTGGAATCCGCCGGCCAAGGTCGCGCAGGCCCAGTAAGACCATAGCCCTCTCCCCCAAACCCCTTGCCGTGAACGGGAGAGGGGAGCCGATCAAGGTCGGCGGACGTTTCGGCGCCGCCGGCCAGCTCCCTCAGCCTTTCAGGTCGAGGATCGGGGCGGGGCCGAATTTCCCGGATTGATCCGGACTATGACGATTTCCGGAAAGGAGACAACTCCATGAGCCTTAATATCTTCTGGTTCCTGCCTACCCATGGCGATGGCAAATACCTGGGCACCGCCGAAGGCGCGCGTGCAGTCGACCACGGCTACCTGGCGCAGATTGCCCAGGCGGCTGATCGCCTCGGTTTCGGCGGCGTGCTGATCCCGACAGGACGTTCCTGCGAGGACTCCTGGCTGGTGGCGGCCTCGCTGATCCCGGTCACGCAGAGCCTGAAGTTCCTCGTCGCCCTGCGCCCTGGGATCATTTCGCCGACCGTGGCCGCGCGCCAGGCGGCGACCCTGGATCGCCTGTCGAACGGCCGTGCGCTGTTCAACCTGGTGACCGGTGGCGACCCGGACGAGCTGGCTGGTGATGGCCTGCATCTGTCCCATGCCGAACGCTATGAAGCGTCCGTCGAATTCACCCGTATCTGGCGCCGTGTGCTGGAAGGCGAAACCGTTGACTACGACGGCAAGCACATCCAGGTGAAGGGCGCCAAGTTGCTTTACCCGCCGATCCAGCAGCCGCGTCCGCCGCTGTATTTTGGTGGTTCCTCCGACGCGGCGCAGGATCTGGCCGCCGAGCAGGTCGAGCTGTACCTGACCTGGGGCGAGCCGCCGGCTGCCGTGGCCGAAAAGATCGCCCAGGTGCGCGAGAAGGCGGCCAAGCAGGGGCGCGAAGTGCGCTTTGGCATTCGTCTGCACGTGATCGTGCGCGAGACCAACGAGGAAGCCTGGGCGGCGGCGGATCGTCTGATCAGCCATTTGGACCAGGACACCATCGACCGTGCCCAGGCGTCGCTGGCGCGCTTCGATTCGGTCGGCCAACAGCGCATGGCCGCCCTGCACGGCGGCAAGACCGACAACCTGGAAGTGTCGCCGAACCTCTGGGCCGGTGTCGGCCTGGTGCGCGGCGGCGCTGGCACCGCGCTGGTCGGCGATGGCCCGACCGTGGCGGCGCGGGTCAGGGAGTACGCCGACCTCGGCATCGATACCTTCATCTTCTCCGGCTACCCGCATCTGGAGGAGTCGTACCGGGTCGCCGAGCTGCTGTTCCCGCACCTGGACGTGGCTCAGCCGCAGCGTCCGGAGAGTCGCGGTTATGTCAGCCCGTTCGGCGAAATGATCTCCAGCGACATTTTGCCGAAAGCGGCTTCGGCGAGTTGAGGATGGCGCAGGCATAGGTTTTCCCGGATTGCATCCGGGCTACGGGGGCAGATGTAGCCCGGATGCAATCCGGGATGGCTGGGCACATGCCCCCTCTCCCTAACCCTCTCCCCGGAGGGCGAGCGAGCTGATCGGCGCCGTTGGTTTGCCCGGTGGAACGGTTCGGCTCCCCTCTCACGCTTGCGGGAGAGGGGCGGGGGGAGAGGGCCGATGTAGCCCGGATGCAATCCGGGATGGTTGGGCACATGCCCCCTCTCCCCAACCCTCTCCCCGGAGGAGCGAGGGGGCTGATCGGCGCCGCTGGTTTGCTCGATGGCACGGTTTGGCTCCCCTCTCCCGCTTGCGGGAGAGGGGCTGGGGGAGAGGGTTGATGTAGCCCGGATGAAATCCGGGGACACGTGGACGGCTAAATGGAATTCTTCGAGGCAACCATGAGCAACACGACTCTTCACAAATTGGCCCTGCGCGCTGCTCCCTGGGCCTTGCCGCTGGGGCTGCTGGCCGTCTGGCAACTGGCGGTAGCCAGTGGCTGGCTGTCCAGCCGCATCCTGCCGGCGCCTAGCGCCGTGCTCGCCGCCGGCTGGCAGTTGCTGGCCTCCGGTGAAATCTGGCAGCACCTGGCGATCAGTGGCCAGCGCGCCGGGATCGGCTTCGCCATCGGCGGCGGTATCGGCCTGCTGCTAGGCTTTATCACCGGCCTGTCGAAATGGGGCGAGCGCTTTCTCGACAGCTCGGTGCAGATGATCCGCAACGTGCCGCACCTGGCGCTGATCCCGCTGGTGATCCTCTGGTTCGGCATCGACGAGGCGGCCAAGGTGTTCCTGGTCGCGCTCGGCACGCTGTTCCCGATCTACCTCAACACCTACCACGGCATCCGCAACGTCGACCCGGCGCTGGTAGAGATGGCGCGCAGTTATGGCCTGGCAGGCGGAGCGCTGTTCCGCCAGGTGATACTGCCCGGCGCGCTGCCGTCGATCCTGGTGGGCGTGCGTTTCGCCCTCGGCTTTATGTGGCTGACCTTGATCGTCGCGGAAACCATCTCGGCCAGCAGCGGCATCGGTTACCTGGCGATGAACGCCCGCGAGTTCCTGCAGACTGACGTGGTGGTGCTGGCGATCCTGCTCTATGCGGTGCTCGGCAAGCTGGCCGACGTCGCCGCCCGTGGTCTTGAGCGCGTCTGGCTGCGCTGGCATCCGGCCTATCAGGCCAAGGCAGGTGGGCAATGACTGCACTGCACAACATTCCCCAAGGCACTCCGTCGGGCGGCGTTCCGCTGGCAATCGAGAACATCGAGAAATTCTTCGGCGAGCGCCAGGTGCTCAAGGGCATCGACCTGCATATCCCGGCCGGGCAGTTCGTTGCTGTGGTCGGTCGCAGTGGCTGCGGCAAGAGCACGCTGCTGCGCCTGCTGGCCGGGCTGGATCAGCCCAGCGGCGGCCAGTTGCTGGCCGGTAGCGGCTCGCTCAACGCGGTGCGTGAAGACATCCGCCTGATGTTTCAGGACTCGCGTCTGCTGCCCTGGAAGCGCGTAATCGACAACGTCGGTCTGGGGCTTTCCGGCAACTGGCGCAAGCAGGCCGAGGAAGCGTTGGCGGCGGTCGGCCTGGCGGATCGCGCAGGTGAATGGCCGGCAGCGCTGTCCGGTGGGCAGAAGCAGCGCGTGGCTCTGGCCCGTGCGCTGATCCATCGCCCGCGCCTGCTGCTGCTCGACGAGCCGCTGGGCGCGCTGGATGCCTTGACCCGTATCGAAATGCAGCAACTGATCGAGCGCCTGTGGCAGCAGCATGGGTTCACCGTGCTGCTGGTGACCCACGACGTGGCCGAAGCCGTGGCCGTGGCGGACCGGGTGATCCTGATCGAGGACGGCCAGATCGGCCTCGATCTCGATGTGCAACTGGTACGCCCACGCCCCCATGGCTCGCCGCTGCTGGCGGCCCTGGAAGCGCGCGTGCTGGACCGCGTGCTGGCGCAGCCGGAGCTGCCTACACCACCGGAACCTGTATCACCCCTGCCCACGCAACTGCGTTGGGCGCTTTAACGCAGCTAAAAGCTCCAAGCCACAAGCTTCAAGTAAGGGCCGAGCGCTTTTACTTGTGGCTTGCAACTTGAAGCTTGCCGCTGATTTTCGACCCCAGGAGAAAAACCCATGACCATCAAAGCCATCAACGTGCGTAACCAGTTCAAGGGCAGCATCAAGGAAATCGTCGTCGGCGACGTGCTGTCGGAAATCGACGTGCAGACCGCTGCAGGCATCGTCACCTCGGTGATCACCACCCGTTCCGTGCGTGAGCTGGAGCTGCAGGTGGGTAGCGAGGTGATCGCCTTCGTCAAATCCACCGAGGTGTCCATCGCCAAGCTGTAAGAACCTTCGCATAGTTCTTCAGCCCATTTCGTCGTTTTTGGCAGCCAATTGGCGGAATAAGCCGCTTGCGATCTTGTAGGAGCGGCTTTAGCCGCGAGCTCTTTGCGCCCCAATAAAGCTCGGGGCTGAAGCCCCTCCTGCATGCTCACCGGACGCTTTTGCCTTGTAGTTTTCAGGCACATAAAGATCGTGAACAGGTCCTAAAAGTGGCTGCCTGAGCAGCCTTCGGATACGAGGGCAGCATGGCGTTTTCGAAGGCAAAGAGAGGCTGGTTATAAGACGCAAAGAAAAAGATATTTTTCAGCTATATGTTTTTTCTGCAGAATCGCGCCATCAAATAGCCTGCCTGCAGGCTTCTCTTGCGATAAGGACGCCTTAGATGCTGAAGAAGATCGTTCTGGCCACCGTGGCCAGCGCCACCCTGTTGACCGGCTCGCTGAGCCATGCAGCGGCCGATACGCCATTCCACAACGCCTCCTACGACATCGCTCGCGAACTGTTCGGCGAGATCAACCCACTGTTCGTCGAGCACTGGAAACAGCAGAGCGGCAAGGAAGTGAAGATCATCCAGTCGTTCGCCGGTACCTCGCGTCAGGCGCAGGACATCATCCAGGGCAAGAAGGTCGACGTGGTCACCTTCAACCAGGTAACCGACGTGGACATCCTGGCCAAGCGCAAGCTGCTGCGCGAGGACTGGGCCCAGCAGTTCCCCAACAACAGCTCGCCGTACTACAGCACCACCGCCTTCCTGGTACGCGAAGGCAACCCGAAGAACATCAAGAGCTGGGACGACCTGATTCGCGATGACGTGAAGCTGGTATTCCCCAACCCGAAAACCTCCGGTAACGCCCGCTACAGCTACCTGGGCGCCTGGCTGTTCGCCAACGAGAAATTCAATGGCGACCAGGAGAAGGTCAAGGCCTTCGTCGGCAAGGTGCTGAAGAACGTCGAGAACTTCCCCACCGGCGGCCGAGGTGCCACCGTGGCCTTCGCCCAGAACGGGCAGGGCGACGTGCTGCTGACTTTCGAATCGGAAGTGATCAACATCGCCAAGGGTGACGAGTTCAAGTCCGCCAACCTGGAAATCGTGGTACCGGAAGTCAGCGTACTGGCTGAATTCCCGGTGGCCATCGTCGACAAGGTGGCCGACGAGCGCGGTACCCGCGAGCAGGCCAAGGCCTTCCTCGACTTCCAATACAGCAAGGACATTCAGCAACTGCTGACTCGCTACAACTACCGCGTGCACAACCCGGAAGTGGTCGAGGCGACCAAGGCGCAGTTCGCTCCGGTGCGCCTGATCAACCCGACCGAGGTGCTGGGCAGCTGGGACGAGATCACCGCCAAGCACTTCGACAACGGTGGTATCCTCGACCAGCTTCTCGCCGAGGGTCGCTGATAGCGACGGTCTGGCGTAGGGCGGGTGCAACCCGCCAGCCGGGAGTGCGAGCATCGTAATGGTCAGTTGGCCGCCTTTTTGGCGGCCAACTGCATTTGTAGAGCCGAGCTTTTTCGTGAGTAAACCGACGCTGTTCTTCCTGCAGACTCCGCTGCTGCCTGGCTTCGGCCTGAGCTTCGGCGTCAGCGTGCTGTATCTCTCCCTGGTGATCCTGCTGCCGCTGTCGGCGCTGCTTTTGTACGTCAGCGACATGACCTGGGCCCAGTACTGGTTCGCCATCAGCGATCCGCGCGTGGTGCAGACCTACAAGGTGACCATCTCGGCCGCGCTCTATTCGACCCTGGCGGTGCTGGTGCTGGGCCTGCTGCTGGCCTGGATCATCACCCGCTACGACTTTCCCGGCCGGCGCATCGTCGATGCGTTGGTCGATCTGCCCTTTGCCCTGCCGACTTCGGTAGCCGGCCTGACCCTCGCCGCGCTGCTGGTACCCAACGGCTGGATCGGCCAGTGGCTGGGCTTCAAGGTGGCCTACGCCTACGCCGGTATCGTGGTGGCGATGGTGTTCACCAGCATTCCCTTCGTGGTGCGCACGGTGCAGCCGGTGCTGCAGGATCTCGGCTCGGAATACGAAGAGGCCGCGCGCACCCTCGGCGCCAGCCGTGTGCAGACCTTCCGCAAGGTGATCCTGCCGACCCTGGCGCCGGCACTGGTCACCGGTGGCTCGCAGGCGTTCATCCGCAGCCTCGGTGAGTTCGGCGCGGTGATCATGATCGCCGGCAACATTCCCTACCAGACGGAAGTCAGCTCGCTGATGATTTTCGTCCGTCTGCAGGAATTCAATTACCCGGCGGCAGCAGCCATCGCTTCGGTGATCCTGCTCGCGTCGCTGACTCTTCTGTTCCTCCTGCAGGTCGTGCAGGGGCGTCTGTTCGCATGGCAACGGCAAGGTCGATGAAAAAGCCCCAAGATTGGCGCCAGTGGGCGCTGGTAATCCTCGGTCTGATGGTGGTGGCGCTGATCCTGTTGGTGCCGCTGGCACTGATCTTCACCAAGGCGCTGGCCGGCGGGCTCGACCTGCTGTGGAGCAACCTCGGCGAGGACTACATGCTCCACGCCATCGGCCTGACCCTGCTGGTGGCAGCGATCACCGTGCCGCTGAACTTGTGCTTCGGCATCTGCCTGGCCTGGTGCGTGACCCACTATGATTTTCGCGGGCGCAAGTTGCTGACCACCCTGATCGACATTCCCTACGCGGTGTCGCCGGTGGTCGCCGGTCTCTGCTACCTGGTGGTGTACGGACTGGAGAGCTTCATCGGCCGCTGGTTCTACGATCAGGGCCTACAACTGATGTTCGCCTGGCCGGGCATCGTCATGGTCACCGTGTTCGTCACCGCGCCCTACGTGGCGCGCATTCTGATTCCGGTGATGCAGACGCAAGGTCAGGACGAGGAAACCGCTGCGATGTGCCTGGGCGCCAGCGGCTGGCAAATCTTCCGCCGCATCAGCCTGCCGAAGATCAAATGGGCGCTGCTGTATGGCGTCGTCGTCACCAATGCCCGCGCGGTGGGTGAGTTCGGCGCGGTGTCGGTGGTGTCCGGCACCATCATCAACCAGACGCTGACGTTGCCGCTGCTGGTCGATCAGCTCAACAACGACTACAAGCCGGCGGCCGCCTTCACCGCGGCCGGGCTGCTGGCGTGCATGGCGCTGCTCACGCTGTTCCTCAAGACCTTCATGGAGTGGCGCCAACGCCGCCTGATGCAGCGCGCCGAGGCGTGATTTGGGGTGCCAGCGTTGTGGTGGATGTGAAGAGCGGCATCCACCCTACGGCCTGTAGCCTTATGACCTATCGCGGCTGAAGCCGCTCCTACGGAGCGTGGAGCTTCAGCCGCGATGCTCTTCCGAAGCAGCCACCTGCACCTGGTTGCGGCCACCATGCTTGGCTGCATAGAGCGCCTTGTCGGCGCGCTCGCGCAATTGTTCGGCCTGGCTGTGTGCGTCGGTGCCGGCTATACCGGCGCTGAGGGTGCAGGAAAATTCGCCGCCGTCGGCGATGAAGCGCAGCTCGGCGAAGCGTTCGCGGATCTCGTCGACGATCTGTTTGGCCTGCTGCGGTGTGCAGTCCGGCAGCACCGCGAGAAACTCCTCGCCGCCATAGCGCCCCAGGCTGTCGATCCGGCGCAGGCGCTGGCGCAGCAGGTTGGCCAGCGCGCGGATGACACTGTCGCCGGCCGCGTGGCCATGCTCGTCGTTGACCCGTTTGAAGTGATCGATGTCCAGCATCACCACGCTGGCGCGGTTGCCGGTGCGTAGCGCGCGCTCCAGCTCGGTGGCCACCTGTTCCTTGATGTCGCCATGCTTGAGCAGGCCGGTCAGGCTGTCGCGCGACAGCGCATCTGACAGCAGGCGAGCGCGCTGCGCGCGGGAGAACACGGCGGCGACCAGGGCGTTGTCGGAAATCGGCTTGGTGACGAAATCGTCGCCGGCCTTGATCAGCGCATTCATCTGCTTGGCGATGTCGGTCTCCGCCGACAGGTAGATGATCGGTATGCGCAGCCAGTCGTCGTTGCAGCGGATGATCTGCGCCAGCTCGGGGCCGGTGCAGTCCGGCATGTTGACGTCGAGCAGCACCACCTCCGGATTGAAATCGCGCAGATGCTCGAAGATCTGCGCCGGGTCCTGAAGGATTTCCACCAGCATGCCCGCGTCGCGCAGCACCAGGCTGTAACGGCTGGCCAGGTCGCGGTCGTCATCGACGATCAGCACCCGGTAGGGTTCGCCGCTCTGCTGGGCGAAGCAGCGCTCCAGGCGGCTTTCCAGCTGCGGGATGTCCACCGGCTTGGCGAAGAAACCCTGCGCGCCGGCGCGCACCGCCTGCAGCTGAGTGGCGAAGTCATGCTGGTGGGTCAGCACCAGCAGCGGCAGGGGCACTTCCAGGCGTTGCTGCAGGCGTGCGGCGTAATCCAGGCCGCTGCTGTCCTCGTTGGCCAGGTTGACGTCGACGATCAATGCATCCGGCAGTTGCTGCAGCAGAGCGGTATCGAGATCGGTTGTAGTCTGGAAATGTTCGGCACGATAACCAAAGTTGCTCAGCGTCAGGCGCATGTTTTCGCCGACGGTCATTTCATCTTCGAGAATGTAGATGAGCCGCGTATCGTTCTCGGTGCGTGCCAACGGCTTGGCCGTTTTCTGTTGTTCGTCCTGGCTGCTGTCGGCATCCGATTGCTCGCCGAGCTGCAGCAGCGCGGCCACGAAGATGTCGAGGTCCTGTTGTTGGCGCTGCTGCTGTTCCAGCCAGCGTTCGGCCTGTTGTTCCAGTTCTCGCGCTTGCTGGCCGAGCAGGTCGAAACCGAAGGTGCCGGCGCTGCCGGCGAGGCGATGAAGCTGGTCGCGTAGCGCTCGCAGCAGCTGCCCGCGCTGCTCGTCGCTGGCCTCGAGCAGTTGCTCGCCCTGCTGCATCAGTTGCGGAAGCTCCTGGCGCAGGCGTTCGGCGAACTGCTGGCCGAGCTGTTGCAGATGCTGCTGCAGGGTCTGCGGGATGGCATTGCCCTGCTTATCCATGGCGCTGGCTCCATATCTGTCGTATCTGTGCGGCGAGTTGCATGGGGTCGAAGGGCTTCACGATCACGTCGAGTGCACCCAGGCTGCGGTAATGGGTCACTTCGCCGGGCTGCACCTTGGCGGTCATGAAGGCCACCGGCACGCTGCCGATGTCCACCAGCTCACGCAGCTTCTCCAGGGTCTGCGGACCGTCCATGCCGGGCATCATCACATCGAGCAGGATGAAGTCGGGGGCGAAGCCCTGCACCTGATCGAGCGCCTCCTGGCCGCTGGAGCAGCTCAGTACCTGAAAGCCGCCAACGGCTTCCAGGGCCACTTTGGCCACGGCCTGGATCGAGGGGTCGTCCTCGACGTGAAGGATGCGCTTGAGCTCACTCATGGCCGGTCTCCTTGGCGGGTAATAGACGGTCGAGCAGGTGCAGAAAGTGTTGTCCATCATTGCGCGATTTGGCCAGCGTCGCACTCACTCCGGCCAGCTCGCGGCCGTCCATCTCGCTGGCCGAGAGCACGGCTACCGGTAGACCTGGGCGCTGGCGCTGGAGTTCGTCGACCAGCTCCAGGCCGTTGCCGTCGGGCAGGCCGAGGTCTAGCAGGACCAGATCGAAAGGCTGTTCGGCGAGCAGGCGACGCGCTTCGGCGAGGCTGTCGGCGGGGACGAACTCGGCCAGTTCGCGACCCTGTTCGGCGACCACCAGGCGCAGGTCGTGATCGTCCTCGACATGCAGTACGCGTGGTCTGTGCGGCAGATCCTGCAGGGCCTGGGCAAGGCTGCCGAGCAGGCGCTGTGGGTCGATCGGCTTGCTCAGCCAGTCCAGCGCGGGCGCGCCCTCGAGCGCCAGGCGGCCTTGCTCGCAGGCTGCGGAGACCACCAGGATCGGCAGCTCGCGGTAGCGCTCATCGGCGCGCAGCTCCTGCACCAGTTGCAGGCCGTCGCCGTCCGGCAGGCGTAGGTCGAGACTCATGGCAGCGGGTATTTCCTCGCGCAGGCAGGCGCGTGCTTCGTCCAGGCTATGGGCCAGACGCACACGGTAACCGGCGTTTTCCAGCAATTGGCGCAGCAGATTGGCGATGTCCGGTTCGTCCTCGACCACCAGCAGGCTGCGTCGGCCGTCGCCAGCGGCAGGCCGGGTGGCTTCGCTCAGCATCGGCAACTCGAACCAGAAGCAGGCGCCCTGGCCCACGACCGAGTCGAAGCCGATCTGGCCGCCCATACGCTCGATCAGCTCCTTGCTGATGGCCAGGCCGAGCCCGGTACCGCCCTTGCTGCGGCTGTCGCTGGCATCGGCCTGGGAGAACTTGCTGAAAATGCGCTGGCGAAATTCGGCGGCGATGCCCGGTCCCTGGTCGATCACTTCGACGCGCACGCGGGGGCCTCGATGTTCGGCGCGCAGCTGTACCTCGGCGCCGGGCGGCGAGTACTTCACGGCGTTGGAAATGAAGTTGGCCAGCACCTGTTGCAGGCGCATGGCGTCGACCCGCACGCGCGTCGGCAGGCAATCGAGCAGACGTAACTGGACCTGGTGTCGGTCGGCATAGGCCTGGTTGCTGGCCAGCGCCTCCTCGAGCTGGTCAGCAAGGGCGCATGGTTGCAGGTCGAACTGCATCTTGCCGGCTTCGAGCTTGTCCATGTCCAGCAGATCGTTGATCAGGTGGCTGAGGCGCTGGCTGTTGGCCTGGGCGATGCTCAGCATGGTGCGCATACCCTCCGGTACCGCGCCGAGGGCTCCGCCGTTGATCAGGCCGAGCGAGCCGGCGATGGCGGTGAGCGGGGTGCGCAGCTCGTGGCTGACGGTGGAGACGAACTCGCTCTTGAGGCGCTCGATGCGTTTGGCCTCGCTTTGATCCATGGTGGTGCCGGTGATGCGCAGCGGGTAGCCACTGGCGTCGCGCTGGATGTAGCCGCGCAGGAGCGCCGGCAGCTCGCTGCCATCGACACGCAGCAGGCGACAATCGATGGTGAAGTTGCTGGCGCCCTCATGAAAGGCCTGATTCAGACGGGCGCGTGCCACTGGCAGGTCGTCCGGGTGCACCAGATTTTCCCAGGCCAGGGGGTCGTCGGTGAAGCCTGGTGGCCCTTGTTCTGGATAGCCGAGCATTTGCCAGCCGTGCGCCGAGGCGAAGAAGCTGCCGGCCTTGACGTCGATATCCCACCAGCCATCGTTGCTGCCCTTGAGCGCCAGTGCCAGACGTTCCTCGCTGCGGTGCAACTGCTCGGTGATGCGTGCGGCCAGCTCCTGTACCTGAGCGCGACGCAGGCTGAGGCTGCTGACCAGAAAGAACAGCAGCAGACTGATGCAGGCACCGAGCACCAGCAGTGCCACCTCGCCACGATGTTCGTGGGCGAGGTAGCCCGGTGCGTAGTGGAAGTTCAGGTGCCAGGTCTGGCCGAACAATTCGAGCTGATGCTGTCTGTCGGCCGGTTGGCTGGTCGATGCTTTACCGTGACTGCTGTAAAGCAGTTCGGCATCCTTGCTGATGGCGCCGGCGTACAGCTCGAAGTCCAGCTCGCGCTTGCGCTCGCCGAAGATTCCATGCATCAGATCGTGAACGCGGAACGGGCTGTAGGCGAAGCCGCGCAGCGCGGCCAGGCGTTGCTCCGGGCTGTCCAGCGGGCGTTGTGGCCAGTAAAGCGGGACGTACAGCAGCAGCCCTGGCTGGACCTTGCCGTGGGTTTCCTGACGCAGGGTGACACGGCCGGACAGGCGGCTCTGACCGCTGCGCGCGGCGGCTAACATGGCCGCGCGGCGTATCGGCTCGGAATACATGTCGAAACCGAAGGCGGCCAGGTTGCGTCCGGTAAAAGGCTCAATGAAGCGGATCACGCCGTAACGTTCGCGCTGGCCGGGTGGCTGCATGTGAAAATCGGCAAAGCCCTCGGCGCGTATCTCGCTCTCGAATGCCGACAGTTGCTGCGCCTCCAGCATCTGGACAAAACCCAGCCCCTGGATGCCCGGGTAGCGTTCGTCCAGTCGCAGGCGTTCGGTATAGGCGCGCCAATCCGCACGGCTGACGTCTTCGCTGGCGTCGAGCAGGCCGGCGGCACCGAGCAGGATGCTTTCCTGTTCCTCCATGCGTTTGACGATGGCCCGGCTCAGCTCTTCGGTGAGCAGTTCGAACTGGCGGGTGGCAGACTCGGTCTGGCTCTGGCGCAGGTTGTACCAGGCCAGCAACGTCGCCCCCAGGGCCAGCGCCAGTACGGCCCAGGCCAGCAGGTTGACGCGACTGAACAGAGACGCGAGCAGGGCGCGGGTGGTTCTCATGATTGCGCTCCAGCCAGGGGCAGTCTCAGCCAGAAGGTGCTGCCCTGACCCAGGGTTGAGTCGAAGCCGATGTGTCCGCCCATGTGTTCGATGATTTCCTTGCTGATTGCCAGACCGAGGCCTGTGCCGCCCTGGCGGCGCGTGTCGCCGGCGTCGGCCTGGGCGAATTTGCTGAAGATGCGGGGTTTGAAGTCGTCTGCGATGCCCTGGCCTTGGTCACGCACGCTGATGCGTACCCAGCCGTCTTCGGGTATGGCGGCCAGCTCCACCTGTTGCTCAGCGGCGGAAAACTTGGCGGCGTTGGCCAACAGGTTGGCCAGCACCTGTTCCAGGCGCTGGGCATCGGCCATGACCTGGCAATCAGCGCCTGCCAATAGCTGCAGCTGCACCTGGTGGTGCTCGGCATAGGGCTGGTTGTTGTGCAGTGCCTGTTGCAGCAGCGGGCGTAGCGCCAGCGGCTGCAGGTCGAAGTGCATCTTGCCGGCGACCAGCTTGTCCATGTCCAGCAGGTCATCAATCAGGTGGCGCAGGCGCTGGCTGTTGCTTTGCGCAATCTCCAGCATCTGGCGCATGGCCTGTGGCACTTCGCCGAGTGCGCCGCCGTTGATCAGGCCGAGCGAGCCGGCGATGGCGGTCAACGGCGTGCGCAACTCGTGGCTGACGGTTGAGACGAACTCGTTCTGCAACTGTTCGCCGCGTTTACGTTCGCTGATATCGCTGATGAAACCGTGCCAAAGGGTGTCGCCGCCGGGCAACCGCTGGGGGGCAGCGCGGCCTTCTACCCATATCAGGCCGCGTTCGGGATGCAGCACGCGGTACTCCTGGTGCCAGGTAGTCAGGCTCCGGGCCGAAGCGGCGATCGCTTCGCGCACTGGCGATGCATCTTCGGTATGCAAGCGCGCGAGTACCGGGGCGGCGTCCTGGCCGACTTCCTCGGGAGTGCAGCCATAGATATCGCCGATACCTGCGCTGGCGTAGGGAAAGCAGCTGCTGCCATCGGCGCGCAGCAGATATTGATAGACCATGCCGGGCAGTTGTGCGGCTATACGCTGCAAGCGCTGACGGGCCTCATCACGTTGACTGAGGTCGTTGGCCACCAGCAGGTAGCCCTGCAGCGGCTGACCTTCGGCACGAATCGGTGAAAGATTCAGGCGTACCGGCAGGCTCTGCCCGCTGCGCGCGCGCAGTTGCCCTTCGGTGCTCTGCGGCTCGCGGATACAGGCGGCACACAGACGCTCGAACTGGCCTGGATCGGTCAACAGCCGCGGCAGGAATTGCTTGCCCAGCTCATCGGCCGAGTAGTCCAGCAGTTGCTGCGCTTCGGGATTGCTGCGCAGCACCCGGCCCTGCGGGTCGAGTACCAGCACCGCGCTGCCGGCGTTGTCGAGCATGGCCTGGTGCATGGCGCTCTGTTCGGCCTGGCGGCGCGCCTGCAGGCGCAGCTCGAACAGCTCTCCGGTCAGCTGCGCCAGGTGCTGCAGCTGGCTGCGCTGGTGATTGTCGAGGTGACGCGGCTGGCGGTCGATCACGCACAGGGTGCCGAGGGCCAGGCCTTTGCCGTCGTGTAGCGGCACGCCGGCGTAGAAGCGGATATCCGGCGCCGAGGTGACCAGCGGGTTGTCGCGAAAGCGCGCATCCTCCAGGGCGTTATCCACCTCCAGCAGCGCGTCGGCATGTACTGCATGGGCGCAGAAGGCGAGTTCGCGCGCGGTCTGTTCGGCATCCAGGCCGACCCGACTCTTGAACCACTGGCGCTGGGCATCGACCAGCGAAATCAGGGCGATGGGCGTATCGCAGATTTGCGCAGCCAGCGCCGTGATGTGATCGAACATCGCTTCGGGCGGGCTGTCGAGCAGCTCAAGAGAGTGCAATGCAGCCAGGCGCTGCTGCTCGTTACCGGGGATCGGGGCTGGGTTCATGACGCACTCCCTGTATCGGTAGTTCGAACCAGAAGGTAGCACCATGGCGGGGCGGCGAGTCGAAGCCGATCTGTCCGCCCATGCGCTCGATGATTTCCTTGCAGATGGCCAGCCCCAGGCCGGTACCGCCCTGTTGCCGCGTGTCACCGGAGTCGGCCTGGGAGAACTTGCTGAAAATGCGGGACTTGAAGGTCTCGGGGATACCGGGGCCGTTGTCCGACACGCTGACGCGCAGTCTCTCGCCAATCGTCTGCAGGCGCACCAGAACACTGCCGCCGGAAGGCGAGAACTTGGCGGCATTGGACAGCAGATTGGCCATTACCTGGGCCAGGCGCTGAGCGTCGACGTGGACCAAAGCGTCGTCGTCGACCTGCAGGCGCAGCGTGACCTGATGCTGTTCGGCATAAGGCTGGTTGTGCAGCAGTGCCTGCTCCAGCAGCGGCTGCATCAGCTTCGCCTGCAGGTCGAACTGCATCTTGCCGGCGACCAGTTTGTCCATATCCAGCAAATCGTTGATCAGCGCGCTGAGGCGCTGGCTGTTGCTGTGGGCAATCGTCAGCATCTGGCGCATGGTCTGCGGCACCTCGCCGAGAGCGCCGCCGTTGATCAGTCCGAGCGAGCCGGCGATAGCGGTCAACGGGGTGCGCAGTTCGTGGCTGACGGTGGAGACGAACTCGTTTTTCATCTGCTCGATGCGTTTGCGCTCGGTGATGTCGCGAATCACCGCAATGAAGCGACGCTGCCCCTGGTGGCTGATCTGCGAAACGGCCAGTTCCATGGCGAAGCGCTCGCCGTTCTGACGCATGCCTTCCAGCTCGCGAACCTGGCCCACCACCCAGGCCTCGCCGGTGCGCAGGTAGCGCTGGAGGTAGCTGTCGTGTGCACCGCTGTCAGGCTCGGGCATCAGCAGGCTGACGTTGCGCCCGGCCACTTCATCCTGTCGGTAGCCGAATATTTCTTCGGCCGCGTGGTTGAAGGTCTCGATACGACCGTGTTCGTCGATGGTGACGATGGCGTCGACCACGTTGTCGAGCAGGGTGCTGAGATAGTGCTCGCGCTCGCGCACAGCGCGTTCGGCGGCGACGCGGTCGCTGAAGTCCTGGATCTGCGAAACGAAGTGCACCGGCTGCCCGGCACTGTCACGTACCAGCGATACGCTGAGCAATACCCAGAGAACACGGCCCTGCTTGTCCAGGTAGCGTTTTTCCATCTGGTAGGCATTGATCCGCCCGGCCAGCAGGTTCGCCACGTTCTCCTGGTCGGCATTCAGGTCGTCCGGATGGGTGACCTGCTGGTAGGTACAGGCCAGCAGCTCCTCGCGGCTGTAGCCGAGCATGCGGCACAGTTCGGCGTTGACTTCCAGCCAGCGACCGTCCGGGCCAACCAGCGCCATGCCCTGCGGTGCGGTGTCGAAGGCACTTAGAAAGCGTTGTTGACTCAGGCGCAGCTCGTCTTCCATGGCATGACGTTCGCTGACGTCCCAGATGAAGCCATCGACCCACAACAGCTGGCCATTACTGTCGTACTCGCCGCGGCCCTTGCCCCGGACCCAGACGTCATGGCCATCGGCATGACGCAGGCGGTAGGTCAGTTCGAAGGGTTTATGCTGTTCGAGCGCTTCACCGATACGGAAGGTGATGGGCAGATCATCGGGATGCACGATGCTGGAATAGCTGCGCACGCGATTATCGATGATGTCGCTGGCCGGGTAGCCGCAGAGCTTGGCGATCTCGTCGCTGATGTAGCGCATGGTCCAGTTGGCATCATGGGCGCAGCGATACACCACGCCGGGCAGGTTGGCCACCAGACCACGGAAGCGACTCTCGCTCTTCTGCAGGGCGCGGGTGGCCTGCAGCAGCTCGCTGATATCGCTGGCGATGCCGAGGAAGCCGGTGATCTGGCCGCCCTCGTCGAACATGGCGTTGACGGTGAGGTTGACCTGGCGCAGGCTGCCGTCCTTGTGGCGATAAGTCCACTGGCGGGTTTCCGGCTCGCCGCCACGTGCGTTGTGCACGAAGACTTCGAGGCCCCTCACTGGCTGGCCGACAACCTCGCTCAACTCGCTGGCTCTGGCCTGGACTTCTTCCGCGAGGTGAAACACGGCCGGGGTCTGAAGTCCGACCATCTCTTCGGCGCTGTAGCCCAGCAGGCGTTCGGCGCCGGAGTTGAACAGGGTGATGGTGCCGGCGCTGTCGGAGGCGATGATCGATACCCCGGTGGCCGAGTCCAGCAACGTCTGCAGATAAGCGCGGGCCGAACGTACGGCGTGCTCCTGCTGCTGACGTTCCAGCATGGCGCCGACCCAACGGGCGAACAGGCCGAGGAAGTCGCGGTCGGCGGCATCGAACGGCCGCTCGCGGCGTTCGGGATTGGCGAATGCCAGCGTACCGAAGGGCTTTCCGCCGACACGCACCACGATACCGATGTAGCTTTCCAGGGCGAATTGGCCGTAGCAAGGATGGTGCCGATGCGGCGAATCAGCCATGTGGGTGATGGCCAGCGCCTCGTCCTGCTGCAGTGCCAGGCTGCAGTAAGTGTCGCCCAGCTCGAATTGCTGGCCATCGCGCAATTCGCCCTCGGGTGACACTTGCACCAGCACCTGGTAGTGCTCGTCTTCGATGCGACTGATGATGCCCAGCGGCATGCGAAAGTGATCGGCGCCCAGGCGCAGCGCCTGACGCAATTGTTCGGTGCGACTCAGGCTGGGCAGCGCGGCGATTTCGTTGAGCGCGCGCAGCGCCGCCTGCTGGCGCTGCATCAGGCGCTGGGTACTGCGCCGGGTGCTGCGCAGCAGGCCCAGCAAGAGAGCTTCGGCTCCGCACCAGGCGAGCAGCCACTTGATCACCAGCCAGCGTTTGTCGCGTCGATGCACAGTGTACTGATCGCTGATGTCATGCCAGATCAGCGCGACCGCCAGTGGCCCCTGGCTGGGCCGGTGGTTTTGCTGGTAGCTGCTCAGCGCGACCTGGTTGACCAGGTAATGGCGCTCGCCGTCGTCCAGCAGGCGCACGCTATCGCCCTCTGCCGGCGCAGGCAGGCTGCGTTGTCGTCGCCAGGTCAGTATCTGTGGCCGCGAATGGCCCATCATCTGCCAGTGCTGGGAGCCATCGGTCGGACTGCGGGGCGCCTCGTCACCGTCGGAACTCCGCAGCAGATCCTCGCGCAGCAGCAGGGCGACGCCGCTGTCGAATTCCCGATCCAGTTGGGCAAGGTCTTCGAGCACGCCCATGGCCACTTCGATAGCGCCGACCTGTATGGGGCCGTCCGCCCCGTCAGCCAACAGCGGAGCGATCGCACGCATGCCGATGCTGCCCCGGGTCAGGCCCAGGCCGGCCTGGCTTCTGGCGCTGCGCAGCGCCTCCAGCACCATGGGGCGCCAGCCGATCTGCAGATCGCCGAAGCGCGCGGGATCGTGCACACGCAGCAATACCCTGACATCCGGCGCAAGATGCACGTACAGGCGAAACGGTTGATGCGCTTGCAGGTTGCGCCAGCGCGGCGCCAGGCGGGTGTAGAGCTGGTTGCGAATGCTGGCCAGGCTTTCCAGGTCGCCTGCCGGCAGCGCATGGGCCTGGCGCACCAGCTCCGTTACCCAGGCATCAGCGGCGATGGTTTCGGCCAGCAGTTGTGTGCGCTCCTGCAGCCCGTGCTGAGTGCTGTTCAGGGCCATGCGCTGGATGTCTGCCTGTTTGCCGATCTGCAACTGCCAGAGGGCTTCGCGCTCGCTTAGCGCCCGGCTGCCGAGAAAGGCGAAAAGCAGCGCGAGGCACAAACTCCCACCTATGACTATTCGGTGGCCGGCATCCCGGTGGCCGGCATCCCGGTGGCCGGCATCCCTTTGGCTGGCGCTCCAGCGATCGAACCAGCGCTTACCCGGCTTCGGCCTGTTCATCAGTCGTGCCTCAGGTCAGCCCGGCCAGGCGGCGCAGGCGTTGTACTTCCTGGCTTTCGGCACTGTGCATTTCGGCACTGGCCAGGCGCATGACGATGGGCTCGCGGCGTGCGTTGCCCGGCGCCAGGGCATAACAGGCGCCGATCAGCTCTCGCAAGCCGATGGGCAGGCGCCAGTAAGCCTTGAGTCGGTTGGCCAGCTCGCTGCTGTGCTGGCGCAGGGCTTGTTGCAGCTGCGCTTCGTGCAGCTCCAGGCCGCGCTTGCGCCAGATCTGCGCCTGCTGCAGCACGGCCAACTCGCCCATGCGCTGCAGCATGGCCGCGCATTGCAGCGGCGCCGGGTCCAGTTGGCAGGCCCTGGCCAGCTCCGCGACCCTCTGGCGCAGGTTCAACTGCGCTTGCAGCAGGCTTTCGCCCTGGGTCTTCAGGTCAGTGTCCTGCAGGCTGGCTACCGGGCGCAGCGCCAGGCCCTGGACAAGATTCAGCGCAGTGGCCGCACCCAGGCGGCGTACGGCGTCGGCCAGGCTGCTGCATGGCTGGCCTGCGCTGTTGTAGAGCGGATTGTTGGCCGCAGCGACCAGTCGCGCCTGCACGGCCGGGTCCTGCTGCCAGAGATCGCCAAGCTGCTGCAGACTGGCGGATGCTTCGGTGATGGCGAGCAGCTGCTGGCGAAGATCATCGCGCAGGGGCAGGTCGAGCTCGTCGTCAGGCAACGTCGCGAGGTGCTGAAGGAAGTCCTCTTCGCCAGCGGGCGTAGCGGTCGGCGAGGCTGCCTCGGGCAGCAGTCGCTGCAGGCATTCCAGAACCTTGGGTACCTGGAACGGCTTGCTGATAAAGGCATTGATGCCCAGGGGGCGTACCTCGAGCACGCTGTTGCGGTCTGCGCGGGCCGTGATCATCACCAGGGCGACCTCGCGATCCTGGCGGCGCACGGCCTGCAGCAGCAAGGTGCCGCTGCCGTCCGGCAGGTTCCAGTCAGCGATCACCAACTGCGCCGGTTCGCGGTGCCAGGCGGCGATGGCCTCGGCCACGCGCGTCTGGCAATCGACCCGAGCGCCAGGGCGCAGGCTCAGTACGATCTGTTTGAGCAGATCGGCGATCCAGGGATCGTCTTCGAGAATCAGCACGCGCATGTTCAGCTCCTGGTGCTGGACTGGCTACTTTTCGCGTCGTTGCGTGACGTGGTGTCGATGGTCTCGGCCGCTACCGGTTGTGGGGGGCCGAAGTGATAACCCTGGCCATAGTTGCAGCCTAGCTCACGCAGGAAATCGGCCTGGTCCGGTTGCTCGATGCCCTCTGCAAGGACCTTGAGGCCCAGGCTCTTGCCCAGCGCGATCACCGCACGGGCGATGGCGGCATCCTCGGGGTCGTCGGGCAAGCCGCGGACGAAGCTCTGGTCGAGCTTGAGCTTGTCCACCGGCAGGCGCTTGAGGCGCGCCAGCGAACTGTAGCCGGTGCCGAAGTCGTCGATCGCCAGGCGCACGCCCAGCGCGCGCAGGCTGGTCAGCAGTTTCAGAGCGGCGTCGGGGTCTTCCATGATCGCGCTTTCGGTCACTTCCAGCTCCAGTTGCGCGGGAGGCAGGCCGGTTTCGGCGAGCACGCTGGCGACCTTCTGGTCGAGCTCGCCGCGGCTGAACAGACGGCTGGAGACGTTCACCGCGACGAAGCTCAACGCGTGCTCTTCGGTATTCCAGCGCACCATCTGGCGGCAGGCCTGTTCCAGCACCCAGGCGTCGATGACGCCGATCATGCCGTTGTCTTCGGCAATCGGGATGAATTCGCCGGGTGGGATCAGCCCGCGTTGCGGATGCTGCCAGCGCACCAGCGCCTCCATGCCCACCTGGCGACCATCGCGTAGATCGTGCAGCGGTTGGTAGTAGACGCGCAGCTCCTGGTTATCCAGGGCGTGGCGCAGGCTGCTGGCCAGCTCCACGCGCTGGCGGGCGTAGTCGGTCAGTTCCTGCACATAGAAGGCATAGCCTTCGCGGCCGCTGCTCTTGGCTTTGAACAGCGCCGAGTCGGCATTGCGCAGGATCTGCTCGACGCTGTCGGCATCCTCGGGAAACAGGCTGATGCCAATGCTGGCGCCGATGTAAAGCTCGTGACCGTCGAGGCGAAAAGGCGTTTCCAGGCTTTGCAACAGGAGCTGCGCCAGCTCGGCTGCCTGCGCAGCTTCGCTGCAATTCTCACTGAGCAGGCCGAACTCGTCACCGCCCAGTCGGGCCAGGGTGACGCCGTTGGGCAGGTCTTGCTGTAGGCGCTCACCGACGCTCTTGAGCAGCAGGTCGCCGACGTTGTGGCCAAGGCTCTCATTGATGTGCTTGAAGTGATCCAGATCGATCAGCAGCACTGCGCCGCGCAATTCCTCGATCCTGCTGCGTTCCAGCGCATGGGCGACGCGCTCGGTGAACAGCAGGCGGTTGGGCAGGTTGCTCAGCGGGTCGTGGTGGGCCAGGTAATCCAGCTCACGTTGCGAGCGCTTGAGCGCGGTGATATCGGAGAACACCGCCACGTAATGGCTGACGCGCCCCTGCTCGTCGTAGATCGCGCGTATGCATTGCCACTGCGGGTAGATTTCGCCGCTCTTGCGCCGGTTCCACACTTCGCCACTCCAGGCGCCGCGATTCTCCAGAGCGTGCCAAAGGCTTTGGTAGAAGGCGGCGTCGTGGCGGCCGGATTTGAGCAGCGTGGGGTGCTGGCCGAGAATTTCCTCGCTGCTGTAGCCGGTGATGCGGCTGAAGGCCGGATTGACGTGAACGATGCATTGCTCGGCATCGGTGACCAGTACGCCTTCCTGGGTGGCATCGAACACGGCTGCGGCCTGGCGCAGACTATCGTCGATGGCACGTTGCCGGGTGATGTCGCTGGCGATACCGATGAAGCGTTGTGGCTGACCGTTTTCGTCGCGCAGCAGACGACCGCGGGAGTGAATCCAGCGGTAGCTGCCATCGGCATGACGCAGGCGGTAGATATTCTCGTAGGGTTGTTCGCTCAATTCGGCATTGAGCGCATGCAGCGCGCGCTCCCGATCATCCGGATGCAGGCGTGCAGCCCAGTCTTCGCGGGTGTCGCCGAGCGTCTGCGGGGTCAGCCCGAGCAGCCTGGCATAGCCTTCGGAAAAGAATACGCGGCGGCTGGATACGTCCCAATCCCACAGGCCGTCGCGTGTGGCGTCCAGCGCCAGGCGCAGGCGTTCCTCGTTGCCCGTCAGTTGCAGGCGTGCGCTGCGATGTTGCCGGGCATGACGCTGCAGCACGAGGTAAAGCAGCGAACTGGTGAGTACGACGAAGAACAGGCCCTTGAGCGATTGCAGGCGATCCTGCTGCGCCACGGAAAGCCCCAGAGCCGCGAGTAGCTGATCACTGAGAAGAATCCATAGACCGGCCAGGAGCAGGTAGCCCAGGGTCAGACGCAAGGCGGCGGTGTCGATACGCATGGGTGGGCGGCTACGCTCCCTGGAAATGTTGGGCAGTATAGAGGCGGTGGCTCTGAAACATTCTTATCTAAAAGACCAACTGGTTTTCTGGCATGGGTCAGGGATAATGTGATCTGGTTCGTCCTTGTAGGACAACCGCGTTTCCCTATCAAGAGGCAACAGCGCCCATGTGGTACAACGGTTTACTCGACCTGTCGGTCTGGCAGCTGGTGGCTGCGACCTTGCTGATGACGCATGTGACCATCGTCAGCGTCACCATCTATCTGCACCGCTACTCTGCGCATCGGGCATTGGAACTGCACCCGGCGCTCAAGCATTTCTTCCGTTTTTGGCTGTGGCTGACCACCGGCCAGAACACCCGCGAGTGGACCGCGATTCACCGTAAGCATCACGCCAAGTGCGAAACCGTCGATGATCCGCACAGTCCGGTCATCAAGGGCCTGAGCACTGTGCTGCGCAAAGGTGCCGAACTCTATCAGGAAGAGGCGAAGAATCAGGAAACCCTGCGCATCTATGGCAAGAACTGCCCGGATGACTGGATCGAGCGCAATGTCTACAGCCGCTATCCGATTGGCGGCGTGGTCTTGATGGCGATCATCGACCTGGCTCTGTTCGGCGTGCTCGGCATGACCGTCTGGGCGATCCAGATGATGTGGATTCCGTTCTGGGCCGCCGGCGTAATCAACGGCCTGGGCCACGCGATCGGCTATCGCAACTTCGAATGCCGCGACGCTGCTACCAACCTGGTGCCATGGGGCATCATCATCGGTGGCGAAGAGCTGCACAACAACCACCATACCTACCCCAACAGCGCCAAGTTGTCGGTGAAGAAATGGGAATTCGACATGGGCTGGGCCTGGATCAAGCTGTTCAGCTTCCTCGGCCTGGCCAAGGTGCAGCGCGTCGCGCCCATCGCCCATCGCGTGGAAGGCAAGGGGCATCTGGACATGGACACTGCCATGGCCATTCTCAACAACCGTTTCCAGATCATGGCGCAGTACCGCAAGCTGGTGATCGCGCCGCTGGTCAAGCAGGAAGTGGCCAAGGCCGACGAGTCCGTTCGTCACCTCTTCCGTCGTGCCAAGCGGTTGCTGTCGCGCGAACCGAGCCTGCTGGAAGAGCAGCACCATGCGCGCATCGCCGACATGCTGGCGCAAAGCCAGGCGCTCAAGGTGATCTACGAGAAGCGCCTGGCGCTGCAGCAGATCTGGGTCAAGACCAGCAGCAACGGCCATGACATGCTCGAGGCCATGAAGCAGTGGGTGCATGAGGCCGAGGCCAGTGGCATCCAGTCGCTGCGAGAGTTCGCCGAGCAGCTCAAGACCTATTCGCTGCGACCTTCCGGCGCCACTGCCTGATCGTCATTCGTTACAAGCGAAGGCCCGCCGAACTGGCGGGCCTTTGTGTTTGTCCAACAGCTCGCACTATGCTCAATTCTATGCGAGGCAAGGCGGGATGGCCGCTGTAATGGACGATCAAGGCAACGCTGTTTCCGAGTTGGAAGAACTCACCCTGGCTCTGCTGCACAGCCGGGCCGAAGTGGAACGTCTGGGTGAACGCGAGCAGCTGTTCAGCAGTCTGCTTGGCAGCGTCAACGCGGTGCTCTGGGCCTTCGACTGGAACGAGCAGCGGATGATTTATGTAAGCCCTGCCTATGAGCGCATTTTTGGCCGCTCTGCCGCGTTACTGTTGGCTGACTACGGCGAATGGCGCAACAGCATTTACCCGGATGACCTCGATTACGCCGCCGAAAGCCTGGCCAAAGTGCTGGAAACCGGCGCTGTGGAGTCGCGCGAGTACCGCATCATTCGCGCCGATGGCCAACTGCGCTGGCTCAGCGACAAGTGTTTCGTCAGCCCGAGGCTGGGCTCGGTACAAGGCAATGTCATCGTCGGCATCGCCGAAGACATCACCGAGAAAAAGCGTCTGGAGGGGGAGCTGCATCGCCTGGCCACCACCGACGTGCTGACCCAGAGCAGCAATCGCAGACACTTCTTCGAGTGTGCCCGCCGCGAGTTCGAACATGCGCGCAAGTTTGGTAGCCCATTGGCCTTCCTGCTGCTCGATCTCGATGACTTCAAGAAGATCAACGACCAGTACGGTCATCAGATCGGTGACGAGGTGTTGCGGCGCCTGGCTCATTGCGGCAGCAATGCCCTGCGACGCGGCGATCTGTTCGGGCGTATCGGCGGCGAGGAGTTCGCGGCGCTGTTCCCCGGCTGCGAGCAGGATGTGGCCTTGCAGGTGGCTGAACGACTGCAGCGTGAGGTGCAACGCCTCAGCTTTCAGCATGAAGGCACCAGCTTCAGCATTACCGTCAGCCAGGGTCTGACCAGTCTGCTGGCGACCGATGTCAGCCTCGATGCGCTTTACGCACGCGCCGATGCAGCGATGTATCTGGCCAAGCGGCAAGGCAAGAACCAGATCGTGCTGGGATGAGGCTGGCGATTTTCCGCCTGAGAGCTGGTTCTCATGGGCGGAAAATTGCCGACACTGAATTGTCATTGACTGGTCATTCGTCTGCAGAAAAACTGTAACCTGTTGTTCTGGAAGCCTTACACTCACGCTGGCAGGAGCTGGCGCGCTATCTGCATAGCCCCGCCAGATGCCGGCAGGATGTCGGCGTAAAATAACAACGACGAGAGAGTTCTCCTCATGCACCACTCTGCCCTCATTCCGGTCGCTTCGTTGCGTTCGCCGTTGTTGCGTTCTTCCTGAGTTTTCACGCGCCCATTCGAGCCCGGCTTTAGCCGTGTCCTGGCTCGCGGGTGCGTATGCCCCATTCGTTCCGGCCTGCCTCTTCGTGCCGAAGCCTGCGCCGGACGATGCGTCACCTTAAACACACTGGAGAGAAACATAATGAGAAAGACCTCCCTGGCACTGGCCGTAGCCGCCAGCACCCTGGGCCTGAGCCAAGTCGCCTTCGCCGATTTCATCGGTGACAGCAAGGCCAGCTTGACCATGCGCAACTTCTACTTCGACCAGAACACCAAGAACACCACTAACAATAATGGTGAGGCCAGCGAGTGGGGTCAGGGTTTCATCCTCAACTACCAGTCCGGTTTCACCGAGGGTACCGTGGGTTTCGGTGTTGATGCCGTGGGCATGCTGGGCGTGCGTCTGGATGGCGGTGGTCGTGCTACTAAAGCCGATCGTGACCGTACTCCGGGCCAGCTGTTCCCGCTGGAAAGCGATGGCAGCGCTGTGGATGACTTCAGCAAGGCTGGCGCGACTGCCAAGGTTCGCATCTCCAAGACCGAAGGCCGTATCGGCACTCTGATGCCGAAGCTGCCGATCCTGGTTTCCAACGACGGCCGCCTGCTGCCGCAGATGTTCGAAGGTGGCATGATCACCTCCAACGAAATCGACAACCTGACCCTGACAGCAGGTCAGATCGAGCGCGCCACCAGCCGTGCTTCGAGCAACAGCACCGGCTTGTCGGTCGCTGGCGGTAGCGAAGCCTCCAACAAGTTCTACTTCGCTGGCGGTGACTGGAAGGTCAATAGCGACCTGACTGCGCAGTACTACTACGCGAATCTGGAAGACTATTACAAGCAGCATTTCGCTGGTCTGGGCCACAATCTGGCCCTGGGCGAAGGCAGCCTGAAGACCGACCTGCGTTATTTCCATACCACTTCCGACGGTAAGAACGGCAAGGAAGCGGGTTACTCCGTCGGTGGTTACACCCGCAACGGTGACGGCGAGATCGACAACAACACCTGGAGCGCTGCCTTCACTTACAGCCTGGGTAGCCATGCCGTAATGCTCGGCCATCAGCGTGTTTCCGAAGACAGCAACTTCGTCCAGCTGAACCAGGGCGGCATCGAAGGTTCCGCGGGCGCCAGCGTGTATTTGCTGACTGACCGTCTGGTTAACAGCTTCACCCGCGCCGGTGAGCGCACCACCTTCGGTCAGTACAGCTATGACTTCGCCAGCGTCGGCGTGCCGGGCCTGAAGGCTTCGGTAGCCTATCTGAAGGGCACCAATATCAAGACCACTGGCAGCGATGCCAAAGAATGGGAACGCGATATCGCTCTGGATTACGTCTTCCAGGACGGTGCTCTGAAAGGTCTGGGCCTGGGCTGGCGTAACGGTATGCTGCGTGGCAACGCCGCTACTGATGCCGACCAGAACCGTCTGATCGTCAGCTACACCCTGCCGCTGCTCTAAGGCGTTATTGGCAGGGCGCTGTCTCTGCCTGCGCTCTAACGAAAAGCCCGCATCGAAAGATGCGGGCTTTTTCATTTTGCGTTCGCTACGTTCTCGCTCGCATTTGCCGATGCAGCGAGAATGGCACTGGCCAGGGCCATATCGTCGGCGTCCTGCAATTGCGGGTTGGCGCTGCGCAACTGCTGCATTGCAGCTTCCAGATGCGGGCCGCGGATTTCGCCGTTGCTGGCGACGAAGCTGCTGGCGTCTTCTTCAGTCGCCGCGACCAGCTTGCGATCCTTGAATGTGAGGTAGGTCGAGGCGGTGGTGGCGCCCGAGGACAGAATATCGCGCAGCAGGCCATCGGCAGCTGTGGTCTGGGCGATCAGGCAGGCGCTGAACGCCAGCGCGGCACGGCTCGTTACACGCATGATGAAGCTCCTGTAGGGTGGTTCCTCTCCTAGGAGTCTTTTTGGCCGCTTGTGGTTCCTCGCAGGCGATGGCCGGTTGCCACGCCGGTCAGTTCCGCAGCCTGTGCGCGCGATGTTGATGATGCCACCAGAGTAGTGCCGAAACGACTGCCAGCGCACCGAACAATAGAAACTGCCAGGCCCAGGGCAGATCCGGGAAAAGATAGGACAGCGCGCCGATGCCGACAGCCACCAGACCTATCCACAGCAGATAGCCACCGGCGCCGAACACCTCGAGAATCAACAGCAGGGTAGCCAGAGCCAGCCAGTCCCAGAACGACAGTTGTTGCAGGTAGGTGATCATGAGAAGACGCGGCTACCTGTAGCCAGAGGGTTCGCCGGTCGCCTTTCGGTGTGCATCGTTTGGACTCCATTGCCAGATTCTTCCATCTAAGCATAGCCATCCGTGCTCTGCCGCCGACCCCTTCGCAAGGTGGGCGCGTGCCTGGTGATCCATGAGAACTGGTTGCCAATCGCGCTGGAGGTCGACGGCTAATTCGCAACTGAGCGATGATCGCTGGCCCGCCGCTGCGGATTGTCAGCGCTGCTCGCTCTGCGGCGTGACGCGCAGCACTTCCTCGATGGTGGTCAGCCCGGCCGCTACCTTCTGTGCGCCGGACAGACGCAGGCTGCGCATGCCGTCCTTGAAGGCGGCGCGGCGCAGGGCGGTAAGGTCGGTGTCGGCATTGATCAGCGGCTTGATCGCGTCGTTGAGCAGCATGATCTCGTAGACCCCGGCACGGCCGCGGTAGCCGGTTTCGCGGCATTCCAGGCAGCCGACGGCGTGGTGCGCCTGAGTCGGCAGCGGCGAGCTCCAAGGCCGGGTCAGGCCGTTCCAGGTGTCCTCGTCCAGTTGCACCGGCGCCTTGCAGTGCGGGCACAGGGTACGCACCAGGCGCTGGGCCATGACGCCGAGGATGGTCGCCTTGAGCAGGTAATGCGGCACGCCCAGTTCGAGCAGACGGGTGATGGCGCTGGGGGCGTCGTTGGTGTGCAGGGTGGAGAGCACCAGGTGACCGGTGAGCGCCGCCTGGATCGCCATTTCCGCGGTTTCCAGGTCGCGAATCTCGCCGACCATGATGATGTCCGGGTCCTGGCGCATCAGCGCACGCACGCCGCTGGCGAAGTTCAGATCGATGTTGTGCTGCACCTGCATCTGGTTGAAGGCGCCCTCGATCATCTCGATGGGGTCTTCGATGGTACACACGTTCACTTCCGGCGTAGCCAGTTGCTTGAGCGTGGTGTACAGCGTAGTGGTCTTGCCCGAGCCGGTGGGGCCGGTGACCAGAATGATGCCGTTGGGTTGGCTGGTCATGCTGGCCCAGCGGCGCAGATCTTCGGGGGAGAAACCAAGCTGGTCCGGGCTTTTCAGCAGCACTTCGGGGTCGAAGATGCGCATCACCATCTTCTCGCCGAAGGCGGTGGGCAGGGTCGACAGGCGCAGCTCCACCTCGCCGCCATCCGGGGTCTTGGTCTTGACCCGGCCGTCCTGCGGTTTGCGTTTTTCGGCGATGTTCATGCGACCGAGGTTCTTCAGGCGGCTGACCACCGCCATGGTGACCTGGGCGGGGAACTGATAGACGGTGTGCAATACGCCATCGATGCGAAAGCGTACGGAGCCCTGCTCACGGCGTGGCTCGATATGGATATCGCTGGCGCGCTGCTGGAAGGCGTACTGGAACAGCCAGTCGACGATATTGACGATATGCGCGTCGTTGGCATCCGGCTCCTGATCCTGGGCGCCCAGGCTCAGCAGTTGCTCGAAGTTGCCGACGCCGCTGACCTTCTGATCGGTGGCGCTTGCGCCACTGACCGAGCGCGCCAGGCGATAGAACTCGGTGGTGAAGCGCTGGATGTCGGCGGGGTTGGCCACTACGCGCTTGATCGGGCGCTTGAGCACATGAACCAGGTTGGCTTCCCAGCTGTGCACCAGCGGCTGGCTGCTGGCAATGGTGACGCACTCGCTGTCCACTGCCACGGCGAGAATCTTATGGCGCTGGGCGAAGGCGTAGGACATCAGCGGGGTGATCGCCGGTACGTCGATCTTCAGCGGGTCGATGCGCAGGTAGGGCTGGCCGGCGAAGTTGGCCAGCCAGACGGTCAGGCTTTCCAGGTCTAGCTTCTTGCCCGGTCGCGTCAGGTCATCGACCTGTTGCGCCGCGAGGAACTCCAGCGGGTGCTGGGTGTGGTTCAGCGAACTGCGGCGAATCGCCAGGCACTGCTCGGCCACGTCCTGATCGACCCGGCCCTGAGCCACCAGCTCGCGCAGCAGGTCACCAAGATCCAGTACACGATCAGGTGCGGTAGCGGTGAAGGCGGACATGCGGGCTCCTCGTGGTCGGCCTGAACAAGGGTAGCAGGTCGTTCTTCAACGACCTTTCAGCCGAGCTAGGATGCCCGAAAAGCTGCGTGAGGGCGAAGTGTCTGGCGTGACCGAATGCCCGCTTCAGGCCACCTCCGTCACCAGGCTGTGATCCAGATGCTGCCAGCTCACCTCCCACACGCACACCAGGCCGCGCAGCTTCTGCGCCAGCACGCCGGCGCGATGCAGCGAGATACCGGGCAGGCGCAGGCTGATGTGCAGATCATCCTGCAGGCGCTCCATGTGCAAGGCTTCGGGTAACAGCTGCAATTGCGCGAACAGGCCCAGCAGGCGGCACATCACGTCGGCTTCGGCGTCGGTGCGCAATTGGTATTCGACACAGGCATTGGGGCGATCCTGCCAGGGATCGCGACGGTTGTAGGTAGGCGGAAACGGAGTGGTATCAGGCATGGCGGAAGCTCGGGCAGGTTTTGCCTAAGTGTCCGCCTTCTTCCGGCAAAAGTTCTGCCTGGTTCTCTGTGTTAATGCGGTTTTACTGGATAGAATTGCCTTATTGTTCTGATTAGGAGGAATTTTTATGTCCATCGCGCTGGATGCCTATGATCAACGCATTCTTGCCCTGTTGCAGGAGGACGCCGGCCTGGCCACCGCCGAGATCGCCGAGCGCATCGGCCTGTCGCAATCGCCCTGCTGGCGCCGCATTCAGCGGCTCAAGGAGGAGGGGGTGATCCGCAAGCAGGTGACGCTGCTCGATCGCAAGCGCATCGGCTTGCACACGCAGGTCTTTGCCCAGGTCAAACTCAACGCCCATGGCCGCTCCAACCTGACCGAGTTCGCCGAAGCCATGCGCGAGTTTCCCGAGGTGCTCGAATGCCATGTGCTGATGGGCGCGGTGGACTTCATGCTGCGCATCGTCACCCGCGATATCGAGGCTTATGAGCGCTTCTTCTTCGAGAAGCTGTCACTGGTGCCTGGTATCCAGGAGGTGAACTCCATCGTCGCGCTGTCGGAGATCAAGTCCACCACCAGTTTGCCGCTGGCTTAAGACTTGATCACCACCGGAGGCGACTGCTCGGCGTTGCGCTTGCCAGGAGGTGTAAGCCCCATGGACACGTAGATGCTGGTCAACTGATCCACGCCCATGTCGGCGGGCCGCACCCATTGCTCCGGTACGTAGAGCAGGCCACCGCCGACGGGGATCGGCGCGGTGGGAATGAGAATGGCGCAGTAGGCGCGGCCGTCCAGCTCCACGCTTTCCGAACTCGGGCGCAGGGCGAGCACGGCGGCACCATCACCGCCGAAGAAGCACCACACTGGCGCCATGGTGGTGATGTCCGGATTCTTGCTCTTGTCCAGCAGGCCCACGAAGCGGTCGGCCAGGTTGTAGAAGTTACCGATCAGTGGGGTGCGCCGTAGCGTGCGGTCGAGCAGCCAGGACAACGGGCGGCGCAGGCCCAGTTGCACGGCCAGGCCCAGCGGGTAGAGGCTGGCCAGCAGCACCAGGCTGCCGAGTAGATAGGCCATGTAGCCGTTGCTGGAAAAGGGCTGGCCGAGGGCGGCGAACAACTGACCGATCAGCGTCGACGGGCCTACCAGGCGATTGAACAGGCTGAATATCCAGGCGAGCAGTGCCAGAGTCAGCACCAACGGGAGTAGCGCCAGCAGGCCCGTCAGCCAGGTAGCGACGACGGATTTCAGGCTGCGTCTGATCATGCCTCGGTTTCCTTGATGAAGATGCCGGCGACTTTACGCCAGGATGTCCTGCACCGTGCAGTCATGTCTGTCCCGCGAGCCGGGAAATGGCGACAACATCTTTCCTACGACCGTTTCGCTTTGCTGGCGTGCAAAAAAAAGCCCGGCACAGAGGCCGGGCGGAGTGGGTACACAGGGTACCGAATTAGCAGCGTTGGTCTGAACGGCTACAGGCCGAGCATATTCGGCAGGGCCATGGACACGGCCGGGATGTAGGTGATCACCATCAGGAAGCTGATCAGCATCATCAGCCACGGCAAGGCGGCTTTGATCACCGAGGTCAGCGGCATGCCGGTCACCGCCGAGGTGA
>NZ_CALNWT010000018.1:0-103188 GCF_940789645.1 Pseudomonas sp. Marseille-Q0931 | reverse complement strand
TCGAATTAACGAGTGTTGCTTTGTGATGCTGATAATCAGTTGACTATCAGTCTTACCTCACAAGCACCCACACGAATTGCTTGATTCAGTTGTTAAAGAACAGTTGGTTAAGCTTTTCGTCTCAACCAAGGCCGCGCATTCTACAGCAGCCTTTCTTTCTGTCAAGCTGTTTTTCGAATTTATTTCCGGAGAAACTTCTTTCTACTCAACCACTTGCGCTTTCAATCAGAACTTCTTCTCTCCAGCGGGAGGCGCATTCTACAGCGTTCAAAACCGCTGTCAACACCTCTTTTCTACCGCTTTCGATCCATTCGACCGAACCACCAACAGAGCTCAACCACCACCCTGTCGACCGGCGCGCATTCTACACGCCAGATCCAGTTTTGCAAGCCCTTCATTCAACTTAACTTATTGATTAACAAGAAGTTTTTGAAGCGCTTCATCGCTGAAGTGGCGCGCATTCTACATCCAGCAGAATGCGCGTCAAGCTTTAATTGCAGTTTTATTACCTATAGCGCTTCGAGCGCCTGGCGCAGGCCGCTGCGCCGCTCCACACGCCGCTGCACGGCCTGCTCGAAGATGCCCGCACGGCTTTCGATAAGACTGAACCAATGGCGCGCCCGGGTAATGCCGGTGTAGATCAGCTCCTTGGTCAGCACTGGGTTGAGGCTGTCGGGCAGGATCAGCGCGCAATGGGCAAACTCCGAGCCCTGCGATTTGTGCACGGTCATGGCAAATACGGTTTCCACCGCACTCAGGCGGCTCGGCAGGATATGGCGCAAGGCGCCGCTGCCGTCATTGCGCGGGAAGACGACCCGCAATACCTGACGTGCGGGAGCACCAGCAATCTCCGGCGGCTCGGGCAAGCGTAGCGCAATGCCGATATCGCCATTCATCAGGCCCAGGCTGTAGTCATTGCGCGTCACCAGCACGGGGCGCCCCTCATACCAGCCCTGCGCCTGCTCGAGCAGCCCACGATGTGCCAGCGCCTGGGCGATACGCTCGTTGAGCGCTTCCACACCCCAGGCGCCCTTGCGTACGGCACAGAGCAACTGAAACTGATCGAACGCCGCCAGAACATTACCGGCCCAGTAATCCCAGGCCTGGGAATCCGCTTCGAGGGCTGGACGCTCCGCTTGCATCACCTGCAGATAATGCGCGTATCCCTGAGGACGCGGCTCGCTACCGCCCCGCCCATCGATCAGCAGTCGCTGCAGCGCACGATCCTGCTCACCCGACAAGCGCAACACATGCAGGTCGTCCGCTCCCGCGGCCAGGGTTGTACGAGCCGCCTGCGCATCGCCCTGGTTCACCGCGCGCGCAAGACGCCCGATACCCGAGCCACTGCCAAAGCGGCGTGAGTGACGCAGCATAACTATGTGCTGTGCCAGCGCTTTGTCACCTTCGATCAGTACAGGGTCCTCAAGCCGTTCCCCGGTCTGATTCTCCAACCAGGTGCGCGTCGCCTCGCTATAGCCGCCGCTCTCTGCCTCTCGGCACAGATCGCCCAATACCGCACCGGCCTCAACCGAGGCGAGCTGATCCTTGTCGCCCAGCAGAATCAGACGCGCATGCGATGGTAGTGCGTCGAGCAGGCTGGCCATCATTTCCAGGTCGATCATCGAGGCTTCGTCCACCACCAGCACATCCAGCGGTAAAGGGTTGGCAGCATCATGACGGAAATGACGACTACCAGGGCGACTGCCCAGCAAGCGATGCAGCGTCGTCACCAGCGTCGGGATCTGCTCACGCACTCGCTCATCCAGCGCCAGCGACTGCACCTGCGCGCCGATGGATTCAGTCAGCCGCGCGGCAGCCTTGCCGGTAGGTGCCGCCAGACTCAGACGCAGCGGCTCGCCAGTGGCCATGGCGGCCTCCTGCAACAGCGCCAGCAAGCGCACCACCGTAGTCGTTTTGCCGGTTCCCGGCCCGCCGGTGATCAGCGTGAAGCGCCCCTGAGCAGCCATCGCGCACGCCAGCTTCTGCCAGTCGGTCTGGCGCTGGCCGTCCACCACCAGCGCCTCGGAAAAGAGTGAAGCCAGGCGCGCGGCCAGATCGCTCGGTGCCGCAGCGCTCGCCTGCAGACGCCGGGCGATATTGCCGGCCACTTGGCGCTCATAGTTCCAGTAGCGCCTCATATATAGGCAGGCACCGCTGAGCACCAGCGGCGCACCCTCGCCCTCCAGCAACGAGCTGCCGGCACAGGCCGTCAGCCAGGACTCGAGACTAAGCCCTGCCAAAACCTGCGACGGCAGGATCATCGCTTCTTGCGCATCCTCTCCTTCCGGCGGCAGGGACAGGGTGAAATCGGGATTGGCCAGGGTGGCGGCCAAGTCGAGGCAGACGTGGCCCTGGCCAAGCTGGTGGCTGGCCAGTGCGGCGCCGAGCAGCAGCAAGGGCGAAGCCTGCGGATCCAGCTCGGCGAACAGCTGCGCCAGCGCACGATCCAGCTCGCGCAGCCAGCCGCGCTCGCTCCATCTAGATAGCAGGGCAAAGAGTTCGGCACAGTCGTGCAGCGCCGGCGCAAGGGTCGTACTCATGCTGCGCCCTCCTCGGCTTCACCCATGAACAGCGCGTCCAGGCGCTCGATCAGCTCGCGCGGCGGCCGCGCGAGATAAGCGCCCTGCTGCGGCGCGCGAAGGAACAGATAGAGCGCGCCCCCCACATGCCGGTCGTAATCGTAATCCGGCAGGCGCAGACGCAGCTGGCGATGCAGCGCCAGCACGTAGAGCACGTATTGCAGGTCATAACGGTGGCTGGCGATGGCGACCTCCATTGCCTCACGGGTATAGGCACTGTCGTCACTGCCGAGCCAGTTGGATTTGTAATCCGCCACGTAGTAACGCCCCTGATGTTCGAATACCAAATCGATGAAGCCCTTGAACATGCCGTTGAGGGTGTCGGCACGCAGCGGCTGCCTGGCGAGGCCCGGCAACTCGCACTGCTGCACCCAATGATCCAGCAGCCTGACGTCCACCCCGCGCGCTTCGAACCAGAACTCCAGTTCAGGCTGATACTGCGTCAATTGCGCCAGCACGAGGTTGTCCGCGCCATTCAAGGTGAGCGGCTGGGTCAGCAGCGCCAGTAGCCAGTCCTGCAACGGGTCGATCCAGCTTTCCAGGCCACGACGCTGGCAGCGCCTGGCCAACGCCTCACGCAACCTCGGCGGGTCCTGCGCCAGAGTGGCGAAACCTTCCTCGGCCGCCATTTCCAGCAGGCCATGCAGGAAGGTGCCGGGGTTCGGCCCGCGCGGGAAGCGATGCAGCCCCTGCGCGGATGCCGGTAACGGCGCCAGGGCCAGCAACGGGTCCTCGTCGTCGATGGCGTTCTGCATCGCCGGACTGTCGGGCGCGACGTCCTCATGGCGGCTGACCTGACTGGGCGCATCCTCATCCAGGCGCAGCGCACTGTAGGAGGCGATCCACCAGTGTTCGGCGGCGCGGCGTACCGGAGTACGCCAGCGCGGCTCGAACTGCGCATTTTCGATCATGCGATAGCACTGCTCGCTGGCCAGTGGAGTCGGCAGCACGGCGCTATCGAGCCCGGCATCGAAGGGAGCAAGCCAACCGGTAAGCTCGCTGCTAGCCGCCAGTGGCGAGCCACCTCCGAGCAAATAGCCCAGAGCCGATTCATGCAGACGCGACTTCTTGCCGTTACCGATCTTCAGATCCGCCACGCCTAGCCAGCAGGCATGACGGGCACGGGTCAGCGCCACATAGAGCAAGCGCAGGTCTTCACCCAGGCGTTCACGTTCGGCGCGCTCCAGGCTGTCTGCATCGGCCTTGAGCACCAGTCGGCGGCATTCGCCGTCGTGGATCTGCAGCGGCTTCTTGTCATCCACCGGGCGGAAGGCGCAGATGAACGGCAGGAACACCAAGGGATACTCCAAGCCCTTGGATTTGTGGATGGTCACCACACGCACCAGCGCCTCATCGCTCTCCAGGCGCAACACCTGCTCCTCGGCAGCCTGCCCCTCACCGGCCAGCAGCTCGCTCAAGTGACGAATCAGCGCCAGCTCGCCATCGAGTTCGGCGGCGGCCTGCTGCAGCAGCTCGGCCAGATGCAACAGATTGGTCAGTACTCGCTCGCCATCGTCACGCCCCATCAGACGCTGCGGCAGTTCGAAGTCCTGCAGCAACTGACGCAACATCGGCAGCACGCCCTGGCGCTGCCAGCGCTGGCGGTAGTCGCGGAACTGCATGACGCGGCGCTCCCAGGTGCGCTCGTCGAGGTTGAGTTGCTCCAGCTCGCTCAACTCCAGCCCCAGCGTCGCGCTGGCCAGCGCTGCGCGCAGCGGGCGATCCTGGTCCGGCTCGGCACAGGCACGCAGCCACAGCAGCAGGTCACGCGCCTCCTGGGCGGCGAACACCGAATCCTTGTCGGAGAGATACACGCTGCGCACGCCACGCGCGGCCAGCTCACCACGAATTGCCTGCGCCTCGTTGAAATCACGCACCAGTACCGCGATATCGCTGGGCCGCAGGGCACTGAGCACGCCCTCCTTGCTGAAGCCGGCCTGCCCGCGCTGCCCCAGATCGAGCAGACGCACAATTTCGCTCGCCGCACCGGCAGCCATGGCACCCAGATAAGCGCCCTTGGCAACCGGCTCGTCACTCGCCAGTTGCCACACGGTCAGAGCTGGTTGCACCTGCCCCTCGACGCTCCAGACTTCGCCTCGGCCCTGTGCACCCACCTCGATAAAAGGCAGATCTTCGCGTAGCAGAAACGCCCCTTCACTACCCTCGCGCTGCTCGGCCCTCAGAAAAACACCGTTGACGGCATCAACCATGGCCTGGCTGGAGCGGAAGTTCTTCTCCAGGTTGTAGTGCCGGCCCGACGTCGCCCGACGCGCGCGCAGGTAGGTATGAATGTCGGCGCCACGGAAGGAATAGATGGCCTGCTTGGGGTCGCCGATCATAAACAGGCCGCAGTCGTCGCGGTTGGCCTCGACCTCGTAAAGCGTATCGAAGATGCGGTACTGCAGCGGGTCGGTATCCTGGAATTCGTCGATCAGCGCCACCGGGAACTGGCGGCGAATCACCTCGGCCAGGCGCGGCCCATTGCTGCCCTGCAACGCAGCGTCCAGGCGCAGGAGCATGTCGTCGAAGCCCATCTCCGCGCGCTGACGTTTCTCCCGGTCGAAACGCTGGCGAACCCAGGCCGCCACGTGGCGTAAAGCCGCTTCAGCAGGGTCAGGCAACGCATCGAGTTGCGCCTTGAGTAGAGCCATGGCGTCCAGCGCGGGATGAGCAGGCACCTCGCCCTTCCAGGCTTCGGCCAGGCCATCGGGGGTCAGGCGGGTGAAACCGGTGCCCAGATCGAGGTGCGGCTCCTCGCTACCGGCCCATTCGCGCAATTTGGCCAGCCAGGGGTTATAGAAGCGCGCCTGGATTTTCTTGCCGTCGACCTGCTTGGCCGCCACTGCCGCATCCAGCAGCAGCTGCAGCTCGTCAGCCCAAGCCAGCCAGGGTGACTTGAGCTCGGCAAGCGCCTGCTGGCGCTGCCGCAACGCATTATCGAGCAGCTCACCCAACGACTGAGCCGCAATCTCGCCCTCCTCGCTCAGCAAGGGTCGCAACCTGCCGCCAAGCCCGGTGGGCGTGCCCCAGACGCCAGCCACCCATTGCAGCGAGGCGTCTTGCAGCGGATAGCAATGCTGCCGCCAGTAGTCCCGCACCACTTCGGCCAGCAGCTCGCTGTGATCGGTCTCCAGGGTCTGGTTGAACAGGCTGCCGCTGTCGAAGGCATGTTCGCGCAGCATGCGCTGGCACCAGCCGTGGATGGTCGATACGGCAGCCTCGTCCATCCACTGCGCGGCCAGTTCCAGGCGGCGGGCGCATTCGTCCCACTGCGTCTGAACGAAATCACCGCGCAGCTCACGCAGCAGGTCATCGCCCTGTGCATCGCCCCGGAATACGCTCGCGGCCTCGACCAGGCGTACGCGAATCCGGTCGCGCAATTCGCGGGTGGCCGCGTCGGTAAAGGTCACCACCAGAATCTGCGGCGGCAGCAGCGCCTCGCGAAACGCAGCCTCACCGCCATGCCCGAGGATCAGCCGCAGGTAGAGCGCGGAAATGGTGAAGGTCTTGCCCGTGCCGGCGCTGGCTTCGATCAGGCGGCTGCCGTGCAGGGGAAACGTCAGGGCCAGAGGACGCTGTCGGTTCATACTGCGTCCTCCTCGATCGCTTGCGGATGGCTGTCGAGCAGCGGCTGATAGAGCCGCTCGCTGCATGCCGGAAACTGGCCATCGGCGGTGAGCGCGGCATAGTCCGGGAACTGGCGCGCAAGACTGGCGCTGCCCTGGACTTCACCCGTGAGGTTGTAGCCGCCCTCGTAGATGCTGCGCGCTTTCCCCTCGTTGTTGTCCTGCAACCAGGCCAGCGAGGTTTTCAGCGCGACCGGTAGAGGCGCCTGCATGCCGGTGTTCCAGGCTTTCAGCCAAGTGGTCAGTACACTGGCTGCGTGCTCCACAGGCACGGGCTCGAACGACAGACTGCGATCCTCGCCAACCAGCAAGGTGGTCAGCGGCACGCCGCAGGCGGCGGCGATCACATGCAGCACGTAGGGACGCAGCAGGCGATGCCACTTCCAGCTCTTGTCCTTGAGCAATGCCCCCGGCAAAAGCTCCAGACGCGCCAGGCTGCCATCAGCCTTCTGCCGCAGCCCGGCGAGCCAGCCGTCGAGCTGCACACCGGCGGCGGTAAAAGTCAGACGCTGTGGCGATTCCATTAACGCCGGCCACAACAGACAGAGCCCCTGATAGCGGCGCAGCTGCGCGGGCAACGGCTCCAGCAGCGCGTTGCGGTGCTGCTCACCGAAACCGGCCAACGGCAGCACACCGCTGCGTTGCAGACGGTCGGCAGCTGAGCTCAGCGCATCTTCGCTATCCTCTTCGGCCGCGACGGCTGCTTTGAGCAAGGTCTCCTGCAACTGATAACGCTGCAGGCCATCGAGCGCGAACGGCTCGTTATCCAGTTGCGCCTGCTGCTCTTCATCGAGAAACACCTTCAGGCGGCGGGTGAAAAAACACTTCACCGGATCACGCAGGAACGACTGCAGCAGCTCGGGCGTGAGCTGCCGCCCCTCCTCCCAGGGCGACAAGGACGCAGCATGCTCACGCGCCGAGGCCTGACCATGCAGCGCGGCCCATTCGTGGGCATAGCTGAACAGCTGCGCCTCATCATTGAAGTAGCGGCGACTGAAAGGCTGCAGGGGATGATCGGTCGTCAGGCCGTGCAGAAGGTCACCGCCACCGGCCAGCGTCCAGGCACTGGCAAGATGGTCACGCAGCTGACCGACCAGCACGGACGGCGGTCGCTCGCTGTTGTCGCGAATGCTGCGCCCTACCCAGCTGACATAGAGCCGATCACGCGCCGCCAACAGCGCTTCCAGCAGCAAATACCGATCATCCTCGCGACGTGAACGATCACCGGGTCGGTAATCACCGGCCATCAGGTCGAAATCCAGCGGGGCCTGGCTGCGCGGGTAGTCACCATCGTTCATGCCCAGCAGGCAGACCTGGCGAAACGGGATCGCGCGCATCGGCATCAGCGTGCAGAAATTCACCGCTCCGGCGAGAAAACGCTGGCTCAGCCGCCCCTGATCGAGCCCGCCGAGCCAGGCTTCACGTACCACCGGCAGGGTCAGCGCTTCGTCCAGCGTCGCGGACTCGCAAAGCGCCAACCAGGCATCCAGCGCATCGAGCAACTGGGTCGCCAGCTGCTCTTCACGGTCGTTCTGCGCCAGGAAGAAGTCGTCGAGCAACGTGCGCAGACGCTCGCCCCATTGCGCAGGCGTAGCGGGCTCACGCAGTTGCTGCAAATGCTGTTCGAGGGTTGCCAGCAAGCGCGTTACCGGGCCGATCAGCGCGGCGTCGAGCCCGCCTATCTCATCATAGGGTTCGATACCGGCAAAGGCGTCGGCCGTGCCTACCGCATAGCCCAGAAGCATGCGCCGCAATCCGAAGCGCCAGGTGTTCTGCTCCAGGTTCTCGCCGAGGCCAAGCGATTGCCGCTGGGTCGCATTCAGCCCCCAGCGCACACCGGCGCCCTCGAGCCAGCGGCGCAACGTGGGCAACTGGTCCTCGGCGATGGCGAAACGTTGACGTAGCGCGGCGACATCCAGCAGATCGAGAATCTCGCTGACGCTGAAGCGGCTGTCCGGCAGGCGCAGCAAATGCTCCAGTGCGATGATCATCGGCTCCTTGCCGCGCAGGCCCTGGTCGGCCAGGGTGAAGGGGATAAAACGCGGATCGTCGCTGGCGAACTGGCCGAACACGGCCTGGATATGCGGTGCATAGGCGTTGACGTCCGGCACCATGACGATCACGTCGCGCGGGCGCAGCGTGGCGTCCTCGCTGAAGCTGGCCAGCAGTTGGTCGTGCAGCACCTCCACCTCGCGCTGGGCACTGTGGGCGATGTGAAAGCGCAGCGAATGATCCCTGACAGGATCGACAGCCGGCCAGGTGCTGCGCGTTTCCGCCAGCGGGCGCAGGTCGAGAATGTCGTTCTGCAACTGGCCGAGCAGGCTGTTCTCACTGGTCGGGCTGAACAGGTCGATACGCTCGAACTGCTCGCGGTAGCGCTGCGGCTCATCGTACTGATCCAGCAGGTTAATGTAATCGCGCCCCTGCTTGCCCCAGGCGGCCAGCAGCGGCTGCCCGTGCTGGTGCATGTCCTCCTGTTCGAACAGGCCGATCTGCGCGCCTGGCCTGCCCTTGCGTTGCTGGCGACGATACTCGTGGCGCAGCAAATCCTTGTCTTCGACGATATCGCCCCAGTGGTGCTGACAGGGGTTGTGCACGTAGAGCATGACCTGACTGAAGCGCGCCATGGCCGCCAGCGCCTCCAGCACCTGGGCCGGCAACGAAGAAATTCCGAAAACGGAAATGCGTCGCGGCAGCCCGGCGGGCGGCGCGTCCAGCTCGCCCAGGCGGGCCACGAAGCGCGGATGCACGCCGGCGCGACTCTCGGCCAGATGCTGCTCGCCAACGTCTGTCAGCAAAGCGCGCCACAGCGCGGGTTGCCAGAGGGAATCGCCCTCCAGTGGCCGCTCGCCGCCACGTGAGGTGCGCAGGCGGTCATGTCCACTGGCCCAGTCCGCCAGCCAGTCGGCGCGGTAGACCTGGTACTGATCGAACAGATCCGCCAGACGCTCGGCAAGCTGGTGGCGCTTGCGCAGATCCTGATCATCAGCAAGGAAGCGGCGCAAGGGCGCAAAGGCCTCCTCGGCCAGCAAGCCCGGCAACAGCCGCATCAGACGCCAGGTCAGCGGCGCCTTGTCCAAGGGCGATTGCTGCGGGATCGCGTCCTTGCCCAGCACGTTGCGGTATGCCTGCCAGAGAAAGCGCGCCGGCAGATCGACATCCAGCGCCGCGGCGATGCCACAGCCGTCACGCTCGGCCAGCGCCAGCTTGAGCCACTGGGCGATGCCGTTGCTCTGCACAAGCAGCACTTCATTCTCCAGCGGCCGCAGCGGATAGCGCCGCATCCACTGCACCGCCAGCGCACGCAGCTCTTCGAGGTGGTTACCGTGAATGACGATGAGGCCGGGGGACAGCTCCGGGCTGGCGGGCATCGACTGACTCCTGTCGAAAATCGAAGCGCAAGTTTGCCAGCATTTGGCGACAAGGTGCGTCAGTCAGTATGTATGTCAGCAACGACCTGAAGCATTCGGCCCGAAAACGAAAAGGCCGGTCAACGACCGGCCTCGGTGGTAAAGACAGCTGCAGGCATCATTCGACCATGAGTTTGTCGCGATTCTTGTCCAGAGTCGCCTCACCGATGCCTTTGACCTCGAGTAACTCGTCAACCGAAGCGAAATTACCATGAGCCTCGCGATAGGCCACGATAGCCTGCGCCTTGGTCGCCCCGATGCCAGCCAACTCACGCTGGAGAGTTTCGGCATCAGCGGTATTCAGATTGACGGCGACCGCCTGAGCAACCTGCACGGAGGCCGTAGCGGCTGGTTCGGTCTTCGAGGTTTCTACTGCCGAAGCGGCAAGGGAGAGGGAGGTAAGAACAGCGAACAGCACAGAGGAAAGGTAGATTTTCATCATCTTAACGTTCCTTGTAAGTGAGTAAGACGAGCACGTTAGGCTCGTTCTTCAACCTAGACGCTATTTCCTCGGTGTCAAATTCTCGGTGAATTAACGGGGTGAAAGCCTCAAAAGTCAGGCACTTGTTAGCCCGCCGATCAGGCGTACATACGAAGACAAGAGGACTTTACAGCCTTAAAGAACCGCAGCGCCGCCGATGAAAAGGGAAACAGATGATGAAAAAACCAACAGGATTTCGGCCACCGACTCGCGCGGTCCGGCCCTGACAATTTTGAGGAGAATGGCAGGATGAAAAAAAGTCCCGCAAAAGTCCCTACGCTTCTACGTGTGAAGCGCCCATAAAAAAATCCAGTCACCGCTAAGTGACTGGATTTTCTAGGGATTTTTTGGTCGGGACGGAGTGATTCGAACACTCGACCCCTTGCACCCCATGCAAGTGCGCTACCGGGCTGCGCTACGCCCCGACGATGCTTCCGAGTGACCGGAAACGGGAGGAACTATACATTAAGCTTTTGAAATAAGGCAACTTTTTCTTCGCCTTACTTCTTCAGTACGTGCAGCACATCTTCGAGCTCGGCGATCATCTGCTTGATCAGCTGACGATACTGGGTGGTGTCGTCCTTGGCCTCATCGCCGGAAAGACGCTGACGCGCCCCGCCGATGGTAAAGCCCTGGTCGTACAGCAACGCCCGAATCTGCCGGATCATCAGCACGTCCTGGCGCTGGTAGTAGCGGCGGTTGCCCCGCCGCTTGACCGGGTTGAGCTGCGGGAACTCCTGCTCCCAATATCGCAGCACGTGGGGTTTGACCGCGCAGAGCTCACTAACCTCACCAATGGTGAAGTAGCGTTTGCCGGGAATTGCCGGTAATTCGTCGTTATGACTTGGTTCCAGCATAGGCCTCGACCCTGGCTTTCAATTTTTGCCCTGGACGAAAAGTGACCACACGGCGAGCCGTGATTGGAATCTCTTCCCCTGTTTTCGGGTTACGGCCCGGTCGCTGGCGCTTGTCGCGCAAGTCGAAGTTACCGAACCCGGAAAGCTTGACCTGTTCGTTCAGCTCAAGAGCCTGGCGGATCTCTTCAAAAAACAGCTCCACCAGTTCCTTGGCTTCCCGTTTGTTCAGGCCGAGCTCTTCATACAGACGTTCCGCCATTTCAGCTTTCGTCAGAGCCCCCATACGCTACTTCCTTAACGTGGCGTTGAACCTTTGTTCGAGGCAGGTGAGGATATTTTGCGTAGTAGTACTCACCTCATCGTCATTAAGAGTGCGCGATGGATGTTGCCAGGTCAAGCCGACCGCAAGGCTTTTTCTAAGCGGATCAATGCCTTTACCGTGATAGACGTCAAATAGCTTGAGGTCCGTCAGCCATTCGCCCGCCGTTTCTCGGATAGCCGACAGCACGGCCTCGGCCGGTTGCTCGCGATCGACCAGCAACGCCAGATCGCGACGCACCTCGGGGAAGCGCGACAGCTCGCTGAATGCCGGCATGCGACCGGCGGCAACTTCCGCCAGCACCAGCTCAAACAGGAACACTGGCTGATCCAGCCCAAGGGTCTTGGCAAGCTCCGGGTGCAAAGCACCGATGAAGCCGATCAGGCGCCCTTCCCGCTCGATGCGAGCAGTCTGGCCTGGGTGCAGAGCAGGATGCTCGCCCGGCACGAAGCTGAAGGCATCAGCTGCGCCGGCATAACCCAGCAGCGCTTCTACATCGGTCTTCAGGTCGTAGAAGTCGACGCTCTCGCGACTGTTGGCCCAGCCTTCCGGCAGACGACTGCCACTGATCACGCCAGCGAGCATGGCTTCCTGCTGCAGGCCTTCCAGCTGACCGACAAAACGCAGACCGCTCTCGAACAGGCGCACGCGCGACTGCTGACGATTGAGGTTGTGCTGCAGCGCCTTGACCAGACCCGGCCACAGCGAGGAGCGCATGGCAGCCATGTCGGCCGAGATCGGGTTAGCCAGTTGCAGCGGCTCGACGCCCGGCGTGAACAGTTCGAACAGCTTGGGATCGATGAAGCTGTAGGTGATCGCTTCCTGATAGCCACGGGCAACCAGCAGGCGGCGCAACGCGGGTAACTCGGCCCGCGCCTCGGCCTTGGCCTGCGGCGCGAGACGCGCCTGCGGGTAGCGCACCGGCAGGCGGTTGTAACCGTACAAGCGGCCCAGCTCTTCGATCAGATCCACTTCCAAGCTGATGTCGAAACGGTGACTGGGCACACTGACCTGCCATTGACCGGCGCCCTGAGCGCTGACACTCAGACCCAGCGCAGTGAGCAGGCGCTCGACTTCAGCGCTGTCCATGTCCATGCCCAACATCTGGCTGATGCGTTCGGCACGCAGGGTGATCGGCGCCACGCTCGGCAGATCGGCCTCGCTGCTGACTTCGATGATCGGGCCGGCTTCGCCACCGACGATCTCCAGCAGCAGCGTAGTCGCACGCTCCATCGCCTGACGCGCCAATTGCGAATCCACACCACGCTCGAAGCGGTGCGAGGAATCGGTGTGCAGGCCATAGGAACGGGCCTTACCGGCGACAGCGATATTGTCGAAGAAGGCGCTTTCCAGGAACAGGTCGCGCGTCTTGTCGCTCACGCCGCTGTGCTCGCCGCCCATCACGCCCGCGATGGCCAGAGCACGACCATGGTCGGCGATGACCAGGGTGTCGGCGCGCAGGCTGACTTCCTGGCCGTCGAGCAGCACCAGCTTCTCACCCTCTTCAGCCATACGCACGCGGATGCCGCCATTGATCTCGGCAAGGTCGAAAGCATGCATCGGCTGACCGAGTTCGAGCATCACGTAGTTGGTGATGTCCACCGCTGCATCGATACTGCGGATATCGGAGCGACGCAGACGCTCGACCATCCACAGCGGAGTCGGGCGAGACAGGTCGACGTTGCGCACAACACGACCGAGATAACGCGGGCAAGCCTTGGGCGCCAGCACCTCGACCGGACGCACGTCGCCATGCATAGGCGCAGCGGCTTCGATGGCCACCGGCGAAACTGCGGCGCTGTACATGGCGCCGACTTCACGGGCCAGGCCGGCGAGCGACAGGCAGTCGCCGCGGTTAGGGGTCAGGCCAATCTCGATGCTGGCGTCGTCTAATTGCAGATAGGCGCGAATGTCACTGCCAACCGGCGCATCGGCCGCCAGTTCCATCAGGCCGCTGTTGTCTTCGCTGATCTGCAACTCGGAAGCCGAGCACAGCATGCCCTGAGACTCCACGCCGCGCAGCTTGGCCTTCTTGATCTTGAAGTCACCCGGCAACTCGGCGCCAATCATGGCGAACGGAATCTTGATGCCGGCACGGGCATTGGGCGCGCCGCAAACGACTTGGAAGGTCTCGGTGCCATTGCTCACCTGGCACACACGCAGCTTATCCGCGTCCGGGTGTTGCTCGGCACTTAGGATCTCACCGACCACAACGCCACTGAAGGCACCGGCAACCGGCTGCACGGCATCGACCTCAAGGCCGACCATGGACAGGCGCGCGACCAGATCGTCACGGGATACGTCGGGATTTACCCAACTGCGCAGCCACTGTTCACTGAATTTCATGTTGTCTGTTCTCCTTAAACGAATTCGATCACGAGGGTCGGCTGCTAGCGAAATTGCGCCAGGAACCGCAGGTCGTTATCGAAGAACAGGCGCAAGTCATTGACGCCATAACGCAGCATGGCCAGGCGCTCGACGCCCATACCGAAGGCGAAGCCGGAGTATTTCTCCGGGTCGATGCCACTCATGCGCAGCACATTCGGATGCACCATGCCGCAGCCCATCACTTCCAGCCAGCCGGTCTGCTTGCACACACGGCAACCCTTGCCGGAACACATCACGCACTGCATGTCGACTTCGGCCGACGGCTCGGTGAAGGGGAAGAAAGATGGACGGAAACGCACGCCCAGCGGCTTCTCGAAGAACACGCGAAGGAACTCTTCGATGGTGCCCTTGAGGTCAGCGAAGCTGATGTCCTCGTCGACCAGCAGGCCTTCGACCTGGTGGAACATCGGCGAGTGAGTAATATCGGAGTCGCAGCGATAGACGCGGCCGGGGCAGACAATGCGGATCGGCGGCTGCTGCGATTCCATGGTGCGCACCTGCACCGGCGAGGTATGGGTGCGCAGCAGCATGTTCGCGTTGAAATAGAAGGTATCGTGCATCGCCCGCGCCGGGTGGTGGCCGGGGATGTTGAGCGCTTCGAAGTTGTGGTAGTCGTCTTCGACTTCCGGCCCCTCGGCAACGCTGTAACCGATGTGGGTGAAGAACTGCTCGACACGTTCGAGCGTGCGGGTGACCGGGTGCAAGCCGCCGGAGGTCTGGCCGCGGCCCGGCAGGGTCACGTCGATCCGCTCGGATGCCAGCTTCTCGGCGAGCAAAGCCTGCTCAAGCACGGATTTGCGGGCATTCAGGGCGTCTTGCACTTGGTTCTTGGCGGTGTTGATCAGGGCACCGGCTTTCGGCCGCTCTTCAGCCGACAGCTTGCCCAGAGTCTGCATCAGGGCGGTCAGTTCGCCTTTCTTGCCAAGGTATTGAACCCGGAGCTGTTCCAGGGCATTGACATCTTCGCTTTGTTGCACGGCCTCGAGCGCTTGGGAGACCAATGCATCCAGATTTTCCATTTACAGACTCCAGATACGAAATAGGGGAAGAGCTGTTAAGGCTCTTCCCCTATCTTTGACGTTGCCACCGGGCGAACCCGGTGATTGTCGGGGGACTTAAGCCAGAACGGCCTTAGCTTTCTCGACAATCGCAGCAAACGCCGCTTTTTCGTTCACTGCCAGATCAGCCAGAACCTTGCGGTCGATTTCGATCGACGCTTTCTTCAGGCCAGCGATCAGACGGCTGTAGGACAGACCGTTGACGCGAGCACCAGCGTTGATACGAGCGATCCACAGTGCACGGAACTGACGCTTGCGCTGACGACGGTCACGGTAGGCGTATTGGCCTGCCTTGATCACCGCCTGCTTGGCGACGCGGAACACGCGCGAACGCGCACCGTAGTAGCCCTTGGCGAGCTTCAGGATTTTTTTGTGACGAGCACGAGCGATAACGCCACGCTTAACACGAGCCATGAGTAATTACCTCTAAGTATCTTGACCGATTAACGAACGCGCAGCATGCGCTCGACTTTAGCTTTGTCCGACGGGCCGATCAGCGAGCTGCCACGCAGCTGGCGCTTACGCTTGGTGGACATTTTGGTCAGGATGTGGCTCTTGAAAGCGTGCTTGTGCTTGAAGCCTGTAGCAGTCTTCAGGAAGCGCTTTGCAGCACCGCTCTTGGTTTTCATTTTTGGCATGTTTAGTACTCCGCATTCATTAACAACTGATAACCATCAGGCCTGCCAGTGCCCGGGAGGTTATTTACGCTTCTTGGGAGCGATGACCATCATCAGCTGGCGTCCTTCCAGCTTAGGATGCTGTTCGACGGTGCCGAGCTCGATCAGGTCTTGTTCGACCCGCTTGAGCAGCTCCATCCCCAGCTCCTGGTGGGCCATCTCACGACCGCGGAATCGAAGCGATACCTTGGCCTTGTCCCCATCTTCAAGGAAACGTACCAGGTTGCGTAGTTTTACCTGGTAATCCCCTTCTTCCGTCCCTGGACGAAACTTGATCTCTTTGATCTGCTGCTGATGCTGGTTCTTCTTGGCAATAGCAGCCTGCTTTTTCTTTTCGAACAGGTGCTTGCCGTAGTCCATGATGCGGCAAACCGGTGGCACCGCATCAGCGGAGATTTCCACCAGATCCAGCTTGGCATCCTCGGCAGCGCTCAGCGCTTCTTCGATGGAAACCACACCAATCTGCTGGCCGTCCGCGCCAATCAGACGAACTTCACGCGCAGTGATGTTCTCGTTGATCGGCGCCTTGGGGGCGGCCCGCTTGTCCTGTCTCATATCACGCTTAATAGTTCTTACTCCAAATCTTGGCGACCACGCCGGGAAACCGCTTGCTGCAACTGCGCGGCGAACTGCTCGATAGGCATTGACCCCAGGTCGACGCCTTCGCGGGTGCGCACAGCAACGGATCGTGTCTCGACTTCCCGATCTCCGATAACCAAGAGATAGGGAACCTTGAGCAAGGTATGCTCACGGATTTTAAAGCCGATCTTTTCGTTTCTCAAGTCAACCTTGGCACGAAAACCGCTTTGATTGAGAGTTTTCTCTGCTTCACGGGCAAAATCGGCCTGTTTATCAGTGATATTCATGATCACGGCCTGGGTCGGCGCGAGCCAGGCCGGGAAAGAGCCGGCGTAGTGCTCGATCAACATACCGATGAAGCGCTCGAACGAACCGAGGATCGCACGATGCAACATGACCGGGCGCTTACGGTTGTTGTCTTCAGCGATATAGCTGGCATCCAGGCGCTCCGGGAGGTTCGGATCGTACTGCAGCGTGCCGCACTGCCAGTTACGACCCAGACAGTCACGCAGCGTGAACTCGATCTTCGGACCGTAGAAAGCGCCCTCACCCGGCTGGTATTCCCACTCCAGGCCAGATTCGTTGAGCGCATCGGCCAGCGCACCTTCGGCGCGATCCCACAACTCTTCGGAACCCACGCGCTTGGCCGGGCGAGTCGACAGCTTCATGGCGATATCGGTGAAGCCGAAGTCCTTGTAGACATCCAGCGTCAGCTTGATGAAGTCGGCCGCTTCCTTCTTCACCTGTTCTTCGGTACAGAAGATGTGCGCATCATCCTGCACGAAGCCGCGCACGCGCATGATGCCGTGCAGCGCACCGGACGGCTCGTTACGGTGACAGGCACCGAACTCGGCCAGACGCAGCGGCAGGTCGCGGTAGGACTTAAGCCCCTGATTGAACACCTGCACGTGGCACGGGCAGTTCATCGGCTTGACCGCGTAGTCGCGATTTTCCGAGGCCGTGGTGAACATGTTCTCGGCGTAGTTGGACCAGTGACCGGAACGCTCCCAGAGAATACGATCGACCACCTGCGGCGTCTTGATCTCCTGGTAACCATTCTCGCGCTGCACCTGGCGCATGTACTGCTCAAGCACCTGGTAGACGGTCCAGCCATTGGCATGCCAGAACACCATGCCCGGCGCTTCTTCCTGCAGATGGAACAGATCCAGCTGCTTGCCGATACGACGGTGATCGCGCTTCTCGGCCTCTTCGATGCGCTGGATATAGGCAGCCAGCTGCTTCTTGTCCGCCCAAGCGGTGCCATAGACGCGCTGCAGCTGCTCGTTCTTCGAGTCGCCGCGCCAGTAGGCACCGGAAATCCGGGTCAGCTTGAAGGCCTTGAGGAAGCGCGTGTTCGGCACATGCGGGCCACGGCACATGTCGACGTATTCTTCATGGAAGTAAAGGCCCATGGCCTTTTCGTCCGGCATGTCGTCGATCAGACGCAGCTTGTATTCCTCGCCGCGCGACTTGAACAGCTCGATGACCTCGGCACGCGGCGTCATTTTCTTGATGACGTCGTAGTCCTTGTCGATCAGCTCAGCCATGCGCCTCTCGATGGCCGCCATATCTTCCGGAGTAAAGGGACGGTCGATTGCGATGTCATAATAGAAGCCTTCATCGATGACCGGACCGATCACCATCTTGGCATTCGGGTATAGCTGCTTGACCGCATGCCCAACCAGGTGAGCACAGGAGTGGCGGATGATCTCCAGCCCCTCTTCGTCCTTCGGCGTGATGATCTGCAGGGTGGCATCGGTATCGATCACGTCGCAGGCATCGACCTGCCTGCCGTTTACCTTGCCAGCCAGGGTGGCCTTGGCCAGGCCCGCACCAATGGATTGAGCGACCTCCAGCACGGATACCGGATGATCGAACGAACGTTGACTGCCGTCGGGAAGAGTAATGATGGGCATGGCGCCTCCTCTCCTAGTGGTGACCCCTACCAAAGGTCACGTGGGTTGGGATGAGCCAGGAAGCGATTCAGCGGTATACCCACCTAACGATGGCAGGAGCCCGAAGGCCAACCAGACCGAACCAGAGTCACTGGAAGTAAAGAGCGGGGATACTTTCAGAAAGCCTGAGCCCTGACAAGCTGCCGCTTGAAACAAACTCGCAAAGCCTGCTCGAAAAATTCGAGCAATAAAAAAGGGGTCGCTTAGCGACCCCTTTTTATCGATTTGGTAGGCACAATTGGACTCGAACCAACGACCCCCACCATGTCAAGGTGGTGCTCTAACCAACTGAGCTATGTGCCTTCGATGGGTGCGCATTCTACGCAGATCTTTTTGGCCGTCAACAGTTTTTTTCGCTAACTCACTGAAATAGGCCAATTTTTTTATCAAAGCAGGAACGTTGAATATTTTGCACGGGCACTAGCCGGGCATTTTCAACTCAGGTAGCATCGATTCATTCGTAAAAAATAAAGAACAGAGGTTCAAGATGGCGCACACGGCCTATCCACAATCCTATTACGCCGCCTCAGCCAACGCCGTTCCGCAACGCCCTGCCCTGCAAGGCGAGGTGGAAACCGATGTGTGCATCATCGGTGCGGGCTATACAGGCCTGTCCACTGCACTGTTCCTGCTGGAGAACGGCTTCAAGGTCAGCATCGTCGAGGCGGCCAAGGTCGGCTTTGGCGCGTCGGGGCGCAACGGCGGGCAGATCGTCAATAGCTACAGCCGCGACATCGACGTGATCGAGCGCACGGTCGGCCCCAAGCAGGCGCAACTGCTCGGACAGATGGCCTTCGAAGGCGGTCGCATCATCCGTGAACGCATCGCCAAGTACGACATCCAGTGCGACCTGAAGGATGGCGGCGTGTTCGCCGCGCTGACAGCCAAGCAGATGGGCCACCTGGAGTCCCAGAAGAAACTGTGGGAACGCTACGGCCACACCCAGCTGGAATTGATGGACGCCAAACGTATCCGCGAGGTGGTGGCTACCGAAAACTACGTTGGCGGCATGCTGGATATGAGCGGTGGCCATATCCATCCGCTGAACCTGGCTCTGGGTGAAGCCGCTGCAGTGGAATCGCTGGGCGGCGTGATCTATGAGCAATCCCCAGCTACCCGCATCGAGCGTGGCGCCAATCCGGTGGTACATACGCCGCAAGGCCGCATCAAGGCCAAGTTCGTGGTGGTCGCTGGCAATGCCTATCTCGGTAATCTGGTGCCGGAGCTGGCGTCAAAGTCGATGCCGTGCGGCACCCAGGTGATAACCACCGAGCCGCTGTCCGACGAAGTCGCTGCCAGCCTGTTGCCGCAGGATTACTGCGTCGAGGACTGCAACTACCTGCTCGACTACTACCGTCTCACTGGCGACAAGCGTCTGATCTACGGTGGCGGCGTGGTCTACGGTGCGCGAGATCCGGCCAATATCGAAGCAATCATTCGCCCGAAGATGCTCAAGACCTTCCCGCAACTGAAGAACGTGAAGATCGATTTCGCCTGGACCGGCAACTTCCTGCTGACCCTGTCGCGCCTGCCTCAGGTCGGCCGTATCGGCGACAACATCTACTACTCGCAGGGTTGCAGCGGCCACGGCGTGACCTACACGCACCTGGCCGGCAAGGTGCTGGCCGAGGCGCTGCGCGGCCAGGCCGAGCGCTTCGACGCCTTCGCCGGGCTGCCGCACTACCCCTTCCCGGGTGGCCGTATGTTCCAGGTGCCGCTCAGCGCCATCGGCGCCTGGTACTACACGCTGCGTGACAAGCTGGGCGTCTGAACTTCACGCATGCGTAGGAGCGAATTTATTCGCGATGGAGTTTGGCTTCTTGCCTGCCCCTGATCGCGAATAAATTCGCTTTTACAGGATGTGCATTGGCCCGCCGTTGGTTTCAGGGGCAGGCCGGCAAGGCTTGGCACTGTCCGCCAGGAGCACTGGTTTTGGGTGATGCGGCGAATCGCGAATCCTCCGGCGCCAGACGTTGCGCACAGGCCTGAGCCTGCTGCGCCTCGCGCGCGCAACCCTGCTCACCCAGCACCTGGGACAGGTTGAACCAACCCGCGGCAAAATCCGGCTCACGCTTGAGACTCTCACGCAGCGCATGCTCGGCACCCTTGCGGTCGCCATCGGCGTAGCGACTGTTGCTCAGGGCGAACCAGGGCAACGCCTGCTCCGGCCAGGCCTCGGCGGCGCGGCGATAGGCACGCCGTGCCGGCTGGGCATTGCCGGTTTGCTCGAGGTCGTTGGCAGCCTTCATCCAGGCGTGCATATCGGCCTGCGCCGGCAGGCGCTCCGGTGGCAGAGTCACTACCGCCCAACGACCACCGCGCGCCCAGGTTCTGTCGAAGCTGGCGAAGCTGTCTTGGAGACGGCGCGTGGTGGCCGACCGCAGGATCAGCGTGCGCTCACGACGGTCATAGCCGACCACCACCGCGAAATGCCATTGCGGGTAGAAGTCGAACGCCAGGTTCTGTAGCACCAGCACCGGGTTACCCGCCGCCACTTCGGCAAGCACCGCGTCCAGACGCGGTTGCAACGGATACACCAGCATTTCGTGACTGCGCGCGGCGGCAACCATCTCGACCTGCAGACTGCCTTCACGGCTGGGGATGTAGACCTTGTCCTTGAGCGCACCCGGCGTCGTCAGCACACCGCGCTGGTTGAGCATGGTGGCCAGAGCTGCCGGCCCGCACTGGTAGGCGTCCTGGGGAAAGAAGGGAACATCGGTGAGTTCTACCCGCTCAGGCAGGCGCTCGGCCTCCGGTGATAACACCGGAGACCGCGCGCAGGCTGTGAGTAGAACGATCGAAGCGATGCAGCAGAGGCGAATCAGCGATTTATGCATTTGACGAAATTGAAGATGTTGGTGGCGCACAGCATATCAGTGATGATGAAGATCACCAGAAACAACACGATGATGCCGACCACACCCGCACCGGCAGGCGCCTGATCCAGCTGCTGGTTGAACTGCGCCAGCTCGGCCGGGGTCAGGCTAGCGATACGCGACTCGACCTGATCACGGTCGACGCCCATCGACACCAGTTTCTCCTTCACCTGCTCGTCATCGAGCATGGCCATCAACTGCTCCTGATCCACCTTGTGCTGCTGCTCGGCGATCACCTCGTGAGTGCCGACCATCGCCGCGTTGGCAGCGGGAATCTGCACCACCAGCAACAGGTGAAACAGCGCAGTGATAGCTGCCAGACGGCGCATAACGGGGTTCATGGAAATTGTCATTGTGGTTATCTCCTGAGGGACGAGGTAGCCAATAGACACCATCGAAATCATTCAGGTTCACTCGGCCAGATGCACTCGTTCAGGTTTCCGTCAGCAGCTGGCTGAGTACCGCACGCAACTTGCCCGGCTTGACCGGCTTGTTCAGCAAAGGCGCACCCAGTGCCTGCAACTCCCGACGGCAGTCATCACTGCGATCGGCACTGATGATCAGCGCCGGAATCGGCCTGGAAAACTCATCACGTAGCTGCCGAATCACCTGGCAACCGAGCACACCGTGATCGAGGTGATAATCCGCCAGGATCACCTCTGGCGCCCTGCCCTGCAGACGCTCCAGGGCCTCGTTCAGATCGACCGCCGTGACCACCTCGCATCCCCACTGCCGAAGCAGCGCCTGCATGCTGTGCAGGATGTCCACTTCGTTGTCGATCACCAGCAGGCGCCGCCCGGGCAGGGGGTTGCCGAGGACCGGCTGCGCCACGGATGGCGCCTGGCGCCGCGGAGCCTCCCGCGCCAGCGGCACGCGGATGCTGAACACCGAGCCGCGCCCCGGCTGCGAGTGTACCTGCACAGGATAACCAAGCATGCGCGCGATGCGCTCGACGATCGCCAGGCCTAGACCGACGCCCTTGCGCTCGGCCGCACGGCCGACCTCCAGCTGGCTGAACTCGAGGAAGATCTTGTCCAGCTGATCAGCCGCTATGCCGCGCCCGCTGTCCCACACCTGCAACTCGACGAACGAGCCGCGCCGACGCGCCCCGAGCAGCACACCGCCACGTTCGGTATACCGGCAGGCATTGCTGAGGAAGTTACGCAAAATGCGCGTCAGCAAGCGGAAATCGGTGTGCACCGCATAACTGGCAATTCGCGCGCGCAGACGCAAGCCACTGGCCGAGGCCACGCTTTCGAACTCGGACGCCAGCGGCGCGAGCAGTTCTTCAAGGCGATAAACGTCGAGATCCGGCTTGATAGCCGCCTGATCCAGCTTGGAAATATCCAGCAGATCAGCGAGCAGATCCTCGGCGCCTTCCAGGGCCAGGTGGCTGCGCTCTACCAGGTTCTGTTCGGCAATTGGCAGCTCACGCTCGCGTAGCGTGGAAATCAGCAGGCGCGCAGCATTGAGCGGCTGCAACAGGTCGTGACTGGCCGCAGCCAAGTACTTGTCCTTGCTGCGATTGGCCGCTTCGGCGGCGTCGCGCGCCTCGCGCAGGGCCAGCTCGATACGTTCGCGCTCCTCAATCTGCCGCTGCAGGTTGCGGTTGGATTCGAGCAGTTCGAAGGTACGCGCAGCGACACGTTGCTCCAGTTCGTCGTTGAGTGACTGCAGGCGCTGCTGCGCCTGCTTGCGCTCGGTGATATCGGCAACGAACCCTTCGAAAACCCCATCGCCCTCGGGTTTGAGCAACAGGTTCATCAGCACGTCGATGGTACTGCCATCGCGACGACGCAAACGCGTTTCGTAGCCCAGCAGGGCCTGGCCCTGGCTCAAACGCTCGCGAATCAGGGCCAGCTCATCGAAACCGCCAACGAACAGGTGCCGGGCCAAATCGCCCGGCGCCCAGAGCACCTGCTGCGGATCGTCATAGCCCAGCATGTGCGCCATCGCCGGATTGGCCGCGAGCACGCCGTCCTGCAGGCTGGCCTGGATAATGCCGTGCACCGCGTGCTCGAACAGCCATTTATAGCGATTGCGCTCGGTTTCCAGTTCTTCCAGGCGCGCCAGCAGCTCGGGATAGTGACTCTTGCGCGCCGACTGGCTACCGAGACCGAGCAGCCCGGCCAGCGCTTCGTCAGAGCGCCTCGCCATACACCACCTCGACGTCGCGCTGGGTCGATTCGCGCGGGTTGGTGAGGATGCACGGGTCGTCCATCGCATGGCTGGACAGGAACGGAATGTCCGAGGTGCTGACGCCGTGCAGGCCAAGCGTCTCGCGGAAGCCCATGGCGTGCTTGAAGGCAATCAGGTGCTCGACCAGGCGCTGGCGAATCTGTGCGTGGTTGAGCCCACGGCAGTCTATGCCGAGGGTTTCGGCGATGACCTTGAAACGCTCCGGCGCCGCGCTGTAGTTGAACGCCACCACGTGCTCGATCAATACCGCGTTGCACAGACCGTGTGGCAAATCGAGAAAGCCCCCCAGGCTGTGACTCATGGCATGCACTGCGCCGAGGATCGCATTGGAGAAGGCCAGGCCGGCCTGCATGCTGCCGAGCATGATCTTCTCGCGCAGAGCGATATCGCCCGGATTGGCGATCATCTGCACCAGGTTGCCGTTGATCAGGCGCATGGCTTCCAGCGCATGTGGGTCGGTCAGCGGGCCGTGGCCGGTGGAAACGAATGCCTCGATGGCGTGCACCATGGCGTCGATGCCGGTACAGGCGCTGAGGAATGGGTCCATGCTCAGCGTGGTTTCCGGATCGATCAGCGACACGTCCGGCACCACCGCCTTGCTGACGATGGAGAACTTCATTCGCTCCTGCTGGTTGGAGATGATCACGAACTGCGACACGTCGGCCGAGGTGCCGGCGGTGGTCGGGATCAGGATCAGCGGCGGACTGGGCACGCGAATGGTGTCCACACCTTCGAATTCGAGAATGCTGCGACCATGGGCAACGACGATGCCGATACCCTTGGCGCAGTCCATCGGGCTGCCGCCACCGACCGCGACGATGACGTTGCAGCCCTCGCTGCGATACAGCTCGGCGCCCTCCATCACCTCTTCCACGCGCGGGTTGGGCGACACCCTGGTGTACAGGCAGTAGGTGATGCCCTGAGCCTGCAGGCTGGCCTCGACATCGCCGGCCCAGCCAGCAGCGACCACACCGGGATCGGAGACGATCAGCACCTTGCGCGCGCCGAAGGTCTTGGCGTAATTGCCGACGTTATGCCGGGAGCCGGCGCCGAAGATGATCTCGGGGGAAACGAACTTACGCAGCTGATTCAATTCGTGGCTCATACAACGGCCTGAAATTTCTTGTTATGGAATGGCGATCAGCCTACTGCATTGCTCGGTTTATGCAATGCGACCTGCGTTCAGCTCAACTGCCAATAGAAGGCGTGTTCGGCGCGCAGCGCCTCGGCCAGATTGGCGGCCTGACGGAAACCATGGCGTTCTTCGGCGAACAGGTGATACTCGACCGGTAAACCGCGCTGACGCAGCGCCTCGACCATGGCCTCGGTCTGGCTCGGCACCACCACCGCATCCAGCGCGCCCTGGAAGAAAATCATCGGAACGTCGATCCTGTTGGCCTGCAACAGCGGCGTGCGGCTGCGATAACGCTCGGCATCGCGCTCCGGATCGCCGATCAGCCAGTCGAGATAATCCGCCTCGAACTTGTGCGTCAGCCGGCGCAGCGCCAGCGGGTCGCTGACGCCGTAGAGACTGGCGCCGCCACGCAGTTGCGGCAGCTCGGCCAGTGCACGCAGCGCGCTAAAGCCGCCAGCACTACCACCGCGCACGAACACACGTTGCGCATCGATACGGCCATCACCGGCCAGTGCGTTGATGGCGGCGCGAATGTCCTCGACTTCCAGCTCCCCCCACCCGCCCGCCAGACGCAGGCGATAGGCACGACCATAACCGCTGCTGCCACGGTAGTTGAGGTCGAGCACGGCGAAGCCGCGCAGCGTCCAGAAGGCGATACGCGGGTCGAACACCGGGTAGCTGGCCGAGGTCGGCCCACCGTGCAGGAAAATCACCAGCGGCGGGCGTTCCCCGGTTGATGCAGGCGAGTAGAAAAAGCCGTGACTGCGTTCGCCCTCACCTACCCCACAGCTGAATGGTTGGGGGCGTGATAGCTGCTCTTCAGCCAATGGCTGCTCGCCACCGGCCAGTAACCGCACTGCGCCATCGCTCCGGCGAATGGCAAGCACAGCGGGCAGGCGATCCGGGGCGCCAGCGATGCAGTAGAAGTGCTCGGCATCGGCGGCCAGGGAGCGAAAACGGGTGAAATCTTCGGCCAACCGCCGCTCTGCGTAGCGCGCATCAGATACAAAGGACTCGGTGCGTGCGGTCTGGCCGGCCCCGTCACACGAGAGCAAAACGCCTGTGCCTTGCTCGAAACGGGTCAGCACAAACTCGCCGTTCTCCAGCGGCAGATAGGTTCGGCCGCCCAACTGCCAGGGCGCCGGTGCGTGATCGAAGGGCGCAACCTGCCACTTCGTGTCGGCATCGATGCATACGGGCTGCCACCAGCCGGCCTGATCGCTCAGCACCCATAGCCGCCCCTGTGCATCGAAACGCGGTTGCTGCAGGGACCGATCCTCCGCCTCGCCCATCAACACGCAGGTACGCTCACCGGACTCGCGGCGACACAGGCGGGTAGCGACCCAGGGTTGATGAGGACGATCCCATTCGACCCAGGCAAGGCGCTGACCGCTCGTGTCGGCCACAGGCGTCGCGTAGAAATCGGCGCCCTCAACCAACACCTCATGCTTGCCATTAAGGCCGATACGCACCAGGCGATGCACCACTGCGCTGCCGTCTTGGCTTTCCTCCACCGCCAGCAATGCCTGCCAGGCGGGGACGAAGGACAAATCGCCGTAGCGGCAATTGACGCGGTCCGTGAGCGCCTGCGGCTCAATATTCGTAGAAGCGGCTGGGCGGCATTCCGCTTCAGCCGCGATTTCCCTTGAATCAGCAAGATTCGCGGCTGAAGCCGCTCCTACGGCCCCAGCCAGCGGCAGGTAGTAGATCTGCTGATCACGCTCATTGACGAAAGCTGCGCCCTGCTCCGTGGCGCAGCAGGCGCCGCCGCCGTACTCGTAGACCCGGCTGCGCACGGAAAACCCTGGCGGGGTCAGCTCGCGCACCACGCCGTCGCGACAGAAGAACAGCCCGCACCGCGCCAGCCCGGGATCGAATGCCACCCACAGCACGCCGCCATGGGCAGCGTGCAGCTCGGCAAAATCGGCACTGGCGGCCGCAGCCTGTTCAGCGCTCCAGATCGAGTCGGGATCGGTCACGCCTTGCATATGATCCGCGAGGCCTTGTCGTTGCGGTACTGCAGCTCGCCCAGCCCCAACGGCGCCTCGTCGGCCTGGCGGCGCGCGGCGAGAATCACCTCATGGTGCGCCGACTTGCTGCACACCGGGTCGGCGTTGCTGGCATCGCCGGTGAGCATAAAGGCCTGGCAGCGACAGCCGCCGAAATCCTTGTGCTTCTCGTCACACGAACGACACGGCTCGGGCATCCAGTCGTCGCCGCGGAAGCGGTTGAAGCCGAAGGAATGCCGCCAGATATGCTCGACGCTGTGCTCGCGCACGTTCGGGAACTGCACCGGCAGCTGCCGCGCGCTGTGACAGGGCAGCGCGGTGCCATCCGGGGTGATGTCGAGAAACAGGTTGCCCCAGCCGTTCATGCAGGCCTTGGGGCGCTCCTCGTAGTAATCCGGGGTGACGAAGATCAGCTTGCACGGGTTATTTTCGGCCACCAGTTTGTCGCGCCACTGATTGGTGATGCGCTCGGCGCGCTCCAGCTGCGCACGGGTTGGCAGCAATCCCGCGCGGTTGAGCTCGGCCCAACCGTAGAACTGGCAGGTGGCGAGTTCGACGAAGTCAGCCTCCAGCTCCAGGCACAGCTCGATGATGCGCTCGATATTGTCGATGTTGTGCCGGTGGGTGACGAAGTTGAGCACCATCGGGTAGCCGTGGGCCTTGACCGCGCGGGCCATCGCCAGTTTCTGCGCGAAGGCCTTCTTCGAGCCGGCCAGCAGGTTGTTCACCTCCTCGTCGGCGGCCTGAAAGCTGATCTGGATATGGTCCAGCCCGGCATCGGCGAACTCGGCGATGCGTGCTTCGGTCAGGCCGATGCCGGAGGTGATCAGGTTGGTGTAATAGCCCAGGCCGCGCGCCGCTGCGATCAGCTCGGCCAGATCCTGACGCACCAGCGGCTCGCCACCGGAGAAGCCCAGCTGCGCCGCGCCGAGCTCACGGGCCTGGCGAAACACCTCGATCCACTCGGCGGTGCTGAGTTCATCGCCCTGCTTGGCGAAATCCAGCGGATTGGAGCAGTACGGGCACTGCAGCGGGCAACGATAAGTCAGCTCGGCCAGGAGCCAAAGCGGCGGCCCTGGTTCATGACCTGCTTTAGCGAAGCTCGATCCAGAACTGTGCATGGGCCACCTCGATAAAGGCCAGGATGTCTTCGTCGATGCCGGGCACATCGGGGAAGCGCTGGTGCAGGTTGTCGATGATCTCGGCCACCGAACGCTTGCCATCGACCTGCTGGAGAATCTCACCGGCACTGTCGTTGAGCTTGATCATGCCCTCCGGATAGAGCAGCACATGACAGCCCTGCGCCGGTTCGAACTGCAGGCGAAAGCCCCGGCGAATCATCGGCACGTGATCCGAAGTCAGGGTGGTCATGCCGGGCGCTCCATTCAATCCGCTCACAGGTCGATTCCCCTATGCCAGACACGCTCGGCCGTCACCGTGTGATACGGCGGGCGCTCCAGCTCGTAGGCCATGCTCATGGCGTCGAGCATGCTCCACAGCACATCCAGTTTGAATTGCAGGATGTTCAGCATGCGTTCCTGCGCCTCACGGGTGCGGTAGTGCTCCAGGGTGATGCGCAGGCCATGCTCGACATCGCGCCGCGCCTGGCTCAGGCGATTGCGGAAGTAGTCGTAACCGGCAGCATCGATCCAGGGATAGTGCTGCGGCCAGGCGTCCAGGCGCGACTGATGGATGGTCGGCGCGAACAGCTCGGTCAGCGAGCTGCTGGCCGCCTCCTGCCAACTGGCGCGGCGAGCGAAGTTGACGTAAGCATCAACAGCAAAGCGCACGCCGGGCAGCACCAGCTCCTGCGACAGCACCTGATCGCGGTCGAGGCCGACGGACTCGGCCAGGCGCAGCCAGGCCTCGATACCGCCCTCCTCTCCGGGTGCACCGTCGTGATCGAGGATGCGCTGGATCCACTCGCGCCGCGTTTCGCGATCCGGACAGTTGGCGAGGATCGCCGCATCCTTGAGCGGAATATTGACCTGATAGTAGAAGCGGTTGGCCACCCAGCCCTGAATCTGCTCACGGGTGGCGCGCCCTTCGTACATGGCGCGGTGGAACGGATGATGGATGTGGTACAGCGCGCCCTTGGCGCGCAGCGCCTGCTCGAACTCGGCAGGTGTCATGGCAGCTTGGCTCATCAGAACTCCCCGGTGCGCACAGCCTACAAAACGATGCTCATGCCATCGAACGCGACCTCGATGCCGTGGGCGTCCAGTTCGGCGCGTTCGGGCGAATCCAGGTCGAGAATCGGGTTGGTGTTGTTGATATGGATAAGAATCTTGCGTGCGGTCGGCAGGCCGTCGAGCAACTCGATCATCCCGCCGGGACCGCTCTGGCACAGATGTCCCATCTCGCTGCCGAGCTTGTCGCCCACCTCACACACGCGCATCTCGTCGTCGCGCCACAGCGTGCCGTCCACCAGCAGGCAGTCGGCGCGGCGCATCCAGCCCAGCAGTTGCTCGTCCACCTGGCCCAGGCCGGGAGCGTAGAACAGGCTGCGGCCGCTACGCGTATCCTCGATGAACAGGCCGATATTGTCCCCCGGGTGCGGATTGCCCCGATGCGGCGAATAAGGCGGCGCGCTACTGCGCAGGGCGATGGCGGTGATGCTCAGCGCCGGGCAGGCGGGAATGGCGAAGGGCTTGGCGTCCAGCTCGATCAGCCGGTGCTGCAGGCCGCCGTTCCAGTGGCTGAGCATATTGAACAGCGGAAATCCGGTGGTCAGGTCCTGATGGACCATCTCGGTACACCAGACCTGATGCGGGCAGCCTTCACGCAGGGTCAACAGGCCTGTGCAATGGTCGATCTGGCTGTCGAGCAGAACGATGCTGGCAATCGCCGTGTCGCGCAGTTTGCGCGCAGGCTGCAGCGCGGGAAAGGCTTCGATCTGCGCACGAATGTCCGGCGAGGCGTTGCACAGGATCCACTGCTCGCCGTCATCGGAGATGGCGATGGATGATTGCGTACGCGGCTGCGCCCGCAGGGTACCGGCCCGCACGCCATGGCAATTGCGGCAGTTGCAGTTCCACTGGGGAAAGCCGCCGCCGGCGGCGGAGCCGAGAATCTGGATATGCATGGAGGTCACCAGCGGGGGATGCCCCGGACGAACCGGGGCCAGGAGCGATCAGCGGTTGGCGAAGTACATGGTCACTTCGAAGCCAATGCGCAGGTCGGTGTAGGCGGGTTTAGTCCACATGGTGCGGTCCTCTTGTTATGGCGCCGGGGCATTCCGGCACCCTCATTAAGCCCCCGCCAGGCAAGAGGCCAAATGGTACTTTGGGATGAATCGGCACTGGCATTGGTAGGTGACGCTATCAGTAGGCACGACTCGCACCCGAAGGTTCCTGTCATCGCCGCGCTTGAAACATGCGTCAATAAAAACGCAAGGCTGAATACAGGTGGGCGGAAATCAGCGCATTTGTTCTCGATCTCGGTGGGCGCGGTGCCAGTCTCAATCGCCGATAAATCCGCTCCTACCGGCCAGGCGCGCGCCTTTTCTGTAGGAGCGGATTTATCCGCGATCACGCTCAAGCAAAGGCAGAGTCAAACCCCATCGCCAATAAAAAACGCGGCCGAAGCCGCGTCGCGATAAGGATCTGCTGCCGTTCAGGCCCATGGCTGCCTGCAGATCCACCCGGGTAGGGTTCTTCGCCTGGCAAGAGGTGGCGCGCCGGAGCGAGCGCGCCACCGTTGGGATGCATCAGAACTCAGAAGAAACCGAGCGGATTGATGTCATAGCTCACCAGCAGGTTCTTGGTCTGCTGGTAGTGGTCGAGCATCATCTTGTGGGTTTCACGGCCGACACCGGACTTCTTGTAACCACCGAAGGCGGCATGCGCCGGGTACAGGTGGTAGCAGTTGGTCCATACGCGACCGGCCTTGATTGCGCGGCCCATGCGGTAGGCGACGTTCATGTCGCGGCTCCACACGCCGGCGCCGAGGCCGAACTCGGTATCGTTGGCGATGGCCAGGGCCTCGGCCTCGTCCTTGAAGGTGGTCACACCGATCACCGGGCCGAAGATTTCCTCCTGGAACACGCGCATCTTGTTGGTGCCCTTGAGCAGGGTCGGCTGGATGTAGTAACCGCTGGCCAGATCCCCGTCCAGGCGCTCGGCCGCGCCGCCGGTGAGCACCTGCGCGCCTTCCTGCTGGGCGATCTCCAGGTAGCTGAGGATCTTGTCGAACTGCTGCTGCGAGGCCTGGGCGCCGACCATGGTCTCGGTGTCCAGCGGGTTGCCGCGCTTGATCTGCTTGATCTTCTTCATCACTTCGACCATGAAGGCGTCGTAGATCGACTCCTGTACCAGCGCACGTGACGGGCAGGTACACACTTCGCCTTGGTTGAAGAAGCCCAGTACCAGGCCTTCGGCGGCCTTCTCGATGAAGGCCGGCTCGGCGTTCATGATGTCGGCGAAGAAGATGTTCGGCGATTTGCCGCCCAGTTCGACGGTAGACGGAATAATGTTCTCGGCCGCGCATTTCATGATGTGCGAACCGACCGGGGTGGAGCCGGTGAAGGCGATCTTGGCGATGCGCTTGCTGGTGGCCAGCGCTTCACCTGCCTCGCGACCGAAGCCCTGAACGATGTTGAGTACGCCTGGCGGCAGCAGGTCGCCGATGATTTCCACCAGCAGGGTGATCGACAGCGGGGTCTGCTCGGCAGGCTTGAGCACGATGGCGTTGCCGGCGGCCAGGGCCGGAGCGAGTTTCCAGGCGGCCATCAGCAGCGGGAAGTTCCACGGGATGATCTGCCCGACCACGCCCAGCGGTTCGTGGAAGTGATAGGCCACGGTGCCGTCGTTGATCTCGGCGGTGCTGCCTTCCTGGGCACGAATGCAACCGGCGAAGTAGCGGAAGTGGTCGGCAGCCAGCGGCACATCGGCATTCAGCGTTTCACGCACGGCCTTGCCGTTGTCCCAGGTTTCGGCCACGGCCAGCAGCTCGAGGTTGGCTTCGATACGGTCGGCGATCTTCAGCAGGATGTGCGAACGCTCCTGCACGCTGGTGCGGCCCCAGGCATCGGCGGCGGCATGTGCGGCGTCCAGCGCCTTGTCGACATCGGCGGCGTTGGAGCGAGGAAATTCACCGATCACCGAGCCATCGACCGGGCTGGTGTTGCTGAAGTACTGGCCGCTGAGCGGGGCGACAAACTCACCGCCGATGTAGTTGCCGTAGCGTGGTTTGAGGGTGACGACGGCGCCTGCGGTACCCGGTTTCGCGTAAATCATGATGCTGACCTCTCTTGTTGTCGGAGCCCGCTGCCAATCGGGGAAGCGAGTCATGGTTCGATCTTAGGAAGCCTCTGAAAACCTCGGTATGCGCCCATGGCACAGATCGCCTAGTCATTTGGTAGTAGAGCGGCAAGCGGTCTGGGCCGGGCCTTTGGCAGCGAGGTACGGGCCATGAAAGCTAAAGGCTAGACCCGTTCGCCTGGTCTTGCGTTCCAGACCACGAAAAACTCGTCCGTGGCATTTCGAAGCAGCCAGTAGCCCGCTGACAGCCCCAGAAACGACGATGGCCGGACAGTGTCCGGCCATCGTCTGGCGCTTCGACCAATCAGTGCTTGGCCACCAGTTCCTTCGGCAGCTTGAAGGTCCACAGCATACCGCCCTGATTCAGGTGCTTGACGCGCTTGGCCACCTCGCCGCCCCACAGCGGCACCGCACCACCCCAGCCGGACAGCACCGAGACGTACTGTTCGCCGTCCATCTCCCAGGTCACGGGCGAGCCGATCACGCCCGAGCCGGTCTGGAATTCCCAGACCTTCTCGCCGGTCTTGGCATTGAACGCCTGCAGGTAGCCTTCCGGGTTGCCGGTGAACACCAGGTTGCCCTTGGTGGTCAGCACTCCGCCCCAGAGCGGCGCGTAGTTCTTGTGGCGCCAGACTTCCTTGCCGGTCTTCGGATCGATGGCGCGCAATACGCCGATGTAGTCCTCGTTCAGCGGCTTGATGGTGAAACCGGCGCCCAGGTAGGCCGCGCCTTTCTTGTAGGCGATGTCCTCGTTCCATATGTCCATGCCCCACTCGTTGGACGGCACATAGAACAGGCCGGTGTCCTGGCTGTAGGCCATGGGCATCCAGTTCTTCGCGCCGAGGAAGGCCGGCGCGGCGAACACGCTCTTGCCCTTCTCTGCCGCACTCGGCGAACCTGGGCGGTTGCTGTCATCAAAGATCGGCCGGCCATTCTTGTCCAGGCCCTTGGCCCAGGTGATCTTGTCGACGAAGGGGAAGCCGCGGATGAACTTGCCGTTGGTACGGTCGAGCACGTAGAAGAAGCCGTTACGGTCGGCAGTGGCCGCCGCCTTGATGGTCTTGCCGTCTTCCTGGTAGTCGAAGGAGACCAGCTCGTTGACGCCGTCGAAGTCCCAACCGTCGTGCGGCGTGGTCTGGAAGTGCCACTTGATGCTGCCGTCATCCGGGTTCAGGGCCAGGCGCGAGGAGGAATAGAGGTTGTCGCCAGGACGCAGGTGCGAGTTCCACGGCGCCGGGTTGCCGGTGCCGAAGAACAGCAGATTGGTGTCGGCGTCGTAGTAGCCGCCTAGCCAGGGCGCGGCGCCGCCGGTCTTCCACAGGTCGCCCGGCCAGGTCTTGCCGGCCTCGCCGCCGCTGATACCATTCTCGACGGCCTTGCCGTCCTTGTAGACGTAGCCCATGTGGCCTTCGACGGTCGGACGGCTCCACAGCAGCTCGCCGTTCTTCGGATCGTAGGCTTCGATCTTGCCGACCACGCCGAACTCGCCACCGGAAACGCCGGTGATCAGTTTGCCATTGACCACCAGCGGCGCGGCGGTGATGGAGTAACCCGCCTTGTGATCGGCGACGTTCTTGCGCCATACCACCTTGCCGGTATCCTTGTTCAGCGCCACCAGCTTGGCGTCGAGGGTGCCGAAGATCACCAGGTCGTCGTACAGGGCGACACCCCGGTTGATCACGTCGCAGCAGGGGCGGATATCGTCCGGCAGGCGCGCTTCGTACTGCCAAAGCTCACGCCCGGTGCGCGCATCGACGGCGAATACCCGCGAATAGGAGGCAGTGACGTACATCACGCCGTCCTTGATCAGCGGCTGCGCCTGCTGACCGCGCTGCTTCTCCCCGCCGAAGGACATGGTCCAGACCGGGCGCAGCTCCTTGACGTTCTGCTCGTTGAGGATGTTCAGCGGGCTGTAGCGCTGGCCCTGCAAGCCGAGGCCGTTGGTGACGATCTCGTCGGTGGTGGTGGCGTCCTTGAGAATCTCGGCGTCGGTGACCGCCAGCGCGGCGGCGGACGGCAACAGCATGGCGGCACAGAGTGCGGTGAGGAGGAAAGGCTGGCGAAGACCGGCGTGTTTCATTGCGGCTACCTCTGCGGGTTCATTGTTATTGCCGGGAATTTTTCCCGGTCTGCCGCAAATTCTTGGCTCGCACAGGCCACCCAACAATTGCACACCCAGCCGATTTTCCTCGTTCCTTGGTAGCAATACCTGCCCCACAGCCTGCGATCATTACGATTGCGGCGGCCACGCCTTTGCCGGACACTTGGCCGCCCGCACATTCTGACCGGAGACACCCGTGCCCCAACCTCGCCAGGAAATTCTCAACCATCCCGATGCACTGGACTGCACTGTCTATCGTCCCGACGAGCAGGACCGGGATGCCGAAGAGCAGGATCTGGGCGACGGCAAGGTACTGATCACCGGCGCCTTCGAGCCGCCGCAGGACTGGGATGCGCACCAGCGTGAGGATTACTACGGCGAAGAAGACCCAACCCACTTCGTCACCGCCCATATCGAATGCCTGGCCAAGCCGGCAACTCGGGATTTCTTCATGCCCGAGAGCGGTGACTACGTGGCCGTGCAGTCCAGCCTGGGCGAAGTGGTGATGTATTACGTCTATGACCACGAAGAGACCGAGCACGGCCGTCATTACGTGCTGATTCGTGACGACGAAGAGCTCTAGGTCCAGACGTATTGTGGGAGGCGCTTCAGCGGCGACGCCCTTATACGTAAGTCGCGGCTAAAGCCCCTCCCACAAGAGCAGCCTGTAGCCCGGATTAAATCCGGGGATAGCGCGCATATTTCTCCCGGATTTCATCCGGGCTACGAAGCCGGCATAAGAGTGGGAGGCGCTTCAGCGACGATATCTTCCTGCACAGGTACCGGCTGAGCCCCTCCCACAGCGCAATTCCCTCCCACAGCACCGCACGCCGCTAATCCTGACGATCCACCCGCGCCATGGCGTTGCGCTCGTAGCGCGGGTACAGGTGGCTGACGCTGCGGATCAGCTCATAGCGCGACAGATTCACCTGGGCGAAGCGCTCGGGAATGGGCGCGCGGATCAGCTCGTTCATATCCGCGCCCTGCTCCGCTCCCTGACGCAGCAAGCCATCGAGCCAGCCCAGGTAATAACGCATCTGCACGAACGGCGCCGCATCGCTGGTCACCGGGCCATGGCCGGGCACGATCTGCTTCCACGGCAAGGCCTCAAGTCGATCCAGATCGGCCTGCCACACATCCAGCCCGGGGCTGTTCGGCGTGGTCAGCGCGCGCTGGTAGAACAGGATATCGCCGGCGAACAAGACGCCCGTACGCTCGTCGAGAATAGCCAGGTCGGCGCCGGTGTGGCCGCGCAGCGCCAGCAGTTGCAGGCGCCGGCCGCCGATTTCCAGCGTGCCTTCCTGCAGCTGTTCGGTGGGCAATACCACCTCGGTGCCGCGCATCCAGTCGCCGACCAGGCGGTACATGTTCTCTGCCATGGCGTCGCCCTGTTCGGCCAGCAATCGGGTGGTCTCGGGTAACGCAGCGATGGGGAGGCCGGCGAAGGCCTGGTTGCCCAGCACATGATCGGGGTGATGGTGAGTCAGCAGTACGCGCACCACCTGTTTGCCGGTGGCCTTCTCGATGCTCTGGCGCAGCGCCTCGCCGTAGCTCCGCGACGGCCCGGTGTCGATCACCACCACACCGGCCGCGGTTTCGATGAAGCCGAGGTTGACGATATTGCCGCCATTTTCCGCCGCGAAATTGTCGGTGCTGCCTTCCAGCAGCCAGACGCCGTCAGAGATCTGCCGGGGTTGCAGCTGGTAATCGAGTGCTTGGGCAAACCCGGTCCCGAGAGCCAGCAGAAACAATATCCAGCGCATACCTTTCTCCTCGAAAATGTGCCTGAGCCGCGAGCTTCGCCCCGGGGCGGGGCTCCTACAGAATGGGCGAGCATTTGTTGCTTCTTGTTGTAGGAGCCGCGCCCCGCGGCGAATGGAACCGTCGTCAGAACGCGGCCTGGAATTCGTTGCCGTTGTTGTCGCGCAGCCAGACTTCGGCCTGCTGATCGCCACGCAGGTCGAAGGTCAGCGTCGGGTTCTCGCTGACCGCCGGGAACAACTCGATGCGCCCCAACACCTGGCCATCGGCATCGCGCAGCTCGGCCTGCTCGATGTAGAACTCGGGGATGCTACCGACCAGGCCGTTGTCCATCGGGTGCGATACCTGCAGGCGCAGGCGGCTGTCCTCACCGCGTACGAAGCGCTTGCCCAGCACCTGGCCCAGGCGCTCCTCCCAGCCAGCCTCGGCGCGCACCACGCTGGGCGCAGTACAGCCGCCACCCGCTGCTTCGACGCGGGCCGAGCCGATATGCCAGACGCCATCGTCGGTGAGCACCGCCGCGCGAATCGGCGTGGCCTGCTCGACACGGATGCGAATGGCCAGACTCGGCTCCAGATGCTCGCCGGGAGCGAAGTCGAGAATACGCGGGATCGGGTTGAGCTCGGCCCAGGCCAGAATGCGCTTGACCTTGCCGCGGTAGGCGCTGGCGTCGATCTGGATCGGCACCTGGCGCGCATCCTCGGCGAATGGCGGCACCTCGAGGCGAACCTTGTCGTCGAAGAAGAAGGCCTCACCGTTGAGCAGGCGCTGGTGATAGTAGTCCCACATCACCGAGGTGACCGGATCGGGCGCAGCGGCCCGCGCTTCCCAGGCCCAGGCAAACAGGGCCAGCAACATCAGGCTACGCCAATCCATCGCCCACCTCCGGCTCGACTCTTATTGGTATTGTTCTGGCTTCTCGTAGCGCAGCCCGTAGCGCGCGTACAGGCGCTCGAGTGAGCCGTCGAGGATCATGTTTTCCAGCTGTTCTTCCAGGGCATAGGCCAGTTGCCGGTTGGTTTCGTGCACCGCCATGCCGATTTCCCAGATCTGCCGGCCCATGTCCGGGTAGGCGTTCTCGGCCAGCGCCAGTTGCGGGTCATCGGCCTCGTGCACCAGCCAGTCCACCTCGCCACGCAGCGCCATCACCGCATCCACTTCACCACCCTGCATGGCCGCAAAGGCCAGCTTCGGCGTCGGGTAATGACGGGTTTCCTGGCTGAGCATGCCGCCCTGTACCGAACTCAGGTAGAACGAGGGCACGCTCTCGACTTCCACCCCCACCGGGTGCTGGCGCAGCGCAACGATGCTCGGCACTTCGGGCAGACGCCGACGATCGAAAGCCAGTTGCCAGCGCTCACGCTGATAGGGGCCGAACATCACCACGCGTTCGTTGACCAGCTCCCCCAGCTCATTGCGCATCTGCGCGTAGTCGCGGTCGTAGGGCACACGCAACATCACATCGGCCAGTTGACCTTGCGCGGTCACCCGGCCACGCCAGATGTAGTCGCGCAGGTCGTCGTCGAGCTTCTCGCCTGGCGGCGCCCACATCACTTCCAGCTTCAGCCCGAGTCCCTCTGCCAACGCCTTGGCCAGCTCGTAGTCGACGCCACGCGGCTGACCGTCCTGCTCGTAGCTGTAGGGCGGGAAGTTCTGGTACAGCGCCACACGCAGGGTGCCCGACTCGGTGATGCGGTCGAAGTCGCGCACCTGTGCCTGGGCAATGCCCAGGCCTAGCAGCAGGCCACACAGGAGGACCAGCCGGCGCATGACGCGAGCGCTTATGAAGAAATCGTCGCGAGCGATGGCAGGTCGCGCTGAGCCTGCGCGCAGCAAGCGGAATGTATTGGCATACATGAGCATTGCGAGCACCGCCGAAACGCGAGATGCCGAGCGCAGCAGATTTATCATCAAGCGCTTACTCCTCGACGTGCACGCTCTCCAGATAGGTACGCACCGCCCACAGGGCTTCCTGGCTCAGGTAGTCGGCCATCTTCGGCATGTACACACGCCCGTCGCGCACCGCACCGTTGATCACCCGCTCCTTGAACCATTCGTCACCGCTGGCACCCAGCTCCAGTAGGCGCAGGTCCGGAGCGATACCGCCGGACTTGGCTTCCAGGCCATGGCAGGCGGCGCAGTTCTGGTTGTAGGCCGAGGAGCCGATCTCGATGGCGCGCGGGTTGTCACGATAGGGGTTCTCTTCCAGCCATTCCTCACCCAGCGGCTCCAGGCCGTCGGTGTTCACTGCCTGCGGTACCACATCGCCGTGCGCCCAGAGGTTGGTCGACGCGGCGAGCAGCAGCAACGCCAGGGTGGATTGGATCTTCTTGTTCATGGCTAGGACCTCATCTAATGCACGCAAGACAGCCCGTTCAGAGCTTGTGCCGACCATCTTAGAAAGGCCGCGCAACGCGCCGAATGCTGCTTTGGTGGTCGCGTTCTAGTCCCTTGGTAGTAGGGCTTGGGTCGGGGTGTTGGCGATGCCTTGGCAGCAAGTCCAAGTCATGCCCCGACCGGGAAATCCTCCCGGTGAAGGCGGGAGTTTTTCCGTAGGCGCAAAGGTGGCCGGGTACCACCATCGACTTGCCACTGCGGCGATCACTTTCTTCAACGGGAAGCACAACCATGACAACAAGAAACCTACCCAGCACCCCGCGCCCGCTGGCGCTCGCCCTGATGCTGGCCGGCGGCCTGGCGCTGAGCCAGAGCGCGTTCGCCAAGCCGGTCACCTGGGAAGACATTGCCAACGACCACGCCACCACCAGCAACGTGCTGCAGTACGGCATGGGCACCAACGCCCAGCGCTGGAGCCCGCTGGCCCAGGTGAACGCCGACAACGTGTTCAAGCTGACCCCGGCCTGGAGCTATTCCTTCGGTGACGAGAAGCAGCGCGGCCAGGAATCCCAGGCCATCATCCACGACGGCGTGGTCTACGTGACCGGCTCCTACTCGCGCGTCTTCGCCCTAGACGCCAAGACCGGCAAGCGCCTGTGGACCTACAGCCACCGCCTGCCCGACGACATCCGCCCGTGCTGCGACGTGGTCAACCGCGGCGCCGCCATCTATGGCGACAAGATCTACTTCGGCACCCTCGACGCCCGCGTCGTGGCGCTGAACAAGGACACCGGCAAGGTGGTCTGGAACAAGAAATTCGGCGATCACTCCGCTGGCTACACCATGACCGGCGCGCCGACCATCGTGAAGGACGGCAAGAGCAGCAAGGTGCTGCTGATCCATGGCAGCTCCGGTGACGAGTTCGGCGTGGTCGGCCGCCTGTTCGCCCGCGACCCGGACACCGGCGAAGAAGTCTGGATGCGCCCCTTCGTCGAAGGCCACATGGGCCGCCTGAACGGCAAGGACAGCAACCCGACCGGCGACATCAAGGCGCCGAGCTGGCCGGACGATCCCAACCACCCGACCGGCAAGAAGGAAGCCTGGAGCCAGGGCGGCGGTGCCCCGTGGCAGAGCGCCAGTTTCGATGCCGAAACCAACACCATCATCATCGGCGCCGGCAACCCGGCCCCATGGAACGGCTGGGCACGCACCGCAGACGGCGGCAATCCCAAGGATTACGACAGCCTGTACACCTCCGGCCAGGTTGGCGTCGACCCGACCACCGGCGAAGTGAAGTGGTTCTACCAGCACACCCCGAACGATGCCTGGGACTTCTCCGGCAACAACGAGCTGGTGCTGTTCGACTACAAGGACAAGGACGGCAAGGTCACCAAGGCCACCGCCCATGCCGACCGCAATGGCTTCTTCTACGTGGTCGACCGCGCCAACGGCAAGCTGAAGAACGCCTTCCCCTTCGTCGACAAGATCACCTGGGCCAGCCACATCGATCTGGAAACCGGTCGCCCGGTCGAGAACGAAGGCCAGCGCCCGCCGAAGCCCAAGGCCGGCGAAACCAAGGGGCAAGTGGTCGAAGTCTCCCCGCCCTTCCTCGGTGGCAAGAACTGGAACCCGATGGCCTACAGTCAGGACACCGGCCTGTTCTACGTACCAGCCAACCACTGGAAGGAGGACTACTGGGCCGAAGAGGCGCACTACAAGAAGGGATCCGCCTACCTGGGCATGGGTTTCCGCATCAAGCGCCTGTTCGACGACCACGTCGGCATCCTGCGCGCCATGAACCCCACCACCGGCAAGGTCGCCTGGGAACACAAGGAGCGTCTGCCGCTATGGGCCGGCGTACTGGCCACCAAGGGCAACCTGGTGTTCACCGGCACCGGCGACGGCTACTTCAAGGCCTTCGACGCCAAGAACGGCAAGGAGCTGTGGAAGTTCCAGGTCGGTACCGGAATCATCTCCCCGCCCATCACCTGGGAACAGGACGGTGAGCAGTACATCGGCGTGACTGCTGGCTACGGCGGCGCCGTACCGCTGTGGGGTGGCGACATGGCCGAGTTGACCAAGCCGGTCGCCCAAGGTGGTTCCTTCTGGGTGTTCAAGCTGCCGAGCTGGGACAAGGCCAGCGCCCAACGCTAAGGGCCCAGCGCATGGCGCACCTAGGGTGCGCCATGCGCCTTTGCCTGTGGGAGGGGCTTTAGCCGCGACTGCCTCACCCATCATCCCATCCGAGGACTCGCCATGAACTACCTGCCCCTGCTTATCCCGGTCCTGCTGCTGGTAATCGGCAGCCACGCCATCGGCGCCGAAACCCAGAACGACGGCGTGCCGCAGATCAACGGCTGCCGCATCGAACCCGACAGCAAATGCCCCAACGCCAACCTGCGTGGCGCTGACCTGCGCAATCTCGACATGCGCCGCATGGACCTGTCCGGTGCCGACCTGTCTGGCGCCGACCTGCGCCACGTCAACCTCGACCTGGCCAACCTGGAGAAAGCCAAGCTGCGCGGCGCCAACCTCACCCGCGCCAGCCTGCAGCAGAGCAACCTGCGCCTGGCTGACCTGTCCGGCGCCAGCCTGGTGGCCATCGGCGGCTGGGCAATGTTCGCCCAGGCTGCACAATTCGAAGGCGCCGACATGCGCGCCGCCAACCTGGAATTCGCCCGCCTCTCTGGCGCCAAGCTGCACAACGTCCAGCTGCAGGCCGCTAACTTGGAAATGACCTGGCTGAGCAAGGCCGACCTCAAGGGTGCACATCTGGAAAATGCCAACCTGCAGGAGGTGAAGCTCGGCGGCTCCAACCTGGAGAATGCCAACCTCACCGGCGCGCGCACCCGCTTCGGCAACTTCCAGGACGCCAACATGCCCGGCTGCGTGCAATGCCCCAAGGGCTGGGACTGAGCTTCACCACCGCAGCAACACCTCGTCTCTGTAGGAGCGGCTTCAGCCGCGATGCTCACTATCGGCTCGCGGATAAATCCGCTCCTATAGATCATCCAGGCGCCGGGCTAGACGCATTACTGTCTGGGCCGCTGTCAAAAACAACTGAACCATGCCGGCACAAGGCAATCCCTTTTTAGGAACAGTCGGATCGAGGCCACTGCGAGTGAGCCGCCATCAGTCATCGACCCAAGAGGGATCTGCCGTGACCACCACCACTGCAACTCCGTACGCTTACGCCAACATTCTCAGCCCCTTACACGCCACCCTGCTGTGCGGCCAGGTGCCGCTTTTTCTCGGCGCCCTGATTGCCGACATCGCCTACTACCGCAGCTATCAGATCCAATGGAGCAATTTCGCCTCCTGGCTGATCGCCGGCGCCCTGGTCTTTACCGGCCTGGCGATGCTGTTCGCCCTGGTCGGGCTGTTCCGCAGGCGTAACCCGCGCCCCCTCACCTACTTCCTGCTGCTACTGGTCACCTGGGTGCTGGGTTTCATCAACGCACTTGAACACGCCAAGGATGCCTGGGCACTCATGCCCCAGGGCCTGGCCCTGTCGGTGATCGTCACCCTGCTGGCCATTGCCGCCACCTGGGTCGGCATGGCCCAGCCACGCACAGGAGATGCCCGATGAAAACTGCCATCGCACTGACTGCCCTGCCCCTCGCCCTACTGCTGGCCGCCTGCGGCGAGGAGCCCGGCAGCAACCAGCAGTTCTACGGCGCCCAGCCGGACCTGCCCGAACCCGAACGCGGCCTCCTGCCGAGCATGACCATCGCCGAGCCGACGCCCTGGGGCGATCAACGACCGACTGTGCCCGAAGGCTACAGCGTCAGCGCCATCGCCACTGACCTGAAGATCCCCCGGCAAACCCTGGTGCTACCCAACGGCGACATCCTCGTTGCCGAAGGCCGTGGCGGCAACGCAGCCAAGCTCAAGCCCAAGGACGTGATCGCCGGCGTGATCAAGGCCCGCGGCAACACCTCAGTGGAAAGCGGCAACCGCCTGACCCTGCTGCGCGACGCCGATGGTGATGGCAGCTACGAGCTGCAGACGGTGTTTGCCGAAGACCTCAACGCGCCCTACGGCCTGGCGCTGCACGAAGGCAACCTGTACGTGGCCAACCAGGACGAGCTGGTGCGCTTCGACTACGAAGAAGGCCAGACCAAGGCCAGCGGCCCGCCGAGCAAGGTCGCCGACCTGCCATCGGAGATCAACCACCACTGGACCAAGGCGCTGACCATCAGTGAGGACGGCCGCTACCTGTACGTAGGCATCGGCTCCAATAGCAACATCACCGAGCGCGGCATGGAGGCCGAAGTTGACCGCGCCCTGGTCTGGCAGGTGGATGCCGAAACCGGCGCCTACAAACCCTACGCCACCGGCCTGCGCAACCCCACCGCGCTGGCCATCCAACCTGGCACCGGCACCTTGTGGGCGGTGGTCAACGAGCGTGACGAACTGGGCGAGGACCTGGTGCCCGACTACCTCACCTCGGTGCAGGAAGGCGGCTTCTACGGCTGGCCCTACAGCTACTTCGGTCAGCACGTCGACCCACGGGTGAAACCACAGGATGAGGACAAGGTCGCCAGCGCCATCGTCCCGGACTACGCCCTCGGCGCCCACGTCGCGGCGTTGGGTCTGGACTTCTCCAGCGAGGTGATGGGCGAGCAGTATGCAGACGGCGTATTCGTCGGCGAGCACGGTAGCTGGAACCGCAAGAACCCGGTGGGCTACAAGGTGATCTTCGTGCCCTTCGAAAACGGCCGCCCTTCAGGCGACCCCATCGACTTCGTCACCGGCTTTCGCACCGAAGACGGCAAGACCCGAGGCCGCCCGGTGGGCGTGACGGTTGATCCGAGCGGCGCACTGATCGTGGCGGATGATCTGGCCAATACGATTTGGCGGGTGGTGCGCGAAGGTAGCGAGTGAGGCTAAGCAAGCGATCGCACCTATCACCTATGGCTCCCACGCTCCGCGTGGGAGCCATAGGCGAATTCAGGTGCGTCCCCGCCAGTGGAGGCGGAGCGTCAAGAGCTGCATACCACGCGATAAAAGCAGCTCAGTGAGCCAACCATTGCGGCCTCAGGCGCTCTCCAAACCCACCCGCACCACCCCACTATCAATCGCCAAATGCACCAACTCCGCCTGCGAGGTGATCTGCAGCTTGTTCTTCACCAGGGTCTGGTAGTTGGACAGGGTCTTGGCGCTGATGCATAGCTTCTCAGCGATTTGCCTCGGTGGCAGGCCGCGGGCGAGCATGACGAAGATTTCGAACTCGCGCTGGGTCAGTTCACGCAAACGCGGGTCGAGGCCATTTGCGCTGGCGGGATTGCAGGCCAGCTGGGTGGCCAGTTGCTGCTCGATATAGGCGTGGCCGGCGGCGGTGCGTTTGACCGCCTCCACCAGCACTTTCGGTGAGGAGTTCTTGGTCAGGTAGCCGATGGCGCCGGCGTCCAGCGCCTGGCGCACCAGAGGCAGTTCGTCGTGCATGCTGAAGAACAGCACGCGCAGTTGTGGCAGGCGCTGGCGCAGGCGGCGGGTGGTTTCCAGGCCGCTGATGCCGGGCAGGCCGATATCCATGATCACCAGGTTGGGAATCTCTTCCTGCACCCGCTGCAACGCTTGCTCACCATCACAGGCCTCGCGCAGTTGCACCTCCGGCAACAGCGCACGCAGCAGGCTCGCGTAGCCCTGGCGCACCACTGCGTGGTCATCTACCAGCAGAATCTTCATGACGTTGCCTCCAGGGGAATGTTCAGGCACAGCGCCCAACCCGCTTGCGGGCGGCTGTGCAGACGCAGTTCGCCGCCCAGGCTGCGGCTGCGTTCGCGCATCGAGCGCAGGCCGATGCCGGGGCGCAGCGGCAGCGCGGTGCCCTGGCCGTTATCGCGTACCAACAAGCGCAGGCCCTGGCCACGGCGTTGCACGCGAATACGTACCTCACTGGCATCGGCATGGCGGGCGACATTGGTCAGCGCCTCCTGCACCAGGCGATAGAGATGGGCCTTGCTCGCCAGCGGCAGGCTTGGCAGTTGTTCGCTCAGTTGCAGGCGGCAGCGTATGCCTTGCGCCTGCTGCCAGTCAGCGGCCAGTTGCTGCAGCGCCGGGCCGAGCTCCAGACGCTCCAGCACCATCGGGTAGAGGTCGCGGATCAGGCTGCGAAAGCCCTGCTGCAGGCGCTCGCAGTTGTCGTCGAGCAGGCGCGCGGTGTCCTGCACCTGCTGCGGGCGATCGGCGATTACCTTGAGCAGGCAGGCCTGGGCGCGAATGCCGCTGAGGTATTGGCCGAGGTCGTCATGCAGGGTCTGACCCAGGCGCGTGCGCTCGCGCTCCTGAAGTTCCAGCAGGGACTGGGTCAGCTCGGCGTTGTCCGCCTGCACCTGTTGCAGGGTGATGGCCATCTCGTTGAAATTCCCAGCCAGGCGCTTGGCCTCGGCCAGACCGTGGTCGCGCAGACGGATATCGAAGTGACCGGCACCGACTTCGCGCAAGCCGGCGAGCAGTTCGTCCAGCACACGTCGAGCCCGGCGCACGGCAAAGTGAATGGCCAGCAGGCTGAGGATCAGGGCAAAGGCGCTGAGCAGCAGCAGTTGCAGCAGCGAGTCCTGGATTTCTTCGATCTCGTCATAGGGATCGAGGGCGATACGCAACTCGCGGCCATCCTCCAGCGGCCAGGCATCGGCCACCAGTGAGGCCGGGCCCAGCAGGCGTTCGGCAATCCAGTGCTCGATGACGTTTTCGGTCTGCTGCTCGGGCTCTTCGCCCGGTCGCAGCCAACTCACGCGGATATGTCGCAGGTTCTCGGTCAGTTCCGGGCGCAGGCTGCCGGGATTGCTGTGCGCCACTTCGCCGAGGTATTCCACCACCGCTTCGGCGGCCTGTAGCTCGCGCTGCACATCGTGGCTGGCCTGGCGCAACAGCAGCGCCAGCCCGGCCAAGGTCACCAGCCCGAACAGCAGGCTGACGCCGAGATTGATACGGCCCAGGGCAGTCATCTACTTGGCCGCGCTACTTGACTACGAAGTACCCGAGCATGCCCTTGCCTTCCAGGCCCTTGGCGTAGAAGCGGTATTTACCCGGTTTGACCGGCAGAAAGAAAATCTCCGCTTCGCCGGCATCTTCGAATTCCAGTTCGGTGAGGGTGACTGCCTTGATCTCCACGCCGCCGGCCTCGACCTTGCGCAAGTAGATGGAAGTGGCGAACTCCGGCGCCTGGAAGGCGTATTCCTTCTGGCCGCTGGCGATGATCTTGAGCTGGTAGGCCTGGCTGGTTTCCAGCTGGTACTCGGTCTGCGACATGAAGTAGTCGCTGTCATCGTTACCCAGCACCAAGTCGGGCAGTGCCACCGGGCGGCGGGTCATATCTCCGGCGGCGTGAAGTTGATCGACGCCGAGCAGGCTGATGATCAGCAGCAAGGGCAGCAGCAGGGCCTTGAGAATACGCATGGCGTTCACCCGTTCTTGTTATTGGACGTTGCCTGCCATGCTAGAAAGTAACGGCCTGCGCCGGGTTACTACCTTCGTACTGACGGGCTGGTACTTTGGGCAGGTTTGTCGCGCCAATTGGCGTGACGGACTACGACCTTCGTACGTGCCCAGCGCTACCTTGGGCATATTTCCCGAGCCGTAAGCGCTTCCTATGCTGGCGACACCCTTTGCAGGAGTCGCCCCATGCACCGGATCAGTTGCCGCCTGTTGTTCTGCCTCGCCGCCGCGTTCGGTGTGGCAGCCGGCGCCAGCGCGAACGAGCTGCAGGTGCGCATCGGCTTCCTGGCGCATCTGCCGCCGCGCGGGCCGCTGCTGTCCAACGTCATTCCCGAGCCGAGCGACGCCGGCCGCCGTGGCGCCGAGCTGGCGATCATCGACAGCAACAGCACCGGGCGCTTCCTCAAGCAGAGATTCGAACTGCAAAGCGCCGAGAGCGAGGATGCAACAGAGCTGCTTGCCGCCGCCGAACAACAGCATCAGGCCGGCATACGCCTGTTCGTGGTCAACGCCCCAGCCGATACCCTGCACCAGCTCAGCGCGCGCCTGCCGGACAGCCTACTGTTCAATGCTGGCAGCGCCGACGACGGCCTACGCCGCGAGCAATGCCTGGGCAACGTGCTGCACACCCTGCCCAGCCGCGCGATGCTGGCCGACGCCCTGGCGCAGTTCCTCGCCGTGCGTAAATGGACGCGCTGGCTGCTGGTGACCGGCAACACCGAAGATGACATCGCCTACGCCGACGCGCTCAAGCGTGCGGCCAAGCGCTTCGGCCACAAGATCGTTGCCGAAAAACCGTGGAGCTTCGACAACGACCAGCGCCGCAGCGCACAGGCGGAGATGCCGCTGTTCACCCAGGCCAGTGAGTATGACGTGGTGCTGGTGGCCGACGAGCGCGGCGACTTCGGCGAGTACCTGCCCTACAACACCTGGCTGCCGCGCCCGGTGGCCGGCACCCAGGGCCTGACCCCTACCGCCTGGCACAAGACGGTGGAAACCTTCGGCGCCGCGCAGTTGCAGAAGCGCTTCGAAGAGCTGGCCGGGCGCTGGATGAACGACCGCGATTTCGCCGCCTGGATGGCGGTGCGCAGCTTGGCCACGGCCATCACCAAGCAGCGCACCGCCGAGCCGCAGGGCATTCGTCACCTGCTGCTGAACGAACAACTGCCGCTGGACGGTTTCAAGGGCCGCAAGCTGAGCTTCCGCCCGTGGAATGGCGAGCTGCGCCAACCGATTCCGCTGGTGCATCCACGCGCCCTGGTCAGCACCTCGCCGCAGGATGGTTTCCTCCACCCCAGCAATGAAATGGACAGCCTCGGCTACGACCGGCCCGAGGTGAGCTGCGATCTGGCGGGTATGCCCCTGTAGGAGGGGCTTTAGCCGCGACAGTCGCCGCTGAAGCGCCTCCCACAAAAGCAACGGCTACCAACAACTACAACAAGAGGATCAACCCCATGCGCCTGACCCGTCTCGCCTGTGCCGTCGCCTTCGGCCTGGCCTGCCACTCGGCCCTGGCCACCACTGCCTACGTGTCCAACGAGAAGGATGACAGCATCAGCGTCATCGACCTCGACAGCCTGGAAGTCACCGCCACTCTCGATGTCGGCATGCGCCCGCGTGGGCTGCTGCTGTCCTCGGACAACAAGCTCTTGTACATCTGCGCCAGCGACTCGGACCGCGTACAGGTGATGGACCTGGCCACGCGCAAGATCATCAAGGAGTTGCCCTCCGGCGCTGACCCCGAGCAATTCGCCCTGCACCCCAACGACCGCTGGCTGTACATATCCAACGAGGACGATGCGCTGGTCACAGTGGTCGACACCCAGAGCGACGAGGTGCTGGCGCAGATCGAAGTGGGCGTGGAGCCCGAAGGCATGGCGGTGAGCCCGGACGGCAAGTGGGCGGTCAACACCAGCGAAACCACCAACATGCTGCACTGGATCGACACCGGCACCCAGCAACTGGTGGACAACACTCTGGTCGACCAGCGCCCGCGTCACGTCGAGTTCGACAAGGACGGCAAGCGCCTGTGGGCCTCGGCCGAGATCGGCGGCACGGTGACGGTGCTGGATGTGGACTCGCGCCAGGTACTCAAGGTGCTCAATTTCGCCATCAAGGGCGTGCACCCGGACAAGGTGCAGCCGGTCGGAGTCAAACTCACCGACGACGGCAAGTACGCCTTCGTCGCCCTCGGTCCGGCCAACCATGTGGCGGTGGTGGATGCCAAGACCTTCGAGATTCTCGACTACCTGCTGGTGGGCCGGCGCGTCTGGCACCTGGCGTTCACCCCGGATCAGAAGCGCCTGCTGACTACCAACGGCGTTAGCGGCGACGTATCGGTGATCGACATCGATTCACTCAAGGTGACCAAGTCGATCAAGGTCGGCCGCTATCCCTGGGGCGTGGTGGTGACGCCATGAACGCCTTGGAGGTGAGCGGCGTCGGTTTCGCCTATGGCGCCCGCCAGGCGCTCAACGACCTGGCCTTCGAGCTGGTGCCGGGGCGCTTCGGTGCCCTGCTCGGCCCCAACGGTGCCGGCAAGTCCACGCTGATCGCCCTGCTCACTCGCCTGTACGACCTGCAGCAGGGCGACATCCGCATCTTCGGCCACAGCCTGCGCGACGAACCGCGCCAGGCGCTGCGCCAGTTGGGTGTGGTGTTCCAGCAGAGCACGCTGGATCTCGACCTATCGGTGCAACAGAACCTCGCCTACCACGCCGCGCTGCACGGCATGCCGCGCCGCGAGGCACAGGCACGCATCAACGAGGAACTGTTGCGCCAGGATCTCGCCGAGCGTCGTCACGACAAGGTGCGCACGCTCAATGGCGGCCATCGTCGCCGTGTGGAGATCGCCCGCGCCCTGCTCCATCAACCGCGTCTACTGTTGCTCGACGAAGCCAGCGCCGGGCTCGACCCGGCCAGCCGCCTGGCGCTGGGCCGACATGTGCGCAACCTGTGCCGCGAGCAGGGCCTGTGCGTGCTGTGGACGACCCACCTGCTGGACGAGATCGAATCCAGCGATGACCTGCTGATCCTCCATCGTGGCGAGCGCGTGGCCTGGGGCAAGTCCAGCCAGTTCGGCGACGACCTGGCCATCAGCTTCGCCCGCCTGACCGGCGACGAGGCGCTGGGCCGCGGCCATGTGCGCGAGGCGCTGCGGCCGAACCTGGATGGCCAGGCCCGTAAGAACGGCTTTAGCCGCGATGTCCACAATATCGAAGAGCTCGCGGCTAAAGCCCCTCCTACTCCGTCCACACTACCCACGGATTCCGCAAAGGAGCCGCAACCATGACCGCCTACTGGGAATGCCTGCGCGGCATCGTCCTGCGCGAATGGCTGCGTTTCGTCCTGCAGCGTTCGCGCTTTCTCAGCGCCCTGGTGCGCCCGCTGCTCTGGCTGCTGGTGTTCGCCGCCGGCTTTCGCGCCGCGCTGGGTATCGCCATCATCGAGCCGTACGACACCTACATCACCTACGACACCTATATCGTGCCGGGCCTGGCCTGCATGATCCTGCTGTTCAACGGCATGCAGGGCTCGCTGTCGATGGTCTACGACCGCGAGATGGGCAGCATGCGCGTACTGCTCACCAGCCCGCTGCCCCGCGCCTTCCTGCTGGTGGCCAAGCTGCTGGCCACGGCGCTGATCTCGCTGCTGCAGGTCTATGCCTTCATCGCCATCGCCTGGGTCTATGGCGTGCAACCTCCGGCATGGGGCGTACTCGCCGCACTGCCGGCGCTGCTGCTGGTGGCGTTGCTGCTCAGCGCCCTGGGCTTGCTGCTGTCCAACGGCATACGGCAGCTGGAGAACTTCGCCGGGGTGATGAATTTCGTCATCTTCCCCATGTTCTTCCTGTCGTCGGCGCTGTACCCGCTGTGGAAGATGCGCGAGTCCAGCGAGTGGCTGTATTGGCTGTGCGCGTTCAACCCCTTTACCCATGCAGTGGAGCTCGTGCGCAACGCCCTTTACCTGTGCCTACATACGGAAGCGCTGCTGATCTGCGCCGGCCTGACGCTGCTGCTCACCATGCTCGCCGTGGCCACCTTCAACCCGCAGCACGCGGCGCTGCGCAAGGTGGGTTAAGCAACGAAACAAATGCAACTAATCGAATCACCATGACTGCAGCACGCTGCCTGACCGGTAGGAGCGGATTTATCCGCGAAAGGGGCCGGCACCCGGCGAGCCAGGATCGCGAATGAATTCGCTCCTACAAAACACCGGTAAGCCCCATGACAGGTTCAGCCCATATCCCTCTACTACTTTGGTACTGGTTTTCCTCTCCAACGTAGAATTCCCAAGCCTGCGACCATGGCCTGTAATACCGCTACAAAAATAAGTAGAGACCTTGCCATGAAGTACCGTCTGCCCGTGCAAGCAGGCCTGATGCTCGCCTCCCTGCTGTTGGTCTGCGTCGTCCGTGCAGAAGAGCTGTTCGATGCCGACGGCTATCGCAGCAGCCAGTACCGCAGCCCCACGCCTTCCAGTCTGGAAGGCGTACAGATCGTCGATACTCCCGCCCTGCAGAAGCTCCTTGCCGAGCGCCCGGACACCCGCCTGATCGACGTCTACCGCCGCCCCTTCGTGCAGGACCGCTTCGTCGAGGACGCACCCCACGCCAATCTGCCCGGCAGTCTGTGGCTGGCCAATGCCGGCGACGGCAACTTGGCCCCCCAATGGCAGCGCTACTTCACCCACTACCTGCACCAGCAGAGCCGTGGCGACGTGCGCCAACCCTTCGTGTTCTACTGCCGCTCCGACTGCTGGCTGAGCTGGAACGCTGCGCGTCGCGCCCATGCCATGGGCTATCGCCAGCTCTACTGGTACCGTGACGGCGTCGATGCCTGGGAACAGGCCGGCCTGCCCCTGGTGCCCGCTCAACCCGCCGAACTGCCTGCTGCTTTCCTCACGCCCACTGCCAACCCATAATCACAACAACGAGGTGCAAGGCCATGTACAAGATTCTGATTGCCGACGACCATCCGCTGTTTCGTGAAGCCATCCATAACGTCATCGCCGACGGGTTCCCCGGCAGCGAGATCATGGAAACCGCCGACCTGGACAGCGCCCTGGAGCTGACCCAGAGCCACGACGATCTGGATCTGATCCTGCTCGATCTGAATATGCCCGGCATGCATGGCCTGGGCGGGCTGATGAACCTGCGCAACGAGGCGCCGACCATCCCGGTGGTGATCGTTTCCGCCGAGCAGGACAAGCAGATCGTGCTGCAAGCCATCACCTATGGCGCGGTGGGCTTCATCACCAAGTCCTCGCCACGCGCGCAGATGACCGACGCCATCGCGCAGATTCTCGACGGCAACGTCTACCTGCCGCCGGACATCATCCGTTCGCAGAAGAGCGGCAGCTCGCGCCAGCACCACGACAACCCCAGCATCGCCCCGGAACTGCTGCAAGCCCTGACGCGCAAGCAACTGCTGGTGCTCGAGCGCATGACCAAGGGCGAGTCGAACAAGCAGATCGCCTATAGCCTGGATATCGCCGAAACCACGGTCAAAGCTCACGTTTCGGCCATCCTGCGCAAGCTGGGCGTGCATAACCGCGTGCAGGCGATCCTCTCGGCCGGCGATATCGACTTCGCCTCCTACCTGCGGCGCTAGCGTCCGGTTCATCGGCCTGTGCTAAAACGGTGGCCTCACCGATTGGAGTCCACCATGTACATCCGCCCCTTCCGGCTCGCTGACGAAGCCGCCGTCGTCGACCTCTGGCAACGCTGCGACCTGACCCGCCCGTGGAACGACCCGCACAAGGACATCCAGCGCAAGCTGACGGTGCAGCCCGAGCTGTTTCTAGTGGGTGAGATCGACGGCAAGCTGGTGGCCTCGGCCATGGCCGGCTACGAGGGGCATCGCGGCTGGGTCAACTACCTGGCGGTGTGCCCGGAGCAACGCCAGCAGGGCCTGGCCCGTCAGCTGATGGCGTATATCGAAGAACAGTTGCTGGCCCTGGGCTGCCCCAAACTCAGCCTGCAGGTGCGCGACACCAACGCGGCGGCGTTGGCCTTCTACGAGCGGCTTGGCTACAAGATCGATGCCTCGGTCAGTCTCGGTAAGCGGCTGATTGCGGATGATTGACCGCACGCCCGATCACGCTCTACCGATCCACCGCTGCGGTGGATGTAAAAAGCGACATCCACTCACCAAAGCGAATCGTAACCCGGATGAAATCCGGGGCAGAACGGCGTGATCCTTCCCGGATTGCATCCGGGCTACGGGATCGTGGCGACCTGAGCGTAGGGCGTCCGTAAGGTGCGCCGTGCGCAACGGGGCCCACGTCAATCTCAAACCCCGGCACCACGCTCCATCAAATGACTCATCGCTGCCTTCAGTTTCATCGGCCGTACCGGTTTGTGCAGCAGGCTGTGGCCGAGCTCGCGCATCTGCTGCTTGAGCTCGTTGCTGTAGTTGGCGGTGATCATCAGCGCCGGTAGCGGCGTACTGCGTCGGGCGTTGATCTGCGCCACCGCGTCGACGCCATTGCGTTCGTCGTCGAGGTGGTAGTCGGCAATCAGCAGATCGGCTTCGGCGTGGTAGTTGTCCACCTGGCGCGCCAGGTCCTCTTCAGACAGCGCGGTGACCACCCGGCAACCCCAGCCTTCGAGCAATGTGCGCATGCCGGCGCAGATCGCCGCGTCGTTATCCAGCACCCACACCCGCGCGCCGCTGAGGCGTTCGAGCAACTGATCCGGGCTGTCCTGCACCGTACGCACGCGCGGCGCGCGGCGGGTCAGCGGCACCTCGACGGCGAACATCGAGCCCCTGCCCTGCTGCGACGCGACGCGAATGCGGTGGCCGAGCATGCGTGCGATCTTCTCGACGATCGCCAGGCCCAGGCCCAGACCACGATCCTGCTTGCGCTGCACGTTATCGCCGCGCTTGAACTCCTGGAATATCTCCACCAGCTTGTCCTGAGCGATGCCGATGCCGGTGTCCCAGACTTCGATGGACAGGCTATTGCCGCGCCGCCGGCAGCCCAGCAGGATGCGCCCGCTGGCGGTGTAGCGAATGGCGTTGCTGAGGAAGTTGCGCAGAATCCGCGCCAGCAATTGCACGTCGCTGCGTACCAGCGCCGAGCTGGGCAGGTAGTCCAGACGCAGTCCCTCGCTGCGGGCGATCTGGTGGTACTCGGCAGCCAGGTTTTCCAGCAGCTCGCTGACGGCGAACGGCGCGATATCCGGCTTGATCACCCCGGCATCGAGCTTGGAAATGTCTACCAGCGTGCCGAGCAGGCTCTCGACGTCTTCCAGCGAGTTGCTGACGTTGCGCACCAGCGGTGCGCAGCCGGACAGGTCCTTCTTCTCCAACAGCGCACTGGTGAACAACCGCGCCGCGTTGAGCGGCTGCAGCAGGTCGTGGCTGACAGCGGCGAGGAACTTGGTCTTGGACAGGTTGGCCTGTTCGGCCTCTCCCTTGGCCTCACGCAGGCGTGCCTCCATCTGCGTGCGCTCGTCGATCTCGCGGCGCAGCTGGTCGTTGACCGTGGTCAGTTCGGCGGTACGCTCGCGCACGCGCTGCTCCAGATGCTGGTAGGCCTGGTGCAGCGCCTCGGCGGTGCGGCGGCGCTCGGTGATATCGCGGATCAGCACGAAGATGCCGACCACCTCGCCGCTGGCCTGACGGTTGGGTACGTAGGAACGCAGCATGTAGCGCTCCTGGCCGTTGTGGTTGGTTTCGGCGAATTCGAAGGTCACGCTCTCGCCGGACAGCGCCAGCTCGACGTAGGGCTCCAGGCGCTGGCAATGCTCCTCGCTGTGCACTTCGCGCAGGCTCTGGCCGAGCATGGCCCCGCGCGGCCAGCAGTACCATTCCTCGTAGACCTTGTTGGTGAATTCGTAGACCAGATCGGCCGACAGATAGGCGATCAGCGCCGGCACGTGGTCGGTGATCAGGCGGATCCAGCGCTCGCTGTCGCTCAGCGCCTGGGCCTGGCGATGACGCTCGGTGATATCGGTGAAGGTATTGACGAAGCCGCCGGTAGGCAGCGGATGGGTGCGCACTTCCAGCATGCGCCCGTCGAACAGGCGCACCTCCACCTGGCGCAGCGGTTTGCCGGTGGCATCGCGGCTGTCCGGGGTCAGCGGCTCAAGTTCGCTTTCCGCCATCACTTCGGCGAACGGCCGATGGGCGTTGATCGGCGCCAGCCCGCACAGTTCGAGGAAACGGTGGTTCCACAACTCCAGCGCACCCTCGGCATTGACCATGGCCATGCCTTGCGACAGGTTGTCGACCGCGCGCTGCAGCAGGCGCGACTTCTGCGCCAGGGCCTGCTCGCGGCGTAGCGCCTCGCTCTGCTTCACTTCGGTGATGTCGGTATAGAGGATCACCAGCCCGCCCTCGCGGGTCGGCCGCTCGCTGACCTGCACCCAGCGCCCGTCCTGCAGGCGGAACAGGCTCGGCTCGCCCTCCTTGCCCAGTTGCGCCTCCACCACCAGGCCGGTGCTGCGGCTCAGACGCTTGATCTCCTCCAGCCGTGTGCCGGTGCCGATGCGCGCCCGGCTGCGCGCCCACAATGCCTTGAAGCGGCTGTTGAACAGGACGATGCGCTGGCGATCGTCGAACAGCACGAAGGCGTCGGAGATGCTCTCGATGGCGTCGATCAGGTGCTGGTGGGCAGTCTCGGCGCGCAACCGCGCGTCGCTGAGCAACTGGTTGCTGGACTTCAGTTCGGCCATCGCCTGGTTCAGCGCGTCGGTGCGCTCGCGCACCTGCTCGGAGAGCACCACCGAATGCTGGAAGGCCGCGTAGGCGTCATCGCCACGGGAATGGATCGACTCGACCCGCTCGATCAGCGCGGCGTTGATGCGCCTGAGCTTGGCGTTCTCCTGCTCCAGCGCCGCACAGCGTGCCTGCAGCTCAGCGCTCGCCGCGCCCAACAGGTCGGCCAATGGCGACACCGGTGAAGGTCTGGTTGATGTGCATGCCATTGAACTGCTCTCCGTAGGTGTTGAAGCCGATCACCCGCTGCTGGCGCAGCAGTGTGGCGACCGACTCGACGCCGCCATCGTTCTCGATCTCCAGGCGACGCAGAAAGCAGTCGCAACCGATGGTCAGCAGCAGCGGACCGAGGCGCTGCTCCAGCCCGGCGAACAGCTGCGCAAGGTTCGGCAGCAAAGGGCCCGGGCGCATGGCGGTGAGGACGATGCCGTTCTCCACCGCGCAGTAGAAGGTCAGGCTGAGGTCGTCGTGCACCTGCTGGATCGAGCGCACGTAGTAGTGATCGCTGATCCGCACTGCCAGCGGATAGGCAGCGAACGCGCGCAGATCCAGCTCCTCGACCGGAACACCGATCAGCTCGGAATATTCCTGCGCGGCCGGTGCAGCATTGAGTTCGTACACCCGGCGCGTGGCGCTGTCGGCACGCGTCACCACCAGCTTTTCCGCGCTGGGCTGGATGTGATGGGTGCTGAAAACCTCGAATTCCAGCCAGGTGTTGAACAGCACCACCACCGCCGCACCGCTGTGGAAACGGCCGCCGTGATAGACGTGGGTGTGAGTCAGGTGGTTGTCGTCACCAGCCGAGCCACCGAAGTGCGGGATGCTGCCCAGCGCCGCACTGAGCGCGCCGAGCACCAATTCCTCGCGGCTGGAAAGGCCATCGAGCAGGGTCAGGGCGAAGCTGTGGCCCTTGATCGAGGCCAGCTCGTTGCTGCGGCAATCCTTGACCAGACCATCGACCAGTTGCTGCGCATCGAGCAGATTGAAGCGCTCCATCTCGTCGATCAGCACGCTGGCGATGGAGAAGCAGCGCAGATCGAAGCCCAGCGCCACCACGCAGCCACGACCGTAGCCCTGCGGGGTAATCTCGCCGGCGCTGGTACAGCCGACCAGGCTGACGCCACCGAAGTGCGCCTCCAGTGCCTGGCCGAGGCCGTCGAGATCGTATTCGGCCGAGCAGAAGAACAGCACGAAACCGAGATAGGGATGGATCAGCTGGCGTGCCAGTTCCTGGGCGGCCAATTCCACATCCTTCGTGCTGGAGACGGCGCTAAGCACGCCCTCCGACTGTTCCAAGGCCATATCACGCCCCAATTCACCTGCTGATCATGGGGAAATTCTACGAAGCCGGTGATGCCCGCCCCATGCTACTTGAGTACTGGGTAGTCGATCCGTAGGGCGTACTCGCGAAGCAGTACGGCGGCGCACACCGCCATCTTGGTCAAGCCGTGCATGGGACAACGGCCGTTATCTCGATAGGTAGCGCGGGTGCAGCCCGCCAACGGCTAAACGGCGGGTTGCACCCGCCCTACAAGCGGCAGGCCTTCCGACAGGTGTCGATCAGCCGCATACGCAAAAGGCCGGGCAGAGGTCGCCCCCTGCCCGGCCCGTTTCAACACCGATTACCAGCTGAGCACGGCACCCACGGCGAAGGTGTCGGTGTCCTCGTTCAGACCGCTGCCGGCGGCGGCGTCGATCTGGTACTGGTTGTACTCGGCGACCAGCTTGAGGTTGTCGTTGATGGTGCGGAAATAGGCGATGCCGCGGGTCTCGTAGTCCGCCGCCACGCCCAGGCCGTTGCCGTCGTCCTCGGTCTTGCCGTAGGACAGCGCCACGCGGTTCTTGCCCCAGGTGTAGGAACCCTGCAGCAGGTAGCCGTCGCTGTCGATATCGCGCAGGGTCGGCTCGCCCAGGTTGTTGGTGAAGAACGGGTTGATGCCCTTGGCCTGGAAACCCGAACCGGTCAGCGACAGGCCGCCGAACTTGGCCTGCACGCCATAGCCGAGGCCCTTGGAGGTGACCTTGTCGACGGTGTCGTCGGTGTTCTCGGAGGTCTGGTAGGCACCGTTGACCCAGGTGTAGATGGTCGAACCGCCCACATCGAACTGGTAGCTGACTTCCGATTCGAAGCGCGGGTTTTCCTGGTAGGCCTTGCCGGTCGGGCTGTCGTCGTTAGTGTCGACCGGGTCCATGATGCCAACCGCAAAGCGCAGGCCTTCGGCCAGGTTGTTGTTACGGTAGGTGATCTGCGAGGTCGGGAACGGATACGGGTAGCCGGTGCCGATATTGCCGAAGGACACGCCGTTGCCGTCCACCAGGCCGAGGGTGTCGGACACGTTGCCGTACCCGGCCAGCAGCTCATCGAGGAAGATGTTGGAGCGCGAGAACAGACCGAAGTCCTTGCCCACCAGCACCTCGCCCCACTCCGGGCTGGAAACGGTGCCGTAGAACTGACGGACGTCGATGGCGGTATCGGTGCCATTGGTTTCGCTGTCATTGATGGTGACCCAGAAGGACGAGCGACCGGTCAGTTTCAGATCATCGATCTGCTTGCCGAAGTTGAAGCCGATCCAGTTGGGCAGAAAGCCCATCTTCACCCGCGACTGACGGCGGTCGAACTGCTCGCCGTCACGGTCCACGTCGCTGTTGACGTAGAAGGCGTTGATGTAGCCGTCGGTAGAGAAAGTGGTGTCGTCCTTGTCGTACAGGACGATCTCGGCGGCGGCCTGCTGCGCAGTCGCCAGGGCGACGGCGGTGGCCAGGGTCAGGGGCAGAAATCGAGTGATGGCGATCTTGTTGTTGTGCATAACGCTCTCCGCTTGAGTGGCGACCGCCAGGGCAGTCGTGTCGGAGGCGATTATCGAAAGCGAGCCAGGCAGGCCATACGCTGCCTTGGCAGCGATTCGCTGCTGCTTTGGCCGGGCGCTACCGGCCCGCTCCCGCCGGCTCGCGACCGACCTGCTACCGGTAGCGGGAGAAAGGTCGTAGTACCTGGCCAGTCCTAGGGTGTAGATGCGCCATTACGCGTCGCGCAGAAGTTGGGAAGGAGGAATGCAGGAAGACGCCATGGCGGAACGCCAGGCTGTTCCGGGCAGGATTCATGGTGATGCGTGGGAGGCAGCGCTTGCCTAGACGGGCGCCGGAGCTCCGCTGGCCAATACTCGCCAGTCGCGGGCGAGCAGCAACTGCTTATACGCGCGCAGCAGATCGCTCGCGGACAGCACCGTCAGCGCCTGCGAAACCTGCTGCGGATGCGCCTCGGGCAAGCCCGCGAGATACAGCTGCCACAGCTGCTCGGCGCGAGCCAGGTTAGACTTGGCCGGACTCAATGTCGCTTGCAACGCATCAAGGGCGCCCGACAGCGTCGCGTCATCCAGCCCTTCGAGCACCGCGCGCGGCTCATCGAGAAAGGCGTGGATATGAGCGAAGATACCGGCCGCATCGCAGACCGGCGACTGCAAGGCGAACAGCAGACCTCTGCTGCCCTGCACCTGGCGAAAACCGGCGAACAACGCATAACCCAGTTGCAGCTCACCCCGCAGCCGCTGGTAGAAGCGCCCCTGCAGCAACTGCCCGAGCAGGCGCCAGGCCGCCTCGGTAGGAGCTGCGGTGTCAGGCAGCGGGCAGAACAGCAGCAGTGCCGAATCCGCGTCGGGCTGCGGGACCTCGTGCCAGTCAATTCCTCTCCAGGCACCTGATGCTGGGGGCAAATCCGTCAGGGGGGCGACCGCCGTGCACAACTCGGCGAGGTGTGCCTGCTCTCGCTCGTCCAGGCCGACGCTCAGCCCTTGCAGCGTCGATGCTGCGGGCAGCTCGCACAGCTGAGGCAAACGCTGCAGCAGCATCCGCAATAGCATGCCCTGCGATAAGGGCTCGGCTGGCTCGCTTACCGGCGCCAACAACAACGGCAGCAGTTGCGCGCTGAAAGTCGGCAGCAGCGCCGCAGGCCCCTGCAAGGCCAGGGTCCAGCCTGAGGCATTCACGCTGAGCTGGCTGGTAATGCCAAGCCGCTCTCCACGCCAGCGCAGATCAGCGCTACGCGCCAACAGGGCGGCTTCGCTGACCGCTGCATCGAAGCTGCTGGCACAGGCGCCGCGCCAGTAAAGCGCGGCCGGACCGCCTTCGGGCTGCCCTGAGTAATGCCTCAATCCTGCCAACGGCAGAACGGCCGACGCAGAGGTGTGCTTGTCCAGCAGCGGCTCATCGCTGCACAGCTGCCATTCGCGCTCAAACAGTAGCGGCGCCTCGGCCGGCAAGGCCTGTAGTGGTAGCGCCAATCCAGTCGCGGGCCACTCTGATTGCGCACGCTGGCTGCATTGCAGCTCTATCAAACCGTCGCCTTGCGCCAACTGCCCGAGCAGCGCGGCCAGGGAGCGCAAGGTGGTGTCGTTTTCCTGCTCGGGGGCCTGCAGGTGCTGAGCCAGTGCCAGTGAGCTAAGCCCTAACAACCTCAGTGCGACCGCCTGCTGATGACCCTGCAGCCGCTGCGGCCAATGTTCATGGCCCTGCAGCTGCGCCGCCCAACTCTGCACCGCTGCACGCAAGGCCGGACCCTGCTCCGTCGTGGCGCCGGGAAAATCGAAGCGCAGCAGACACTGGCCCTGATGCCGATACAACTCCCGCACCTGCAATTGCCGACACAGCTGCCGCTCACGCAAGCCAGCCAGCAGGCCGCCAGATGCGGGGTCATGCAGGGTGTCCAACAATAACTCCAGTGGTGCCTGCAACTGGCACGCATCGATCTGAGCGGCAAAGCCCAAATGCACGGCGGGCCGATCGTGCTGCAGACTCAGGCGTGAGGCGCGCAACGGCAGCAAGTCGACCACCGCTGTGCAATCGGCCTCGATCACTGCACTCGGCCATGGCCCAAGCAGCGCCTCGGCGATATCCAGCAACTGCTCTGGCACTTGCGGCCCCACCAGGGTCAGGCACATATATCTGGCCTGGTAGTGGCGCTGGTGATACGCACGCAGCGCCTGCTGAAACCCCTCGGACTCGACAAGCAGCGTGCTGCGATCCCCCGCCAGAAAGTCACTGCAGCGATGCCCGACGGCCAGCGCCTGGCCCAGTGCGTGATTAACGAGGCTATCGGCATCCTGGCTACGCGCCAGGTATTCGGCGTGCAGCACTTCGCGCTCGCGCAACTGCGCGTCGATATCCAGCAGCGGCTGGCAGAGCATATCCAGCAGACGCGTCAGCGCCGGCTGGAGAAGCTCGGCCGGCAGTTCACAGACGAAATCGGTGTGCCGCGCCTGGGTCGAGGCATTGACCAGGCCGCCGTGGCACTGAACGAACGCCATCAGCCCCTGATCAGGCGCGTAATTGCGGCTACCGAGAAACAGCAGGTGTTCGAGAAAGTGCGCCAGGCCGGGATAGTCCGGCGGCTCGTCATGACTGCCCGCCGCCACCCGCAGGCACACCCCTACCCGCTGCGCCCAGGGCTGTTGCTGCGCGCGCAGCAGTGCGCCATTGGCCAGGCGCCGAACAGAGGCAGGAGGTGGAACGTACAAGGTCATCAAGGGTTCTCTAGGCAGCTTAGCGTCCAGCTTCGACAACGCACCTGCCTCTGACAATGCTGCTTTTGGCCGGCTAAAGCACGCCTTTGGTCGTAAAAACCGCGCATGCAGGGACACAAACGCCCCGACATCAGCCTTGCGGCCGGTGTCGGGGCGTCGCTTGGCCGAGGTCAGCTACGGCAATCCGCGATCAGCCCCTTGATCAGGCCGATCATCAGCAACAGCATCAGCGCCATGAACGGCAGGCCCATGGCCACGGCGCCGGCCTGAATGCCCTTGAGCGCAGTGTCACCGCCAATCACGAACAGTGTCACGGTCACCAGCGCGATCATCACCAGCCACAGCACGCGCTGCCCCGGCTGGGTATCGGGATCGCCACCGGCGGCGAGGTTATCGACAACCAGCGCGCCGGAGTCCACCGAGGTGACCATGAAGAACACCAGCAGAGCGACGACCAGCAGCGAGCCGATGCCGGCCAGCGGCAGCATTTCCAGGAACTGGAAGATGGCCATGTTGACATCGCTCAGGCCAGCCGCCAGAGCACCGCTGCCATCGATCACCTGGGCGATGGCGCCGCCACCGAATGCCGAGAACCACAGCAGCGTCACCACGGTCGGTACCAGCATCACCATACCGACCATCTGGCGCAAGGTGCGGCCCTTGGAAACGCGGGCGACAAAGATCCCCACCAGCGGCCCCCAGGTGCACCACCAGGCCCAGTAGAACACCGTCCAACCCTGAAACCAGTCCTGGTCAACACGATCGATCCAGTTGCTCAGCGGCAGGAACATCTGGCCGTAGTCGACCACCGTGCTCAAGGCGTTGGAGAAGAACGCCGTTGCGCCGATGCCGACCGCGACCAGCAAAAACAGCATCAGCGCCAGCAACATGTTGATGTTGCTCAGGACCTTGACCCCGGCATCCAGCCCACGCCACAACGAGAATGCAGCCAGCCCCGTGACCGCGACGATGAACATCAGCTGAAAGGCGAAGGTATTGGGCGTGCCCAGCACGTAGGCGATACCGGCCGTGGCCTGCATTGCTCCCAGGCCGAGGGAGGTGGCCAGGCCAAAGATGCTAAGCACCACGGTGAACACGTCGACCACCTGCCCCGGCAGGCCACGGTGCCCGCGCCCCAGCAGCGGCTGCAGACCGGAGCTGAGCGACAGCGGCAGCCCCTTGTTGTAGGAGAAGTATCCCACCACCAGCGCAGTGGTCAGGTAGATCGCCCAGGGGTGAAAGCCCCAGTGATACAGGGTCGCACCCATGGCCGCGTGTGCGGCCTCCGGGGTGTTGGCGGCGACATTCAGCGGTGTTTTCCACCAGGCGGTGTATTGCGCAACCGGCTCGGCCACGCCCCAGTACAGCAGGCCGACGCCCATGCCGGCAGCGAACATCATGGAGAACCACGACAGGGTGCTGAACTCGGGCTTGGCCTCACGACCACCGAGGCGCACCTTGCCCAGCGGCGAAAACGCCAGCCCGGCGCAGAACAGCACCGACAAGTTGCCCATGATGATGATGAACCAGTCGAAATTCTGCAGGATCCAGCCCTTGATGCCTTCGAGTGTCTCGCCGAAGACCGCCGGATTGCTCAACGCCAGGAGAACCAGCAGCAGGATGATGGAGAAGGAAGCGGGGAATATGACGCGATGAAAATTCAACCCGAGCACTCGGATATTGAACTCTCGACCGACTATGTCTTGCGCAACCATAGGCTTCATGCACGCACCTCGATTTTGTTCTTGTAATGGTTTCTCCGCATGCGCACCAAATCTTGCAGATGCAAATAACAGCTCGGTAGACACCGCGGGTGATTAATAGTCGATCAGGCCAGAATTCACCGACAAACCATTTAATCTGCGCGACTTATGACTTTTAATCATCAATTCAGGCAGCCCTTTCCCGCACTTCATAAAGCGCTGAAGGCCCTGTCTCACGGGCGCTGACGAGCCGCCGGCAGGCTCCTGCCGACTCGTTTCACCGACTGGGATTGGGGGGATCCGTGCGCTTATCAGCACATGCCTGTCAAAGCCTCTGCCCAGGTACCTGCTCGGCGCTGTCCTCGATGCTGACCGCCGGCTCGATGACCGCAGCCAGGGTCGTGCAGGCCAGACCGTTGGGTGTGGCCTGGTGTTGTAGTGGTGCATCGTCCTGCAGGTGTTCGCCGGTCACGCGGCCCTGGCCCACGGCGACTGCCAGTACAGCGGCACTGACGGCGAAAAACACATACAGACTGGAGGCGCCGAAATGCCCCATCAGCGCACCGGCCAGCAACGGGCCGATACAGGCGCCCACACCGAAGGTGCCGAGCAATAGCCCGGCCAGTGAAACCCGCAGTCGCGGCTCCATGTTGTCGTTGGCCAGTGCCACGCCCAACGGGTACAGGCAGAACTGCAGGAAACCGATGCAGGCGCTGAACACCAGCAGCACGCCGAACGACAGCTCCTCATAGAACGCCAGCGGTAGACAGGTCAGGATCAGCAACGCCGCAACGCCGCGAATCAGGCTGGCGCGTGGCAGGCGGTCCGACAGCCAGCCGAGTGGCAGTTGGGCGAGCAGCCCGGCAGCGATCGCCAGGGCCATGAACTGACCCACCTCGGCCGTGCCCAGGCCCTGCCGGCTGGCATAGATCGATGACAGCCCATAGAAGCCGCCATTGATCATCCCCGATATGAGCACGGTCATCAGCGATTGCGGCACGCGCTGCAGGAACAGGCGTAAGTCCACCGGTTCCGAACTCGGTATGCTGGGATGGCTACTGCGGGTCAGCGCCACCGGCACCTGGCTCAGCGCGAAGGCGATAGCCACGCCGAGCAGCGCATGCAGGCCGAGGTCGCCATCGATGCTCAGCGCCAGTTGGCCAAGCATCATGCCGACATAGGCCGCGACCATGTAAATGCCCAGCACCTTGCCGCGCTGGTCGCTCTGCGCGCAGTCGTTGAGCCAGCTCTCCACCACCATCAGCTGACACATCATGGCCATCCCGACCAGCAGGCGCAGCAACAGCCAGAGCGGCAGTGCCTCGCTGAAGGCATGGGTCAGCACCGCCGCGCAGATGATCCCGGAGCAGGCCACATAGGTGCGGATATGACCGACACGGCCGATCAGCACCTGGCCAACCTTGCCGCCGAACACCATACCCAGGGCATTGGCCGCCATCAGCGCACCGCCCCAGAACTCGGCGGCGCCGCCAGCAGTAAGGCGCAGTGCCAGGTAGGTCATCAGCAGGGTCGAGCCGAGCTGCATCAGCAGGCTGGCCAGATAGAGTGCAGCGAACGCCTGGGTCAGTCCGAGCAATTGCTCACCCCTTTTCTAGTGACAACCACCACGCCTGAGCCGGGCGCACAGCAAAGCGGGACCATCGACAACGCTCCCCTGACCAGCAGGCGGGTAAGAAACTACCTGCTAGGCCAGACCGTGCCGTTGTTTCCAGTCACCCGGATGGACCACGTAACCGAATAGCGCATGGCCGCCGTAGACCAGCTCGGTGCCCTCGGGAATCCACAGCAGCTGACCCGGCTGAACGCGATAAAGCTCGCCATTGGCCTGCAGCTCGAAGCAGCCCTCGATGACGAAAATCACCTCATCGTAGAGCAGGGTCCAGGCTACCTCGGCGCCTTCCCAGCGGGCGAAACCGATGCCGATGTTCGGCGAGATCTCGTTGCTGATCGCCCGCGCCACGAAGGCGGCGCCGGGCGGCCCGCCACGCGGGACGAACTCCAGATCATGGTGGTCGACCAGAAGCACCGGGCCTTTGCCGGAAACGACCTGGCTCATAGCTCGCTCCGACTGTTCCAGGCCGCCAGGCGAATGCGCGAGCGCACGCCCAGGCCGAGGAAAGGCTCGGGCGGGTTGAGCGACGGCATGCCGGTGACTGCGCGGATATCGCGCAACTGCGCCGAATCGCTGCCGACCGCCAGATCCGCCAGCAGCGTGCCGGAAATGGTGCCCCATGCCGCGCCGACGCCGTTGTCGCAGGCCGAGGCGAACACCCCTGGCTCAAGTTCACCGAAGAAGTTGGTGAAGTTGCGCGAGATCGCATAAACCCCACCCCAGGAGTGGCTGAACGGCACATCGGCCAACTGCGGAAAGCGCGCCAGGAAGGCCTTGCGATGGTCGGCACGTACCGATTCGCGCATCGCGGCGCTGGTGCTCTTGCCGTACCTGGGCACGTGCTTGTAGGTGTTGCGGATGATCAGGCGGCGATCCTGAGTCATGCGTACCGTGGTGCCAGCATGATCGGCCGGGGTCAGCCCCCAGTCGAGCTGACCGCCATAGGCCGCCAGCTCGCCATCGTTCAGCGGACGCGTCCAGCTGGCGAAGGTCATCACTGGCAGCAGGCGGTTACGCAGGTAACCGAACTCCTGGGTGAAAATACTGGTGCCGAGCAGCAACTTCTCGGTGCGAATCGAACCTTGGCTGGCCTGCAGCAACCAGCCGCCCCGCCCGTCACGCTGCAGGCGGGTAATAGGCGACTCTTCCAACAGCTCGACGTTGTTCGGCAGTGAGCGCGCCAGACCGGCGACCAACGCCGCCGGCTGCATCAGGTAACAACCCGGGGTGAAAATCGCGCGGCTGTAATAGGCATTGCCCAGCACCTGGGCCAGCTCATCACGTTCGACCAGGCGGAAGGGCTCGCCAAGGTGCTTCAGCAGTTGCTCGAAGTGCTGCAGATACGCAAGGCCACGCGGGCCCACAGCGCCCTGATACTTGCCGGCATGGGACCACTGGCAGTCGATCCCGTGACGCTCGATCAGCCCCTGCAACTGCGTGATAGCAGTGCGGTTGAGCGACAGCAGACGCTGCTTGTGGGCCGGATCGGGATGTTCCAGGGCGAACTTGTGCGGCAGGTCGATGACGAAGCCGGAGTTGCGCCCGGAAGCGCCCTGGCCGACACGCTGGGCGTCGACCAGGATGATGCGTTTGTCCGGCAGCAGCTCGCCGAGACGTCGTGCAGCAGCCAGGCCGGCGAAACCGGCGCCGATCACTGTGTAGTCGGCATGTTGCTCGCCTTGCAGGCGCTTGCACGCGGGTTGTTGCGGCAGCGCGGCGTACCAGCCGCAGCTGCTGTCATCATGGGGCAGATTGATTTGCTTGCTCATGCGCGTGCCCTCAGGCCACTGATCGTCGTGCGTTCTGGCAGCTTTGCAGCCAGCTGTTGCGCTGGGTCTGCGCCTGTCGTCCGAGCAGGACGAAGCCGCACGCCAGCCCCTGGGCATCGTAGAACCCCGCGCTAAGGCCATCAGCGCTCGCTGTGCAGCGCCACTCTCCGGCGGTGCCAGGTGCCGGCGCCAGCAGGCACAGCGGCGCGGCTGGGGTTTTCACCGTCACCGGCATCAGCGGATGGCTAACCGCCGTCGGCTGGCCGAGCAGGGTCTTGCTCAGCGCGGCGATGCCCTGGTTGATCGGCGCCAGATAAGGCAGCAGTTGTCCCTCGACTTCGATGCAGTCACCCAAGGCATAAATGCCCGGTTGCGAACTCTGCAGTTGAGCATCGACCTGAATCCCGCGTCCCACGGCCAGCCCGGCACCTTTGGCCAGGCCCAGATTGGGTTGCAGGCCAACGGCCGAGAGCAGCAGATCGGCCTCCAGGCTATCGCCATTGGCCAGCGTCAGGCGATAGCCCTGCTCCAGCGCGTCGACACGGCGCACGGTGTTCTGCAGGTGCCAGCTGACGCCCAACTCGGCCAGTGCGTTCTGCAGGTGTTGCCCGGCCTCGGCCGGCAGCAGGCGCTCCATCGGCCACTTACCGAGGCCGATGACGCTGACCTGAAAACCATTGGCCGCCAGGTCGTTGGCGAACTCGCAACCGATCAGGCCATCGCCGAGAATCGCCACACGCCGCACGCCGATCAGGCGCTCGCGGAAGCTGCGGTAGTCATGCAGGTTGTTGACACTGATCAGCGCGTCGCCGGGCCCTTCGATGGGCAGGCGGATCGGCGCAGCGCCGCTGGCCAACACCAGTTGGCCGTACTCCATCTCACCGATATTGGTGTGCAGGCGCCGCGCCGTGGTATCGATGTGCTCGACCGTGCAGTGCGGGTAGACGCGAATCTTCAGGCGCTTCTCGATGGCCAGCGCCGACTCACTGGCCAACGCGTCGGCGCTCTTGCCCTGAGCCAGGCCGATGGACAGCGCCGGCTTGGAGTAGAGGTGGCCGGAGTCCTGCGTCAGCACACGGATTTCCACCTCGGCATCAGCGCGGCGCAGGGCCTGGGCTAGGCCATAACCGGCATAGCCGCTGCCGATGATGACGATTGGCTGACGCACCTCGGCCGCCACGGCCTGCAATGGTTGCGGCGGTACCGGCAGCGGCGTGCTGAGCGGCGCCGCCGCGCCGGCGACTACCGGACTGATGTCGAGCATCTCGAAATCGTCCTTGCCGACTTTGCACTCCGGGCACTTCCAGTCCGCCGGCACGTCTTCCCAACGGGTGCCGGCGACGATACCGTCGTCCGGCCAGCCCAGGGCCTCGTCATAGATGAGGCCGCAGACCACACACAACCAGGTCTTGAACATGTCGCTCACTCCCCCGCCACGCGAATGGCTACGTTCTTGGTGCGCACGTAGCTGTACAGGGCTTCCTGGCCCTTCTCACGACCGAAGCCAGACAGGCCAACACCGCCGAACGGCGTTTCGATGCCACCGGCATACCATTCGTTGACGAATACCTGGCCAGCGCGCAGGCGCCGCACGCAGCGCATGGCGCGGCTGATGTCCTGGGTGAAGACGCCGGCGACCAGGCCGAAATCGGTGCCATTGGCGATCTCGATGGCCTGCTCTTCGCTGTCGAAGGGGATGATCGCCAGCACTGGGCCGAACACCTCTTCCTGGGCGATGCACATGTCCGCGCGCACATCGCGGAACACCGTCGGACGCATGAAGTGCCCGGCCAGCTCGCTGTGAGCCTCGCCACCGGTGGCCACTACCGCGCCCTCATCGACTGCGCGCCGACACAGGGTTTCGATGCTGGCCAGTTGTCCTGCGCTGACCACCGGGGTGAGGTCCGGGTTGTCCTGGCCGAGACCGACGCTGAGCCCTTCGGCCAGCTCGACCACCGCATGGACGATGTCCTCGTAGATCTCGCGCTGCACCAGCAGACGCGACATGGCCGAGCAGACCTGCCCGGCATTGAAGAAGATGCCGCTCTTGACGCTCGCCAGAAGCTGCTTACGGTCAACGTCGGCGAAGGCGATGGCGGCCGACTTGCCGCCCAACTCCATGACGCTGGGAATGGCGTTGGCCGCGGCATCTCGGAGAATCGATTGGCCGGTCGGCACCGAGCCGGTGAAGACGATCTGGTCGACCTTGGCGCTGTTCACCAGATGCGCCCCGACCTCGCGACCGCGGCCACAGATCAGGTTGATCGCGCCTTGCGGCAATCCGGCCTTGACGATGGCGCGCACCAGCACGCACATGCCCAGCGGCGACAGCTCCGGCGACTTGATCACCACCGCGTTACCGGCCGCCAGCGCCGGCGCCAGGGAGCGGGCGCAGATGGACACCGGGAAATTCCACGGCACGATCTGCGCCGACACGCCCATGGGGTCGTAGACGGTGAAGTCCATGTAGCCGTCGCCCAGCGGAATCGAGGTGCCCTCGATCTTGTCCGCCATGCCGGCGTAGTACTCGAAGTAGCGCGCGGCCTCGATGAATTCGTCGCGGGCATCGTTGATGCTCTTGCCATTCTCCTGGCACAGCACCCAGGCGCCCTCGTCTGCCACCGCGCGGATTTCCTCGGCGATACGTAGCAACCAGCCGACCCGTTGCGCCGGACGGGCACGGGTCAGTTCACCGCTGTCGGCGCAGCGACGCGCCGCCTGCAGCGCGCGCTCGGCATCCTCGACGGTGGCCTGGGCGATGGTCGCCAGCGGCTCGGCGGTACCGGGGTTGTTCACGCTCAGGCGCTGGACGCTGTCGACCCAGGCACCGTCGATGTAGTTGAGCCAGTGAGAAGCAATCGGATACATGACGACCTCCTCAGGCGTTCTGCGCGATGGCCAGCAACTTACGCGCGGCCCACTGGTGGAAGTAGTGTGTCGGGACATCCATCTCCGGGGAGAACGCGCCGCCGCCGTAGCCCGGCGAATGACGGCCCTTCTGCATGCCTTCGACCGAGGCGATGTCTTCGGCGAACACCACCTTCCATGACTCCAGAATGGCGTTGCGGCAGGCGGCGTACTCGTCGCCCAGCGCCTCGTCGCCGACATAGAACAGGCGCAGGTGCTCCAGGGTGCGCCCCGGCGCGACCGGCTCCAGCTGCATGGCGAAGGCGTGGTCGGCCTGGATGCCCAGCAGCACGTTGGGGAAGAAGGCCACGTATTCGGCGTTGCGCAGACGATCCTGCGGCCAGCTGGGGAACTGCGGCATGTGCGTGCCGGCAACATCGGAGAGGTTGTAGGCGTAGCTGCCCTGGCCGGCGAACTGACCGTCGAAGAGGATGTTGTAGTGATCTTCGAGGCGCGAGTAGGTGTTCAGGCTCGGGTGCACCCACGGCAGGTGGTACGCCTCGCAGTAGTTCTCCACGGCCAGCTTCCAGTTGCAGGCGATGTCCAGAGTGGTGGAATCCATGTTGGCGCGGCGGCGCAACAACCCCATGCCATCCTCACCAAGGAACTGGCTCCAACGCGCGGTCAGCGGCGCCAGCATTTCTTCCAGTGGCTGCGCGTCGCCGGACAGATTGATGAACACCATGTCCATCCAGATTGCGCTACGGATGGCCTTGAGGCCGTGTTTCTCGCAGGCGAAACGCTCGTCCTTGTGCTTGTCGATGCCGCCGACGTGCGGCGTGCCCTTGAGGCCGCCGTTGAGGTCGTAGGTCCAGGAGTGGTAGGGGCAGCGAATCACACCCTGCACGGTGCCGGCCTCGTCCACCAACTTCATGCCACGGTGGCTGCAGACGTTGTGGAAGACCTGCACCAGGCCTTCACGGTTGCGCATCAGCAGCAGCGGCAGGCCCATGAAGTCGACCGGCTTGACCGAGCCATTCTGGGTCAGGTCGCTGGCGAAACCGACACAGGCCCAGGTCTTGCCCATGATCTGATCGCGCTCGAGCTCGAACAACTTCTGATCGGTATAGAACTCGTTGGACAGGCCAGTGGCTTGGTGGATCGGAGCGAGTACGGTTTCCAGCTGGTGCACTGGGATTTGCTGAGTAGTGGATTGAGTCATTGTTGTTATCCCCTGCAAGGCACGGTGGTGGTGATCTCGGCAAGCGTTTGAACGCTGCTCGTTAGTCACCAGTGTCGAAAAGCAGGGGATTGTTCGACAAACGATTTTTTGCACTGATATTTATGATAAAAAATCATAAATATAGGAAAGGTTGAGTTGAATAAACCCAGTAAATCCAAGGGGCTGATGTATGTCGTTAACTCATCGGCTCATGACGAGAAATGGTTTGTCCGGCGTGCCGCCGGTGCCATCTTGCCGCCACTGCGCAACGTTCTGCAGGCACTTGCCAACCCGGCAAGAGCTGCCTGCTGCGCAGCGGTTCTACGCCAACAGCCACGAAACCGCCCTTCTCACTGATCGCCCACGCTGCGGGCAACGTAACGAGCTGCCTCAGGCCAAAAATCTGCGGCAGCCTCGTTTCAACTCGCCTGAACCTCATCACTGGGCGCGTTGGCAACCTGCTCCATCAACCAGCTGCGAAAGCGTTGCACGCTCTGCCGACTGCTGCGGCCCAATGGTTCGAGCAGGCAGAACTGCGCATCGGTGTGCAGCGTGACATCGATGGGCCTCACCAGTGCACCGGTCTGCAGATGGTTGTCCACCAGGTTCGACCATGCCAGCGCGATGCCCTGCCCGCTTAGCGCCGACTGGATGAGCATCGAATAGCTGTTTATGTTGATCCGGTGCCGTGGCTCGCACGCCTTGTAGCCCAGACGCTGGAACCATTCCGGCCAGCTGATCCAGTCGCGCTGCGGGTCTTCCAGCCACAGCCAGGTGCCGGTAGCCAACTGCCTCGGCTCGCAGAAATCCGGGTGTTTGGCCAGATATCCCGGGCTGCATACGGGGAAAACCTCTTCGGCGAACAGCGGCGTCGCCTGCATGTTCTTCGGTGACGTGCGGCAGTAGTACAACGCCAGATCGCAATCCAGGCGGGAGAAATCCTTGACGTGGTCGTAGGCGATGATGCGCAGGTCCACTTCTTCGTTGTCACGCTGAAACTCGGCGACCCGCGGCAGCAACCAGAGCGATGCCATGGCAGTGCTGGTCACCACCGTGACCTGCTGCGCACCGCGCCAGTGGCGGATCTCACCGGTGGCATGGGCCAGCTGCAGCAAGGCTTCACGCACCGTGTCGTAGTAGTGGCTGCCGGTGGGGCTGAGGTTGATCTCGCGGGTGGTGCGTTCGAACAGGGTTTTGCCGAGATAGTCCTCGAGCAGGCGCACCTGTCGGCTGATCGCACCCTGGGTGACGTTCAATTCCTTGGCCGCGAGAGTGAAACTCAGGTTTCGTGCGGCCGACTCGAACGCCACCAGGCTGTTGAGCGGAGGCAGAGGTTGAATCTTCATGCAGGCAATTCACGCAGGTGTTGTTGTTATTTGACCGCTGTCTGGAGCGCGGCTCGTCCTACAGCATGCAGCTTGTAGCCTCAAATCGATACGCCTCGCAGGTGAAAAGTCACAACTGCCTAAGATCGGCAGGGGTCTGCGAGTGATTCTAGTAGAACGACGTCAGCTCAGACTCTCTTGCCCGCGCGCCCGCGAAAACAGATCGCAACGCGCCATCCCTAGGCCGACGAAGCCGAACCGTTCGGGGTCGCTGCGGCGCCTCGGCTATCGGAACGGGTGGAAAACAAGGAAACGGAGGTGAGCCAGAAGCCCTCTGCCTGGACTTCGGTGCTTGCATCCAAGCGACAAGCGGCCCTTCACAGACGCCTGCTGCGTAGGTGCAGCAAATGCTGCATCGCGGCGCCACGCGAGACAGCCAGGCAACCTTCGGGCTGGGAGCTGAAAATCGCCTGCTCAGGTTACCCGCGCCGGGTGCTGCCAGGGCTAGTCAGTGTCCTGGGCTGCGGAAAGGCCATCGATGACTTGCTCGGTCAGAGCGACGAGACCGTTCACCGGGTCGCCAGCCGAATCTTCGAGCACCAGCAGCCTCGCGCCGGCGTCCTTTACCGCTGCAGTCACAGTCTCGTCGACAGCCCGCTCACTCAACACCAGGCGCACGTCATTGTCCTCGATCACCGACTTGAATGCCTCGACCGCAGGGTCGGTCGACAACTCGATCACGTCGAGGTTGAGGCTGCTCGTCAGATAGTCGAAGCCCGGCGACAGGCTGGCCACGCTGAGGTTATCCAGCTCGGCCAGACGGCTTTCACTGGTAGCGCTCAGCGTCAGCAGACGCTGCTTGATATCCGCCAGGTTGCTCGCTATCTGCGCCGCATCGTCGGGGCTCAGGCGCGCCAGGTCCGCGGCCATCACGTCGGCCATGCGGCCGAGGTTGTTGATGCTCAGCCAGGGCTGCTGTGCCAGCACATCACCACCCTCCGAGCGCAGTGCGATGCCGGGTAAGGCGCCGTCCACGGGACGCGCGGCATCCACTTCGACGATGCGGATGTTGCTGCGCCGCGCCATGGGATACAGCGGATCGTCCGGCCACAGCGAACGCAGTGCGATCACCGCATCGGCTGAGCTCGCCGCCTTTTCCAGCGCGCCGGCGCCGCGCCCGCTGAAATAGGAGATCTGGCGGCTGGCCGGCAAGTTGGCTGGGGTGGCGCGGACGACCTGAACCTCGGTGCCCTGTAGCAGCGCCGAGCCGAGGCCATGGGTCACCGGCAGGCTGGTCAGCACGCGCATCGCGTCGGCGAGCGCCAGTGGGGCAAGGAGCATGCTGCCGACAACAACAGCGAGGTTGAGCAGTTTCTTGTTCATCCGAGGTTCCCTTTGAGGCCGGGCAGCAGGCCACGGGCAATGGCGGCGCCAGCGAAGACGATGCCGGCCATGATGATGATGGAGGCACCGGACGGCACCGGCAGCTCCAGGGCGATGGGCAGGAAGATACCGACCAGCGTACAGAAGGTGGCGATTACCACCGACAGCCAGAAGAAGCCCTTCAGCGACTGGCTGAGCAGGCGCGCGGCGGCGGCCGGGATGACCAGCAACGCGCCGACCAGGATGGCGCCGATGACCTTGACCGCCGCCACGGTGACCAGCGCCACCAGCATGACGAACAGGTAATCCAAAGGCTTCACCGCCACCCCGCGTACAGCGGCCAACTGCGGGTTGAAGCTGGTCAGCATGAGGCGGTTGTACAGCGGCACGGTCAGGGCCATGACCAGCAGCGAGACCATCGACAGCACGCCAAGGTCCTGAGCGTTGACCGTGAGCACCGAGCCGAACAGCACGTTCTCCAGAATATGGATATTGATGCGCCCTGCTAGCAACAGCAGCAGGCTGGCGCCAATCGCCAACGATACCGAGAGGAACACGCCGATCAGCGTATCCGGCGACAGACCGGTGCGATTGCGCAGGTAGTTGAGTAGCAGGCCGAACAACAGGCAGTAGCCGAACAGGCTGCCGTAGGGGCCGGTGTAGGGCTCACCGAGCAGAATGCCGATGGCGACGCCTGTCAGCGCCGCGTGGCCAACGGCCTCGGAGAAGAAGGCAAAACGCTTGACCACCACCAGCGTGCCCAGGCCACCGAGCACCGGGCCGATCAGCAGCCCGGCGAACAGCGCATTGATGACGAAACCATAGGCCAGTGCCTCCGGCAGATAGCCGGCGCCGGCCCATCCCTGGATCAGCAAGCGCAGCTGTTCGAAGAAGGCGCTCATGCCACACCCTCCCCGCCAGCCTGGGGATGGCTGGAGAACAACTGCAGCAGGCGCTCCGGGTTCAGCGCACGTTGCGGCACGTCATCGAACAGCACGCGGCGGTTCAGGCCCGTGACGCGATCGGCCAGGCGCCCGACCGCACCCAGATCATGCTCGACCCAAAGCACGGTCACGCCAGCCTGGCGCCAGTCCTTCAACAATGTCTCGAACACCCGCATGCCCGGCTCGTCCAGAGCAGCCATGGGCTCGTCGAGGATCAACAACTGTGCAGCCGGCACCAACCCCTGAGCCAGAAGAACGCGTTGGCGCTCCCCTCCGGACAGCGCACCCATGCGCCGCTTGCGCTTGTCGAGCATGCCGACACGCGCCAGGGCGTCGTCGATAGCCGGGGCATGACGCCTCGACAGGCCGAGAAAAGCCGGGCGAACCTGGCACATGGCGGCCATGAAATCGTCCACCGTCATCGGCAGGCCGCGGTCGAACTCCAGCGCCTGCGGTACATAACCGATGACACCGGGCGCATCCGGCCAGCTCAGGCTCAGCTCGCCACGGTGCGGCATTTGCCCGAGCAGGGTCTTGATCAGCGAACTCTTACCACCACCGTTGGGGCCGACCAGGGCATGCACACTGCCGGCTTTCACCTGAAACGATATCCGCTCGAGGATGGGGGTACGACCAAGCTCGAGGCTGACTTCGGCAAAATCGATCGAGGGCCCGGTAATCGTCGCAGTCGGCAAGGTTTCGACCGCCGTCATGCGCCGTTCTCCTGAATCGCACGTACCACGGTATCGAGGTTGCGGGTCATCTCCTCTTCGTATTTGCCCGCGCTGTATTCGCCGTAGGAGATGTGCGTGAGCGGATACAGATGCACGCCGGATTCACGCTGAATGGTCTCGACGTAAGTGGAGGGGAAGTCCATCTCCGAGAAGATCACCTGCACGTCCAGATCCCGCAGCTGGTCGATGGTCTTCTTCAACTGGCTGGGGCTGGGTTCGATGCCATGCGCCGGCTCGACCACGGCGGTCACCTCCAGACCGAACTCACGCAGCAGATAGTCGTAGGCGCCATGAATGGTCGCCACACGCAACTCGGCACCGTGCTCCTGGCTCAGGCGTCCGAGCGCCTCGGCACGCAGCGCGCGCAGGCGCTTGCCATAGGCGCGGGCATTCTGGCGGTAAGCCTTGGCGTTATCCGGGTCGAGCTTGCCCAGCTCCCTGGCGATGGTGTTGATCTGGGCGATCGACGCACTGATCGAGAGGAAGGTGTGCGGGTTGACCACCTTGCCCGCGCCGCGTGCAGCCTGGCCGGTCGCTGCCAGCAGAGGCACGCCGGCATTGGCCTCGATCAACGGCAGCTGCGGCTTCTCGCTGGCCTCGATCATGCGCTCGGCGAAGTCGTCGTGGCCTACGCCGTTGAGCACGACCACATCCAGGTTGCCGATGCGCTTGATATCTTCGGCACGCGGTTCATAGGCATGTGGATTGAAGCCGGCGGGAATCATCGGCACCACCTCGGCCTTGTCGCCGACGATGTTGCTGACGTAGCTGTAGTAAGGGTGCAGGGTAATGCCGATGCGTAAACGCTGGCCATCGGCGGCGCTGGCCAGTGCCGGCAACAGTGCGGCACTGAGACAAACGAGGAAAGCCGTCAGCATTCGGCGGTGCAGGGTGAAACGAGCGTGAGTCGACATGGGTAAATCCGGAAATCAGTGGCGGTGTTGGCGGGTAACGCCGGCGTCGAATTCGCTGAACACCTGGCGCCAGCCAGCAGCGCTCAGCGCCTGTTCATGCAGATCATGCGGGGCGTCGTCCAGAGGCGAGCGATTGAGCCAGACGCTGGCATCCTCGCCATCGAGGCGCAGCAGGAACGAACCCGCCGTGTCCTCGGCGTTGCTGCGACCGAAATAGGCAGCGTGGGTATCGCCATGCAGCAGTTGCCAGGCGTGGGCGCCGCGGTTGACGGCGCTGGCATCGCTGATGAACGGAGGGAATCCCTCCTCGGCCAGTTGCTCTGGCGTGGGCAGGTGCTGCTCATCCTCCTGATACAGGCGAATTTCGTCGAGGGCGACCAGCAGGTCGGTGTGAATCCCCTGCTCGGCGGCGCGCAGGTCACGCCGCGCATCGAACTGGTCGGAGGTCACGGCGACGCTTTGCTGCGGCTGCGCCCGCGACATGACAATTAACCCGGCCAACAGCACGATGGCCAGCGCCAGTAGGCACACATGCAGCGTTTCATGCCCTGCGCCGGCGGGGCGTATCACCTGGACACTCATGGCGCCTCGATGTCCATATGGTCGATCTCCACGACATGGCCGGGACCGGCGTCGAACAGGACATAGAATTCACCCTCGGGGCGCTTGAAGCTCAGGCTGGAGTCGCCGTCGAGCTTGCCGGCAACGAGAATTTCCTCGTCGTAGCTGATCACGTCCAGCGTCACGCCTGGGGCACCACTGCCGTCGGAGAAACCGCCAACGCAGACGATCTCCTCATCACCCTGCGGTTCGCACTGGCAGACCGGGTTGTGCGCCAGAGCCAACGAGCAGAACACGCTGGTCGTTGCCAGCAGCAGCGAACGGTAGAGATTTTTCATGGTTTGCCTCCTCGTTGATTCAGCCAGGCCTGAGTGGCAGGCGATGCCTGCGCCAGCGGTATGGATGCCTGATGCAGGGAACCGTCCCAACCTTCCATAGTGATCCACAGTTCGGCACCGGCCCTGGTCCGCTGCGGGATGGGTAGGCTGGCGCCCATACGATACGGGCTGCCGAAGAAGATCGCGCCGGCTGCACGCAGGCTGCGGGGCTTGCCGATACGCAGGTAGGTGGCCTTGACCTGATCGATGCACGTCGCGCACAACGCGGCATTGAAACTCTTCATGTAACCAGCCGGCCCTTCGAGCCTCGGACCTTCTTCGCGCAGTTCGGCCAGGCGCAGGCTCCACGGGCCGACCTGCACCTCGCCGATCTCACGCTCGCCCAGGCCACTCTCGCCTCGGAACAGGGAAACGTCTTTGAAATACTTGGGCATGAACGCCAGCGGGATGATCACCAGCAGGATATTCACGTGGAAACGCCACTTGTGCCACAGGCGTCCCAGGGGGGTGGATGGCATTGCTACAGCCTTGCTCATGACTGGCCCTCCGAGGCTTCGCCGATAACAATGGGCGCCGTGCGCTGACGTTCGGCGCGCGGTTTGCGCTTGGCCAGCGCGGCGGTAGCCTGGACGGTACGCTTGCTCCAGATCAACAGGCCGCTGAGCACCATCATGCTCAGCAACAGCCCGAACAAGAACCACACCAACTTGAGCCAGAGGCCGCCGAAATCACCGGTGTGCAAAGGACGCATCGACTCGGTGACGAACTCCAGGGCTGAACGGTCCGACAGCAGGCGGGTCTGGTCGACGTTGCCGGTATAGGGATTGACCGCAGCCGACTGGAACATCAATGGATACCAGCCACGGCCACCGACGAAAATATGGCTGTAGGCATTGCCCGGCAGGCTGACGAAACTCGCCTCCAGGCCGGGAATGCGCTGTGCAGCAGTATCGACGGCACGATCGATATCGATGCGCGACACGCTGCCGCCAGGCTCGACCACTGGCACTTCCTCACGCGCCACCACCGGCGGTATGCCTTCGGTGGAAATGGAAATGTGGTTATCGAACAGCAGCGCCTGGATCAGAAACCACACGCCGGTGATGGAGATGACGGCGATGAACCAGATCGACCAGATGCCGGACAGGCGATGAAAATCCCCCCAGAAGATGCGTGCGCCCTGGTTGAAACGCAGCGTTGGCTTGAAGAAACCCTTCCAGAATTTCTTGTAGACCACCAGCCCGGTCACCAGGGACGCCAGCATCGGCAGGCCCATCAGCGACACCAGATACCAGCCCCAACTAAAACCATTGGTAAAGGGCACCAGCCACCAGCCATGCAGGGCACGGGTGAACTGGCGGAAGTCGAACTGCGGGCTGATGCCCTGGATAGCTCCCGTATAGGGATTGACGTAGAGCGTGGGTGACGTGCCATCCGGATAGCTGACCCGCGCAGTGAGGGCAAAGTGATCCTCCTGCGGGCGACTGATCGACTGCACGAAAAGTTGCGGTTCGGCACGGCTGATGGCCTGCAGCACCTGGCCGTAGCTCAGACGCTCGGCATCATCCGCCGGCTTACTGGCGCGTACATCCGGGTTTGCCAGCCAGACGATCTCCTGACTGACCGTGGCCAGGGTGCCAGTGACGCAAATGATCAGCAGGAAAAACCAGACCGGCAGCGCCAGCCAGCTATGGACAAGAAACCAGATTCTGGAACGGGACTTCTTTGACATCGGTAAACCAAGAGTGAAGCCATGCTGTTGATGGCAGGTTTCATGAAGGGAAACGCGTATTTATAACTGTATGACGAATGAGATGGGAAAAACCTGCAGGTGCAGATGAAAAAAATTTCTATTCCTATCTTACCCATGTCGATTGGTAGCTCCTTCGCCACAATGAACGGCACGAGATCTTTCTTGATAGAATTATTGCCCATTCGCTCACTCGTACAGCCCACCCGCCTCGTCGCACAAGGCGCACGCGCGCGAATTCCAGCTTTCAACAGCACTTGATCGAAGATGCCTCAAGAATCGAACCTGAACCCCGTCACGCGTCCCGCACTGTCCCGCCGCTTCTCCGTGGCGCCAATGATGGATTGGAAGTGCTTTTATATTTTTCTATTTAAATTCAAACAGATAGATAAAGGCGCAAACTAAATTTAGCAACTCCTTAGCATCAGCGGTTTATCGCTCAACAACCTGTCTTCGCGTTCAGCGTACCTACGCCCTGGGCTAGACCCGCTTGTGAATACTCGGTTACCCGATGCCTGAATCGCCAGCCATGCCAGCGAGAGATGACGAAGAACGATCAGCGCGACCATGCCGACGTGGTCTGGTCGGAAGCGCTACCGATCCGAATATCGCAGAGAGCGCCGGTGGTTTTACACCGGCTTTGCATAGGTCAGAAACGAAAACAGCCAGTGCATTGGAGTTTTTTTGTCGAGACGGAGTGATTCGAACACTTGCCCCTTGCACCCCATGCCGGAGGTCGACATCATAAAACATTGATTTTAATAGGATAATTTTGAGCGCTCGCTGCAGCCACTGCTCTACGATATCCGACGGTTTTCAACGACTCCCCGCAAAAGTCCCTGAGCAAATCGGCACCGCCTCAAAGCCCACCGGCGCTAATTTCTGTCCAACAATGGCGCTCCCACCTAGCCGCGACTTACTCAACAAAGCTTCGAAAGCTCGCACGATAATCAGTCGGCTTAAGGTGAACGTGCCGATCTAGATCCCCGTTCAGAATGAACAGACGCGGCCCGTCCCTGAACTGAAACACACGGTACAGGTGGAACTGTTCGCAGACCTCCCTGGAGAACTCCAGCTCGTTGTGGCTAACAAGAAATGATGATCCCAAGCCGCCGTTGGTGGTTTTCACTTCAATGAAGCGATGACGCGCGTCGTCTTCAAACGACAGGATATCGAACCCTGCTCCGTCCCCCTGGGAATCCGACACCCAGTCCAATCGCTGGAATAGCTCAGGGTGCCCTGACTCGGTCAGGCGCTGTTGTTCGAACTCAATGACCCATTGCTCACCTGCCCTACCCAGCTTCCGATTGGCCTCATCACGCGCGGCGTAATCAAGTTTACGGGGCATCCGGTTTGGCACCTGGCTCGGAGCGCGAACAAGTGCCTCGCGCTTCGGAGCCTCGACAAGGGCTGCGAGGTAGGTTCTTTCACCGGGGAGCTTCACCTCCTCCAATGCATCAACGATGGTAGCGACCGCCTGCTGATTTTTGAGGACGTAGGCCTGCACGGACTTGCGCAGCAGAAGCTGGCTATTACCGCGGGGCTTGTATCCGTTGATGTATGGCAGCCCCAGAGCGTCAAGAACGGCGCTGATGTTTTGATGTTTTAGCTCGACAGAGGACTTGCTGCGGCCATTGAGCAGCCGCCGCAAGGCTTGGTTGTGCTCAGACTTGTTGTAGCTCTGCCCCTCTGCTTCTGCGCGCAGCATTTCAAAGTAGTCCCGCACAGTGGCTTCGACTTCGGCTTCAGACCAATCCTCGCCGATCCGGATGATGGTGAAACCAAGGTTGGAAAGCAGCGGAACAACAGTCGCTTCACCACCGGAAAAACTGTCAGCAGTCAGAGGGCCCTTCTCGGGAAACTGTTTACCGTAGGAGACACCGGCAATGGCTTTGGAATCGCAGTCGACACCAGTTTTCGGATCGCGCACCAGAAAATCTCTGGACTTACCAAAACCGTAGCGTTCAAGGAATTTTGTGCGGCCCAACTGAACAAATTCGTCGATAGCAGCCTGCACAGCTGACGGGCTTCGAAGCAGAGAAAGCTGTGACATAACCAGCAAGTCCTTATGTGGCAGAGGTAAGCTCCTCAAGGAGCTTGTCGCATTCAGAATGAGGGGGAAACCGAGCTCGGCCGTGAGGCTGCAGACTGCACGCGGTCACCTAACGTTAGCTAGTTGTTCTTTTAAACAAACCGAGCCCCAATCAGAGCCCCATCGATTGAATCATCTCACTTTCACTAACCACCTCTGGTGTCACTACCGCGTCTTTAAGCATCAGCTTTCCGCGCAATAAGCGGTCAAGGTGTACATCGAAGGAATCAAACTGGGGGTGAGTGACGGCAGGCAGATGGATGAACACTGGCTTGGTTTGGCCGATCCGGTAAACCCGGTCAGACGCTTGCGCTTCTTTAGCCGGGTTCCAATGACGCTCCAAATGCACCACATGGTTGGCTCCAATCACCGTCAAACCGACACCAGCGGCTACTGGCGACATGATCAGGATGTTGAAGCCTCTTTTAGCTTCAAACTCGGCAATTAGCTTCTTGCGCGTCATATCCTCGGCGCGACTCGCCACAGCCTGGGTGTCACCATTGATCACCGCCACATTCAGGTCATAGATCTGATCCAGCCAGAGCTTGAGGACGCGTTGCAGGCGCTTGGTCATCATGAACAGGATGACCTTTTCACCCTTGCTACGGATCTCATCGAGTAACTGCAGCAGCACCGCCAGCTTGCCGGACTCCATCATCAGTTGTCGCGCCTGCTTGCCATCCTCGCAGTACAGCGCCGACTCATTCTCCAGCCGTGGGTGCAGGGAAATGGAGCGAAGCTGAGTCAAAGCCGCCAGTGCGGTACCACGCATATCCTCAGCGCTTGCACGTCGAGCCCGATAGCTGTAGAGGACTTCGTCGTAGGCCTGCAACTGGATGCCTTTCATCACCACACCCAACTGCGCCGCATGCCGTTGCAGGCCATGATCGGCTTGCTCGACACCACTGAGAATAGTCTTGGCTGGCAGGCCTTTGAGCTGATCTTCTTTAACCCGCCGCAACATGAATATGCCTACGGCACGCCGCAGCTGCTCGCCCAAACGCGCCCGTACCTCATCACGCTCTTCATCGCTTGCAGCCAGAATTGGCTTTATCCAAGTATCGCGGAAGCTTTCCCAGCCCCCAAGTAAGCCAGGCTGCACCGTATGCATCAGGCACCAGAAATCGCCCAGGCTATTTTCCACCGGCGTGCCAGTCGCCAACAGTTTGAAATCCGCCTTGAGCCCTTTAGCGGCAATAGTCTGCAGCGCATTGGGGTTCTTGATGTTCTGCGCCTCGTCGAAGATGACCATGCCCCAGTCGATTCGGCACAGGGAGAACTGATAATCACGCAGGGTCTGATAGGTCGTGAGCACTAAGCGACGGTCCATATCCAGACGATGGACGCCTGCTTCCGGCCCCACATACAGTGCATAGCGAATGCTCTGCTCATCCAGCATGCCGCTGCTGTCATCAATCATCGACGCCAACTGCACCGATTCACGCTCAGCACCTTTGACGCGATAGTCACGCAGACTACGCCCCGACTGCAGCACCACCACATCGCGGAACGGAATGCTGGCGAAGGTCTTACCGACTTCATCCTCCCAGTTTTCCAGCAGACTCAGTGGCGCCACCACCAGAACCGGCTTCTGCGGCTTGTCAGCCGCGCGCTGACTGGCCAGATACTCGCCGACTGCGACCAGCGACATGTATGTCTTGCCGAGGCCCATATCATCTGCAAGCAGACCACCCTGCAGGCGATAGAGATCATCAGTTTCATCCTGCAACGCTGCGCCCATCAGCTTCAGCATCCACTCGATCCCCTCACGCTGATGAGGGAACGGCTCCCGGGCATAGGCCGACCAATCTGGCACCACCAGCGGCTTCGCAGCAGCAGCCTTACACAACAGTGCAGAATTGATCTCGTCGACATCCTTGAGAATGACCCCGACTTTCTCCTTGTCCTCCCCAGGGAGAACACCCTCCTCGCTGTGCGGCTCGCTATCGCTCACATGAGCCATGTTCTGGCGAGCCCTGGCCAGCTCTTGCTGAACAGTCGGCGCGTCAGAGATATCGATCACCTCGCCAGCAAACGACAGACTCGTCGCGCCCTGTTCATTAGCCGCCTGCAATACCTCCTCGAAGCGCTGCAAGTCCTCGGGGGATTGAATCAGCTTGCTCAGGATCGCTGCAGGTGCCGGGCGCTTATCCAGCGCAAACCAGTCATTCTTGGTTGCATCCAGCACACCGAAATCCATGTGCTGAAGCTTGCCAATACCCGCAACCCGGGTAGAGAAGCCCACCTCAAGATTGACCAGCGCAGCATCGAGAAACGCCGTTGGCGTGGCTATAAACTCGTTGACCTGATCAGCCGGGATACGTTTGTTAGCCAGCACATTGCGGATGCCATCCATCCGCGCCCGATCCAGCAGCAGTACGCGATTATCGATGCGCAGCACACCACCATCGGCAGTCATATCCAACTGCGACCAGCGTTTTTCCAGCTGGTCAGCACTGGAACCATCCCCCAGGCTCGGGCAGAGTTGGAGGCTGCCGTCTGGTAAACGCGTAGCGATAACTCCGATGTTCTGAGGCACCACCACATCCAGCCGCTCAAAATGGCTAAGATCAATACGCATCCCGCTGCGCGCGGCGGTCTGCAGCTCGGCCATCAGGCGCAGATTAGCCGCCTCTCCTCGCTGTTCTGGACCTAAAGACTCATGCCGCTCCCAAGCCCGCAACCCCATCACTTCAGCCGGCGTCAGCCAATAGCACTCGCTGCTGGTTAGATACAGATAGGGGCCTTTGCGACTGAAGCTGGCAGGGCCGTCCGGCATTTCCAGCATGATCGCCACACGAAAACCACTGTTGCCTGTGCGCCCACTGATTGAGGTTAGAAAGTGCCCTGGCAAGCGCCTCGGCAAACGCAAGATTTCCGCCTGCTCAAGATCCATCCCCGCAATATCTTCGGCACCGATGTGAAAGCCGTTGGCTGTCGTTTCAGCAATGCCCTGCTCAGCCAGCATGTTGAACACGATCAACTGAACCTTCGCCAGCGCACTTCCCTGCCCTGCTTGCAACGCCTTGAAAGCCGGAACAGACATATAGAAATTCAAACCGTTGGAATCAGGCTGAGACTGAAAACCTTGCTGGGTACTGAGCGCTCCGTCCCGCTCACCAATCAGCGAGCGGAAAATATCCATCAATCCCATTATTCAGCCCTGTCCTGTTTATCCAACGCTTCAAGTGAGAGGCGAGTCGTTTCATTAACGGACCAGCCGAACTGCTTGTCCTGCACACACATGCCCTTCAACGAACCGTAAAGCACCTGATTAATCACCCGCGCCTCGACGCCGAAAACGTTCGCTGCGTGGCGCACCTTGTCGCCTGGGTTATTTTTGAAGTACCACAGCACCTGCAAGTCAAACGTCCCCAAATGCTGCAAAGTAGCCATTAAAGGTTGCTGGTCTGCATCAGAGGTGTTGGGTGCAGGATCTAAATCCGCTTTACGCAACAATGCCTCTCCCTTGCTGGATAAGGACCATTGGAAGACTTCGTTCTGTTGGACGTAGCTTGAAATACTGCCTCGAAGAGCGTCCTGGATCTCGTAAAAGAGTGCTTCATCGCCTTCTAGGGCTCGACGAATATCTCCCATCAAGCTTTCCGGGTGCTTGGACAGGTAGGCCAGAATCGATAATTGCGTGTCGGTCAGTTCGGTGCCGGAGGCTCTTGGAGCTTCTGAGGCAAAAGCATCCACAGCAGGAGGACGCGGTTCAGCCATACGATGCGCGGCCACAAAGCCGGTCGCTCCAACCTGAGAAACTGGGGCCGAATCAGACTTCGCGCTTTGCTGAACCAGTGGCTCAACGCGCGCTTTCTTGCCCCTCACGACGGGTAGGCCGTATTTGCTCAAATATGCCTTGTACTCCGACCGGCTAAGCAATTTTTCGATATCCAGCGCAATACCGTTGTCCGCCAGGAAATCGAACACCTTACGCTGCCAGGAACCGTTATGGGTCACTGCCTCGTAGGGAAGGCTTGGGTAGGCTGCCTTGTATTGATTAGGCAACGAAGTTGTCAGATCGAAGTGCGAGAACTGATTTCGCTCATACGACTTGACCCAATGCCCTGGCTGGCCGAGGTAAACCCATATTTTAAAACTATGGGAGCCCTCGACCAGATGGAAGTCGCCACAATCGAGATAGATCACCGCCTTGTCACTCATGGCTGAATCCATGCCCGCGAAGCTGGTTTTTACCTCACTTCCGAGAATACGCTTCACCGACTGCTTGGCATTGCGGCCAAGCATCAACCTCGTATGTCGGATCAAGCCGAGCGCGAACAATCCCTCCAAGAACAGTTTGCGCGCCGGGAACATACGCTTGAGATCTTCCTTTCCCGACTCCAAGCCATATTGCTCAACCGCCTGCAGGAACAACCGAAGGTCTTCCTTAGACAACCAACCACGCACCTTCTGAATACGCGCCTCACCAAGTGGTTGCCACCACTCACGGTAGTTGGCTGCGGTACTTGCGATCCGCGGATCCCCCGCCAGATTGAGAATAAAGTTCTGCCAGACCTCCCCCGGTTCCTGACCGGCGCGATCGATCAGAATCTCCAGCGCAACATGGCCGATACGACGCTCGCCCTCGTACGGAGCCTTGGACACAGCGGGCTTCTGCAGCTCATCCAGCACGGGGTCGTATTCACCGGGCGAGAGCCCTCGTAGGGTTTCCAGGTAGAAGTGGGCCCGGCAGATATCGCCATAACGCCCGTCATCAAAGCCCTGCAATCCCATGACCTCAAAGGTCTCGCCCAGCTCATGGCCACTGTCGCGCACCCGCTCAACCAGTTGGACTGGCCCGTCAGGCGGCAATAACCAATGACCATCACGCTTGAGGGTTACCAGCGGATCAGCCTGCGGTCCACTTACTCTGGGCTCGGGCTGCAAATGCAGTTGCTGGAGCAAAATCTGCTCAAGCTGCTTACGCAGCCCATCGTGCTCATCCAGCTTGTCGAAACGACGAAAGTAAAACTGAGCCAACTGCTGCAAGGTGATACGTGTCAGCCTCGGCTGCTGAGCATCGACCAGCACCGAAAGCAGACGCGAACTAAGCAAACGCCTACCCATGGTCTCGTCGTTGAGCCACAACCAGGTCAACGCACGCGCAGTAAGACGACGTTTTAGCAGCTCAGGCAGGCCGTCAAAACGCCCTGTACTCGCCATGTCGCGCAATCGCGCCAACATGGCCTCAAAGGCGTCGCTCTTGCCATTTGCGGCCTTCATTCGGGCGACCTTTTCGACCAGCACCGTCCATCGCTCCCGCACCACGGGCGCCCACTCAGCGACCGGCATGTGAACAGGAGGCAGCTTCACGGCTTGACCTCCTCCAGACGCTCACGCACCTGCTCGTACTGAGCACTGTCGGGACGACGAATGGTGAAGCGGATGTCGATGCGTCGATTGCGCTTGAAGTCATCCTCAGTCTGCTGATCAACCAAAACGGGACGGGTTTCGCCATAACCGCTGACCGAGAACAGGGGCTTGCCATCCTTGTTCTTCAGCCGCGCCAATTGCTCTTCGGCGGACAGCGCGCTCCCCCAGAACTGCCAGAGAGAAATGGCACGAAAGGTCGATAGTCCCCAGTTGCCTTTGCCCATAAAGCCCTGGAGCGGACGATTGTCCGTATGCCCCTCGATGAAGATCGTATCGAGGAACTCGACTCGATCCTCTCGCGAGATCACCTCATTGATGACCTTGCCGATCTCCAGAGCGCGCGCCTGATAGGCGGCATGAATGTCATAGGCACCGGTGTCGAAACCCAGCAGATCATTGGGAATACTCAGAACCGTATGGTTCTCGCTCACCTCGACCTTGATGCCGCGCTCGCGCAGAGCCTCTACGGCCTCATCAAGAATGGTGAGGCGCACCTGCTCTGCTTTTTTCAGCTCGACCAGTTCCTGCTCGAACTGCACCTGGCGCTCTTTCAGCTCCTTCTGAATTTCCATCAACTGCAGGATCAGAATTACAGAGGCCAGAATGAAGATCACCAGCAACGCCGACATGATGTCCGAGAAGGACATCCAATAAGGGTTCTCTTCGTCGACGCTCACTTCCTTGGATTTACCCAGGCGCATCAGCGTGCCTCCAGCTCATCCAGAATGCTGCTCATGGCTTGCACCGTTCGATGCATCTGGTCGGCGTAGCTGAGCGATACCTCGTTCCACTTGTTCATGCGGTCATCGATTTGCGTCCGGACTTCACCGGCATAGCTGCGCAGCCATTCCTCGGCTTGCTTCTCTACTGCCTCGACCTGCTCACGCAACTTTTCACCCAGCGCGGTGAATTCGTGGCGCACACCTGAGAGAAACTCCTGCTGAGCGGATTTCATCTCGCCAAAACCGTTGCGCGCTTCACCGGCCGCTTGCTCGAAGCGTTGCGCCCCCTCCAGCAACGTGGCCTGCAGCTGCGCCAGGGTAGCGGCCTGGCTTTGCAACTGCGCCGCGAGCTCGGCGTTCTGCTGGCCAGCTTTCTCGACACCATGAGTAACGGCCTCCAGTCGCTGCCCCAAGGTATCGGCGGCCTGGCGCAGGTTGGCCGAGAGCAGCCCCAGCTGATTCGCGCTGCTGTCCAGATGTTTGCTGCTCTGCGCAGTTGCGTCCGAGACCTGCTTGAGCTGGCCCAGCAATTGCTGATGCTGCTCAGCCATCAGGCGGCTCTGCTGCTGGGTCGCCTGCACCGCAGTGGCCAGGCTGGTGAGCAATTCCTGCTGGTGCGTCGACACCTGGTCGAGCTGCTCCTGAAAGCGCTGCTGGCGTGCCTGCTCACGCTGCTCTGCCGCCCCCATTTGCGAATCGAGCTGGGTGTTGAGGTTCATCATCAAACGAGAGAAAACCTTCTCCAGATTGTTGTGGCGCTCGTTACCCGCCTCGGCCATCGCCTGCATCTGCTCACGGGTTGAGTTGGAAAACTGCTCCAGCATCGCCGTCTGGCTGCTGCTGGCCTGGCCAAGCACACGCTCGAACAGCGCCTGACGCTCCTCATCGCGCTGCTGGGCGGTACCCAACTGGGTCTGCAACTGGTTCGTCAGCCCCGACATCAACTCAGCAAAGCGTTGCTCCATCTGTGCCTGGCGCTCTTCGGCAGAACCACTGATGCGCTGCAACTGCGTCTCGAAGGCCGCACTCTGTTGCTGAGCCACTTCCATCTGTCGCCCCTGCTGTTCATTCAGGCTGCTGAACAATTGGTTCAGGCGCTCACTCATGCCACTGACTGCAGCGTTCACGTCAGCCGCCGCCTGCTGCATCTGCAAGCCCTGCTCACGGCCCACAGAGGTCATGCCGTCCATGAAATTACCTACCAGCTTTTCCAGCATCTGCGTGGACTGCTGGCTGGTGGTGCTGACCAGAGTCTGGATGGCTGGCGCCATGATGTTGTTCAGGGCATCGGTCAGCGCCGTCTGCATCGCTTCGCTCATGCCATTGAGCGTTTCCTGCAGACGATCGCCAATACGCTCGTGCAGCTCCTGCAGCGCTTCCTTGCTCTCCTTGCCATACTCGGCGATAAGCACCAGCGATTGCTCTGCGGGGGTGCGCGTATAGAGGGAGTCGATATCGTGCTGCAGCTTCTGAATAGCATTCAGCGCGTTGCGCTCGAACATCTTTTCTAGGAAGTTCAGCAACAAGCTGAAGAACACACCCCATACCGACGTCATGAAGGCTACGGCAGCACCGGAAATCAGCTTGTTGATGCCGCCCTTGAGCGACTCGATCTCATCCGAGGTGCCCACCAATCCTTCCAGGCCCACCGTCAGGCCCACGAATGTACCGAGCACACCAATAGCCACCAGGAAGCTCGGTGCAGCTGCCAGCAAGCGGCTGGCTGTCAGGCCTGGAGCCAAGGTTCTGGCATTGAAGAAATGCTCGGCATCCAGCGTATTGAACAGATGCTTCTGATCGGACGACAGCACCAGGCTTTCGTCAAACTCGCGCCACAGCATGCCGACATTGGGCGCATCCAAACCCTGTGCCTTTTGCATGGTTTCGCGTCGGCTAAGCGCCAGGGTTTCCTTGCTTTGCCCTTCAAGCAAAGAACGCAGGGCACGCAGCCGGGTACGAAAACGGCGGAAGTGCACAAACAGAAAGTAAAGCGACAAGCCGAAAATCAGTGCCGTCGCAGACCAAAACCAGGCACTGATGCCATTGGGATTGGCACTGAACATGTGGGCGAAGTCGGGGATCAGGTGTTTCAGCAGATCCATCATGGCAAAGCTTCCAATCACTGCATCGGTTACGGGATAAATCTCAACAAAGCATTCAGAGCGCGAAGCGCTCCTTCAAACGTTCCACCGTCCACCGCCATTTCGGCGTGGTGGGGCGGCAGATGGTGTTCTGGTTGCCGAACAGGCCGACCTCCTTCACCGCCTCGTGCAGCGGCAGGCTGTGCAGCCATTGCACAGGCACGAAGTATTCGCAGCGCTCGGGGTCGTCGACGAACTCGCGGTGGTAGTCCGCCTGCAGCAGCTCTAGCGCCGGGCGTTCCTCGCCGTTGTGCAGCAGGCAGAAGTCCCTGGCCGGGGTGGCGTGGCCGGTGACCTTGGCCACACCCACATAGCCGGCGCCGGGCACGTTGACCCACACACGGTCGCCGGGGGCGAGCATTTTCAGGCTGTTGCTGTACCAACTGCCGCCACCGCCGCAGATGAAGCCGAAGTGCCGTGCCTCGGCCCAGTCGCGCGTGCTGCTGTGGCCAAAGGAGCCATAGAACTCGCCATTCCACGGCTCGCTTGGCGTGCCCGGCTTGGCGGCGCTGCTGGCCTGCGGCGCCTCGGCCGGGTCGAGCAGCCAGGCGCGGCTGATCAGTTGCTGCTCGCCCAGTTGGAACACCTGGAAGCACAGCACGTTAATGGCGATGTCGCGCTCGCTCAGGTAACCGACGATACGCTCGCTGCTGGCATCCAGCTCGGCGGCGACGATGACGATCTGATGGCTCTGGTTCAGCGCCTCGGCCTCCAGTGGCGCGCCGAAGCGCGCCTGAAAGTCCGCCGCCAGGTCGGCACCGGGTTTGAAGCGCTGGTAGATGGCCTCGATATCGTTGGCCTGCAGGCGCTCGACCCACACCGCATAGTCCAGCGCCTGCGCCACGACTTCACGCGGGGTACGCTCGCGCTTGAGTTCGATCAGCACCAGCGAGGCATCCGGCGCCAGCGCCAGCAGGTCGATACGCCCGCCCTGGCCGGTACTTTCCTGGCAGCCGATCAGCAGCCAGTCCTCGGACAGCAGCGCCGGGGCGCTGACGATCATGTCTTCAAGAAACTGCTCGCTGGCCAGCACGGCATTTTTCAGCAGCGCGGGTTGTGCGCCGACTGTCCAGATCTGGGTACGAATGGGCATCCCTGCACTCCTGTTGCTTAGGCCACGGCCTGCTCGACTAGGGCATTGGCCAGTTGCTCGTGCATCTGACGGGCCTGGTTGAGGCGGGATTTGAGTTGGTCGCACAGGGCTATTACCTGATCAACTTTGGCGACGATGCGGTGTTGTTCGGCGAGTGGCGGTAGAGGTGTCGAAGCACTGCGAATCAGTCCGACGTTCAACGTAGGTTGTGCGAGAGTTCGCGTGTCCCCCAAAAACTGCCTGCGCATTAGATCGCTTTGTAGAAGCCATAAAATGTAGCTTTTAGAGACATAGTTGCAGGGAACAATGCGGCAAATAGCTCTAGCTATATTGGCTCCTGCCCACGTATCGGGCGCGATACCTAGCTTGCCGACACTTCCCACAACGCCCATGAGAATTTCTCCACCCCTAATTCGAGTTCGCTCAAACTGGCTATCTACTTCAGGACTGATTGATTTCTCGGGTTTCGCGGGAGGAGCCACAAGATCTAAGTCGGCAATACGAACAAAAGGGATGCCATCGACTACATCGGGGCCAGGAACCAGAACGCCATATGCGATTGGATATTCTGGGCTTATAAGGTCGTCGAATGCTGCCCACACCCAAGTGGCCGGTAACCCAATACCGTCAACCCCTTTAACAGCTAAGCCTGTTTTAGCACTGCTTTTTTTTGCCTTCTTACCTGCAATTAGCTCTTCGCTGCTCTCAGCAATCCGTCCAAGCAACTCACTGGCTGGCTCATCGCTAGGATCTTGCGCCACCAGTTTGCCCATCACTGCCAGTTGCAGCAGGGTTTGCTTGAGGGCGTCGATGCTGGATTCGGTGGTGAACAGGGTCTGGAAGTATTCGGCCAGGCGCTGCCAGCTTTGCGCAAAGTCTCCGGCATCGCGAGCCTGGGTCAGGCGGTCCAGCAGTGCCTGCACCAGTTGGGCGTGAGCGCTGTCGGCATCGGCCTGCCGGGCTTCCAGTCGGTCGCACAGGGCCATCAACTCATCGACCTTGGCGACGATGCGGTGTTGTTCGGCGAGGGGCGGCAGTGGAAACGGATTTGCCTCAACAAAGTCTTTAGGCAATCGTTTCTGGCCTGCTGTCCCTGTCATCTTGGTTTCGCCAACAAGCAAGAACTGCGGCGATTTCAGATAGGCCAGCACATAGCGAGGTTCAAGAGTTCCGCTGACAGGGCGAACAATATGCAGCTCGGTCGTACCCGCGCCCAAACCATTCAAGAGGTTAGAAAATACGCATGCTTTGCTGTTTTCAAAGCATGGTGTGATCTTCGCCACACCAATATCGCCTTCGGCAAAATGCGTGAAGCCTTGTTTCACCTCACCCCAGAGGCGAGGCTCTTGCTCATGCTGAGCATCGAAGCCTGTGCCAATAAAAGTCATAGGCACAAACGAGACTTCAAGTGAGTCTGCTGCAGCATTTCGGGGGTTAACAAATGCCACTTGCGCTAATGAACTCCACTTCCAACCAGCTGGCAATTCAAACGGTTCTGCCTCCTTGCCAGACTCCGCCAGCGGCTTCTGCTTCCTAACTTTCCCCTCAGAGACCAGTCGGGTCTTTTCCTCGGCAATCCGCTTAAGCAGCTCACTGGCCGGCTCATCATTCGGATCTTGCGGCACCAGCTTGCCGCGCACCGCCAGCTCCAGAATCAGCTCACGCAGCTTCTTGATGCCATTGGGCGCGCCCGCCAGTAGCGGCAGATTGTCGGTGAGCAGCGCCGTCATACTTGGCGCTCCAGGGCTTCGGCCAGCACCGCTTTAAGCTGGTCGCGCAGATCGCCGATCTCGCCTTGCAGAGCCGCGTAGTTACGCAGCAGCTCGTCCGGGTCGTGGCTGACCTGCTCGCCTACATGCGGGTTCTTGCAGTCGAGGTTCCAGTTGCGTGCCTTGAGCTCGTCCAGGCTGACCTTCCAGGCGAATTCGTTCTCCACCCGCGCGGCAAAGCCGTCGGCCTCGCTGCCCCACCAGGCCTCCTCTACCGCGAACTCCTCGATGCGCATGGGCTTGGTCTTGGAGTAGTTCTTAACGCCTGCCGGGTACTGGTGCTCGTAGAACCACACCTCTTTGGTCGGCGTGCCCTTGGTGAAGAACAGCAGGTTGGTCTTGATGCCGGTGTAGGGGTTGAACACGCCATTGGGCAGGCGAACGATGGTGTGCAGGTTGCACTCGGTCAGCAGCTTTTCCTTGATGCGGCTCTTGATGCCTTCACCAAAGAGGAAGCCGTCGGGCAGGACCACGGCGGCGCGGCCACCGTCCTTGAGCAGGTGCATGATCAGCACCAGGAACAGGTCGGCGGTCTCGCGGGTACGGAAGGCGGCGGGAAAATTGGTTTCGATGCCATCTTCTTCCATCCCACCGAACGGCGGGTTGGCGACGATGCAGTCGACCCGCTCGCCCGGCCCCCAGCTAATAAGAGGACGGCTAAGGGTGTTGTCGTGCTTGATCTGGCTGGGCACTTCGATGCCATGCAGGATCATATTGGTGGTGGCCAGTAGGTGCGGCAGCGGCTTTTTCTCCACGCCGAAGATGCTGGCCTGCAGAGCTCGCTCGTCCTCGGCGGTTTTCACATAGCGGCTGCGCTTGTGCTCGATGGTGCAGGTGAGGAAGCCACCGGTGCCGCAGGCCGGATCCATGATCTTCTCGTGCAGCTTGGGGTCGACCATGCGCACCATGAACTCGGTGACCGGGCGCGGGGTGTAGAACTCGCCGGCGTTGCCGGCATTCTGCAGGTCACGCAGCAGCTGCTCGTACATGTCGCCGAAGGCGTGACGTTCCTGCGCCTTGTTGAAATCCACGCCCTCCTGGATCTTGTTGATCACCTGGCGGATAAGCTGGCCGGACTTCATGTAGTTGTAGGCATCCTCGAATACACCACGCACCACGTAGGCGGCTGGAGTGGTGCTGTATTCGTGGAGATTTTGCAGCTGCGGGAACAGGTTGTTGTCAATGAAGGCTTTCAGCTCATCGCCGGTGATACCTTCCGGGTCGGCGGCCCAGGTGCGCCAGCGGCAGCTTTCCGGAATCGGCGAGCGATAGGCGTCATCCAGCAGTTCCCACTCCTGCTCGCGGTCATCGAATATTTTGAGGAACAACATCCACACGAGCTGGCCGATGCGCTGGGCATCGCCGTCAACGCCGACGTCCTTGCGCATGATGTCCTGGATGGATTTGATGGTACTGCTGATGGACATGCTTACTTCCTAAACAGGTGTTCACGATGCCAGGCCAGGTAAGCACGGTGACGCGGCTCGATCTGGCGCAGGCGAAGTTCGGGGGTGATGTTGAGCGCACGGGCGCTGTCAGGGTCGAGATCCTCACCTATCAGAATCTGCCCCTGGTCGTCGAAACTGATCAGGCCCTGGTCGAAGGCAAGATCGAGGTTGGGTGTGAGCAGCAGGCCGTTGAACGGATCGAGCCGCTCGGCCGGGCTGGCGGCGCGCCAGGGTTTGATATGTGAGGCGCGCAGCAGCGCCGGTACGCTGCAATCGGTCACCGCACAACCACCCCAGTAGGCCAACAGATCATCGCGATAACCACTCTGACCGATGCGGGCCTTGATCAGGGCGTCACGCTCAGTGTCGGTTAATGCCTGGTCTTGCAAGCCACAGTCATTCGGCAAGGACTCGTTGGAATTGCGGGGCTCCTGAGTCGCGGTATCTGACGCCTTACTCAGGAGATGCGCCAATAACTGCTCCAGGGCAGCGATACGCCGAAAGCCAAGATCCAAGCCATAGGCGATATCCGTAGCCCCACCATTGCGGCGCTTGGGAAAGCCCCGCAGGTTGCTGTTGTGGTAGTAACGCCCATCGCTGCGCTCAACACCGCTGATGGCTAGCAGCTCAGGTAGCTGGCTTTCGTAATCCGGATGCAACACCAACGGTGTCTTTGGCCGAGCTTGAGCGCTGGTGCTTTGCTTGATGAATAACGGCTGAGGCAGCAACGGATGTTCCATACGCAGCACTTTCAGGCCAGATTGCACTGGCCGAGAGAACCCCTGGCGCTCCAGCGTCATCATCAGTTGCTGAATTGTCAGCGAGTCACCGCCCACATCTGTGGTCGTACCTTCGTTCCGATGCATGGGCTCGCTCTCGGCCCAACCCAGTTGCTGCAGCGCCTCGACGAGCTCGGGGTACATATGAGCTCGGCTGTGAGACGTACCTGGATCGTCATCAAAACTGGCAAGGACGTACACCAGAAAGCTCGGACGCGGGACGCCCAGGGCATCAGCCAACTTTCCGGCCAAAAGGCCGTACTGCAAATTTGCAGCGCTGTAACCCGGGAACCCCACCAAAGCAGCGAGCTCGGACATGGTGATTGCGTGGCCCGGAGCCTGGGCATGCCCGATGAGCATGCGCCGCTGCTTCTCAGTGATTGCGGGCGCCAAACTCTGCAATGCCTGCCGGTATTCGTCAGTGCTTACCGGCCTGATAGCTCGGGCAGGCGTAACCGTCGGTGGGCTGTCCATGGCAGAGGCCAAGAAAGTACGCCACTGCCCCTTGTCCTTAAGCTCCATACTCGGTCCTTAAAACACACGGGTAAGCCGGCCGCCTATCAGGATGCATAGAGCTCACTCTCCAACTCCTGAATCGCCTGCTGATAACCAGGCTTACCGCCAAACGCCCTGACCAACTCAACCGGCGCACCGATCTGGCTGAATGGATCGAGCTGGAGAATCTTGATGTCTTCAATATGCTCGATGCCGGTGTCGGCGTATTTGTCCAACAAGGCCTCCAGCACCTGGCGGGCGGCGCCTGAGTATTTAGCGAAATAGTTGCGTTTTTTCACCTGCTCGGCCCGCTCCCTGCGAGTCAGCGGCGGCTGGTCGAAGGCGATATGGCAGATCAGGTCGAAAGGATCGAGCGGCTGGCCGCGCTTGGCCTGTACTTCCTCGTCCAGGGCTTCCCACATCACACCTTGGGCGGCGAGCTCGTCGATGATAGCCTTCTTCTGCTCGGCATCCGTCCAACGACGCAGGAAGTCATCCAGCGAGGCGAACTGCTTTTTCACGCAGCTGCGGGTGTAGTCGCGCAGCGATTCGGTGATCAGCTTGCCGTCCGGGCCGTAGTACTGCACGCGCTCTGCAATGACGTGGATCGGCACGTTGTCGATCACGTACTTGATGCGCTTTTTGCCCTCTTCGCCGCCATCGGTTTCGTCGCCTTCGGGCAGCCAATCGCCACCGTCGACAATGCCTTCCTCGTCCGCCAGAGGGCTATCTGGCGGCACAGGCGAGTCATCGCCTTCGGGACTGTAAATCACCACGGGTTCGCCATCGAATGCAGGATCGGCGAACAGCTCGGTGGCTTTCTTGAAGTCCATGATGGTGAACCAGAACTTGCCGTAGTCCTCGTTGATGCGCGTGCCGCGACCGATGATCTGCTTGAACTCGGTCATCGACTTGATGTGCTGGTCGAGCACCACGAGCTTGCAGGTCTGGGCATCGACGCCGGTGGTCATCAGCTTGCTGGTGGTGGCGATGACCGGATAGCGCGCTTCCGGGTTGATGAAGTTGTCCAGCTCGGCCTTGCCTTCCTGGTCATCGCCGGTGATGCGCATGACGTACTTGCGATTCTCGGCGATGCGCTCAGGATTGAGGTTGACCAGGGCCTGGCGCATGCGCTCGGCGTGGTTGATGTCATCGCAGAAGATGATGGTCTTCTGGTACGGGTCGGTGGCCTTGAGGAACTCGGTGACCTTCTGCGCCACCATTTGGGTACGCGCTTCGATGACCAAATGGCGGTCCATATCCTTGAGGTCGTAGATGCGGTCTTCGATCAGCTCGCCGTTCTTGTCGAGCATGCCCTTGGGCGGGCGCCAACCTTGCAGGTCTTTGTCGAAGTCGATGCGCACCACTTTATAGGGGGCGAGGAAGCCGTCCTCGATGCCTTGCTTCAAGGTGTAGCTGTACACCGGCTCACCGAAATAGGTGATGCTGGAAACGTCCTTGGTTTCCTTGGGCGTGGCTGTCAGGCCGACGTGAGTGGCGCTGGAAAAGTATTCGAGGATCTCGCGCCAGGCAGAGTCTTCCGCAGCGCTACCACGGTGGCATTCGTCGATCACCACCAGATCAAAGAAGTCCGGGGAGAACTGCTTGTAGACGTTCTTTTCTTCCTCGGAGCCAGTCACCGCCTGGTACAGCGACAAGTAGATCTCGTAGGACTTCTCGATCTGGCGCTTGGCGATCTTGGTCATCGCCTGGCCGAAGGGCTTGAAGTCGTTGTTCTTGGTCTGGTCGACCAGAATGTTGCGATCAGCAAGGAAGAGGATGCGTTTCTTCTGCTTCGACTTCCACAGCCGCCAGATGATCTGAAACGCGGTGTAGGTCTTGCCGGTGCCGGTGGCCATCACCAGCAGAACGCGATCCTGACCACGCGCTACGGCCTCAACCGTGCGGTTGATGGCATTCATCTGGTAGTAGCGCGGCATGCGCCCGGAGCCGTCGTCGTAGTAAGGCGCCTCGATCTTTTGCCGAGCGGCGCCATCCAGGCCTTTCCATTGGCAATACCGCTGCCAGAGCTCGTCCGGGCTGGGAAACTGGTCGAGCCCTAGCTCGGTTTCGACCTGCGCGCCGGTGCCGCTGCGGTCATGGAAGAGGAAGCCATCGCCATTGCTGGAAAACACGAACGGCACGTCGAGCGCCTCGGCATAACCGAGGGCCTGTTGCATGCCGGAGCCGAGCGAGTGCTTGTTATCCTTCGCCTCAATCACGGCAATGGGCAGATTCTGCTGGTGATAGAGGATGTAGTCAGCTCGACGTGACTCGCCACGGCTGTGCATTTTGCCGCGCACGATAATGCGTCCCTTGGTGAAGCTGACTTCCTCACGTACCTGCTTATGCAAATCCCAGCCAGCATTACCAATGGCAGGGGAAATGAATTTGCTGCAGATATCACGCTCGGAAAGCGATTTCTTGTCCATGCTCCGGCCTTAAACGAAACCAATGCGCATGCTCAAATCATGAGCATCAGGTGATCGAACCAGATGGCAGTGATAGACGTCGGAGGACTTCAAAACGTATGCAACCGTTATAAATGACCTTCCTTGAGGTACTTCGGCCTGCCCTGGTGCGATGCCCGTCACAATATCCATCTGCCACTACCGGGTAAAGATTAAAAGCAATATGCCAACCACCGAGCTGACTCACATCAGCAGCTGAAATGCTCAGTTCCCCTAATGCAATCTGTCGCGCAGGCACCCTTACGGGAAATGCTCCTGTAGATCACATCTGCAGGCTGTTCCTTCACGCGAGGTTCCGTTTCGGCAAGATGGCACAACGCATCCGCCATGTTTCAACTTACTGGAACCACGGCTCATGCCAGGCTCTCCAGCCATGGGCGAACGATCACCTTGCGCTCATCCAGACTGAGTGTGGCCACCCCGTCTTTTACCAATGCCTTCCTGTCCCCCGTATGTGGGTTGGTAACGTAAGTGCCGATGCTCGGTAGCGTATTCGGGTTTGCACTCCAACGCAGGTTGAATGCCGCCAGCCTGGGAAACCAGAACTGACTGGCGTATGGCAGGTTGTCGTGAATCCACCAGGCCAGCGGCGTCCAGTCCTTGCGCTCCTCATACCAGGACAGCAATGCCGGCACCACGATGCAGGCAGTCGCGCCCAGATTCCCTTCAGGGTCCGGATAATCCCATATGTGCTCCGCGTAGTTTTTTTCGTTGGCGGCACAGCTGTACTGGTTGTTGTTCTCGGCCCCTTTGGCATTGACTGCCGGAGCCCTGTAAGCCGAGCGAATGACGATCCGCCCAAAGCGCTCCTGAAGTGGCTCCAACAGCTGTTCGCAAAGCCCTCGCCCGGCTTCGATGGCGCGATCCGGATAATCCGGAATGTTGGGGATGCCCTCGATCTGGCTGATTTCCGAGTAGAGGAAATCCCGCATGAAAAAGTGCTTGGATAGCCGGACGCGCCCCAGCTCTTCTAGGGCCTGTACCGATGCTGGCTTATTCATCCTGATGTGCTCCGCTGCGACTCAATATCCATTGCTTCCGGTAAATCAACGCTACCTGTAAATCATCAGCTGTCGTGCCGCATCTGCATAGCTTGCCCCTGAGCAAACTCAAGCTGACGCTTCAACTGCTCGACATGCGCCCTTTCGGCTCGCAGGCCGGCCGTCAGCTCACGTATTTCGTCCTCTTGCTGATGCACCCGCATCTGAAGGTACTCCAGCTTGGTCTGTGAGGCATGCAAGTTGGCACGTGCTTCGCGCTGCTTAAGAATCTGCCAGTACAGCGCAGCTCCGGCACCTTGGACAATTACTAAGCAAACACCTACGACGAGCCACGACACCCCAAGTCCAAACACGCCTCGCTCTCCCTTGCTGGCCCGCCATGTTACGGCGAGCTTGAATGACAGCGCCACGATATGTAGCTTTAAACGACGTATCTAGAGTGTTTGCCCGTACAGGTAAAGTTTTCGTGCAGATGGAGAGACCATGAAACGCAAACAGGAAATCGAGTCCGTACGCTGGGATCTGGCGCTGCGCTATCGCCTGATCGAGGCGGTGGTGTGGTGGGAAGGACGTTTAACCACCGGGCACCTGATGCAGAGCTTCGGTATCAGCCGGCAGCAAGCATCGAAGGACATCAATTCCTACATCACCGACTACGCGCCGAAGAACCTGGAATACGACAAGCATCTGAAGGGGTATGTGCCGAGCAGCCACTTCAGACCGCTGTTTATAGATGACAGTGCCAGCGCCTATTTGCACCTGCTCAACCAGAACCATGACCGTGCACCACACATCGAAGGACTGGCATTGGCCTATGCGCACACCGAGGTGCTGCTGGTGCCGGATCGCACGGTGCGTCCGGAGCTGCTGCGCCCGCTTCTGCGCACCTGCCGCGAAGGGCTGCGGCTGGAATGTGAGTACGTGTCTTTCACAACTCCGGACGGTGAAACGCGCCTGATCGCCCCCCACACACTGATCTACACAGGTATGCGCTGGCATGTGCGGGCGTATTGCGAGAAGAACAGGGATTACCGCGACTTCGTGCTCAGCCGCTTTCGCGGTGTGCCGGAGTTGATGGACGACGAGACCGAAAACACTCGCGAACAAGATCTGGGGTGGAGCACGCGGGTGCAAGTCATCATCGAACCGGACTCACGCCTGAAACCCGAGCAGCGAGCCATCATCGAAACCGACTACGGCATGCAGGAGGGACGCCTAGTAATCGAGACCCGTGGCGCGCTGGTGCAGTATGTGCTGCAGCGCTATCAAATCGACACGACCAAGGTGCACACAAAGCCGACAGCGCAGCAGATTGTGGTGGTGAATTTGGATGAGTTGCAGGGGTGGCTTTATCACTGAGCTCAAGGTTTAACCAATATAAGATCGCTTTCATCGACACCATCACGAAGGTACAGCTCTGGCGTGGACTCTTCTGAAATACCTTCTAACATCAACGCGGTCTTGGCTTGCTTGAAAGCAGCCGGAATTGAACAGCCAAATCCAATAGCCGAATAAAATTGCGCTGAAAATACGCGGGCCGCTTCGTCACCAATTGACTGATTCATGCCAATAGCCGAGTCCACATATTGCGTACATGCTGCCGCCTGGTTGAATGAGTGGCACGTATTAAAGAAGACCAACCGAACCGAGTCGTAAAGTTCGAAGGTGGCGACAATGCTCGCCATCGAAACCAGCTTAGCGTCGCCGTTTCGGTCTTGAAGAACGAGCTCATCCTGATCGCTGCCATGCCCACTAAAATGCACAATCGTGGGCTTGAGCTCGTTCATGTACTGCAGGATTTCTGCAGGACGCAGAGCCCATCTCGACTCAAGCTTAACCGCATCACGATGATCTGAAAGTCGAATTTTTTGGTGAATCTCTCGAACTTCTTCATCCAACAATAACCTGCGATCAGAGGCTGTCGCTGGATCGGTCGCGAAGAACGCAACCTTAATCTCTTCGGGCAACGCAGCCAACTTATCAATCCGTGCTGCAGCCTGCCGATGTAGAGAATCATGCGTTTTCAAGCTGGATTCAACCTCTCGGAATTGCCTTGTCTGTGCCTCCTGCAACTTTTGCTGCTCCGCATTTCTTTTCTTCAGCACCTTCGCCTCTTCGTTTTCTAAACGCTGCTCAGCTGTCGCTAGTTTTTTCTGCTCCGCAGCAATTTTCTTCTCCAACTTTGCAACTTCAACCAAATGCTTAGATTGCAAATCAGCGTGTCGGCTTGCTTCTTTAAGCTTGGAAGCAGCTGTGGATAACTGCTTCGTTTTGCTGGCAGCAACTCCAGCGGCATGAGACTTCTTCCCCGCTTCAGCCGCCTTCTGGGACTCCCTAGCCTTAAGACTCGCTAGCTTTGCCAAGGCATCACGAACGCTGGCAACCTGACGACGATACGTATCAACACTCATAAGCCCCTCCAACTCTCAAAAACAGCATGGCAGTTAAACGTACCCAGCAGATAACATATGCGCCCAAAGACCTAGCGGCCAACACTAAAAAAGCAAGAACTGTTGACGTGAGCTCGCAAGTTAACATAACAAAGTATCACTCCAGCTTGCCGCCATAAGCTAGCCAAGCCAAAACCAGCATAAGAATCAGAATAACTATCAGCGCAAGTTGCTCAGCCTGCGAATTCAAAGCAATCATAGTGAGGCTCTTCATTTTGCTTAGAGATAACCATAGGCCTCACCAACCTAGAAGACGATATGTAAACTTTTATCCTGTAAACATTCTGCACATACCCCATGTCAGGGTGCACAGCCATGCCCACGGGGCGTGCCACTGCTCAACGTACTCTCGCTGAAATCCGAAACTACGCCACAGCAGGTTGCCATCCTGAAACCCTCGGGCTAGAGTGCGCCCGTCGTGGTAAGTCCCGCGACCGGGAGTCGAAACCCGCTTTGTCTGAGGGCGCGGCAGCATTCATAGCTGCGTAGCAGGTACCTTGTACCCAGCTACTGCATTTCTATGGCGGGCCGAGCGGGGCAGGCTTTTGCCTGGCCGGTTCCCTCGGACGCCGGTATTTCGACCCCCGTACGGTTCGCCACCATTACCGAGTCGAAACGGTGTTGGTGGTTCCTCTCACTGTCCGAGGAGCATAAGGAATGCGCTACCCCTTTTTTACCCGAGAGCTCCGCCTTGGGCTTCAGGTCTTGCCGTTCACCTCTGATCCGGAGGTGCGCCATGGCTGAGTTCGAATCCTGCGTTGTACCTTTTCCGCTGCAGCGAAGCCCGCTGCATGAATCCGAACGTTCTCCCCTACCCTCTGAAGCTGCAGCTGAATTGCGTGGCGTCATGCTCGGTAATCTGCTCGATCAACTGGCTGAACCTGACGGTTTGCAGCCGGCAGATCTGCGTGTGCGTATCGCGGCTTATTCAGCGCTGGCTCTTCTCGATGAGATGGTCGTGCTCTATCGCCGCGCACTCTCTGACGCTCGAGGAGGTGCCAGATGAGCAAGGGTGTGATGACCTACCTTCCGCCTCACGACGGCCATCCAGGTATGGAGATCACCTGGGCTGCCGATTGCAGAGAGGCATTCGACCAGGGCGTGAAGCTGGCGCAGACCTGGCTCGATAACGCCCGCAGTGGATGGCTCTGGGCAGTGATGATCGCGGAGCGCGATCTGCTGCCCTGCGCTATTGAAAGGCGAGCTTTTGAGGTGGGTTTCCTGAGTCGTATCCACCAGCGTATGTGCTCGCATCTTCGCTACGGTGAGCAGGCCGAGATCTATGCCGCGGGTGATTGTTTTGGCCACAGAAAGACCCTGACGCCCACAGGAGCGAGCTGTCAGGGCTGACCTGAGCCATGGCAAATGCCAATAAGTGGTCTGTTAAAACAGACCAGGAAGGAAGGTTCTGAGCTAACGGAGTGCAGGGGCAGCGTACTGACTGTTTGCACTTCGTTAGCCCAGAGACCGGAGAATATTTCGGTAGCGGCCATCTGCCAAACGTTTTGATGGGGCACTGGTTATAAAGTGGCGACCAGCCTCGTTCCTTTCTCGTTGTTGGTGCAGGTCACATCCGCAGTTCTACTGCTCGCCCACAACGCGTCGTTGTGTCTGTCGCTGGGCTGACAGAGCCTGCGCGCTGCGCTTGCTGGTGGCGCCTGTGAGATCGGTGGAATGACGGTCTTGCTGTTTCCTCTCACTCTATCACGGCGTTCTCGCCGTCAAGGGCTGCATGCGCTTCGCGCGCTTGCGGCGGGGCCGGCTATCGCCCCCTGACTGCTGTGCTGCGCCGTGCTGGGCCGGTTCCGGGCAATTCCGCCCGAGCAACTGGAGCATGATCATGTCGCAGCTTTCTCTCGCCTTTGACGCTTCTCTGATGATTCGCGACGAGCAAGGTCGCTATCTGCCTGCCACTGCAGAACAGATCCTGGACGCTGCTCGCAAGGTGATCGATCAGAAGGTCCAGCGAGGCGCAGCCTTCACGTCTTCGGAGCTGGTCAAGGAGTACTTGATCGCGAAGCTGGGTGGCTTTGAGCACGAGGTTTTTGCAGCACTGTTTCTGGATGCCAAGCATCGCTTGATCCAGTACGTCGAGATGTTCCGCGGCACCATCGACAGTGCATCGGTGTACCCGCGCGAGGTGGTCAAGGAAGCGCTGCGCCTGAATGCGGCAGCAGCAATCTTTGCGCACGACCATCCAAGCGGAAACCCAGAGCCAAGCCAGGCTGACAAGGTGCTCACAAAACGTTTGAAAGAAGCCTTGGCGCTGGTCGATGTCCGTTCGTTGGATCACGTCATAGTGGCAGGCCAACGCACCGTATCTTTCGCTGAGCTTGGGTTGCTATGAATCAAGGGGGCTGAGCCCCCTTTTTTGCTGCGCCCTTTCAGGCGTGCGCAGCGTGTAATGCATAGCGCAGCACCATGCCAGCATGCCCAGCATGCAATGTCTTCGCAACACACCGGCGGCAATGACCTACCTGTCGACTCATTGCAGTAATGTCGTCATGGCTGGCCGTCAACATGATTCATTTCCGAATGCTCTGGCGCCTGCCTGGCCGGCATCAGGAAGTGATCGATGCGGATCGCCACATCGGCGGTCTGGAACTGCCGCGCGGCCACTTCGATGCGTTGCTCGGCGCGCGTCACCCGACCGTGATGGCGCAGGTGCTCGAGCCAGGACTCGTCGAAGAAGAACTCCTGCCAGTGCCGCGGGTTCTCGCTGTTCTGCACCAAGCCCCAGGAAAACGCACCGTTGCGCCGGCGCATGCGCGCCACTTCGCCCATCGCCTGGCGGAAAGCGGCGGCATGCTCGACGGCGATGTCGTAGTGCAGGGTGACCATCACCGGGCCGCGCTCGGCATCGGCCTCGTCAGCCAGAATCGGCGCCGGCCAGTGCAGTGAGGGCGCCAGGTCTTCGCTTTCGGTGACCGGCAGCGGGAATCTGGCGCTCAGCAGCAAGCCCAGTACCAGGCAGCCCGCAGCGGCGAACAAGGCGACCGAAATCGACGCATGACTGGCGACGAAGCCCCACAGCGCGCCGCCGGCGGCCATGCTGCCGAAGAACACCAGGATGTACACCGACAGCGCCCGCGCCCGCACCCAGTCCGGCACCGACGTCTGCGCGGCGACCTGCAGGCTGGACAGCACGGCGATCCACGCCGCGCCGCTGAGCAGCATCACCGGCAGCAGGGCAGCGAAGTGGCGCACGCTGGCCAGGGCCAGAAGCACCAGCGCATAGAGCAGGCTGGCCAGCAGCACCAGACGGTCGCTGCTGATGCGCTCGCGAATGCGCGGCAACAGGGTGGCGCCGAGTACCGCACCGACGCCGACGCTGCCGAGCATCAGGCCGAAGTCGCTGGCGCTGCCCTGCAGCTCGCCGCGCACGATCAGCGGCAGCAGCGACATGCCGGCGCTGGCACCGACGAAGAACGCCGCCGCGCGCACCAGCACCGCCTGCAGCGGCTTGGAGGCGCGGCTGTAGCGCCAGCCGGCGCGCATCGCGCTCAGCAGACGCTCGGCCGGGAAGGTCGCGACCTCGCGCTCACGCTTCCAGGTCAGCAACACCGCCATCACCGCAAAGGACGACAGGCCATTGAGGGCGAAGGTCGCCCACGGGCCACTGAGGCTAACCAGCACCCCGGCGATGGCCGGGCCAAGCGCACGGGCGACGTTGATGCCGAGGCTGGACAGGGCGATGGCCGAAGGAAGATCACGCTTGTCTACCAACTCCGGCGTCAGCGCCGACCAGGCCGGCATCATCAGCGCGGTGCCAACGCCCATGGCCAGGGTCATGCCCAGCAGCAACCAGACACTGGTCAGCCCGAGCAGGGTCAGCGTCGCCAGGGTCGTGGCCACGGCCGCCATCCACAGTTGCACGCCGAGCAGGTAGCGGCGCTTGTCGACAATATCGGCCATGGCCCCGGCCGGCAGCGCCAGGAGGAACATCGGCGCGGAACCGGCGACCTGCACCAGCGCGACGTGCATCGGGTTGGCCGACAGGCTGGTCATCAGCCAGCCGGCACCGACCTCGTGCATCCAGGTGCCGATGTTGGAGGCGATGCTGGCCAGCCACAGCCAGCGGAAAGTGCGGTGGTTGAGGGCGCCCCAGGGCGACGGTTTGGCGGTGGTCATGTCAGAACGCGAAGCAGGAGCAGCCGAACGCCCCCCAGAAGCCTTGGTGATCGCTGACCGGCACATTGCTGCGGCGGGCGCGGTCATGCTGGTGCTGATGCACGGCGCAGGAGCCGATGCACTGGTGGATGCTCGCGCTCAGCGGCGCGGCATTCGGGCTCCAATGGCCGGGCACCAGGGCCACCGGCGACCAGTCCGGCATCACCGGCACGGTCGGCGGCGCCAGCTTGTCGAACTCGCTGGCGGCGTGCACCACCTTGCCGCCGACCACGGTGAGCACCGATTCCAGCCACTTGATCTGCTCTTCCTCGACGCTGAAGAAGTCCGCGCTCAGTGCCACCAGGTCGGCGAGCTGGCCAACCTTGATCTGGCCTTTCTTGCCCTGCTCGCTGGAGAACCAGGCGCTGCCGTGGGTGAACAGCTGCAGCGCGGTGGCGCGTGGCAGGCCCTGCGGGTAGAGCGTGGTGCCGCCGACGGTCTTGCCGCTGACCAGCCAGCACAGCGCGGTCCAGGGGTTGTAGCTGGCCACACGGGTGGCGTCGGTGCCGGCGCCGACCGGCACGCCCTCGGCGAGCATGCGCTGGATCGGCGGCGTGGCTTCGGCCGCCTTGGCGCCGTAGCGGTCGATGAAGTACTCGCCCTGGAACGCCATGCGGTGCTGGATGGCGATGCCACCGCCGAGGGCACGCACCCGCTCGATGTTGCGCGGGCTGATGGTCTCGGCGTGGTCGAACAGCCAGGGCAGGCCATTGAAGGGGATGTCGCGGTCGACCTTCTCGAACACGTCGAGCATGCGCGAGA
>NZ_CALNWT010000017.1:0-154335 GCF_940789645.1 Pseudomonas sp. Marseille-Q0931 | reverse complement strand
ATCGCCGATGGTAGTGTGGTGCTTCACCATGTGAGAGTAGGTCATCGTCAAGCTCCTATACGAAACCCCAGATCGCTAAAGCGGTCTGGGGTTTCTTCTTTGGGGCGCAGAAAACTGCACGGCAGAATGCGTTCCTGCAATCGCCCGCGGTGCGCAGGGCGCACCCGCAAGGTATCGGCGCTGATGAGCGCGCGCAGAGCGCTTCTATTGCTTGGGCTCCCGAGGTCGGCAGGCCCGGCCTTCCTGCTGATTTGCCTTCGACCTCCCGTTTTCTATGCAAGCTGAGGCCTCGTCGTTATCATGCCAGCCTTGTTCGTAGCGGGGCCTCGCATGCTGGAATTGTTGAAACTTCTACAGGATGGTCGATTCCATTCCGGTGAAGCCCTTGGCGCTCAGCTTGGGATAAGCCGCAGTGCGATCTGGAAGCAGCTGCAGGGCTTGGAGGCTGAGCTTGGGGTCGAGGTATTCAAGGTCCCGGGTCGCGGCTATCGGCTGTCTTCGCCGATGATCTTGCTCGACGCCGAGCGGATATCGCGAGACGCCGCTGCTTCGGCCTGGCCGATCACAGTCGAGTCGAGCGTGGACTCCACGAATGCCGAGATATTTCGCCGCCTCGAGGCAGGGGCGCGCGCGCCTTTTGTGCTGCTGGCTGAGCGTCAGACCGCAGGGCGCGGTCGGCGCGGGCGCGTCTGGGCCAGTCCGTTCGCAGAGAATCTTTACTGCAGTGTGGTGCTGCGCGTCGATGGCGGCATGAGTCAGGTCGAGGCATTGAGCCTGACGGTGGGGCTCGCTGTCGCCAAGACACTGCGAGCCCTCGGTCTGAAGGGCGCGCAGTTGAAGTGGCCGAATGACGTGTTGGTCGATGGACGCAAGATATCCGGGATACTCCTGGAACTCGCCGGCGATCCGGCCGATGTTTGCCATGTGGTGATAGGTGTCGGCATTAACGTCAACATGGAGGTCGACGCGCCTGGTGCCATCGATCAGCCTTGGACATCCGTGCGGCAGTGCATGGGGCGTATGCTCGATCGAAATGATTTGGCTGCTGCGCTGCTCTCGCAGTTGCGCGATTGCCTCTCCCTGCATTGGCAGCGCGGTTTTGCTGGTCTGCGAGAGGAGTGGGAGTCGCTGCATGCGTGGCGTGGTCGTTCCGTGGCGCTGACTGCAGGTTCTAATGCGACCCTGGGTGTCGTGCTGGGCGTCGATGAGCGAGGTGCGATTCGGCTGAATGTGGATGGTGTCGACCGTGCCTTCAGCGGCGGAGAGTTGAGCCTGAGGTTGCAACATGATTCTTGAGCTCGACTGCGGTAACAGCTTTATCAAATGGCGAGTGATTTCCGTGGATGGGAATCAGCGCCTTTTTGCGGGTGTCGTGGATTCCGATTCTGCCCTCTTCGAATCCCTGGCTGCGGCTCCGGGACTGCAGGTAAGTCGCTGTCGTCTGGTCAGTGTGCGCAGCGATGTGGAGACCGAGCAGCTGGTCAGACGCCTGCGCGAACTCTTCGGTGTCGAAGCCATCTGTGCGCAATCTGCCAGCCAGGTCGGGGCGGTACATAATGGTTACGAGGACTATCGGCGCCTGGGCCTGGATCGTTGGCTCGCCGTGCTGGGTGCTTATCACCTGGGGCAGCGCGCTTGCCTGGTGGTCGATCTCGGTACGGCGGTAACCGCAGACTTCATATCGGCTGATGGTATGCACCAGGGCGGCTTCATTTGTCCTGGGCTTCCGTTGATGCGCGATCAGCTGAGTACGCACACTCGACGCATTCGCTACGATCGCCAGGTGGCGTTGGCGGCCTTGCAGGAACTTGAGCCCGGGCGCTCCACAGCTGAGGCCGTAGAGCGCGGCTGCGTGTTGATGTTGCGCGGTTTCGTTGCGGAGCAGTTGTTGCAGGCGCAGGCTCGTTTCCCTGATGGCTTCGAAGTATTCCTGACCGGAGGTGATGCGGACCTGGTTCGGGATGTAGTGCCGGGGGCGCAGGTGGTTACGGATCTCGTATTTGTCGGACTGGCGATCGCCTGTCCCTTGAGTTGAGGCGAAGCATGCGTTGGATTCTGCTATTGCTCCTGCTACTGAATGCCTTTTATTACGTCTGGCATCAGCAGCAGGCGCCCCTGCGCGCCAAGGAGATCGCTCCGGCAAATGCCTATCAGGCGGCGCGCAAGGACATTCGCCTGCTGAGCGAGGCGGATAAGCCAAGCTCGCGCAATGAGCCTTCGGCGCCGGTCGATGCGGCCTCCCCCGAGGCGGCTGTTTGCTTGTTCCTTGGCAGTTTTGAGGAGGAGGCGCGGGCGAGAGTAGTGGAGCAGCGTCTGCTCAGCCTGGATATACAGGCTGAAGTGCGCAGCGTTGATGCGGCTGCGGGTGTCGAGTATTGGGTGTATCTGCCGCCTCTGGCTTCTCGTCAGGCCTCGTTGAGGCAGCTACGTGAGCTGCAGGCGCGGCGTATCGATAGCTACATCATTACTCAGGGCGAGCTGGCCAACGGCATATCGCTTGGCATATTCCCTCGCAACGATTCAGCCAATAGCGTCATGCAGCGTTTGCGCGATGTGGGCTACGAGCCGCAGATCCGCGAACTGTCGCGCGCGCACCGTAGTTTCTGGGTGCGTGTTGCGCCGCAAAGTCGACGTCTGGCCGATGAGTTTCTGCTGGGGCGACTGGCTGGAGACTTTGCAGGATTGCAGCATCAATTAATGCCATGCGAAGGCGTTGCATTGCTCCAATAGTTTGCATAGAATGGCGCCCGCTTCGCAGGGTGGTCAAAGTTGGTTCCCGACGAAGATGTTGTCAAAGTAGCTAACCTCAAGATTTTAATGAGAAAAAGCTTGACAGCAGGGTGGCAGATCTAGAAAATGCCGCCTCACTTTGGAGGGGTTCCCGAGCGGCCAAAGGGATCAGACTGTAAATCTGACGTCATCGACTTCGAAGGTTCGAATCCTTCCCCCTCCACCAGATTCAGCGTGAGCTGCAGGCTCCGCGGGTATAGTTCAGTGGTAGAACCTCAGCCTTCCAAGCTGATGATGCGGGTTCGATTCCCGCTACCCGCTCCAGTTTGTGGTTGGCGCAATAGAGTTTGGCTCATGTAGCTCAGCTGGTAGAGCACACCCTTGGTAAGGGTGAGGTCAGCGGTTCAAATCCGCTCATGAGCTCCATCTAATAAAGGCAGATATGAAAGTATCTGCCTTTGTTTTAATGGCGGCATAGCTTGCTCAATTCTTCGCTAGGAGACGGTCAAGATGGCTAAAGAGAAATTCGAACGTAACAAACCGCACGTCAACGTCGGCACCATCGGTCACGTTGACCACGGTAAGACCACTCTGACCGCTGCTCTGACCCGCGTCTGCTCCGAAGTTTTCGGTTCGGCCAAGGTTGACTTCGACAAGATCGACAGCGCTCCGGAAGAAAAAGCTCGTGGTATCACCATCAACACCGCGCACGTAGAGTACGACTCCAATATTCGTCACTACGCGCACGTTGACTGCCCGGGCCACGCCGACTACGTGAAGAACATGATCACCGGTGCTGCCCAGATGGACGGCGCGATCCTGGTCTGCTCGGCTGCCGACGGCCCGATGCCGCAAACCCGTGAGCACATCCTGCTGTCCCGTCAGGTTGGCGTTCCGTACATCGTTGTCTTCCTGAACAAGGCTGACATGGTTGACGACGCCGAGCTGCTGGAGCTGGTCGAGATGGAAGTTCGCGACCTGCTGAGCACCTACGATTTCCCGGGCGACGACACCCCGATCATCATCGGCTCCGCGCTGATGGCTCTGAACGGCGAAGACACCAACGAAATGGGTACTTCCGCTGTCAAGAAGCTGGTCGAGACTCTGGATAGCTACATTCCTGAGCCGGTTCGTGCCATCGATCGTCCGTTCCTGATGCCGATCGAAGACGTGTTCTCGATCTCCGGCCGCGGTACTGTAGTGACCGGTCGTGTAGAGCGCGGTATCGTCAAGATCCAGGAAGAAATCGAAATCGTTGGTCTGCGTCCGACCACCAAGACCACCTGCACCGGCGTTGAGATGTTCCGCAAGCTGCTGGACGAAGGTCGTGCTGGTGAGAACTGCGGCGTGCTGCTGCGCGGCACCAAGCGTGATGAAGTCGAGCGTGGTCAGGTTCTGGCCAAGCCGGGCACCATCAAGCCGCACACCAAGTTCGAAGCTGAAGTGTACGTTCTGTCCAAAGAAGAAGGTGGTCGTCACACTCCGTTCTTCAAGGGCTACCGTCCGCAGTTCTACTTCCGTACCACTGACGTGACCGGTTCGTGCGAGCTGCCGGAAGGCGTTGAGATGGTAATGCCGGGCGACAACATCAAAATGGTTGTCACCCTGATCAAGCCGATCGCCATGGAAGACGGCCTGCGCTTCGCCATTCGCGAAGGTGGTCGTACCGTTGGTGCCGGTGTCGTAGCAAAGATCGTCGAATAATCGATTGATCTGTCCCTCTCAGGCCGGCATAATGGTCGGCCTGATTTTGTTCTAGGTCAGTAGCTCAATTGGCAGAGCGGCGGTCTCCAAAACCGCAGGTTGGGGGTTCGATTCCCTCCTGACCTGCCATTTTCTAAACGAATTTGGCGTGTCTTTCACAGGATCCTCTCGAATGAATGTTAAGGCTGAAGCCCAAGACTCTCGCTTTGATCTGGTCAAGTGGCTGGTTGTCGCTGCCCTGGTTGTCGTGGGTGTCGTAGGTAATCAGTACTTCTCTGCTGAGCCGGTTCTGTATCGTGTTCTGGGTCTGGTCGTATTGGGCGCTGCTGCCGCTTTCGTGGCATTTCAGACTGCTCGTGGTCAGGCCTTTGCGGTGCTCCTGAAAGAAGCGCGCGTCGAGATTCGTAAAGTTGTCTGGCCGACCCGCCAGGAGACTACTCAGACCACCTTGATCGTGGTTGCTGTGGTCCTGGTGATGGCGCTGCTGCTGTGGGGGCTCGATTCCCTGCTCGGTTGGCTTATTTCCCTGATTGTTGGTTAAGGGTGTCTCGTGGCTAAGCGTTGGTACGTCGTGCATGCTTACTCGGGTTACGAGAAGCATGTCATGCGCTCGCTCATCGAGCGCGTGAAGCTGGCTGGTATGGAAGATGACTTCGGCGAGATTCTCGTTCCCACTGAAGAGGTGGTCGAGATGCGCAATGGTCAGAAGCGCAAGAGTGAGCGCAAGTTCTTCCCTGGCTATGTTCTTGTGCAGATGGAAATGAACGAGGCGACTTGGCACTTGATCAAGGATACGCCGCGCGTCATGGGTTTCATTGGTGGTACTGCCGACAAGCCGGCGCCGATCACCGAGAAAGAAGCCGAAGCCATTCTGCGTCGTGTTGCCGATAGTGGCGACAAGCCCAAGCCGAAGACGCTGTTCGAGCCGGGCGAGATGGTTCGTGTTGTCGATGGCCCGTTCGCCGATTTCGGCGGTGTGGTCGAAGAAGTGAATTACGAGAAAAGCCGCATCCAGGTTGCTGTGACCATTTTCGGTCGCTCCACCCCGGTCGAGCTGGAGTTCAGTCAGGTCGAGAAGGCATAACTGACATAGGCATCCCTCACCCCGCAGCCTTAGGCTGCGGGGTTTTGTCGTCACTGGGATAAATGCGTAAGTAACCTCGGGGAGCCGTCAGGCGTTCGAACCCGAAATTGGAGTAGCTAATGGCTAAGAAAATTCAGGCTTATATCAAGCTGCAGGTTAAAGCCGGTCAGGCAAACCCGTCGCCACCCGTGGGTCCGGCTCTGGGTCAGCACGGCGTGAACATCATGGAATTCTGCAAGGCGTTCAACGCCAAGACCCAGGGCATGGAGCCTGGTCTGCCGACTCCTGTGATCATCACTGTTTACAGCGACCGTAGCTTCACTTTTGAAACCAAGAGCACCCCGGCATCGGTACTGCTGAAGAAGGCCGCCGGCCTGAGCAGCGGTTCCGCTCGTCCGAACACCGTCAAAGTAGGCACCGTTACCCGTGCTCAGCTGGAAGAGATCGCCAAGACCAAGCAGGCTGATCTGACTGCCGCTGACCTGGATGCGGCCGTGCGCACCATCGCCGGCTCCGCTCGTAGCATGGGCCTGAACGTGGAGGGTGTGTAATGGCTAAGTTGACCAAGCGCCAAAAGGCCATCGCGGCCAAGGTTGAAGCCGGGAAGGCTTACACCTTCGAAGAAGCTGCCGGCCTGCTGGCCGAGCTGTCTGCCGTCAAGTTCACCGAGTCCTTCGACGTCGCCGTGAACCTGGGCGTAGACCCGCGTAAATCCGACCAGGTCGTACGTGGCGCCACCGTTCTGCCGAACGGCACTGGCAAAACCGTACGCGTTGCCGTGTTCACCCAGGGTCCGGGCGCTGAAGCTGCCCTGGCTGCCGGTGCTGACAAGGTCGGTATGGACGATCTGGCCGCCGAAATGAAGGCCGGCGATCTGAACTACGACGTGGTCATCGCTTCTCCGGACGCCATGCGCGTTGTTGGCCAGCTGGGCCAGGTACTGGGCCCGCGTGGTCTGATGCCGAACCCGAAAGTCGGCACCGTGACGCCGGACGTCGCTACCGCTGTCAAGAACGCCAAGGCTGGTCAGGTACGTTTCCGTACCGACAAGAACGGCATCATCCACACCTCCGTTGGCAAGGTCGGCTTCGAAGCCGCTGCGCTGAAGCAGAACGTGGAAGCCCTGCTGGCTGACCTGAAGCGTCTGAAGCCGTCGACCTCGAAAGGCATCTACGTCAAGCGCGTGACCCTGAGCACCACCATGGGTCCGGGTCTGGTAATCGACCAGGCTTCGCTCGACGCGTAAGTGATTGGGCCGGCAGCCATGTGCTGCCGGCTTGGAAAGATTGGGGTCCCTGCCTGGCGGGGGCTATCCAAGACCGTAGGTGACTCGCGTTTTAAATGTCAGGTTCGCCTGATGGCCTACGCAGATGGTGCTCCCGATTCGTTACCGAATCAGACACCAAAACGCCGCCGAACCTCGGTTCGGCGAAACGGTAAAATCCAGGAGTAAACCCGTGGCAATTAAACTCGAAGACAAGAAGGCCATCGTCGCTGAAGTCAACGAGGCTGCCAAAGCCGGTCTGTCCGCTGTCGTGGCTGATGCCCGTGGCGTGACCGTCGGCGCAATGACCGGACTCCGTAAAGAGGCCCGCGAAGCTGGTGTGTACGTGAAAGTCGTGCGTAACACCCTGCTCAAGCGCGCCGTTGAAGGCACTCAGTTCGACGTGCTCAACGACGTGTTCAAAGGCCCGACCCTGATCGCTTTCTCCAACGAACACCCGGGCGCTGCTGCTCGTCTGTTCAAGGAGTTCGCCAAGGGTCAGGACAAGTTCGAGATCAAGGCAGCTGCGTTCGAGGGCAAGTACCTCGCAGCAAACCAGATCGACGTACTGGCAAGCCTGCCGACCCGCGACGAGGGCATCGCCCAGCTGATGAGCGTTATCCAAGGCGCCACCAGCAAGCTCGCTCGCACCCTGGCAGCTATTCGCGACCAGAAAGAAGCTGCTGCTGCCTAAGGCGGCGTGAGCACTTTCTAAATCAAACGTTTAATTTGATGGTCGCGTAGGCCGTCACCCCAATACAGGAATTGATAGTCATGTCTCTGACTAACGAGCAAATCATCGAAGCTATCGGCCAGAAATCCGTTATGGAAATCGTTGAGCTGATCAAAGCGATGGAAGAAACCTTCGGCGTTACCGCTGCTGCCGCTGTTGCCGCTGGCCCGGCTGCCGGCGCTGCTGCCGCTGCTGAAGAGCAAACCGAGTTCAACGTTGTCCTGGCTGAAGCTGGCGACAAGAAAGTGAACGTGATCAAGGCTGTTCGCGAGCTGACCGGTCTGGGCCTGAAAGAAGCCAAGGAGAAGGTCGACACCGCTCCTCAGGTCATCGCTGAAGGTCTGACCAAAGAAGCTGCTGAAGACGCCAAGAAGAAGCTGGAAGAAGCTGGCGCCAAGGTCGAACTCAAGTAAGTTCGCACCTTGCGTCTACAGCCCGAGCGACTCGCACAAGGCTGATGGCTGGTGGCTTTTGCCACCGGCCTTTTTCCGTTCTAGGTTGGCTGTTCGGCAGTCGACCTGGAGCCGGAAAGATCCCGCCCGAGAGGCGGTTGCAAACCGAGGGTTTGCACGATTTTCTGGTCATCGCCGCCGGCGCTGACCAAATAAGCAGGTGACCAAGCTGGGGAACGCTGATGGCTTACTCATACACTGAGAAAAAACGTATCCGCAAGGACTTTAGCAAGTTGCCGGATGTCATGGATGTGCCTTACCTCCTGGCCATCCAGCTGGATTCTTATCGCGAGTTTCTGCAGCAGGGCGCGAGCAAGGATCAGTTCCGTGACATCGGCCTGCATGCGGCCTTCAAATCTGTATTCCCGATCATCAGCTACTCCGGCAACGCTGCTCTGGAATACGTCGGCTATCGCCTGGGCGAGCCGGCGTTCGACGTCAAGGAGTGCGTCCTGCGTGGCGTGACCTTCGCCGTGCCGCTGCGCGTGAAAGTGCGCCTGATCATTTTCGACAAAGAATCGTCGAACAAAGCGATCAAGGACATCAAAGAGCAGGAAGTGTACATGGGCGAAATCCCGCTCATGACCGAGAACGGTACCTTCGTCATCAACGGTACCGAGCGTGTGATCGTGTCCCAGCTGCACCGCTCGCCGGGCGTGTTCTTCGACCACGACCGTGGCAAGACCCACAGCTCGGGCAAGCTGCTGTACTCCGCTCGCATCATTCCTTACCGCGGTTCCTGGCTGGACTTCGAGTTCGACCCGAAGGACGCGGTATTCGTGCGTATCGACCGTCGCCGCAAACTGCCGGCGTCCGTTCTGCTGCGCGCGCTGGGCTACAGCACCGAAGAAGTGCTGGATGCCTTCTACGACACCAACGTTTACCACGTTAAGAGCGAAGGCCTGAGCCTGGAGCTGGTGCCTCAGCGTCTGCGCGGTGAAGTTGCAGTCCTGGACATCAAGGACGGCAGCGGCAAGGTGATCGTGGAGCAGGGCCGTCGTATCACTGCCCGCCACATCAACCAGCTGGACAAGGCTGGCATCAAAGAGCTGGACGTTCCGCTCGAATACGTCATTGGCCGTACCACTGCCAAGGCTGTCGTGCACCCGGCTACTGGCGAGATCATCGCCGAGTGCAACACCGAGCTGACCGCCGACCTGCTGGTCAAGATGGCCAAGGCTCAGGTCGTGCGCTTCGAGACTCTGTATACCAACGATATCGACTGTGGTCCGTTCATCAGCGACACGCTGAAGATCGACAGCACCACCAATCAGCTGGAAGCGCTGGTCGAGATCTATCGCATGATGCGTCCTGGCGAGCCGCCAACCAAGGATGCTGCCGAGACCCTGTTCAACAACCTGTTCTTCAGCGCTGAGCGTTACGATCTGTCCGCCGTTGGTCGCATGAAGTTCAACCGTCGTATCGGTCGTACCGAGATCGAAGGTTCGGGCGTGCTGAGCAAGGAAGACATCGTTGCCGTACTGAAGACCCTGGTCGACATCCGTAACGGCAAAGGCATCGTCGACGACATCGACCACCTGGGTAACCGTCGCGTGCGTTGCGTCGGCGAGATGGCCGAGAACCAGTTCCGCGTTGGCCTGGTGCGCGTCGAGCGCGCGGTCAAGGAACGTCTGTCGATGGCCGAAAGCGAAGGCCTGATGCCGCAGGACCTGATCAACGCCAAGCCGGTTGCGGCGGCGGTGAAGGAGTTCTTCGGTTCCAGCCAGCTCTCGCAGTTCATGGACCAGAACAACCCGCTCTCCGAGATCACCCACAAGCGCCGCGTCTCCGCACTCGGCCCGGGCGGTCTGACCCGTGAGCGCGCCGGCTTCGAAGTCCGCGACGTACACCCGACCCACTACGGCCGCGTGTGCCCGATCGAAACGCCGGAAGGTCCGAACATCGGTCTGATCAACTCCCTGGCGGCCTACGCCCGCACCAACCAGTACGGCTTCCTGGAAAGCCCGTACCGCGTGGTCAAGGAAGGTCAGGTCACCGACGAGATCGTGTTCCTGTCCGCCATCGAAGAAGCTGACCATGTGATCGCTCAGGCGTCCGCGACCCTGAACGACAAAGGTCAGCTGATCGACGAGCTGGTTGCCGTACGTCACCTGAACGAATTCACCGTCAAGGCGCCGGAAGACGTCACCCTGATGGACGTTTCGCCGAAGCAGGTCGTTTCCGTCGCTGCCTCGCTGATTCCGTTCCTCGAGCACGACGACGCCAACCGTGCACTCATGGGTTCGAACATGCAGCGTCAGGCTGTACCGACCCTGCGCGCTGACAAGCCGCTGGTTGGTACCGGCATGGAGCGCAACGTCGCCCGTGACTCCGGCGTATGCGTCGTGGCTCGCCGCGGCGGTGTGATCGACTCCGTCGATGCCAGCCGTATCGTGGTTCGTGTCAACGACGACGAGGTCGAAACTGGCGAAGCCGGTGTCGACATCTACAACCTGACCAAGTACACCCGCTCCAACCAGAACACCTGCATCAACCAGCGTCCGCTGGTGAGCAAAGGTGACAAGGTTGCGCGCAGCGACATCATGGCTGACGGCCCGTCCACCGACATGGGTGAACTGGCGCTGGGTCAGAACATGCGCGTTGCGTTCATGCCGTGGAACGGCTTCAACTTCGAAGACTCCATCTGCCTGTCCGAGCGCGTGGTTCAGGAAGACCGCTTCACCACCATCCACATCCAGGAACTGACCTGTGTGGCGCGTGACACCAAGCTCGGCCCAGAGGAAATCTCCTCTGACATCCCGAACGTGGGTGAAGCTGCTCTGAACAAGCTGGACGAAGCCGGTATCGTCTACGTCGGTGCCGAAGTCGGCCCGGGCGACATCCTGGTTGGCAAGGTCACACCGAAAGGCGAGACCCAGCTGACGCCGGAAGAAAAACTGCTGCGTGCGATCTTCGGTGAGAAGGCGTCCGACGTGAAGGACACCTCCCTGCGCGTGCCGACCGGCACCAAGGGTACCGTCATCGACGTACAGGTCTTCACCCGTGACGGCGTCGAGCGCGACAGTCGCGCCCTGGCCATCGAGAAGCAGCAGCTGGACGAGATCCGCAAGGACCTCAACGAAGAGTTCCGCATCGTCGAAGGCGCGACCTTCGAGCGTCTGCGTTCGGCTCTGGTTGGTGCTGTCGCCGAAGGCGGCGCGGGTCTGAAGAAAGGCACTGCGATCACCGACGAGTTCCTCGACGGTCTCGAGCGCGGCCAGTGGTTCAAACTGCGCATGGCCGACGACGCGCTGAACGAGCAGCTGGAGAAGGCGCAGGCCTACATCTCCGACCGCCGTCAGCTGCTCGACGACAAGTTCGAAGACAAGAAGCGCAAGCTGCAGCAGGGCGATGACCTGGCTCCGGGCGTACTGAAGATCGTCAAGGTCTACCTGGCCATCCGCCGTCGCATCCAGCCGGGTGACAAGATGGCCGGTCGTCACGGTAACAAGGGTGTGGTCTCGGTGATCATGCCGGTCGAAGACATGCCGCACGACGCCAACGGTACTCCGGTCGATATCGTACTGAACCCGCTGGGCGTTCCGTCGCGTATGAACGTCGGTCAGATTCTCGAAACCCACCTGGGCCTCGCGGCCAAGGGCCTGGGCGAGAAGATCAACCGCATGCTCGAAGAGCAGCGCAAGATCGCCGAACTGCGCAAGTTCCTCGCCGAGATCTACAACGAGATCGGTGGCCGTCAGGAAAACCTCGACGAGTTCTCCGATACCGAGATCCTCGAGCTGGCGAAGAACCTCAAGGGCGGTGTACCGATGGCGACTGCCGTGTTCGACGGCGCCAAGGAAACCGAGATCAAGGCCATGCTCAAGCTGGCCGATCTGCCGGAGAGCGGCCAGATGCGCCTGTTCGACGGTCGTACCGGTAACCAGTTCGAGCGTCCGACCACAGTCGGCTACATGTACATGCTCAAACTGAACCACCTGGTGGACGACAAGATGCACGCCCGTTCCACTGGTTCCTACAGCCTGGTTACCCAGCAGCCGCTGGGTGGTAAGGCGCAGTTCGGTGGTCAGCGCTTCGGGGAGATGGAGGTCTGGGCGCTGGAAGCCTACGGTGCCGCCTACACCCTGCAGGAAATGCTGACCGTGAAGTCGGACGACGTGAACGGCCGTACCAAGATGTACAAGAACATCGTGGATGGCGATCACCGTATGGAGCCGGGCATGCCCGAGTCCTTCAACGTACTGATCAAAGAGATCCGTTCGCTCGGCATCGACATCGATCTGGAAACCGAATAACACGACGTGAATCGGCAGCGGGGCTAACCCAGCCCGCTGCCTGCTCCGCCAGGAGGAAAGGCCTTGAAAGACCTACTGAATTTGCTGAAAAACCAGGGTCAGATCGAAGAGTTCGACGCCATCCGTATCGGGTTGGCCTCGCCTGAGATGATCCGTTCGTGGTCGTTCGGTGAAGTTAAAAAGCCGGAAACCATCAACTACCGTACCTTCAAGCCAGAGCGCGACGGCCTGTTCTGCGCCAAGATCTTTGGCCCGGTCAAGGACTACGAGTGCCTGTGCGGCAAGTACAAGCGCCTCAAGCACCGCGGTGTGATCTGCGAGAAGTGCGGCGTTGAAGTCGCCCTGGCCAAGGTTCGTCGTGAGCGCATGGCGCACATCGAACTGGCCTCGCCGGTCGCCCACATCTGGTTCCTCAAGTCGCTGCCGTCCCGTATCGGCCTGCTGATGGACATGACCCTGCGTGACATCGAGCGCGTGCTCTATTTCGAGAGCTACGTGGTGATCGACCCGGGCATGACCACCCTCGAGAAGGGCCAACTGCTGAACGATGAGCAGTACTTCGAAGCCCTCGAAGAGTTCGGTGACGACTTCGACGCGCGCATGGGCGCCGAGGCCGTTCGCGAGCTGCTGCACGCTATCGACCTGGATCACGAGATCGGCCGCCTGCGTGAAGAGATTCCGCAGACCAACTCCGAGACCAAGATCAAGAAGCTGTCCAAGCGCCTGAAGCTGATGGAAGCCTTCAAGGACTCCGGCAACCTGCCGGAGTGGATGGTGCTGACCGTTCTGCCGGTTCTGCCGCCGGACCTGCGTCCGCTGGTACCGCTGGATGGCGGCCGCTTCGCGACGTCCGATCTGAACGATCTGTATCGCCGCGTCATCAACCGTAACAACCGTCTGAAGCGCCTGCTCGATCTGTCGGCTCCGGACATCATCGTGCGCAACGAAAAGCGCATGCTGCAGGAAGCGGTCGACGCCCTGCTCGACAACGGCCGTCGCGGTCGCGCCATCACCGGCTCGAACAAGCGTCCGCTGAAGTCGCTGGCCGACATGATCAAAGGTAAGCAAGGTCGCTTCCGTCAGAACCTGCTCGGTAAGCGCGTGGACTACTCCGGTCGTTCCGTAATTACCGTGGGCCCGACCCTGCGTCTGCATCAGTGCGGTCTGCCGAAGAAGATGGCCCTTGAGCTGTTCAAGCCGTTCATTTTCGGCAAGCTGGAAATGCGTGGTCTGGCGACCACCATCAAGGCCGCGAAGAAGATGGTCGAGCGTGAACTGCCGGAAGTGTGGGACGTTCTCGCCGAAGTGATCCGCGAACACCCCGTCCTGCTCAACCGTGCGCCGACCCTGCACCGTCTGGGCATCCAGGCGTTCGAGCCGGTACTGATCGAAGGTAAAGCGATCCAGCTGCACCCGCTGGTTTGCGCCGCGTACAACGCCGACTTCGACGGTGACCAGATGGCCGTTCACGTGCCGCTGACGCTGGAAGCCCAGCTCGAAGCGCGCGCGCTGATGATGTCGACCAACAACATCCTCTCGCCCGCCAACGGCGAGCCGATCATCGTACCGTCGCAGGACGTGGTACTGGGTCTGTACTACATGACCCGTGAAGCGGTGAACGCCAAGGGTGAAGGTCGTGTCTTCGCTGACCTGCAGGAAGTCGACCGCGTGTTCCGCGCCGGCGAAGCGTCCCTGCACGCCCGTGTGAAAGTGCGTATCAACGAGGTCATCAAAGACCGCGACGGCAGCATCACCAAGAACACCCGCATCGTCGACACCACCGTCGGCCGTGCGCTGCTGTTCCAAGTCGTGCCGGCCGGCCTGTCCTATGACGTGGTCAACCAGCCGATGAAGAAGAAGGCGATCTCCAAGCTGATCAACCAGTGCTACCGCACCGTGGGTCTGAAGGACACCGTCATCTTCGCTGACCAGCTGATGTACACCGGTTTCGCCTACTCGACCATCTCCGGTGTGTCGATTGGCGTGAACGACTTCGTCATCCCGGACGAGAAGGCGCGCATCATCGATGCCGCCACCGAGGAAGTGAAGGAGATCGAATCGCAGTACGCCTCCGGCCTGGTAACCCAGGGCGAGAAGTACAACAAGGTGATCGACCTCTGGTCGAAGGCCAACGACGAAGTGTCCAAGGCGATGATGGCCAACCTCTCGAAAGAGCCGGTTGTCGACCGCGAAGGCAAAACCGTCGAGCAGGAGTCCTTCAACTCCATGTACATGATGGCGGACTCCGGTGCGCGTGGTAGCGCCGCTCAGATCCGTCAGCTGGCCGGTATGCGTGGCCTGATGGCCAAGCCGGACGGCTCGATCATCGAGACGCCGATCACCGCGAACTTCCGCGAAGGTCTGTCGGTTCTGCAGTACTTCATCTCCACCCACGGTGCTCGTAAGGGTCTGGCGGATACCGCACTGAAGACCGCGAACTCCGGTTACCTGACCCGTCGTCTGGTCGACGTGGCCCAGGATCTGGTGGTGACCGAAATCGACTGCGGCACCGAGCAGGGCCTGCTGATGACCCCGCACATCGAGGGCGGCGACGTGGTCGAGCCGCTGGGTGAGCGCGTACTCGGCCGTGTCATTGCCAAGGACGTGTTCAAGCCGGGCACCGAGGACGTCATCGTTCCGGCCGGTACCCTGATCGACGAGCAATGGGTCGAGTTCATCGAGCTGAACAGCGTCGACGAAGTGGTCGTGCGTTCGCCGATCACCTGCGAAACCCGCTACGGCATCTGCGCCAAGTGCTACGGTCGCGATCTGGCCCGTGGTCACCGCGTCAACATCGGTGAGGCCGTCGGCGTTATCGCTGCCCAGTCCATCGGTGAGCCGGGTACCCAGCTGACCATGCGTACCTTCCACATTGGTGGTGCTGCAAGCCGGACCTCGGCTGCCGACAGCGTCCAGGTGAAGAACGGTGGTGCGATCCGTCTGCACAACCTGAAGTACGTCGAGCGTGTCGACGGCAACCTGGTAGCGGTTTCCCGTTCCGGTGAGCTGGCCGTGGCTGACGAGTTCGGTCGTGAGCGCGAGCGCTACAAGCTGCCGTACGGTGCCGTGATTTCCGTGAAGGAAGGTGACAAGGTCGACGCTGGCGCCATCGTCGCCAAGTGGGACCCGCACACCCACCCGATCGTGACCGAAATGAAGGGTATCGTGACCTTCGTCGGCATGGAGGAGGGCATCACCATCAAGCGTCAGACCGACGAACTCACCGGTCTGACCAACATCGAGGTTCTCGATCCGAAGGATCGTCCAGCTGCTGGCAAGGACATTCGTCCGGCCATCAAGATGGTCGACGCCAACGGCAAGGAGCTGCTGCTGCCGGGCACCGACGTTCCCGCTCAGTACTTCCTGCCTGCCAACGCCCTGGTCGGCGTGGCGGACGGTGCGCAGATCGCGGTCGGTGACGTTATCGCCCGTATCCCGCAGGAAACCTCGAAGACTCGTGACATCACCGGTGGTCTGCCGCGCGTTGCCGACCTGTTCGAAGCCCGTCGTCCGAAGGAAGCTTCGATCCTGGCGGAAATCAGCGGCACCATCTCCTTCGGTAAGGAGACCAAGGGCAAGCGCCGTCTGGTCATCACCCCGACCGATGGCAGTGATCCGTACGAGGAGCTGATTCCGAAGTGGCGTCACCTGAACGTGTTCGAAGGTGAACAGGTCAACAAGGGTGAAGTTATCTCCGACGGCCCGAGCGATCCGCACGACATCCTGCGTCTGCTGGGCGTCAGCGCGCTGGCCAAGTACATCGTCAACGAGATCCAAGACGTTTACCGTCTGCAGGGCGTGAAGATCAACGACAAGCACATCGAGACCATCCTGCGTCAGATGCTGCGTAAGGTCGAAGTGACCGAGTCGGGCGATTCCAGTTTCATCAAGGGCGACCAGATGGAGCTGACTCACGTACTGGGCGAAAACGAGAACCTGGCTGCCGAAGACAAGTTCATCGCCAAGTACACCCGTGTACTGCTGGGTATCACCAAGGCGTCGCTGTCCACCGAGTCGTTCATCTCGGCGGCTTCCTTCCAGGAAACCACTCGCGTCCTCACCGAGGCGGCGGTTACTGGCAAGCGCGACTACCTGCGTGGCCTGAAAGAGAACGTGGTCGTGGGTCGTCTGATCCCGGCCGGTACCGGTCTGGCCTACCACAGCGAGCGCAAGCGCAAGCGTGATGCCGACAAGCCGGTACGAGTCAGCGCCAGTGAGGTGGAAGCCGCACTGACCGAGGCGCTGAACTCCAGCGGAAATTGAGTCGAAGCCTCGCTAGTTCGCTAGCGGGGCTTTGCCTTGACTGGGGGCGTGAGTCTCTTTAGACTCATGCACCCCTAAATTTGGCAGGGCGTTTGGCTCTGCCATCTTTATTTGTGAGCGTCGAAAGACAACAGTGGAGCTAGTAGATGGCAACTATCAACCAGCTGGTACGTCAGCCGCGTAAGCGTATCGTCGAGAAATCCGACGTGCCTGCGCTGCAGAACTGCCCGCAGCGTCGTGGCGTGTGCACCCGCGTGTACACCACCACGCCGAAGAAACCTAACTCGGCACTGCGTAAAGTGTGCCGCGTGCGTCTGACCAACGGCTACGAAGTTTCTTCGTACATTGGCGGTGAAGGCCACAACCTGCAAGAGCACAGCGTCGTGCTGATCCGTGGCGGTCGTGTAAAAGACCTTCCGGGTGTGCGCTACCACACCGTGCGTGGTTCGCTGGATACCTCCGGCGTCAAAGACCGTAAGCAGGGTCGTTCCAAGTACGGTACCAAGCGTCCGAAATAAGGCCGCTTGATCCTTTTTATTTAGTTGAGTCGATAAGAGTAAGGTCGGGCGCGGCATGCGCCGTTGGTCCCGAGCTAACCTGAAGACCGTTTGAGGGCTTATCAATGCCAAGACGTCGTGTAGCAGCCAAGCGTGAGATCCTGGACGATCCGAAATACGGAAGCCAGATTCTCGCCAAATTCATGAACCACGTGATGGAAAGCGGCAAGAAAGCCGTGGCCGAGCGCATCGTTTACGGTGCTCTGGACACTGTCAAAGCACGCAAGAACAGCGATCCCCTGGAGATCTTCGAGAAAGCTCTCGACGCCATCGCTCCGCTGGTCGAAGTCAAGTCCCGCCGTGTAGGCGGTGCTACCTACCAGGTTCCGGTCGAAGTTCGTCCGTCCCGTCGTAACGCTCTGGCAATGCGCTGGCTCGTAGACTACGCCCGCAAGCGCGGCGAGAAGTCCATGGCTCTGCGTCTGGCCGGTGAGCTGCTGGATGCTGCTGAAGGCAAAGGCGCTGCTGTCAAGAAGCGTGAAGACGTGCACCGTATGGCTGAGGCCAACAAGGCTTTCTCGCACTACCGCTTCTAATTCCGGCTCCACTAACCTTGCGAGGGCTTTATGGCTCGTAATACAGCAATTAACCGCTACCGTAATATTGGTATCTGTGCCCACGTTGACGCGGGCAAGACCACCACTACCGAGCGGATCCTGTTCTACACAGGTCTGAGCCACAAGATGGGCGAGGTGCATGATGGCGCCGCGACCACCGACTGGATGGTTCAGGAGCAGGAGCGTGGTATTACCATTACCTCTGCTGCTATCACCACCTTCTGGAAGGGTTCGGTTGGTCAGTACGACAACTACCGCGTAAACGTCATCGATACCCCCGGTCACGTTGACTTCACCATCGAAGTAGAGCGCTCCCTGCGCGTACTCGACGGTGCTGTCGTTGTGTTCTGCGGTACTTCGGGCGTTGAGCCGCAGTCCGAAACCGTATGGCGTCAGGCCAACAAGTACGGTGTTCCGCGTGTTGTTTACGTGAACAAGATGGACCGTGCCGGTGCCAACTTCCTGCGCGTCGTCGGTCAGATCAAGAACCGTCTGGGTCACACCCCGGTTCCAATTCAGATCGCCATCGGTGCCGAAGATAACTTCCAGGGTCAGGTCGATCTGATCAAGATGAAGGCTATCTACTGGAACGATGATGACAAGGGCACCAGCTACCGTGAGGAAGAGATTCCGGCGGAGTTGCTGGACCTGGCCAACGAGTGGCGCTCGAACATGGTTGAGGCTGCCGCCGAAGCCAACGAAGAGCTGATGAACAAGTACCTTGAAGAAGGTGACCTGTCCGTCGAAGACATCAAGGCTGGTCTGCGCGCCCGTACTCTGGCGAGCGAGATCGTTCCGGCTGTCTGCGGTTCGTCGTTCAAGAACAAGGGCGTGCCCCTGGTTCTCGATGCCGTCATCGACTTCCTGCCTGCGCCGACCGAGATCCCTGCTATCAAGGGTATCCATCCGGACCTGGCCGACAAGCCGAAAGAAGAAATCGCCGAAAGCGATTACGACGAGCGTCACGCTGATGACAACGAGCCGTTCTCGGCTCTGGCGTTCAAGATCGCGACCGACCCGTTCGTTGGTACTCTGACCTTCGTTCGCGTTTACTCGGGCGTTCTGGAGTCTGGCCAGTCGGTCATCAACTCCGTGAAAGGCAAGAAAGAGCGCGTTGGTCGTATGGTGCAGATGCACGCCAACCAGCGTGAAGAGATCAAGGAAGTACGCGCTGGCGACATCGCTGCTCTGATCGGCATGAAGGACGTCACCACTGGTGAAACCCTGTGCGATCCGGACAAGCAGATCATCCTCGAGCGTATGGACTTCCCGGAGCCGGTTATCTCGGTAGCTGTAGAGCCGAAGACCAAGGCCGACCAGGAGAAGATGGGTATCGCACTGGGCAAGCTCGCTCAGGAAGACCCGTCGTTCCGCGTCAAGACCGACGAAGAGACTGGTCAGACCATCATCTCCGGTATGGGTGAGCTGCACCTGGACATCCTCGTTGACCGCATGAAGCGCGAGTTCAACGTCGAGGCCAACATCGGTAAGCCGCAGGTTTCCTACCGTGAAACCATCACCAAGGACGCTGTCGAGATCGAAGGCAAGTTCGTTCGTCAGTCCGGTGGTCGCGGTCAGTTCGGTCATTGCTGGATTCGCTTCTCGACTCCGGACGTGGACGACAAGGGCAACATCACCGAAGGTCTGGTGTTCACCAACGAAGTTGTAGGTGGTGTGGTTCCGAAGGAATACATCCCGGCGATCCAGAAGGGTATCGAAGAGCAGATGAAGAACGGCGTCGTTGCCGGCTATCCGCTGATCGGCCTGAAGGCTACCGTGTTCGATGGTTCCTACCACGACGTCGACTCCAACGAGATGGCGTTCAAGATCGCTGCCTCCATGGCGACCAAGCAGCTGGCCCAGAAGGGTGGCGGCAAGGTGCTCGAGCCGATCATGAAAGTGGAAGTGGTAACTCCTGAGGACTACATGGGTGACGTGATGGGTGACCTGAACCGTCGTCGTGGTCTGATCCAGGGTATGGAAGATTCGGTCTCCGGCAAGGTAATCCGTGCCGAAGTTCCGCTGGGCGAGATGTTTGGTTACGCTACCGACGTTCGTTCCATGTCCCAGGGTCGCGCAAGCTACTCCATGGAATTCTCCAAGTACGCAGAGGCTCCGGCGAACATCGTCGAAGCACTGGTTAAAAAACAAGGCTAATCCCGCCCTTTAAGTAAGAGGTTTACTGTCGTGGCTAAGGAAAAATTCGAACGTAACAAACCGCACGTCAACGTCGGCACCATCGGTCACGTTGACCACGGTAAGACCACTCTGACCGCTGCTCTGACCCGCGTCTGCTCCGAAGTTTTCGGTTCGGCCAAGGTTGACTTCGACAAGATCGACAGCGCTCCGGAAGAAAAAGCTCGTGGTATCACCATCAACACCGCGCACGTAGAGTACGACTCCAATATTCGTCACTACGCGCACGTTGACTGCCCGGGCCACGCCGACTACGTGAAGAACATGATCACCGGTGCTGCCCAGATGGACGGCGCGATCCTGGTCTGCTCGGCTGCCGACGGCCCGATGCCGCAAACCCGTGAGCACATCCTGCTGTCCCGTCAGGTTGGCGTTCCGTACATCGTTGTCTTCCTGAACAAGGCTGACATGGTTGACGACGCCGAGCTGCTGGAGCTGGTCGAGATGGAAGTTCGCGACCTGCTGAGCACCTACGATTTCCCGGGCGACGACACCCCGATCATCATCGGCTCCGCGCTGATGGCTCTGAACGGCGAAGACACCAACGAAATGGGTACTTCCGCTGTCAAGAAGCTGGTCGAGACTCTGGACAGCTACATTCCTGAGCCGGTTCGTGCCATCGATCGTCCGTTCCTGATGCCGATCGAAGACGTGTTCTCGATCTCCGGCCGCGGTACTGTAGTAACCGGTCGTGTAGAGCGCGGTATCGTCAAGATCCAGGAAGAAATCGAAATCGTTGGTCTGCGTCCGACCACCAAGACTACCTGCACCGGCGTTGAGATGTTCCGCAAGCTGCTGGACGAAGGTCGAGCTGGTGAGAACTGCGGCGTGCTGCTGCGCGGCACCAAGCGCGATGAAGTCGAGCGTGGTCAGGTTCTGGCCAAGCCGGGCACCATCAAGCCGCACACCAAGTTCGAAGCTGAAGTGTACGTTCTGTCCAAAGAAGAAGGTGGTCGTCACACCCCGTTCTTCAAGGGCTACCGTCCGCAGTTCTACTTCCGTACCACTGACGTGACCGGTTCGTGCGAACTGCCGGAAGGCGTTGAGATGGTAATGCCGGGCGACAACATCAAAATGGTTGTCACCCTGATCAAGCCGATCGCCATGGAAGACGGCCTGCGCTTCGCTATTCGCGAAGGTGGTCGTACCGTTGGTGCCGGCGTGGTTGCCAAGATCGTCGAGTAATCGCTGATCTGTTTCAGAGAAAAGGGCCCTTCGGGGCCCTTTTCTTTTGAACTGGTTAAAAGTTGACACCCCCAGGGGGCATCCGTACAATTGCGCCTCCCTTGAGCGGGCGTAGTCCGTCTGTGGGGATTAGCAGCTTGGAATCTGAGGTCAAAATGCAAAACCAACAAATCCGTATTCGGTTGAAGGCTTTTGACCATCGCCTGATCGATCAATCTACCCAGGAAATCGTGGAAACCGCGAAACGTACTGGTGCTCAGGTGCGTGGTCCGATTCCTCTGCCTACTCGTAAGGAGCGGTACACCGTTCTGATTTCTCCGCACGTCAACAAAGACGCGCGCGATCAGTACGAAATCCGCACTCATAAGCGTGTTCTGGACATCGTCCAGCCGACGGATAAAACCGTTGACGCGCTGATGAAGCTCGACCTTGCGGCAGGCGTGGAAGTGCAGATCAGCCTCGGCTAAAACCTGGCGGTTTTAGTCGTGTAACGCTCTGAAATGGGCGGCCATAGCGGGTGAAAGCCCCGTACACTCATGAGGTTTACAACATGACTATTGGTGTAGTCGGTCGTAAGTGCGGCATGACCCGCATTTTCACCGAAGAAGGTGTCTCCATTCCGGTCACGGTCATTGAGATCGAGCCGAATCGCGTCACCCAGTTCAAAAACGAGGAGTCCGATGGCTACCGTGCAGTGCAGGTCACTGTTGGTGAGCGTCGCGCCTCTCGCGTCAGCAAGGCTCAGGCCGGTCACTTCGCCAAGGCGAACGTCGCGGCAGGTCGTACCGTTCTGGAATTCCGTCTTGAAGAAGGCGACTACCAGTCCGGCGATCTGATCAACGCTGAAATTTTCCAAGCTGGTCAACTGGTGGATGTCACCGGTCAGTCCAAAGGTAAAGGCTTCGCCGGTACCATCAAGCGTTGGAACTTCCGCGGCCAGGACAACACTCACGGTAACTCCGTTTCTCACCGTGTACCTGGTTCCATTGGCCAGTGCCAGACCCCGGGTCGTGTATTCAAGGGCAAGAAGATGTCCGGTCATATGGGCGCTGAGCGCGTGACCGTACAGTCCCTGGAAGTCGTTCGCGTAGACGCCGAGCGTAACCTGCTGCTGGTCAAGGGTGCCGTTCCGGGCGCTACTGGCGGCGACGTTATCGTTCGTCCGGCTGTCAAGGCGTAAGGGGAGAATCTGAGATGCAATTGAATGTAAATGGCGCTCAGGCGATCGAAGTGTCCGATGCGACCTTCGGTGGCGAGTTCAACGAGACCCTGGTTCACCAAGCAGTCGTAGCCTACATGGCTGGCGGCCGTCAGGGCACCAAAGGCCAGAAGTCCCGTTCCGACGTTTCCGGTGGCGGTAAGCGCCCGTGGCGTCAGAAGGGCACCGGCCGTGCTCGTGCTGGTACCACCCGTGGTCCGATCTGGCGTGGCGGTGGTGTGACCTTCGCAGCGTCCACCCGTAACCACGACCAAAAGCTGAACAAGAAGATGTACCGCGCTGCTCTGCGCTCCATCCTTGCTGAGCTGGTTCGTACCGACCGTCTGGTCGTAGTCGAAGACTTCGCTGTCGATGCGCCGAAGACCAAGACCCTGCTGGCCAAACTCAATGGCCTGGGCCTGAACGACGTGCTGATCGTTTCCGACGCCGTTGATCAGAACCTGTACCTGGCTGCCCGCAACCTGCCGCACGTCGACGTACGTGACGTCCAGGGTTCCGATCCGGTCAGCCTGATCGCGTACGAAAAAGTGCTGGTCACTGTTTCGGCCGTGAAGAAATTCGAGGAGCTGCTGGGATGAACCAGGAACGCGTATTCAAAGTGCTGCTTGGCCCGCACATCTCCGAGAAGGCCACGGTTCTGGCTGACAAGCAAGGTCAGTTCGTTTTCAAAGTCGCTACCGATGCGACCAAGCTGGAAATCAAGAAGGCCGTCGAAAGCCTGTTCAACGTGAAGGTTGAGCGCGTGACTACCCAGAACGTTCTGGGCAAGAGCAAGCGCACCGCTCGCGGTCTGGGCAAGCGTAACGACTGGAAGAAGGCAGTTATCTCCCTTCAGCCGGGCCAAGATCTCGATTTCACCAGCAGTGCTGAGTAAGGAAGGGGTGCATCATGGCAATCGTTAAATGCAAACCGACTTCCGCTGGCCGCCGTTTTGTGGTCAAGGTGGTCAATCAGGGGCTGCACAAAGGCGCTCCGTACGCTCCGCTGCTCGAGAAGAAGTCGAAGTCCGGTGGTCGTAACAACAACGGCCGTATCACCACCCGTCATATCGGTGGTGGCCACAAGCAGCATTACCGTCTGGTCGACTTCCGTCGCAACGACAAGGATGGCATTCCGGCCATCGTCGAGCGCGTGGAATACGATCCGAACCGTACTGCTCACATCGCTCTGCTGAAGTACGCCGACGGTGAGCGTCGCTACATCATCGCCCCGAAAGGCGTTGTGGCTGGCGATCAACTGGTAGCCGGCATCATGGCACCGATCAAGGCTGGTAACAGCCTGCAGCTGCGCAACATTCCGGTGGGTTCGACCGTTCACGGTATCGAGCTGAAGCCGGGTAAAGGCGCGCAGATCGCTCGTTCCGCTGGTGCTTCCGCTCAGCTGATCGCGCGTGAAGGTGCTTATGTGACTCTGCGTCTGCGCTCCGGCGAAATGCGCAAAGTCCTGGCTGAGTGCCGTGCGACCCTGGGCGAAGTCTCGAACTCCGAGCACAGCCTGCGTTCGCTGGGTAAGGCTGGTGCCAAGCGCTGGCGTGGCGTTCGTCCGACCGTTCGTGGTGTTGCCATGAACCCGGTTGATCACCCGCACGGTGGTGGTGAAGGTCGTACCTCCGGTGGTCGTCATCCGGTGTCGCCATGGGGCTTCCCGACCAAGGGCGCGAAGACCCGTGCTAACAAGCGCACCGACAACATGATCGTCCGTCGTCGCAAGTAAATAGAGGGATACGACAGTGCCACGTTCTCTGAAAAAAGGTCCTTTTATCGATCTTCACCTACTGAAGAAGGTCGAAGCGGCGGTGGAAAAGAACGATCGCAAGCCGGTTAAAACCTGGTCGCGTCGCTCCATGATCCTGCCGCAGATGGTCGGTCTGACCATCGCTGTGCATAACGGTCGTCAACATGTCCCGGTCCTCGTGAACGAAGACATGGTCGGCCACAAACTGGGCGAATTTGCCGGTACTCGTACCTATCGTGGTCACGTTGCCGACAAGAAAGGCAAGCGTTAAGGGGTTTGGAAATGGAAGTAGCCGCTAAGTTGTCGGGCGCTCGCATCTCCGCCCAGAAAGCTCGCCTGGTCGCCGACCAGATCCGCGGGAAGAAGGTGGGCGAAGCGCTCAACCTGCTGGCTTTCAGCAGCAAGAAAGCCGCCGAGATCATGAAGAAAGTGCTGGAGTCGGCCGTTGCCAACGCCGAGCACAACGAAGGCGCAGACGTTGATGACCTGAAGGTCAGCACCGTTTTCGTCAACGAAGGGCGTTCGCTTAAGCGCATCATGCCGCGTGCCAAAGGCCGTGCTGATCGCATCGTCAAGCGGTCTTGCCATATCACTGTCAAGGTTGCGGACAAGTAACGGAGTCGATCAGATGGGTCAGAAAGTACATCCCGTTGGCATCCGCCTGGGAATCGTCAAGGATCACACCTCGGTCTGGTACGCAGATGGTCGCAATTACGCCGACTACCTGAACGCCGACCTGAAGGTTCGTGCATACCTGCAAGACAAACTAAAAAGCGCGTCCGTTAGCCGTATCGACATTGCTCGTCCGGCTCAAACCGCACGCATCACCATCCACACCGCTCGTCCCGGCATCGTGATCGGCAAGAAAGGTGAAGATGTTGAGAAGCTGCGTCAGGACCTGACCAAGCAAATGGGTGTGCCGGTGCACATCAACATCGAAGAGATCCGCAAGCCGGAGCTCGACGGTATGCTGGTTGCGCAGAGCGTAGCTCAGCAGCTGGAGCGTCGCGTTATGTTCCGTCGCGCCATGAAGCGCGCTGTACAGAACGCCATGCGCATTGGTGCCAAGGGCATCAAGATCCAGGTGAGCGGTCGTCTTGGCGGCGCTGAAATTGCCCGTACCGAGTGGTATCGCGAAGGTCGTGTGCCCCTGCACACCCTGCGTGCCGATATCGATTACGCCACCTACGAAGCGCACACCACTTACGGTGTGATCGGCGTCAAGGTTTGGATCTTCAAGGGTGAGGTCATTGGTGGCCGCACTGAAGAGCTGAAGCCGCAAGCGCCCGCTCCTCGTAAAGCTGCTAAGAAATAAGGAGTACGCATCATGTTGCAACCAAAGCGTACGAAGTTCCGCAAGCAGATGACCGGCCACAACCGTGGTCTGGCTCAGCGCGGTAGCAAGGTCAGCTTCGGCGAGTTCGCGCTGAAGTCTGTCGCCCGCGGTCGTCTCACCGCTCGTCAGATCGAGTCCGCTCGTCGTGCTCTGACTCGTCACGTTAAGCGTGGCGGCAAGATCTGGATCCGCGTCTTCCCGGACAAGCCGGTTACCAAGAAGCCTCTCGAAGTGCGTATGGGTAAAGGTAAGGGTGGCGTTGAATACTGGGTAGCCCAGATCCAGCCAGGCAAGGTCCTGTACGAGATCGAAGGCGTATCCGAAGAGCTGGCGCGCGAGGCATTCGCCCTGGCTGCTGCAAAGCTGCCGCTCGCCACCACCTTTGTTAAGCGGACGGTGATGTGATGAAAGCGACCGAACTTCGTGAAAAAAGCGCACAACAGCTGAACGAGCAACTGCTCGAGCTGCTGCGCGACCAGTTCAATCTGCGTATGCAGAAGGCGACTGGCCAGCTGGGGCAGTCTCACCTGCTCTCGCAAGTGAAGCGCGACATCGCTCGCGTCAAGACTGTCCTCAGCCAGCAGGCAGGTAAGTGATCATGGCCGAAGTTGAAAAAGCAGTCCGTACGCTGACCGGCCGTGTTGTCAGCGACAAGATGGACAAGACCATCACCGTTCTGATCGAGCGTCGCGTCAAGCACCCGATCTACGGTAAATACGTCAAGCGTTCGACCAAGCTGCACGCTCACGACGAAACCAATCAGTGCAAGATCGGCGACAAGGTTTCCATTCGCGAAACCCGTCCGCAGTCCAAGACCAAGTCCTGGGCTCTGGTTGAAGTCGTTGAACGCGCCGTCGAAGTCTAAGGGCTAAGGGTCGGAGAAATTTTATGATTCAGACTCAATCCATGCTCGATGTGGCTGACAACAGCGGTGCACGTCGTGTTATGTGCATCAAGGTGCTGGGCGGCTCGCATCGTCGCTACGCCGGCATCGGCGACATCATCAAGGTCACCGTTAAGGAAGCAATTCCGCGCGGCAAAGTGAAGAAAGGTCAGGTCATGACCGCAGTGGTCGTTCGTACCCGTCACGGCGTTCGCCGTGCCGACGGTTCGATCATCCGCTTCGACGGCAACGCTGCTGTTCTGCTGAACAACAAGCAAGAGCCGATCGGTACCCGTATCTTCGGGCCAGTGACCCGTGAACTGCGTTCCGAGAAGTTCATGAAGATCGTCTCGCTCGCCCCTGAAGTGCTTTAAGGAGATCCGACATGCAAAAGATTCGTCGTGACGACGAGATCATCGTGATCGCCGGCAAAGACAAAGGTAAGCGCGGTAAGGTGCTCAAGGTTCTCGCTGACGACCGTCTGGTCGTCGGTGGCATCAACCTGGTGAAGCGTCATACCAAGCCGAACCCGATGTCGGGCGTTCAAGGCGGTATCGTCGAGAAAGAAGCGCCACTGCACGCTTCCAACGTTGCCATCTTCAACAGCGAAACCAACAAGGCTGACCGCGTTGGCTTCAAAGTCGAAGACGGCAAGAAAATTCGTGTCTTCAAGTCCACCCAGAAGCCGGTTGGCGCTTGAGAATCCGTAGGTAAATACCATGGCACGACTGAAAGAGATTTACCGGAAGGAAATCGCGCCCAAGCTGAAGGAAGAACTGAAGCTGGCCAACGTGATGGAAGTTCCGCGCATCACCAAGATCACCCTGAACATGGGCCTGGGCGAAGCGATCGGTGACAAGAAGGTCATCGAGAACGCCGTTGCCGACCTCGAGAAGATCACCGGTCAGAAAGTCGTTGTGACTCATGCCCGCAAGTCGATCGCAGGTTTCAAGGTTCGTGAAGGTTGGCCGATTGGCGTCAAGGTCACTCTGCGTCGCGAGCGTATGTACGAGTTCCTGGATCGTCTGCTGTCCATCTCCCTGCCGCGCGTGCGTGACTTCCGCGGCCTGAATGCCAAGTCCTTCGACGGCCGTGGCAACTACAGCATGGGCGTGAAAGAGCAGATCATCTTCCCGGAAATCGATTACGACAAGATCGATGCGCTGCGTGGTCTGGACATCACCCTGACTACCACTGCCCGTAACGATGATGAAGGCCGCGCTCTGCTGCGTGCTTTCAACTTCCCGTTCCGCAACTGATCGGAGTCCTGGACAATGGCCAAGACAAGCATGAAGAACCGCGAGCTGAAGCGTCAGCAAACGGTTGCCAAGTACGCCAAGAAGCGTGCCGAGCTGAAAGCTACCATCGCTAATCCGAACACCAGTCCGGAAGCGCGTTGGGAAGCTCAGGTCGCACTGCAGAAGCAGCCGCGTGACGCCAGCGCCTCGCGCCTGCGTAACCGCTGCCGCATCACCGGCCGTCCGCACGGCGTTTACCGCAAGTTCGGTCTGTCGCGTAACAAGCTGCGCGAAGCCGCCATGCGTGGTGACGTACCGGGCCTGGTGAAAGCCAGCTGGTAAGGTAAAAGCGAAGCCGGCCTAGTGCCGGCTTTGTCTTTATATGAACAAGCCCCTTTTGGGGCTTGCTTCATTTTTGATCGGTCTCTAGAATGTCCGGCTCTCCTGAGCCTGGTATTTCCATGCCGAGCTTTTGGATGATCCCACAGCCCTCGGGCTGTTCTTTTTGTATCAGGAGCGTCTAGCCCATGAGTATGCAGGACCCGTTAGCGGACATGCTAACTCGTATCCGTAATGCCCAGATGGCTGAAAAGTCCGTCGTAAGCATGCCTTCTTCCACTCTGAAGGTGGCTGTAGCCAAAGTTCTCAAAGACGAAGGTTACATTGCGGGTTATGAAGTCAATGGCGAAGCCAAGCCACAACTGTCCATCGAGCTGAAGTACTTCGAAGGCCGTCCGGTCATCGAGGAAGTCAAGCGCGTGAGCCGTCCTGGCCTTCGTCAATACAAATCCGTCGATGACCTGCCGAAGGTACGCGGCGGTCTCGGTGTTTCCATCGTCTCCACCAACAAAGGTGTGATGACGGATCGCGCTGCGCGCGCTGCCGGTGTCGGCGGCGAAGTGCTCTGCACCGTGTTCTAAGGGGGGATAAGCATGTCTCGCGTTGCTAAGAACCCCGTCGTGCTGCCTGCCGGTGTCGAGGTCAAACTCGCCGGTCAGCAGCTTTCGGTGAAGGGTGCCAAAGGCGCTCTGGAACTGAACGTTCACTCGTCCGTGGAAGTGATCCAGGAAGGCTCCGAGCTGCGTTTCGCCGCTCGCAATGGCGATCAGCAAAATCGCGCCATGGCCGGCACCACTCGTGCCCTGGTCAACAACATGGTCATCGGTGTCAGCCAAGGCTTCGAGCGTAAGCTGCAACTGGTCGGCGTGGGCTACAAAGCTCAGGCCAAAGGTCAGGTGCTGAACCTCGCACTGGGCTTCTCCCACCCGATCGACTACGAACTGCCGGAAGGCGTCGTGGCTGAAACCCCGAACCAGACCGAGATCCTGATCAAGGGTATCGACAAGCAACTGGTGGGTCAGGTGGCTGCGGAAATCCGTGACTTCCGTCGTCCTGAGCCCTACAAGGGCAAAGGCGTTCGTTACGCGGATGAAGTTGTCCGTCGTAAAGAAGCCAAGAAGAAGTAAGGGGCTGAAAAATGACCGACAAAAAAGTTACTCGTCTGCGTCGCGCTCGCAAAGCACGCCTGAAAATGCACGAGCTCGAAGCCGTGCGTCTGTGCGTCTATCGCTCTTCGCAGCACATCTATGCCCAGGTCATCTCGGCCGACGGCAGCAAGGTTCTGGCCAGCGCCTCTACCTTGGACAAAGCACTGCGTGATGGCGCCACCGGCAACGTCGACGCGGCCAAGAAAGTTGGTGCGCTGGTTGCCGAGCGTGCGAAAGCCGCTGGTGTGACCCAGGTGGCATTCGACCGTTCTGGCTTCAAGTACCACGGCCGCGTCAAGGCGCTGGCTGATGCTGCTCGTGAAGGCGGGCTGGAGTTCTAAGTTATGGCAAATAACGACCAAAAGCGCGACGAAGGCTACATCGAGAAGCTGGTTCAGGTTAACCGCGTTGCCAAGACCGTAAAGGGTGGCCGTATCTTCACCTTCACCGCGCTGACCGTGGTAGGTGATGGCAAGGGTCGCGTCGGTTTCGGCCGTGGCAAGTCCCGTGAAGTGCCTGCTGCCATCCAGAAGGCGATGGAAGCTGCTCGTCGCAACATGATCCAGGTGGATCTGAACGGCACCACTCTGCAGTACCCGGTCAAGTCCGCTCATGGCGCCTCCAAGGTGTACATGCAGCCGGCTTCCGAAGGTACCGGTATCATCGCCGGCGGCGCCATGCGTGCCGTGCTGGAAGTGGCTGGTGTGCAGAACGTTCTGGCCAAGTGCTACGGCTCGACCAACCCGGTGAACGTGGTTCATGCCACCTTCAAGGGTCTGAAGACCATGCAGTCTCCAGAATCCGTTGCAGCCAAGCGTGGCAAGAGCGTCGAGGAGATTCTCTAACCATGGCTAATACCGTCAAAGTGACTCTGATCAAGAGCACCAATGGCCGTCTGGCCAATCACAAAGCTTGCGTCAAGGGCCTGGGCCTGCGTCGCATCGGTCACACCGTAGAGGTTCTGGATACTCCGGAAAACCGCGGCATGATCAACAAGGCTTACTACCTGCTGAAGGTGGAGGGTTAATCATGCAACTGAACGATCTGCGTTCCGCGCCGGGTGCCCGTCGCGAAAAGCACCGTCCGGGCCGTGGTATCGGTAGCGGTCTGGGTAAGACTGGTGGCCGTGGTCACAAAGGTCAGACCTCCCGCTCCGGTGGTTCCATCGCTCCGGGCTTCGAGGGTGGTCAGCAGCCGCTGCACCGCCGTCTGCCGAAGTTCGGCTTCGTCTCCCTGAAGGCTATGGATCGCGCTGAAGTGCGTACCTCCGAGCTGAACAAGGTAGAGGGCGTTGTAACTCTGCAGGCTCTGAAGGATGCCAATCTGGTTGGCCAACACGTACAGCGCGTAAAAGTCATGCTGTCCGGTGAGGTTACCCGTGCGGTCACCCTGAAAGGTATCGCCGCCACCAAGGGTGCGCGTGCGGCTATCGAAGCAGCTGGCGGTAAGTTCGAGGACTAAATGGCTAAGCAAGGTGCTCTCTCAGCGCTGGCAGGTGGCGGGTTGTCCGAACTCTGGGCTCGTCTGCGCTTCCTGTTCCTGGCGATCATCGTCTACCGGATAGGTGCGCACATCCCGGTTCCTGGCATCAACCCAGACCGACTGGCGGATCTGTTCCGGCAGAATGAGGGGACCATTCTTAGCTTGTTCAACATGTTTTCCGGCGGCGCGCTGGAGCGGATGAGCATCTTTGCACTGGGGATCATGCCGTACATCTCGGCATCGATCATCATGCAGCTGATGACCGCCGTCAGCCCGCAGCTGGAGCAGTTGAAGAAGGAAGGTGAAGCTGGCCGTCGCAAGATCAGCCAGTACACCCGCTACGGCACTCTCGTCCTGGCGTTCGTTCAGGCCATCGGCATGTCCGTGGGTCTGGCGAGTCAGGGCGTGGCGTTCTCGGTCGATTTCGGCTTCCATTTCGTGGCGATCACCACTTTTGTGGCGGGCGCGATGTTCATGATGTGGCTGGGCGAGCAGATCACCGAGCGCGGTGTCGGCAACGGTATCTCGATGCTGATTTTTGCAGGCATCGTGGCCGGTCTGCCGTCGGCGATCGGGCAGTCTTTCGAGTCTGCTCGTCAGGGCGATATCAACATCTTCGCTCTGATCGCCATCGGCCTGCTGGCAGTAGCGATCATCGGTTTCGTGGTGTTCATCGAGCGTGGTCAGCGTCGCATTGCGGTGCACTACGCCAAGCGTCAGCAGGGCCGCAAGGTCTTCGCTGCGCAGACCAGCCACCTGCCGTTGAAGGTGAACATGGCGGGCGTAATCCCGGCCATTTTCGCCAGCAGCCTTCTGCTGTTCCCGGCCTCGCTGGGTGCCTGGTTCGGTCAGTCCGAGGGTTTGGGCTGGCTGCAGGACATTTCGCAGGCTATCGCTCCTGGTCAGCCGTTGAACATTCTGCTGTTTAGTGCAGGGATCATTTTTTTCTGCTTCTTCTACACAGCGCTGATGTTCAACCCGAAAGACGTAGCGGAAAACCTGAAGAAGTCCGGTGCCTTTATTCCGGGCATCCGTCCGGGCGAGCAGTCGGCGCGCTATATCGATGGCGTTCTGACCCGCTTGACCATGTTCGGTGCTCTGTACATGACGGCCGTGTGCCTGCTGCCCCAGTTCCTGGTGGTTGCGGCCAACGTTCCGTTCTACCTTGGCGGGACCTCGTTGCTGATCGTGGTCGTGGTTGTAATGGACTTCATGTCCCAAGTGCAATCGCACCTCGTGTCTCACCAGTACGATTCCCTGATGAAGAAAGCCAACCTGAAGGGTTATGGCGGCGGCATGCTCCGCTGATCCACCCGTAAGGTTCGAGGAGTTGGTAATGAAAGTTCGTGCATCGGTGAAAAAGCTGTGCCGTAACTGCAAAATTATCCGTCGCGAAGGTGTCGTGCGGGTGATCTGCAGCGCAGAGCCGCGTCACAAGCAGCGCCAAGGCTGAGTGTGAACCACGCGTGATAAGCCCGGCAGCTAGTGCGCTGCCGGGTTGATTATTTGTTTTTACAGCGTTAATATCTCGCGCCCTATTTCTTGGCTTCCGGGGCGTAGGTAGCTGTCAATTGGAGTTCCACTGAATGGCCCGTATTGCAGGCGTTAACATTCCGGATAACAAGCACACTGTTATCTCGCTGACCTACATCTTTGGTGTTGGTCGCACCACTGCACAGAAAATCTGTGCCGCTACCGGTGTAAACCCGGCTGCGAAAATCAAGGATCTGACTGACGAGCAGATCGAACAGCTGCGTGGCGAAGTAGCCAAGGTGAATACCGAAGGCGACCTGCGTCGTGAAGTGAATATGAAGATCAAGCGCTTGATGGATCTGGGTTGCTACCGCGGCCTGCGTCATCGTAAAGGTCTGCCGGTTCGCGGTCAGCGCACCAAGACCAACGCTCGCACCCGTAAGGGCCCGCGTAAGCCGATCCGCAAGTAATCGCATTCGCGAATCGACAGGAATTTAGTCATGGCAAAACCTGCTGCTCGTACTCGTAAGAAAGTCAAAAAGACGGTGGTTGATGGCATCGCCCACATCCACGCGTCTTTCAACAACACCATCGTGACCATTACCGACCGTCAGGGTAACGCCCTGTCCTGGGCTACCTCTGGTGGTTCGGGTTTCCGCGGCTCGCGTAAGTCCACTCCGTTCGCCGCCCAGATCGCCGCCGAGCGCGCTGGTCAGGCTGCTCTGGAATATGGCCTGAAGAACCTCGACGTCAACGTCAAGGGCCCGGGTCCAGGTCGCGAATCCGCTGTGCGTGCTCTGAACGCCTGCGGCTACAAAATCGCCAGCATCACCGACGTGACGCCTATCCCGCACAACGGGTGCCGTCCGCCGAAGAAGCGTCGCGTGTAAACAGGAGACAGTGAGAAATGGCTCGTTACATTGGTCCCAAGTGCAAACTGTCTCGCCGTGAAGGCACCGACCTCTTCCTGAAGAGTGGTGTTCGCGCGCTTGAATCTAAGTGCAACATCGAAGCAGCTCCCGGTATTCACGGTCAGCGCCGCGGTCGTCAGTCCGACTACGGCACCCAGCTGCGTGAAAAGCAGAAAGTCCGTCGTATCTACGGCGTTCTGGAGCGTCAGTTCAGCGGTTACTACAAGCAAGCTGCCAGCCAGAAGGGCGCCACCGGCGAAAACCTGCTGCAACTGCTGGAGTGCCGTCTGGATAACGTGGTTTACCGTATGGGCTATGGTGCTACCCGCGCCGAATCCCGTCAGCTGGTTTCGCACAAAGCAATCAGCGTCAACGGTCAGACCGTAAACGTACCGTCCTACCAGGTTAAAGCTGGCGACGTCGTTGCTGTTCGCGAGAAATCGAAGAACCAGCTGCGCATCGCTCAGGCTCTCGAGCTCTGCGCCCAGCGCGGCCGTGTTGAGTGGGTAGAAGTAGACGCCGAGAAGAAGTCTGGTGTGTTCAAGAACGTACCGGCTCGTAGCGATCTGTCCGCTGACATCAACGAGAGCCTGATTGTCGAGCTCTACTCCAAGTAAGGGCTAGAAAATAGGTGCATCCATGCAGATTTCGGTAAATGAGTTCCTGACCCCCCGTCACATCGATGTGCAGGAGGTCAGTTCGACCCGCGCCAAGATCACCCTCGAGCCTCTCGAGCGTGGTTTCGGCCATACCCTGGGCAACGCGCTGCGTCGCATCCTGTTGTCCTCCATGCCTGGCTGTGCAGTAGTCGAGGCCGAGATCGACGGCGTACTCCACGAGTACTCCGCGATCGAAGGTGTGCAGGAAGATGTCATCGAGATCCTGCTCAACCTGAAAGGTCTGGCTATCAAGCTGCACGGCCGTGACGAAGTGACCCTGACTCTGGCTAAGAAGGGCCCGGGCGTAGTTACCGCTGCCGATATTCAGCTGGATCACGATGTCGAAATCGTCAATGGCGACCACGTCATCGCCAACCTGGCCGCCAATGGCTCGCTGAACATGAAGCTCACCGTAGCTCGTGGTCGCGGCTATGAGCCGGCCGACGCTCGTCAGAGCGACGAAGATGAAAGCCGCAGCATTGGTCGCTTGCAGCTGGATGCTTCGTTCAGCCCTGTGCGTCGGGTTGCTTACGTGGTGGAAAACGCCCGTGTCGAGCAGCGCACCAACCTGGACAAACTGGTTATCGACCTGGAAACCAACGGTACTCTGGACCCTGAAGAGGCTATCCGCCGTGCCGCGACCATCCTGCAGCAGCAGCTGGCCGCGTTCGTGGATCTCAAAGGTGACAGCGAGCCTGTTGTGGTCGAGCAGGAAGACGAGATCGATCCGATCCTGCTGCGTCCTGTCGATGACCTGGAGCTGACCGTACGTTCGGCCAACTGCCTCAAGGCAGAGAACATCTACTACATCGGTGACCTGATTCAGCGCACCGAAGTAGAGCTGCTCAAAACCCCGAACCTGGGCAAGAAATCCCTGACCGAAATCAAGGATGTTCTGGCTTCTCGCGGTCTGTCCCTCGGTATGCGCCTCGACAACTGGCCGCCGGCAAGTCTGAAGAAAGACGATAAGGCCACTGCCTGATCGTCATCATCACCGAACGAACAAGTTTGGTAAGGAATTGAACCATGCGTCATCGTAAAAGTGGCCGTCACCTCAGCCGCACCAGCGCTCACCGCAAGGCCATGTTCCAGAACATGGCGGTCTCGCTGTTCGAGCACGAGCTGATCAAAACTACCCTGCCGAAAGCCAAGGAACTGCGTCGCGTTGCCGAGCCGCTGATCACCCTGGCCAAGGAAGACAGCGTTGCCAACCGTCGTCTGGCCTTCGATCGTACCCGTTCGAAAGCCATCGTCGGCAAGCTGTTCAACGATCTGGGCAAGCGCTACGCCACCCGTAACGGCGGCTACCTGCGCATCCTCAAGTGCGGCTTCCGCGCTGGCGACAACGCTCCGATGGCTTACGTTGAACTGGTCGACCGTCCGGTCGGCGGTTCGGTAGAAGCTGCCGAGTAAGTTGCTGGTTGTACAAGAAACCGGGCCTAGTGCCCGGTTTTTTGTTGCCTGGATTTACGCATTTCAATGCCGTTGCCTGAGTGTTTTCAAACGAATTCTGGCGCTGGTTGTCGGCTTTGGCTTCCGAAAGAAATTAACTATCGAGCCGTTTCGCTTGATGAATTGGTTCGCCCTGCTGGCTGGGGCTAGGCTTGTCCCATCGTTGGTCGCAGGCGCTGCGATCGACCCGATGAGGAGAAGGAGAGAAGCATGTCGAACCAAGGTAAATGTCCGTTCAACCACGTTGCCGGCGGCGGTACGACCAACAAAGATTGGTGGCCGAATCAGTTGCGTGTGGACCTGCTGAACCAGCATTCCGACCGATCCAACCCCCTGGGCGAACAGTTCAACTACGCCGAAGCGTTCAAAAAGCTCGACTACAAGGCGCTGAAAGCCGATCTGGTTCGGCTGATGACCGATAGCCAGGACTGGTGGCCCGCCGACTTCGGCCACTACGGCCCGCAGTTCGTCCGCATGGCCTGGCACTCCGCCGGTACCTATCGCACCACCGACGGGCGTGGTGGTGGCGGTCGTGGCCAGCAGCGCTTCGCACCGCTGAACTCCTGGCCGGACAACGTCAACATCGACAAGTCGCGCCGCCTGCTGTGGCCGATCAAGCAGAAGTATGGCCAGTCCATCTCCTGGGCTGACCTGTACATCCTCGCCGGTAACGTCGCGCTGGAATCCATGGGCTTCCGTACCTTCGGCTTCGCCGGCGGGCGTGAGGACGTATGGGAACCGGATCAGGACGTCAACTGGGGCGCCGAAGTCGCCTGGCTGGGGGTCGATCCCAAGCGTGTCAGCGACGAGCGTGAACTGACCGCTCCGTTTGGCGCCACGCACATGGGTCTGATCTACGTGAACCCGGAGGGCCCGAACGCCAGTGGCGACTACCTTGCCGCGGCCAAGGACATTCGCGCCACCTTCTACCGCATGGCGATGGATGATGAGGAGATCGTCGCGTTGATCGCCGGCGGCCACACCTTCGGCAAGTGTCACGGCGCTGCGCCCGAGTCGCATAAAGGCCCGGAGCCGGAGGGCTCGCCCATCGAAGCCCAAGGCCTGGGCTGGACCAGCAACTTCGGCAGCGGTTTCGGCAAGGACACCGTTTCCAGCGGCCTCGAGGTCACCTGGACGAAGACCCCGGCACTGTGGAGCAACAACTTCTTCGAGAACTTGTTCAAGTTCGAATGGGAACTGACCAAGTCGCCTGCCGGCGCCAAGCAGTGGGTGGCCAAGGATGCACCGGAGATCATCCCGGACGCGCATGTGCCGGGCAAATTCCACAAGCCGAGCATGCTCACCACTGACCTGACCCTGCGTTTCGATCCCGAGTTCGGCAAGATCTCCAAGCGCTTCTACGAAGATCCGCAGGCCTTCGCCGATGCCTTCGCGCGCGCCTGGTACAAGCTGACTCACCGCGACATGGGGCCGAAGGCCCGTTATCTGGGCCCGGAAGTGCCGAAGGAAGACCTGATCTGGCAAGACCCGCTGCCGGCGGCCACGCACAACCCGACCGCCGCCGACATCGCCGACCTGAAGGCGAAGATCGCGGCCTCCGGACTGTCGGTCGGTGATCTGGTATCTGTGGCCTGGGCCTCGGCCTCCACCTTCCGCGGTGGTGACAAGCGCGGCGGTGCCAACGGTGCACGTCTGGCCCTGGCACCGCAGAAGGATTGGGCGGTCAACCAGCGGGCGATGGCGGTGCTGCCGAAGTTGGTGGAAATCCAGCAGGCTTCGGCCAAGGCGTCGCTGGCAGACGTGATCGTGCTGGCCGGCAACGTCGGTGTCGAGCTGGCGGCCAAGGCTGCCGGTGTCGTGGTGGACGTGCCGTTCGCCGCGGGGCGCGTCGACGCGCGTCAGGATCAGACCGATGTCGAATCCTTCGATGTGCTGGAGCCGGCTGCCGATGGCTTCCGCAACTACAGTAAGGGCAACCTGGGCGTGCCCACCGAGACCATGCTGGTGGACAAGGCGCAGATGCTCACCCTTACCGCGCCGGAGCTGACCGCGCTGGTCGGCGGCCTGCGTGTACTGGGTGCCAACCATGACGGCAGCCAGCACGGCGTGTTCACCGACAGGGTCGGCGTGCTGTCCAACGATTTCTTCGTCAATCTGCTGGACATGGGCACCGTGTGGAAGGCCACCGATGACAGCAACGAAGTCTTCGAAGGGCGTACGCGCAAGGACGCTCTGGTGAAATACACCGCCACCCGCAACGATCTGGTGTTCGGCTCCAACGCGGTGCTGCGCGCTTACGCCGAGGTGTATGCCAGCGCTGACGGCAAGGAGAAACTAATCAAGGACTTCGTCGCCGCCTGGACCAAGGTGATGAACCTGGATCGCTTCGACCTGGCCTGAGCCTGACCGGCGCATCGCTGGTGCGTCAGTAAACCGCAACGCCTCCCTCGTGGAGGCGTTGTGCTTTTGCTTGACCGAACCCCGTGTCAGGCGGAGCATTGCTCCCTGTTCATGAATGCAACAAGGAATGCCCGGCATGAAAGGCCACACCGAAGTCGTCGACTATCTCAAGCATCTGCTCAAAGGCGAGCTGGCCGCTCGTGACCAGTATTTCATCCACTCACGGCTGTATGAGGACTGGGGCTTCGGCAAGCTCTACGAACGCATCAATCACGAGATGGAAGAGGAAACCCAGCACGCCGATGCGTTGCTCAAGCGCATCATTTTCCTTGAGGGCGTGCCGGACATGGTGCCCAACGCCTTCACGTTCGGGCAGACCGTGCCCGAGGCGCTGAAGCTGGATCTGGCCCTGGAGTACGAAGTGCGTGCGGCCCTGAGCAAGGGCATCGAGCTTTGCGAAAAGCATCAGGATTACCAGACCCGCGACATCCTGCTGCTGCAGCTCAAGGACACCGAGGAAGATCACGCCTATTGGCTGGAAATCCAGCTGCAGCTGATCGACAAACTGGGGCTGGAGAAGTACCTGCAAAGTCAGATGTAAGCGACAAGCTTCAAGCTGCAAGCCACAAGAAAAAAGCCAGAGCTCATGCTCTGGCTTTTCGTTTCTGCTCTTACTTGCTGCTTGAGGCTTGTCGCTTGTCGCTGTCTCTTTCCAGCAACGGCTTGAGGAAGTGCCCGGTGTGCGACGCCGGGTTGGCCGCCACTTCTTCCGGGGTGCCGGTGGCGATGATCATGCCGCCCTTCGAGCCGCCCTCGGGGCCGAGATCCACCAGCCAGTCGGCGGTCTTGATCACGTCCAGGTTGTGTTCGATCACCACCACGGTGTTGCCGTGGTCGCGCAGGCGGTGCAGCACGTCGAGCAGTTGCTGGATATCGGCGAAATGCAGGCCGGTGGTCGGCTCGTCAAGAATGTACAGGGTCTTGCCGGTGTCGCGCTTGCTCAGTTCGCGACTCAGCTTGACCCGCTGCGCCTCGCCGCCGGAGAGGGTGGTCGCCGACTGGCCCAGCTTGATGTAGGACAGCCCCACGTCCATCAGCGTCTGCAGCTTGCGGGCGATGGCCGGCACGGCATCGAAGAAGGCGCGCGCCTCCTCGATGGTCATGTCGAGCACCTCGGTGATGCTCTTGCCCTTGTACTTCACTTCCAGGGTTTCGCGGTTGTAGCGCTTGCCCTTGCACACGTCGCACGGCACGTAGATGTCCGGCAGAAAGTGCATCTCGACCTTGATCACGCCGTCGCCCTGGCATGCCTCGCAGCGCCCACCCTTGACGTTGAAGGAGAAACGCCCCGGCCCGTAGCCGCGCGAGCGCGACTCCGGCACGCCGGCGAAGAGTTCGCGGATCGGCGTGAACAGGCCGGTGTAGGTGGCCGGGTTGGAGCGCGGCGTACGGCCGATCGGGCTCTGATCTATGTCGACCACCTTGTCCAGGTGCTGCAGGCCGTCGAACGAGTCGTGCGGCGCCGCTTCCAAGGTCGTCGCCCCGTTCAATGCCGTGGCGGTCAGTGGAAACAGGGTGTTGTTGATCAGCGTCGACTTGCCCGAGCCGGACACGCCGGTGACGCAGGTGAGCAGGCCCACCGGAATCTCCAGATCGACATTGCGCAGGTTGTTGCCCCGCGCACCCTTGAGCTTGAGCAGTTTTTTCTTGTCGCGCACGGTGCGCTGCGCCGGATAACGGATCTTCTCGCGGCCGGACAGGTACTTGCCGGTCAACGAGTCGGGGTGATCCATCACCTCGTCCGGCGTGCCTTCGGCGACGATGCGCCCGCCATGCACGCCAGCGCCCGGGCCGATGTCGACGACATAGTCGGCCATACGAATGGCGTCTTCGTCGTGCTCGACCACGATCACCGTGTTGCCCAGGTTACGCAGGTGATTGAGGGTGCCCAGGAGGCGTTCGTTGTCGCGCTGGTGCAGGCCAATGGAGGGCTCGTCGAGGATGTACATCACGCCCACCAGGCCGGCGCCGATCTGGCTGGCCAGGCGGATGCGCTGCGCTTCACCGCCGGACAAGGTATCGGCGCTGCGATCCAGGGTGAGGTAGTCGAGGCCGACGTTGACCAGGAATTGCAGACGCTCACGTATTTCCTTGAGAATCTTTTCGGCGATCTCGCCGCGGCGGCCGGTCAGGTGCAGGCCGGCGACATACTCACAGGCATCGCCGACGGGCAGGCCGGTCACCGCCGGCAGGGTTTTCTCGCCGACCCAGACGTGCCGTGCCTCGCGGCGCAGGCGCGTGCCGCGGCAATCGGGGCAGGGCTGGGTGCTGAGGAACTTGGCCAGCTCCTCGCGCACGCTGTTCGACTCGGTCTCGCGATAACGTCGCTCGAGGTTGGGGATGATGCCCTCGAAGGGGTGCGAGCGTTTGACGATATCGCCGCGGTCATTGAGGTACTTGAAGTCGACGCTCTGCGTGCCGCTGCCGAAAAGGATGACTTTCTGGTGTTCGGCGCTCAGGTCGTCGAACGGCTTTTCCAGGCTGAAACCGTAGTGATTGGACAGCGAACCCAGCATCTGGAAGTAGTAGACGTTGCGCCGGTCCCAGCCGCGGATGGCGCCCTCGGCCAGGGTCAGCTCGCCATTGACCAGGCGTTTGCCGTCGAAGAACTGCTTCACGCCCAGACCGTCGCAGGTGGGGCAGGCGCCGGCCGGGTTGTTGAAGGAGAACAGCTTGGGCTCCAGCTCGCTGATCGAGTGGCCGCAGTGCGGGCAGGCGAAGCGCGCGGAGAAGATGATCTCTTCGCCTTCCTCGTCCATTGGGGCGATCAGGGCGATGCCGTCGGCCAGGCCAAGCGCGGTCTCGAAGGATTCGGCCAGGCGCTGCTGCAGGTCCTCGCGGACCTTGAAGCGATCCACCACCACGTCGATGGAGTGCTTCTTCTGCTTGTCCAGCTTGGGCAGTTCGTCCAGCTCATGCAGCTTGCCGTTGACCCGGGCGCGGACGAAGCCCTGCGCGCGCAGTTCCTCGAACACCGACAGGTGTTCGCCCTTGCGCTCGCGGATCACCGGTGCCAGCAGCATCAGCTTGCGGCCTTCGGGCAGGGCCAGCACCTGGTCGACCATCTGGCTGACGGTCTGCGCTTCGAGCGGTACGTCGTGATCCGGGCAGCGCGGCGTGCCGACGCGGGCGTAGAGCAGGCGCAGGTAGTCGTAGATCTCGGTGATGGTGCCGACGGTCGAGCGTGGGTTGTGCGAAGTGGACTTCTGCTCGATGGAAATCGCCGGTGACAGGCCTTCGATGGTATCGACGTCGGGCTTTTCCATCATCGACAGGAACTGCCGGGCATAGGCCGACAGCGACTCGACGTAGCGGCGCTGGCCTTCGGCGTACAGGGTGTCGAACGCCAGCGAGGACTTGCCGGAGCCGGACAGGCCGGTGATCACGATCAGCTTGTCGCGCGGCAGGGTCAGGTCGATGTTCTTGAGGTTGTGGGTACGTGCCCCACGGATCAGGATTTTGTCCACTTAGGGAACCTCTGAAAGCTGTCTGTGTTGCCACTGCCGCATCAAACGCTGGCGGCTTGCAACGGGCCTCGCTGGGCGGGCGGAAAACGGTCGAGTATAGGGCTTGCTGCTACCCTGCGGCAAAGTGTGCGCCTGTGCCGAAACGGCGCCTGCTGCTAGAATCGCCGGCTGATTTCCTCAGGATTTATCCGATGCACGATCCGCACAGCGAGCGCATGAGTAGTAGCGAGACCCGCGCGGCCGGCGGCCTGGCCATGGTGTTCGCGTTTCGTATGCTGGGTATGTTCATGGTTTTGCCGGTGCTGGCCACCTACGGCATGGACTTGTCCGGCAGTACGCCTGCGCTGATCGGTCTGGCCATCGGTGCCTATGGTTTGACTCAGGCTGTGCTGCAAATTCCCTTCGGCATCATCAGCGATCGAATCGGCCGACGTCCGGTGATCTATGTCGGTCTGCTGATCTTCGCCGCCGGCAGCGTGCTGGCGGCCAATGCCGACTCGATCTGGGGCGTGATCGCCGGGCGCGTGTTGCAGGGTGCCGGAGCGATTTCCGCGGCAGTAATGGCGCTGCTCTCTGACCTTACCCGCGAACAGCATCGGACCAAGGCTATGGCCATGATCGGCATGAGCATCGGCCTGTCGTTCGCCGTGGCCATGGTGGTCGGCCCGCTGCTGACCCGTGCCTTCGGCCTGTCCGGGTTGTTCTGGGCCACCGGGGCGCTGGCGTTGCTCGGTATCCTGATCGTCGCCGGCATCGTGCCGAAAGATGCCGGGCCGCTGCAGCATCGCGAGTCCGGTGTGGCGGCGCAGGCGCTGTGGCCGACTCTCAAGCATGGCGACCTGCTGCGTCTGGACTTCGCCATCCTGGCCCTGCATGCGGTGCTGATGGCGAGTTTCGTCGCCTTGCCGCTGGCGCTGGTGGAGCAGGGCGGGCTGGTCAAGGAAGAACACTGGTGGGTCTATCTCACCGCGCTGTTGATCGGTTTCTTCGGCATGGTGCCGTTCATCATCTACGGAGAGAAGAAGCGTCAGATGAAGCGCGTATTGCTCGGGGCAGTAACGGTGTTGCTGCTCTGCGAGCTTTACTTCGCCCTCTTCGGCAACAGTCTGCGCACGCTGGTGCTGGGCATTGTGGTGTTCTTCACTGCCTTCAACCTGCTCGAGGCCTCGCTGCCGTCGCTGGTCAGCAAGGTTGCGCCGGCGGGCGGCAAGGGCACGGCGATGGGCGTTTACTCAACCAGTCAGTTCCTCGGTGCCGCGCTGGGCGGCATTCTCGGTGGCTGGCTGTACCAGCATGTGGGGTTGGGCGGTGTGTTCATCGGCTGTGCCGTGCTCTGTGCAATTTGGCTGGCCATTGCTGTTACTATGCGCGAACCGCCGTACGTGACCAGTTTGCGCCTGCCGCTCGATGCCGCGGCACTGGCCGATGTCGGACTGGTCGAACGCCTCAAGGCGACGCCGGGAGTGGCGGACGCCGTGGTGGTGGTCGACGAAGCGGCCATCTATATCAAAGTCGATACCCAACAAGTGGATCGCACGTCAGTGGAGCGCCTGATCGCATCGGCGCCCGCGGCGTGAGTAGCCTAGGAGAACGTTATGGCCCGTGGGGTTAACAAAGTCATTCTGGTCGGCACCTGCGGCCAGGACCCGGAAACACGCTACCTGCCCAGCGGCAACGCGGTGACCAACCTGAGCCTGGCCACCAGCGAGCAGTGGACCGACAAGCAGACCGGGCAGAAGGTCGAGAAGACCGAATGGCACCGCGTCGCGCTGTTCGGAAAGGTCGCCGAGATCGCCGGCGAATACCTGCGCAAGGGTTCGCAGGTGTACATCGAAGGTAAGCTGCAGACCCGCGAGTGGGAAAAGGACGGCATCAAGCGCTACACCACCGAGATCATCGTTGACATGCAGGGCACCATGCAGCTGCTGGGCGGTCGTCCGAGCGGTGATGAAGGCGGTGCGCCGCGCCAATCGCGTCCGGCCCCGCAGCGCGAGCAGCAACAGGCCCCGCGTCAGCAGCGCCCGGCGCCGCAGCAGGCCCAGCCAGCACCTGACTACGACAGTTTCGATGACGACATCCCGTTCTGATCTGAGCGGGCTCTAGCCTATGCGAATGCGCCTGATGCTGCTGGGCGGCGGTAGTGCCCTGGGGCAAGCGCTGATCCGTCTTGGCGCCGAGGAAGACATCAGCTTCCTTGCGCCACGTCCGCCGGAAGAGGGCTGGGATGCTGCCAGCCTGACCGAGCTGCTCGACGATACCCGCCCGGATGCGCTGATCAACCTGGCTTACTACTTCGACTGGTTCCAGGCCGAGTCGGTGGCCGAGTCGCGTCTGCAAACCCAGGAACGCGCGGTGGAGCGTCTGGCCGAGCTGTGCCAGCACCACTCTATCGTGCTGCTGCAGCCGTCCAGCTACCGCGTGTTCGATGGTTCGCGCGTCACCGCCTATAGCGAAAAGGAAGAGCCGGTACCTCTGGGGCTGCGTGGCCAGGCACTGTGGCGGCTGGAGCAGAGCGTACGGGCGATCTGTCCGCGTCATGTGCTGCTGCGCTTCGGCTGGTTGCTCGATGACAGCCGTGAAGGGCTGCTGGGGCGCTTTCTGCTGCGCGCCGAGCGTGACGAGGCGCTGTATCTCGCCGATGATCGGCGCGGCAACCCCACTCCGGTGGACGATGCCGCACGGGTGCTTCTGGCGGTACTCAAGCAGCTCGATTGCGAGTCGCCCCTGTGGGGCACCTATCATTACGGTGGTCACGAGGCCAGCACGTCGCTGAGCCTGGGGCAGGCGGTACTGAGCGAGGCGCGTCACTATCGCAGCAACCTGGTCGAGGATGTCGCGCCCCAGGCCCACGCCGCTCGCCCGGATGCTGCCGACGAGCCGCAGCACGCGGTGCTGGCCTGCAAGAAGATTCTTCACACTTTCGGCATCAAACCACGCGCCTGGCGTTCCGGTTTGCCGAGCCTGCTGGACCGTTATTACCGTCATGGCTGAAATTCTTGTAACCGGCGGCGCCGGCTTTATCGGTTCGCACTTGGTCGATGCCTTGCTGGCGGCTGGCCACAGCGTGCGTGCGCTGGACAATTTGTCCATGGGCAAGAGCAGCAACCTGCCGCTGGACAATCCGCGATTGCACTTCATCGAAGGTGACGTCGCCGATGCCGAGGTGGTCGCCCGCGCGGTCGCGGGCTGTTCCGCCGTGGCGCATCTGGCTGCGGTAGCATCGGTGCAGGCTTCGGTGGATGATCCGGTAGCGACGCATCAGAGCAACTTCATCGGTACCCTGAATATCTGCGAGGCCATGCGTCAGCACGGCGTGCGACGTGTGATCTATGCCTCCAGTGCGGCGATCTATGGCAACAACGGTGAAGGCGTCGCGATCGACGAGGTCACCGCTAAGGCGCCATTAACGCCCTATGCGGCCGATAAGCTCGCCAGCGAGCACTACCTGGATTTCTATCGCCGTCAGCACGCGCTGGAACCAGCGGTATTTCGTTTCTTCAATATCTTCGGGCCGCGCCAGGATCCATCGTCGCCATACTCCGGGGTGATCAGTATTTTCACCCAGCGGGCGCAGCAGGGGCTGCCGATCAGTGTCTTTGGCGACGGCGAGCAGACCCGTGATTTCTTTTATGTCGGCGATCTGATCGAGCTGCTGTTGCAGGGCCTGCTCGGTGAGTTTGTCGAGCAGCCGGTCAATGTTGGCTGGAAGCAGGCCGTCAGTCTCAACCAGCTGCTGACGGAGATCGGTGCGCTTTGCGGCGGTCTGCCGCAGGTGACGCATTTGCCGGCGCGTGCTGGCGATATCCGACACTCGCGCGCCGACAATACGCGTTTGCAGGCGCACTACCGTATGCCGCAGCAGACGCCGCTGCATGAAGGGTTGCGTCAATTGCTCGGGCAGTGAATCGAACCCATGAAAAAGCCGGCATTCGCCGGCTTTCTCGTTTCTGCGTGGTCTATCAGAACTTGTAACCCAGGCCGACCATGTAGACGAATGGATCGACGTCCACATCCACCTTGACCTTGTCGCCGGCCAGGTGAGTGGTGCCGGTGGTATCGATATCGATGTAGCGCACCTGGGCGTTGAGCATCAGGTTGTCGCTCAGCATGTAGTCCATGCCGATCTGTCCGGCCAGGCCCCAGGAGTCTTTCATGTCCAGGCCGCGGAAACCCTTGGCTTCGGCTTCGCTGCTCAGTTCGGTATCGAAGAACCAGGTGTAGTTGATACCGACACCGACGTAGGGCTGGAAGGCCGAGCTCTTGTCCAGCGGATAGTAGACGGCGCTGATGGTCGGCGGCAGGTGCTTTAGGCTGCCCAGCTTGCCGTTCAGGCCGGCAAAGGCGCCCGGCATGCCCTTGACACCGACGTCATGGCTGAAAGGTGTGGCTGCCAGCAATTCGATGCCGAAGTTGTCGGTGACCATGTAGGCGAAGTTCAGGCCCAGCTGGGTATCGCTGTTCAGGGTCGCGCCGCTGCCAGCGACTTTGCCCAGTACGGCGTGATCGATGTTGCCGCTGTCCTCATGCGGATCGACGGTGATGGCGCCGGCGCGGACGATGATGTCGCCAGCCTGGTGAGCCTGAGCGATGGGTGCAGCGATGGCCAGGGCCAGCAGTGAGGCAGTGAACAGTGACTTGTACATAGCGAGCTCCAATTCGAGTCGGTTGTGTCTTGGCTGAAATCAATGCTAAGCCAAGCAACAATCCACTTTTTGACCTGGCTCAATAGATCGACGGGCTCTGCTGCGGTGTTTTGTCCATTGCTTCAAATGCATCTCTAGATGATAATGTTTCTCTTTTTGAGGCAAGCCCGTCTGTTGAGGACCCTTTGCGCATGAATCGCTTCCCCCTCCGTTCCCTGGCCGTGGCCCTGATGTTGGCCAGCGGCTCGCTGGCTGCTGCGCCGCTGGATGCCGCGCTCGATGAAAGTCAGCGCCTGGCCGCCGAGGCAAAAGCCTCGCAGGGCCGTGTCGAGCAGCTGGATGACGCCAGCCGTGAGATGCTGACCGAGTACCGAAATGCCTTGCAGCAGGCTGAGGCTTTGAAAGGTTATAACAGTCAACTTCGTGATCTGGTCGAAGCCCAGCGCCAGGAGCTGGCCAGTTATCAGAAGCAGCTCGATGGCATCGAACGTACCCAGGAGGCGGTGAGCCCGCAGATGGTCAAGATGGTCGAGGTGCTGGGAGAATTCATCGCCGCCGACCTGCCGTTCCTGCCCGAAGAGCGTGAAGACCGGCTGGCGCAATTGCAGGATCTGCTGCCGCGCGCCGACGTCAGCCTGGCCGACAAATACCGCCGCATCCTCGAGGCCTATCAGATCGAGAGCGATTATGGCCGTACGCTCGAAGCCTGGCGTGGCGAGCTGAACCAGGCCGACGGTGGTTCGCGCAGCGTTGAATTCCTACGCCTTGGCCGCAGCATGCTCTATTACCAGACCCTCGATGCGCACGAGAGCGGCTGGTGGAACCCGCAGACCAAGGCATGGGAAGTGCTCGACGGCAGCGCGCGTCGTCCGCTGACCCAGGCCATCGCCATCGCCCGTCAGCAACAGGCGCCCGCCGTGCTGTCCCTGCCGATCAAGACCCTGGCCGAGGAGGCCGCACAATGAGTCGTCGTGTTGTAGCCGTACTGGCGCTCAGCCTGTTGCCGGCACTGGCCGCCGTGGCCGAAACCCTCAACCCCGATCAACTGCTGCAGCGCATCCGCAGCGAGCGCGCCGCCGAAGTCAGCGCCATGCAGGAGCGCGAGCAGGCGTTCCTCGCCAAGCGCGGCGAGCAGGCCCAGTTGCTGGCCACCGCGCGTTCCGCGCTGAATACCCAGAAGGCCGAAAGCGAGCGCCTCAAAGCCGAATTCGACCGTCAGGAAGCCGAACTGGCCGAGCAGGAAAAACTGCTGGCGCAGCGTGTCGGCCACCTTGGCGAGCTGTTCGGTGTGGTGCGCCAGAGTGCCGGCGACGTCGCCGGGCAATGGCAGGACAGCCTGCTCAACGCCCAGTATCCCGAGCGCCTGAAGCGCCTCAAGGCGCTGGCCGAAAGTCGCTCGCTGCCGTCCGCCGAGGATCTTGACGGCTACTGGATGCTGCTGCTCGAAGACTTGGCCGCCAGCGGCCGTATCGAGCGCCTGCAGCTGCCGGTGGTAAATGCCGATGGTTCGCGTCAGGAGCAGCAGGTGCTGCGCGTTGGCGCCTTCGCCGTGTATGGCGAGGATGCCTTCCTGCGTTACGACGCCGACGCCGGGCAACTGGTGGCGCCGCCGCGTCAGCCGTCCGGCCTGGGCCAGGTCCAGGACTACCTGGGCAGCAGCGACGCCCTCGCCACGCTGCCCATCGACCCGAGCCGTGGCAGCCTGCTGGCGCAGCTGCAGCAGGAGCCGACGCTGTGGGATCGCCTGCAGCAGGGTGGCCTGGTCGGCTGGGTGATCGTCGTGCTGGGCGCCTTCGGTCTGCTTCTGGCCATCTGGCGCATGGTCTATCTGGGCCGCGTCGGCAGTGGCGTCAAGGCGCAGATGCACGACCTCAGCGCACCGCGGGCCGACAACCCGTTGGGTCGCGTGATCGGCGTGCTGGGCGCCAAGCCGCAACTGGCTGATCTGGAAACCCTCGAGCTAAAGCTCGACGAAGCGATCCTGCAGGAAACGCCGCCGCTGGAAAAAGGCCAGGGCCTGCTCAAGCTGCTGGCCGCTGTGGCGCCGCTGCTCGGCCTGCTGGGCACCGTGACCGGCATGATCGTGACCTTCCAGGCCATCACCCAGAGCGGTGGCGGCGACTCGCGCCTGATGGCTGATGGTATCTCCCAGGCGCTGGTGACCACCGTTCTGGGCCTGGTGGTGGCCATTCCGCTGCTGTTCCTGCACAGCCTGCTGGCCAGTCGCAGCAAGGGCCTGATCCAGATTCTGGAGCAGCAGAGCGCCGGCCTGATCGCCCTGCACCTGTCGGGAGCACCGCGCCGTGACTGACCTGTTCGCCTTCTGGCTGCGTGCGGTCGACAGTGCCTATGCACTGCTCGACTTCATGAGCGCCGGCGGCGTGGTGATGTGGGCGCTGGCGGTGCTCTGCGTGGTGTTCTGGACGCTGGTGTTCGAGCGCTTCTGGTACATGCGCAGGATTTTTCCGCGCTGGGTTCAGGAGCGTCGCGAAGCCTGGCAACAGGTGCTCGCCGATGACAACGGCAACTGGCAGCGCGCCGTGCGCCTGGCCTGGCTGGCGCAGGCGCGTCAGCAACTGGCAGCGCCGCTGCGCCTGGGCAAGACCCTGGTGGCGCTGTATCCGCTGCTGGGCCTGCTTGGCACCGTGCTCGGCATGATCGCGGTGTTCGACGTGCTCGCCCTCAACGGTACCGGTAACCCACGCGGCATGGCCGCTGGCGTCTGGCAGGCGACCCTGCCGACCATGGCCGGCATGGTCCTGGCCATTCCTGGATTGTTCAGCCTGGCGCGTCTCGAACGCGAAGCCAGCCAGGCCATCGAGCGGCTGGCCGACCAGCTGCGTCACGACTGAGATCGCCCAACATGAGAATGCGTCGTCACCACCAGCAGGACGAAGACACCGGCATCGACCTTACGCCGATGCTCGACGTGGTCTTCATCATGCTGATCTTCTTCATCGTCACCAGCTCCTTTATCCGCGAGTCCGGGGTCGAGGTGCAGCGCCCGCAGGCGGAGACCGCCAGCCCGCAGGACAAGGGCAACATCCTCATCGCCGTCACCGCCGACGGGCAGATCTGGATGGACAAGCAGCCGGTGGATATCCGCAGCGTGCGTGCGCACGTCGAGCGCATGCGGGTCGACCAGCCGGAAGGTGCGGTAGTGGTGCAGGCCGACCAGGATGCGCGTACCGGCCTGGTGGTTCAGGTGATGGATCAGGCACGTCTGGCCGGTGTGCAGGATGTCGCCCTGGCTGCCGGTAGCGGAGTCAACTGATGCGCCTGCCGCTGTCTTTTCTCGGCGCCTGCCTGATGGCCTTGGGGCTTTTCGCCCTGATGCTGTACATGGTCGCGCCGCCGAGCGCCAAGGTAAGCCAGGACCCGGTCAGTGTGGCCAATTTCGTGCGTATGGACGGTAACGCCAGCGAGACCGCCAGCCGCACGCGGCAGCAGGCGCCGCAGCCACCGACGCCGCAAACGCCACAGCCACCCACGCCGCCGACCCCGCAAACGGCCACGCCGAGTGCCAACCTGCCGGCGCTGGACATCCAGCTGCCAAGCCTGGCCAGCGGTATCGCCGTCAACAGCGCGCCGGCACCGAGCCTGTCCGGCCTTGCGCCGGGTGCTCCGGCACCGACGCCGCCGAGCGAGGCCGCCGAATCCGGCGGGCAGATGGGCGGGATGGAAAGCGAAGTCATGCCGCTCAACGACGTGCGCCCGGAATATCCGCGCTATGCGCTGCAGCGTGGCATCGAAGGTTTCGTCAAACTGGCTTTCACCATCAATCGCTCCGGCAGTGTGGAGAACATCCGCGTGCTGGAAGCCAACCCGCGTAACGTATTCGAGCGCGAAGCACGTCGTGCCGCGGCACGCTGGCGCTTTGCGCCGCGTACCGAAGGCGGCCTGGCGGTGGACCGCGAAGCGGTGAAGACCCTCTACTTCCGTCTGGAAAGGAGCTGACCATGTACCGTTGGTTGTTGCTCGTGATGCTCAGTACCGCGGCCGTGCCCGGTATGGCCCAACAGACCGTCGACCCGGCCGTGTTCAAGGCCCTGAATGCGGCGCAGGCCGCTCAGCAAAAGGGCGATTACAGCGCGGCGCGGCGCGCGCTGGATGAGGTCCAGGCCAAGAGCGGCAGTCTCGAAGAGGCGCTGATCTGGCGCAGCAAGGCCTACGTGGCCTGGTCGGCCGGCAACAACGGTCAGGCCATCGAGTGGCTGGAGAAGGCCCTGCGCAGCGGCAAGCTGGACGACGAGATGCTGGCTGGCGAGCGTCTCAACCTGGCCAAGCTCAACCTGGGTGAGCGCCGGTACGCCAAGGTCGTCGAGCTGCTGGCTCCTAATCAGGGCAGTGCCTCCAAGGAAGTGCTGCAGATGCTGGTGCAGGCTTATCAGGGCATGAATCAGCCGGCCAAGGCGTTGCCGCTGGCTGAGCGTTACGTGCAGGCCAACCCCAAAGCCGCGGACATCTGGCTGCAGTTTCTGGTGGGCGCCAATGCCGATCTGAAGCGCTATGCCCAGGCCGAGCGCTGGCAGCGTCAGTTGCTGGCGCGCCAGCCGAACGATGCCAAGGGCTGGCGCCAACTGGCCGGTCTGCAGCAGATGGCCGGCAGTAACGACAAGGCGCTGGCGACCCTGCGTGCGGCGCACAGCAAGGGCCTGCGTTTCAGCGAGTCGGAACTGGACAACCTGGTGCTGCTGGCCGGCGCCGCCGATCAGCCCTGGCAAGGCGCCAAGCTGCTCGCCGGCATGCTCGACAGTGGTCTGCTGGCCAACACCGCTGCCCGTCAGGAGCGCCTCGGGCTGTTCTGGTGGCAGGCGCGTGATCGTTCTGCGGCGGTGCGCGTGCTGCGCCCGCTGGCCGAGCGCAGTGGCAACGGCAAGCATTGGCTGTACGTCGCGCAGCTGGAACTGGAGCAGTCGCGCTGGCAGGCCGGCCTGGATGCGCTGGCGCGCGCCGAACGTGGCGGTGCCGAGCGCGCCAAGGTGCGTTCCTGGCGCCAGTGGGCAGAAAGCGAATTGCGCTTCGAGCGGGAAAATCGGGTCGCCAGTCGTAGCTGACGATGATACGGATATGAAAAAGCCAGACTTGATGTCTGGCTTTTTCTTTGGAGAGGTATTTGTAGGCGCGGCGGGCGGCGTTCCGATTTATCCGCGAATCTTTTCGCGGCTGAAGCCGCTCCTACGAAGATCAGCTATCGGGCAGTTCGTAGGCGTAGATCTTGTCCGCTTCCATCTGGTAACCGACCTCGGCCAGCTCGCTGCTGACATGCTCGGTTTTCAGCGGACCTTCCACCCAGAACGGCTGGTACAGCGCATCGAGCAGTACACCCAGCTCGCTGGTAACGTGGACGATCTGGTTCGAGGGCGGTGGCGGCACGTGAATGCAGGCGCCGAAGTAGGGCACCAGCAGGAATTCCACCACGCGGCCTTCGTCGGTCACGTCCAGCGGCACGATATAGCCCGGCAGTTTCACCGCCTGGCCGTTGAGCTCCTTGACCACCGGCGCGGCCGGCGATTGCTGCATGGCTGCCGGACCGGATTCGGCCAGGGCATCGGCCAGTTGCGAGAGGTCGTGAATCGGGGTCGGGTCGATGACCTGCGGCGGCGCATCCGGCGGGATCAGATCGGACCAGGTGATTTCGCGCACATCGGCGGCGGCCAGCGGCAGGGCCAGCGTCAGCAGCAGGCTGGCGAGCAGGGGGCGGAACATGGATTACCTCTGTGCAGTGATTCGCCTGCACAGTGTACAGGCGAATCGCGCTTTACAGGCGTATCGACAAGCCGTCGGCGAGTGACTGCCGATAGGCGCGCCAGGCCGGCACACTGCCCATCGCCACGGCCGCGGCGAGAATGCTGCCCAGCAGTTTCCATTCGTAAGTGGACGGGGCATTGAGGGCCAGGTACAGGCCGTAGTTGGCCTGTACGAAGCCCTGACTGCCGGCGATGCCCAGGTACAGCAGCGCGACACCGAAGGTTACGCCGGCCAATGCCAGGGCGAAGGCTTCCAACACCAGCAGGCTGCCGATATGCCAGGGGCGTGCGCCGACCGAACGCAGGATGGCCATCTCCCGGCGCCGCTCGTTGAGGCTGGTGAGAATCGCCGTGAGCATACCGATCAGACCGGTCAGCACGACGAACAGCGAGACCACGAACAGTGCCTGCTCGGCGGTCCCCATCAGGCTCCATAGCTCTTGCAGCGCTACGCCTGGGAGAATCGCCAGCAGTGGCTCACCACGGAACTCGTTGATCTCGCGTTGCAGGCTGAACGTGGCGATCTTGCTATTGAGGCCGAGCATGAAGGCGGTGATCTGCTTGGGTTGCAGGTCCATGGTGCGCGCCTGATCGGCGCTGACCCGCGCATCTCCGCGGGCCGGCATGCCGTTCTGCCAATCGACGTGCAGTGCTTCCATCCCGGCCAGGGAGATGTGCAGGGTGCGGTCGACCGGCGTACCGGTGCGCTCGAGGATGCCGACCACGGTGAAGGGTTTGTCGTCATGCTTGACCAGGCTGATGGTGGCGACGCCATGAGCCAGGACGATCTTTTCGCCGAGGTCGTAGCCCAGTGCCTGCGCCACTTCTGCGCCTAGCACCACTTCGAAGGGATCGTCGGCGAAGGCGCGGCCTTCGGCCAGCTGCAACGCCTGGCTGCGGGCGTAACGGTAGTGTTCGAAATAGGCGGTGCTGGTGCCCATAACCCGGTAGCCGCGATGCGAGTCGCCCAGTGAGATGGGAATGGCCCACTTGACCTGGCGGTGATTGGCGAAGCGCTCGAAGCTGTCCCAGCGGATGTTGTTGGTGGCGTTGCCGATGCGGAATACCGAGTACAGCAGCAGGTTCACGCTGCCCGAGCGGGCGCCGACGATCAGGTCGGTGCCGCTGATGGTATTGGCGAAGCTGGCGCGGGCTTCGGTGCGCACACGCTCTACGGCCAGCAACAGGCAGACCGACAGGGCGATGGCGAACACAGTGAGCAGCGCGGTGAAACGGCGGTTGGCCAGGCTGGCCATGGCTATGCGAAGAAGATGCATCTCAGACCTCGACGGGCTTGGCGGCGCGGTTGAGTTCGGCCAGTGACAGGTTACGGTCGAACAGCTGAGCCAGGCTCTGGTCGTGGCTGACGAACAGCAGGCTGGCGCCGGCAGCGCGGCACTCGGCGAAGAGCAATTGTAGGAAGGCCTCGCGTGCGTCGAAGTCCAATGCCGAGGTTGGCTCGTCGGCGATCACCAGCTCCGGCTGGCCGATCAGCGCCCGGGCGGCGGCAACGCGTTGCTGTTGGCCGATGGACAGCTCATCGGCGCGGCGGCCGAGCAGGTCGGCGCGCAGGCCGAGATGGTCGAGCAGCGCCGCGGCGGCCGCATCGATGCTGCCGTGGCGCTGGCGTGCGCGCTCGGCACGCAGACGCGAGAAGCGGCAGGGCAGCTCGACGTTCTCGCGTACGGAAAGAAATGGCAGCAGGTTGAACTGCTGAAAAATGTAGCCGGTGTGATCGACGCGAAAGCGGTCGCGGGCGCCGGCGGAGAGTTGGCCCAGATCCTGGCCGAGCAGGCGGATATGGCCGCTTTGCGCACGTTGTACGCCGCCGAGCAGGCCAAGCAGGGTGGTCTTGCCGCTGCCGCTGGGGCCTTTGAGGAACAGGGTTTCACCGCGCGCCAGGGTGAAGGTGGGAATATCCAGCAGCTGCGCCTGGCCGGGCCAGGCGAAGCCGAGATTGGCGAGTTCGATCAGAGGTTCGGTCATTGTCTACTGCGAGTCGGGGGAAGGCGCTCATGCCGGAGCGAGGGGCGCTCACTCCGGCAATGGGACGTGGCAGGTCAGAAGCTCAGACGTGGCTGCGCCGGCGTCAGCTCCACGCCCTGCTGGCCGTTCGGGCCGATCAGTTGTACCTGAATCTTCTCGGTGGCGGGGAAGCGTTTGAACAGTTCGGCGAGATCCAGTTGTTTCAATTCGTTGGCCTTGGCGCACTCGAAGCGATAGTGCGCGTGGATGTCGCTGTGTTCGCCTTCATGATCATGATGGTCGTGGTCGTGGTCGTGGTCGTGGTCAGCGTCGCCGAACAATGGGCTTTCCAGTTCCACTTCGGTGGCCTTGCAGTCACCACTGTTGAGTGCGAACAGCGCGATGGGCTGCTCCAGCTCGCGCTTGGCGGCGGCGACCTTGGTCTTGTCGGCATCGCTCTTGGCGGCATGCTCGAAACCGACCAGGTTCATCGCCGGGCTTTCCAGCTGCAGCTCCAGCAGGTTGCCGTCCAACGCAGCGTTGAGGCTGGCGACGCCGTGCTCGTGGGCGCCCAGGCTGTCGTGGTGGTGATCATGGTCGTGGCCGTGTTCATGCGCCTGGGCGGCGACCAGAGGCAGCAGGGCAAAGGGCAGGGCGAGCAGCAGGTGGCGCATGGTTGTCTCCAGCGTGGGTGCGATTTAGTTGTTACGTTATAACAACTTTTATGACGAACTGGCCAGCCTGCCGCTGCCGTGGGAGCATGGTAATTCCTGACTGGAGGCTGAACATGGTACGAATTCGTGGGCGAATCGGCGATTGGCCGGTAGACCTGACACTGAAGCTGGATGCCGAGGACTGGGCGCAACTGGCGCAACAGGTTGCTGTCGCGCCGGCTGCCAACGCGGCTGTGTCGGCCCCTACGCTAGATGCGGGTGATGCCCTGTGGCAGACCGCCTTGCAGCTGGTGCGTGATGCCGGGCAGGTGGAAGGGCCGCGACTGATGGCGCAACTGGCGGCGCTGGCCGGCGGGGAGGCCGCGGGCAAACGCCTGCTGGTGCGCCTGCGCCACTGCGCGCAGATTCGCATGGAAACAGGCGCGGACGCGCCGATCTATCACTGGCAAGAGCAGCAGTAAGCTGCAAGCTACAAGAGGACGCATGGCTCCTGATTCCGCTTGCAGCTTGAGGCTTGCCGCTGCTCTCAGTAGATCGCCTGATACAGCTTGCGGCGGTAGCTGGTGACCAGCGGATGATCGCCGCCAAGCAGGTCGAATACCTGTAGCAATGTCTTGTGCGGCAGGCCCTCAGCGTAGCTGCGGTTGCGCACGAACAGCTTGAGCAGACCATCCAGCGCGGCTTCGTACTGCTGGCGCGCCAGTTGTTGCACGGCCAGTTGATAAACCGCCTCGTCATCCTCGGCATTTTGCGCCAGGCGGCTTTTCAGCGTGGCTGCGTCAGGCAGGTCGGCGGCCTGGCGCAGGAAGGTCAGCTGTGCCCTGGCGCCAGCCAGTGCCTGCTTGTGCTCGTCGCCCTTCACGGCGTCGAGTACCACCTCGGCCTCACCCAGCTCGCCGCGTTCAGCCAGGCAGCGTGCGTAGAGAATCAGCGCGCCTGCATTCTCGTTGTCTTCGGTCAGCACCTGCTTGAGCAGCGCCTCGGTCTCGGCGAAGCGACCTTCGGCGAACAGGACCTGGGCGCTTTCCATCGGGTCGGCAGCAGCCGGAGCCGGCTCGGCAACGTGGGGCTTTAGCATCTCGCGGATCGCCGCTTCCGGCTGGGCGCCGGCGAAGCCATCCACCGGTTGGCCGTCCTTGAACAGCACCACGGTGGGCAGGCTGCGAATGCCGAAGCGCATGACGATGTCCTGCTCGATGTCGCAGTTGACCTTGGCCAGCAGCAGCTCACCGGCGTATTCCTCGGTGATCTTAGCCAGCATCGGCATCAGTGCCTTGCACGGGGCGCACCATTCCGCCCAGAAGTCCACCAGCACCGGTTTGTGAAAGGAGTTCTCGATCACCAGTTGCTCGAAGCTGGCGGCGCCGGAGATGTCGAAGATGTAAGGGGAGTCGCTCATGGTCGGTCTCGAAAAGCAGGGCAATGGTCTATTAATGCGGGCAGCGGTGCGCGGTTACAAGGGGCGCGCCGCGTGATACAGACTGACCTCGCGAAATTCCGCAGGCTCGGCCAGATCCGGCCAGGTGCAGCCCTCCAGCAGGGCCAGGCGCTGGTAGAGCGGATGCTGGAAGTCCTTGACCCGCGAGTCGGCCACCAGCGCCTGACGCCCACGGCTGAGGAAGTGGTCCAGCAACGGCAGATTGGCGCGGTCGTAGAGCACGTCGGCTACCAGAATCAGGTCGTAGCGGTCCGCCTCGGCGAAGAAATCTTCCGAGTAGTTCAGCGTCACGCCATTGAGTTCGGCATTGGCGCGACAGGCGGCCAGTGCCACGGGGTCGAGGTCGCAGGCCACCACCTCGGCGGCGCCGGCCTTGGCAGCGGCAATCGCCGCCACGCCGGAGCCTGCGCCAAAATCCAGTACGCGCTTGCCGCGCACCCAATCGGGACGCTCGGCCAGCCAGCGCGCCAGCACCAGGCCGCTGGCCCAGCAGAAGCACCAGTAGGGCGGCTCTTCGAGAATGCGCTGGGTTTCCTCGGCGTTGAAGGCGCGATCCATGTTGCTGGCATCGATCAGCCATAAGGCGATATCGGTACCCGGCAGGGTTTCGGCCACCAGGCGGGCATCGCCGAGCAGTTCGCTCAGCGCCTGCTGCAGCACTTCCGGTGGCTTCATGGCGCCGGCACCAGATGCAGCGCCCCCAGATCCTGGTCGCTTAACTCGACGATGGTGCGTGCCGGCAGGCGTTGCACCAGGCGCCCAGACTGGCTGACCCGGCCGCGCAGTTCCAGGCGTAGATCCTGCGGTACCTGCCGGTCGCTCACCGGCAGATGAAATGGCAGCGCTTCGCCGTTGCCACGCAGATGGATCTGACCGAGCAGGGCACGCGGCCGGCCGCGCATATCCACGCCCAGCAGCGCCAGATCGACATCGGCGCCCGCGGCCACGCCAATCAACTCGCCGCGCAGGCCGGGCCCTTGGACGATGGGCGTACTGGCTTCGGTCTCAGTCGGCGTTGGAGTGGCAGGCGGTGTGGTAGCCGTGGGTTCGCTGGCACAGGCGGCGAGCAGGCCGCTCAACGCCACAGGCAGGAAGGACAGGTATCGGTTCATGGCAGGTTCTGCTCTCGAAGGTGCGTTGCCATAGCTTAATTTGTCTTGCTGCCTCTATGCGCTACCATGACGCCTTTGCCGCCAACAGCCCGCGCCTGCCATGCATTGTCCCTTCTGCGCCGCCAACGACACCAAGGTCATCGATTCCCGTCTGGTCGCCGAGGGCGACCAGGTCCGCCGCCGCCGCGAATGCGTGGCCTGCGGCGAGCGTTTCACCACCTTCGAAACCGCCGAGCTGGTGATGCCACGTCTGATCAAACAGGACGGCAGCCGCCAGCCCTTCGATGAAGAGAAGCTGCGCGCCGGCATGCAGCGCGCGCTGGAGAAACGCCCGGTCAGCGTCGAGCGCCTGGAAGAGGCCATCGCCCGCATCAAGCAGCAGCTGCGGGCCACTGGCGAGCGCGAGGTGAAGTCGCTGGTGCTGGGCGAACTGGTGATGACCGAGCTGAGCAAACTCGACGAGGTGGCCTACATTCGTTTCGCCTCGGTGTATCGGCGCTTCCAGGATCTCAACGAATTCCGCGAAGAAATTGAGCGTCTGGCCCGCGAGCCGTCGAAAAGCCGATGAACGAGCGCGACCACTTGTTTATGGCGCGCGCCCTTAAGCTGGCGCGCAAAGGCCTTTATTCCACCCATCCGAATCCCCGGGTTGGCTGCGTCATCGTGCGTGACGGCGAGATCGTCGGCGAGGGCTGGCATGCCCGGGCTGGCGAGCCGCACGCCGAGGTGCACGCCCTGCGCCAGGCCGGTGAGCGGGCGCGCGGTGCCACCGCCTACGTGACCCTGGAGCCCTGCAGCCACCACGGGCGTACGCCGCCCTGCGCCGATGCGCTGGTCGCAGCGGGTGTCGGTCGGGTGGTCGCGGCGATGCAGGATCCCAACCCGCAAGTCGCCGGGCGTGGCCTGTTGCGCCTGGCCAATGCCGGAATCGAAGTGCTGTCCGGCGTGCTGGAGGCCGAGGCGCGGGCGCTCAATGTCGGCTTCATCAAACGCATGGAAAGTGGCCTGCCGTTCGTGCGGGTCAAGTCGGCGATGAGCCTGGATGGCCGTACGGCGATGGCCAGCGGCGAAAGCCAGTGGATCACCGGGCCGGCAGCGCGCGCCGAGGTGCAGCGTTTACGCGCGCAGTCCAGCGTGGTGCTCAGTGGCGCGGACACCGTGCTGGCCGATGATGCACGGCTGACCGTGCGCCCCGAAGAGCTGGGGCTTGATGCCGAGTTGACCGCCCTGGCGCAGCGTCGCCCGCCGCTGCGCGTGCTGATCGATGGCCGCCTGCGTGTGCCGTTGGACCAAACCTTCTTCCAGGTCGGCTCTGCTCTGGTGGCGACCTGCGCTGTCGCCATCGCTCCTGATCGCTACCAGGCGGACGGCCACGAACTGCTTGCCGTGCCGGGCAGCGATGGCCATGTCGACTTGCGCAAACTGATGCAGGAGCTGGCCGTGCGCGGCGTCAACGAGGTGCTGGTCGAGGCCGGGCCGCGTCTGGCTGGCGCCTTCGCCCGTGCCGGGCTGGTGGACGAGTACCGCATCTTCGTCGCGCCCAAGTTGCTGGGTTCCAGCGCACGGCCATTGTTCGAGCTGCCGCTCGATCACATGGCCGAGGCGACGGAACTGCGCATCCTAGATATCCGCGCCGTTGGCGAAGACTGGCAGGTCACCGCCGTACCGAAGACCGCCTAGCGCGGGGCCATGCGTTACGGTTGCAAATGTGGTACAACGCAACGCGGCCATTTCATATGGCCGCAACGTTCTCAGGGCGGGGTGAGATTCCCCACCGGCGGTAATGGTTCGCAGAACCTAGCCCGCGAGCGCTCGTCATGGCATCTGCCGGACGAGGTCCAGCAGACCCGGTGCGATTCCGGGGCCGACGGTATAGTCCGGATAAAGAGAGAGCGGGATTCCCTCCTCGGGCGCCTTTTGCGTGTCCGTGAAATCCCTATCGATCGGCATTGCCCTGTTTTTGACCAAAACAGGAGTTCGTCCATGCTGTTCAGCAATACCTTCAACGTGAAACCGGAGGGCGTATGTTCACCGGCATAATCGAAGCCATCGGCAGCATCCGCGCCATGACGCCCAAGGGCGGCGACGTGCGCGTCTACGTGGCCACCGGCAAACTCGACCTGGGCGACGTCAAGCTCGGCGACAGCATCGCCGTCAACGGCATCTGCCTGACCGCCGTGGAATTGCCCGGCGACGGCTTCTGGGCCGACGTCAGCCGCGAGACGCTGGCGCGTACCGCCTTCGTCGATCTCAAGCCCGGCAGCGCGGTGAACCTGGAAAAGGCCCTGACGCCGACCAGCCGCCTCGGTGGGCATCTGGTCAGTGGGCACGTCGATGGCGTCGGCGAGATCGTCTCGCGCGCCGATAATGCCCGCGCCGTGCAGTTCAGGGTGCGCGCCCCGCGCGAACTGGCCAAGTACATCGCGCACAAGGGCTCGATCACCGTCGACGGCACCAGCCTGACCGTCAACGCCGTCGATGGCGCCGAGTTCGAACTGACCATCGTGCCGCACACCCTGGCCGAGACCATCATGGTCGACTACCAGGCCGGGCGTAAGGTCAATCTCGAGGTCGACCTGCTGGCTCGTTACCTGGAACGCCTGCTGCTCGGCGACAAGGCCGCCGAGCCCAAGGCCTCGGGCCTCACCGAAAGCTTTCTCGCCGAACACGGCTACCTGAAGAATTGAGGAGACGCCCGATGGCGCTCAATACCGCTGAAGAACTGATCGAAGACATCCGCGCCGGCAAGATGGTCATCCTCATGGATGACGAGGATCGCGAGAACGAAGGCGACATCATCATCGCCTCCGAATGCGTCACCGCCGAGCACATCAACTTCATGGCCCGCTTCGCCCGTGGCCTGATCTGCATGCCGATGACCCGCGAGCGCTGCGAGCTGCTCAACCTGCCGCTGATGGCGCCGCGCAATGGTTCCGGCTTCGGCACCAAGTTCACCGTTTCCATCGAGGCCGCCGAGGGCGTGACCACCGGCATCTCCGCCGCCGACCGCGCGCGTACCGTGCAGGCTGCGGTCGCGCGCAACGCTGTGGCCGAGGACATCGTCAGCCCCGGTCACATTTTCCCGTTGATGGCACAGCCGGGCGGCGTGCTGGCGCGTGCCGGCCATACCGAGGCGGCATGCGACCTGGCGCGCATGGGCGGTTTCGAACCGAGCGGCGTGATCTGCGAGATCATGAACGACGACGGCACCATGGCGCGTCGCCCGGAGCTGGAGAAGTTCGCTGAAGAGCATGGTTTGAAGATTGGCACCATCGCCGACCTGATCCACTACCGCCTGATCCACGAGCGCACCGTCGAACGCATCAGCGAGCAGCCGTTGGACACCGAGCTGGGCCAGTTCAACCTGGTGACCTACCGTGATGGCGTGGAGAACACGGCGCACATGGCATTGACCCTGGGCACCGTCTGCGCGGAAGAGCCGACCCTGGTGCGCGTGCACAACATGGACCCGCTGCGCGACCTGTTCCTGGTCAACCAGCCGGGCCGTTGGAGCATGCGTGCGGCCATGGCCGAAGTGGCCAAGGCGGGCAGTGGCGTGGTGCTGCTGCTCGGCAACCCGCTGACCGGCCCTGAGCTGCTGGCGCTGATCGGCCGTCAGCAACCGGCCAACCCGGCGACCTACAGCACGGTGGGTGCCGGTTCGCAGATTCTGCGCGACCTGGGCGTGCGCAAGATGCGCTTGATGAGCTCGCCGATGAAGTTCAACGCGATATCCGGCTTCGACCTCGAGGTTGTAGAATACCTGCCGTCTAAATAAGAAGCGGCTCGACAGAGCCGCATCTGATGACCCTCTCCCTCTGGGAGAGGGTGCCCGCAGGGCGGGAGAGGGTGTTGTGGTCAACGCCTAACCCTCTCCCTACGCGGGCCGCCCCTGCCCCTCTCCCGCAAGCGGGAGAGGGGAGAAAGCGAGCCCTCTGCCGGTGGCAAGGGGGCTACGCCGACAAACGAATTTTATTTTCGGAGCGCAAAGCGCTCCGGCTCTTTAACCCATGTGAGACCCGTCATGACCCTGAAGACCATCGAAGGTACCTTCATCGCCCCGAAGGGCAAATACGCCCTGGTGGTAGGCCGTTTCAACAGCTTCGTCGTCGAGAGCCTGGTCAGCGGCGCCATCGACGCCCTGGTTCGCCACGGTGTCAGCGAGAGCGACATCACCATCATCCGTGCTCCGGGTGCCTTCGAGATTCCGCTGGTTACCCAGAAGGTCGCTCAGCGTGGCGAGTACGCGGCGATCATCGCCCTGGGCGCGGTCATCCGTGGCGGCACCCCGCACTTCGAATACGTCGCCGGCGAGTGCACCAAGGGCCTGGCCCAGGTCTCTATGGAATATGGCGTACCGGTCGCCTTCGGCGTGCTGACCGTCGACTCCATCGAACAAGCCATCGAACGTTCCGGCACCAAGGCAGGTAACAAGGGTGCCGAAGCTGCGCTGTCTGCCCTGGAAATGGTCAGCCTGCTGGCGCAGTTGGAGGCCAAGTGAGCAACTCCGGTAACGGCCAGCCGGCCAAGAAGGGCCCCAGCGGCAAGATCCTCGCCCGTCGCGAGGCTCGCACCCTGGCCATGCAGGCCCTGTACTCCTGGCACATCGCCGGGCAGCCGCTGAACGAGATCGAGGCGCAGTTCCGCGTCGACAATGACTTCAGCAAGGTCGATGGAGCCTACTTCCACGAGATCCTGCACGGCGTGCCGCGGCAGAAGACCGAGCTGGACGGTGCCTTCGCGCCGCTGCTCGATCGCCCGCTGGAAGAGATCGATCCGGTCGAGCTGGCCATCCTGCGCCTGTCCACCTACGAGCTGAAGAACCGCGTCGACGTCCCCTACAAGGTGGTGATCAACGAAGGTATCGAGCTGGCCAAGGTGTTCGGTGCCACCGACGGGCACAAGTTCGTCAACGGCATCCTCGACAAGCTTGCGCCTACGCTGCGTGCCGCCGAAGTCAACGCCAACAAGCGTTGAGGCCCTAGCGGATGCTCGGTTCACGATCTCGCCAACCCCTGTCCTGCTCTCGCGTTGCAGGGCCGGCGCGCAGTGGATCGTGGCTCGCACATGGGTGAGTTCGAGCTGATTCGTCACTACTTCGCCGCGGCCCCCTGTGCGCAGGGTGGCGACGGCGTGGTTCGTGGCATTGGCGATGATTGCGCGCTGCTGGCGCTGCCAGCCGACGAACAGTTGGCGGTTTCCACCGATACGCTGGTCGCCGGGGTGCACTTCCCCGACGCCTGCGATGCCTTTCTCCTCGGTCAGCGTGCGCTGGCCGTCTCTGCCAGCGACCTGGCCGCCATGGGCGCCACGCCGCTCGCCTTTACCCTCGCGCTGACCCTGCCGAGCGTCAGCGAGGCCTGGCTGGCCGCGTTCGCTCGCGGCTTGCAGCTGATGGCGCAGAACTGCTCGATGACGCTGGTCGGGGGCGATACCACACGCGGTCCGCTGAGCCTGACGCTGACCGTGTTCGGCCGGGTGCCGCGCGGGCAGGCGCTGCTACGCAGCGGTGCGCAGGTGGGGGATCTGCTCTGTGTCGGTGGCGAGCTGGGCGACGCCGCCGGGGCGTTGCCACTGGCACTGGGGCAGCGTAATGCGCCAGATGAAATCCGCGAGGCGCTGCTGGCGCGCTACTGGTCGCCGCAACCGCAATTGGCCCTGGGCCAGGCCTTGCGTGGGCGGGCCACGGCCGCGCTGGATATTTCCGACGGGCTGCTAGCCGACTGTGGTCATATTGCCGAGGCTTCGCAGGTAGCCTTGCAGATCGAACTGGAGCGAGTTCCACTGTCTACGCCGCTACGTGCGTTCGCTGGTGAAGAGCACGCGCGGGCCTGCGCGCTGAGTGGTGGCGATGATTACCGCCTGGCCTTTACCCTACCGCCAGCGTTGCTTGCTGATGTACAGGCCGATTGGCTCGATGTGCGGGTTATCGGCCGTGTGCTGGCCGGTACTGGCGTACAGTTGTTGGATGCTGCAGGTCAGCCCATCGAACCGCCCCGTGGCGGCTATCAACATTTCTGACAGGACGGAGTGCGTGTGACCGATCACCCCAACCAGGTTCCCGCCGAATACGTACCGCCCTCGGTGTGGCGTAATCCCTGGCACTTCATTGCCTTCGGCTTCGGCTCCGGCACCTTGCCCAAGGCGCCCGGTACCTGGGGCTCGCTGGTGGCACTGCCGTTCGTGCCGCTGTGGCAGATGCTGCCGGACTGGGGCTACTGGCTGCTGCTCGGCGTGACCATGCTGTTCGGCTTCTGGCTGTGCGGCAAGGTCGCCGACGACCTGCGCGTGCACGACCATGAAGGCATCGTCTGGGACGAGATGGTCGGCATGTGGATCACCCTGTGGCTGGTGCCTGAGGGGTGGGTCTGGTTACTGCTAGGCTTTCTCATGTTTCGTCTGTTCGACATCGTCAAACCCTGGCCGATTCGCTGGATCGACCGTCATGTGCATGGCGGTGTCGGCATCATGCTCGATGACATCATCGCCGGGGTCTTCGCCTGGCTGGCCATGCAGGGGCTGGTCTGGGCCTGGGCCAACTACGGAGCAGGGCTGGGTTTCTAAAAGGTCATGGGGATGAGGCAAAGCTGGTTGGGCGTACTGTTGATGCTGTGCACCCTGAGCGGTGCTCAGGCGCAGAGTGATCTGCCAGACGAGATACGCCTGGCCAGCGAGGTGTGGGAAGCCTACACCGAAGCCGACGGTACCGGCCTGGGCTGGGACATCATGCGTGAGGTGTTCGAGCCGGCAGGCGTCAGGCTGAGCATCTACAGCGTGCCCTACACGCGCGCCGTCGGGCTCGTGCAGCGCGGCGGGGCCGATGCCTGGGTCGGTGCCTATCGCGACGAGATCGAGGATCAGGTGTTTTACCCCAAGGAGCACTATGACAGCGATCAGATCGTCGCGGTCGGCCTCAAGGACAAGCCCGTGCCGACGCTGGAGAGCCTGGGCAAATACCGGTTGGTCTGGGTGAGAGGCTATGGCTACGAGGAATATCTGCCGAATGTGCGCGACTACCGGGAAGTGCAGCGGCGTGGCGGTATCCTCGGCATGCTCAACCTGGGCCATGCGGACTTCTACATCGATGCTCGTCCCGAGGTCGACTACGTCCTGAACCAGGCCGCCAACCCGCAGCGGTATCGCGTGACGGATCTGACCCAGTTGCCGCTTTATCTCGGTTTTGCCGATACGCCGCGTGGTCGTGCCCTGGCAGAGCTTTATGACCAGCGTCTGGCCAGGCTGATTGCCAGCGGCGAGTTGCGGTCGATCTTCGCGCGCTGGCATTGGCCCTATCCCTTCGACTGAGCCGGGAGACCCTCATTCATGCTGCTTCGTCATTGTCTCGCTGTGCTGGTGCTGTCGTGTTCGAGCCTTTCCTGGGCGGCTTCTCAGGTCCAGGTGGTCGGTCTGTTTCCCGGCGCGGCAGTGGTCAACGTCGACGGCCAGCGCAAGCTGGTGCGAGTCGGTCAGAGCGGCCCGGGCGGTGTGCAGGTGGTCAGCGTCGACAAGCAGGGCGCGGTGTTGCGCGTCGATGGTGTCGAGCGCGCCTATCCGCTGAGTCGCGAATACAGCGCCGGTTTCGCCGAACCGGTTAGAAAGCGCCTGAGCATTGCCAAGGGGCCAGGTGGCCACTACTGGATCACCGGTTCGGTCAACGGCCAAAGCGTGCCATTTCTGGTGGATACCGGTGCCACGTCGGTTGCCCTCAATGAAGCCCAGGCGCGCCGCCTGGGCATCGACTTTCGCGTCAGTGGGCAACCGCTCACGGTCAGTACTGCCAGTGGTACGGCGCGTGGCTGGCGGGTCCGCCTGGATCGGGTCAAGATCGGCGACATCGAGGTGCTTGGCGTCGAGGCCGTGGTGCTGGAAGGGGGCGCCCCCGCCGAAGCCTTGCTCGGCATGAGCTTCATGAGTCGCGTCGGCTGGCGCGAGGAGCAGGGCATGCTGGTGCTGGAGTCCAAGCTCTGATCACGGCATTAACCGTTTCGATACCGATGATCAGCAATTCTGTCTGACCCGGCCGCTGGGCCTGCTGATACAATGCGCGCCTGTTTCGTACTCATTGCTAGGAGTATCCGGTGTCCGTCGTGTTCGTCGCCGCCTCCCAACTGCCCACCCCTTTCGGTGTGTTCACCATGCACGGTTTCCTCGACGAGGCCACCGGCAAGGAGCACGTCGCCCTGACCTTCGGCAACGTCGCCGATGGTGCTCCGGTGCTCGGGCGTCTGCATTCCGAATGCCTGACCGGCGACGCGCTGTTCAGCCTGCGTTGCGACTGCGGCGCCCAACTGCAGGCAGCGCTGCAGGCCATCGCCAATGAGGGTCGCGGTGTGCTGCTGTATCTGCGTCAGGAAGGTCGTGGCATCGGCCTGCTGAACAAGATCCGTGCCTATGAACTGCAGGACGGCGGTGCCGATACCGTGGAGGCCAACGAGCGTCTGGGCTTCGGTGCCGACCAGCGCGACTACGCCATCTGCCTGCCAATGCTCGAGCATCTGCGAATCAACAGCCTCAAGCTGATGACCAACAATCCGCGCAAGGTCAAGGCGCTGGGCGACATGGGCATCGCCGTGGATCATCGCGTGCCGCTGCAGATCGCGCACAACCCCTACAACAAGCGCTACCTCGCCACCAAGGCCGGCAAGCTCGGCCATATGCTGGGTAACCAGCATCAGGGTGAGGCCGAGGAAAGCCTGTGACCCGAGGCCAGGTAAAGCGCCGGCTGGCGCTGGCCTGGTGGCGCCAGCTGGGCGTGGCGCTGGCGCCGCTTTTCGTATTCAACCTGCTGTTCGGTGGCGGTAATACCACGGTGCTGACCATGCCGCTGTTCATCGCCGGCCTGGCCTCGATGTTCGTCAGCCTGCCGCTGTTTTCCGCCTACAAGCGCGCGCTGATCGCCTCCGAGAAGGCGCTCGACAGCGAAGCCGAACCCGCCGCCTGGCTGGAGCTGGATCGTGTACGCCTGCGCGCTCTTTTGGGCGCCGCGCTGCCGGCCTGGATCGCTGCACTGGCGGTGCTGGCTGGCCTGGAGGCGATTCCGTTGGTGCTGCTCGCACTGGCGTCCATCGTCCTGCACAGCCTCTATCGCATCCCCCATCAGCTGGGCTGACATGCGTAAGTGGCTGCTCGCCCTGTGCCTGCTGACGCTGCCGCTGTCGGCCGCCGAACGGGTGATCAGCCTGGCGCCCTCGCTCAGCGAAATCATGCTCGACCTGGATGCCGCCGACCTGCTGGTCGGTGTACTCGACGGGGATGAGCGTCCAGCCGCGCTGGCGCATCTGCCCACCGTTGGGCGTTATGGCCAGCTGGAATTCGAGCGTCTGCTGCAATTGGCACCGGATCTGATCCTCATCGCGCCAGGCAGCGTGCCGCCCGCGCAGCAGGCGCAGTTGCGGGGTTTAGGTATCGATCTGTTGATCGTCGAGCCGCAACGCCTCGACCAACTCGGCGATGCCTTCGTACGCATTGGCAAGCGAATTGGCCGGCCGGAGCCGGGTGAGCAGCTGGCGTCCGAGTTTCGGGGCGCGCTGGATGCGTTGCGTCAGCGCTACCGGCGCGATCAGCCCCTGTCGGTGTTCTATCAGATCTGGCACCAGCCGCTTTACACCATCGGTGGCCAGCAACTGATTGGTGATGCCCTGCAGGTGTGCGGTGCGCGCAACCTGTTCGATGACCTGCCGCAGCCTGCGCCTCAGGTCAGCGTCGAAGCGGTGCTGGCGCGTGATCCAGATGTGATTCTTGGCGGTAGCAACGCCGAATTGTCCGCTTGGCAGGCCTGGCCGCAGTTGCATGCGGTACGCCTGGGGCAGGTCTGGGCGGTGCCGGACAAGGGCCTGGAAAGGCCCAGCCGGCAGATGCTCGGGGCCATCGAAGAGCTGTGCGCGCTGATGGCGTCGGCGCGTTAGCGTTACGTGGGGTGCATAGCGTCACGTAGGGTGGGTTGGCCGCTTGTTGCGATGGTCGGTTGATTCACTGTGCTTGATGCGGCGTAACCCACCATTGGTGCAAGACGATCTATCGCCTGGTGGGTTACGTGGGGCAGCCATCCGAGCGCACAGTGTTTATCGGCGTCGGCTATGTTGGTGTTCAGCGCCGCTAACCCACCCTACGGTTGTTGCTCATCAACTTTAGAGCTGCGGCGTCCAGGTCACGGCGAATAGCGCGGTGCGGCCGGCGCTGTTGTAGCCGAATCGGCCATTGGCTGTGCTGTAGGTCGCTTCTGCGTAATCCTTGTCCAGCAGGTTATCCAGCTTCAGGCTCAGGCCCAGCTCCTGGGTGGCCTGCCAGGCGGCGCGCAGGCTGAGCAGGCCGTAGCCGCTCATCTCGATCTCGTTCTCGGCATCGTCGTAGCGACCACTGATCGCGCGCCAGCCTGCGCCCACCGAGACATCGCCAAAGCGGCGGTCGAGATCCAGGCTCAGTGTACGTTTGGCACGGCGCTGCAGGGTGTGGCCGCTGTCGCGGTCACGCGGGTCGATCAGCGCCAGGGCGAGGTTGCCCTGCCAGCCGAAAAGCTCCTGCTGCACGGCGGCTTCGAAGCCGTTGATCCGGGCTGTCTGGATGTTCTGCGGAATGAAGTTCTGGTCCAGAACGATGGCGTCCTCGATCTCGGTGCTGTACACGGACGCCTGCAGGGAGCCGGTGTCGCTGTAACGGCTGCGCCATTGCAGTTCGTAGCTCTTCGAGCGTTCCGCGGCGAGGTCGGGGTTGGCGCTTGGGAAGCACAGGCCACCGGCGCAGAAGTCCGGGTAATACAGGTCGTTGAAGGTCGGTGCGCGGAAACCTTCGCTATAGGACAGGATCAGGTCGTTGGCCTGGTTCAGGGGCAGGGTCAATGCCGCGTTCCAGGTGTTCTCGTTGCCGAACTGCTGGTTGTCGTCATGACGCAGGCCCAGCTCGGTGGAGAAACGCTCACCGGCGTAGCGATGCTGAATGAAGGCCGCTCGGTTCCAGCGTGAGTCCTCGACGAAATCCGTGGTGCCCTGTGCTCGATCTTCATACCAGTCCAGACCCAGCAGCAGTTGATGGTTGTCGCTCAGTGTCAGCGTGTTCAGCCAGTTTGCAGCGTCACGATAGGTGTTGAATTGACTGACGCTGCCGCCTGCCTGGTCGTTGCCGCTGTCGCGCTTGTCCTCGCTATGCCCCAATTCCAGGCGGCTATTCCACGCGTCGTTGAGGCGTGCATCGATAAAGCCAGAGATGCTGCTGAGCAGGAAGTCAGTGGTCGGCAGCGAGCCGGTAAAGACATCGTCGTATTCCACCTGGCCGCGTTGATCGAGCGCACTGAAGCCCACCTGCAGGTCATCGTGGAAACGATGCGACAGATTCAGGCTGAGCGAGCGGTTGCGATAGGCGTCGTCATCGCCATTGGCGCCGAAACCGTCGCGAGTGGCATCAATGCCGGCCGTCTCGTCCAGGGCGGCGCCGAGATTGAAGCGCGTGCGCTGGTCGCCACCGGAGAGGCCGAGGCTGCGCTGGTAGGTGCTGTCGCTGCCGGCTGCCAGGCGAGCGTAGGGTTTGAGGCCCTGGCCGTCGCCCTTGCGGGTGAAGATCTGAATCACCCCGCCGATGGCGTCGGAGCCATAGAGCGCCGAACGGGCGCCGCGCACGACCTCGATGCGCTCGATTTGCTCAGGCGCGAGAAATTCCAGGCTGCTGGTACCGCTGGACGCGGCCGAGATACGTTGACCGTCGACCAACACCAGGGTCTGCGCCGTGCTGGTGCCGCGCAGAAAGACGCCTGTCTGGCTGCCAGCACCACCGGTGCGCACGACGCCAAGACCGGGTACGCGCTCCAGCAGTTCAGCAACGCTGCTGACCTGCAGACGCTCGATATCCGCCCGTTCGAACACCGTGGTCGCCGCTGTAGCCTGGGCTTGCGGCTCGGCCAGGCGCCCGGAGGTCACCACCAGAGGGGCACTCATATAGGGCTCGGCAGCCAATACGGCAGTAGGCATGACGGCGATGGCCAAAGCCAGGCGGGACAGTTTCATTATCGAGATTCCTCAAAGTCGGCAGACATTCGAGGAGGGCAGGGGCAAGCGCGGGACGGCGGCGCTTGACGGTGCGGCCCTCCGCAACACCAGTCACACCGTCAGGGCCGGTCTCCGGACTCTCGACCCGCGTCCGCCTTCCCGGTATTACCCAGTGGCTGTTGGGCGTGGTTGCAGGCTCTTGGGCCTGCGGTCGATTACCGTTGCGGGGGCAGCGTCGGGGTTGCTCATGAAGAGCGCACCGACTTCCCGTTTAACGCCGCTTGCGCAGCGCACCCTGGCGGAACATGAAGTGCGCGCACCTTAAAGTGCGTGTCTATGAATGACAAGCAAGCCCGGCTCATTCAGCGATGAGCGGGCTTCATGCTCAGGCCTGAAGCAGGTTCAGGCGCTGGCGTACCGCGCGCTCAATGCCGGCTTCGTCGAGGCCGCATTCGGCGAGCATCTGGCTGGGCTTGGCGTGCTCGACGTAGTAGTCCGGCAGGCCCAGGTGCAGCATCGGCACCTGGCAGTTCTCGGCAGCGAAGAATTCGCTGACCGCGCTGCCGGCGCCACCCATGATGCTGTTTTCCTCGATGGTCACCAGCAGCGCGTGGCTGCCTGCCAGTTCGCGTAGCAAGGCTTCGTCGAGGGGTTTGACGAAGCGCATGTCGACCACTGTGGCATCCAGTGTTTCGCCGACGCGTAGGGCTTCGGCCAGTTGCACGCCGAAGGCCAGCAGGGCGACGCCCTTGCCCTGGCGGCGTATCACGGCCTTGCCAATTTCCAGCGGTTCCAGGCCGGCATCGAGCGGCGCGTTGGGGCCGCTGCCGCGCGGGTAGCGCACCGCCGCCGGGCCGTCGAACAGGTGGCCGGTGGTGAGCATGCGGCGCAACTCGTTCTCGTCGCTCGGCGTCATCACCAGCATGCCGGGGATGCAGCGCAAGTAGGACAGGTCGAAGCTGCCGGCATGGGTCGGGCCGTCTTCGCCGACCAGGCCGGCGCGGTCGATGGCGAACAGCACGTCGAGGTGCTGCACGGCCACGTCGTGAATCAACTGGTCATAGGCGCGCTGGAGGAAGGTGGAATAGATCGCTACCACCGGCTTGGCGCCTTCGCAGGCCATGCCGGCCGCCAGGGTCACGGCGTGCTGCTCGGCAATCGCCACGTCGAAGTAACGCTCGGGGAAGCGCTCGCTGAAGGCCACGAGATCCGAGCCTTCCTTCATCGCCGGGGTGATGCCGACCAGGCGCGCGTCCTGCTCAGCCATGTCGCACAGCCACTGGCCGAACACGTTGGAGTATTTCGGGCCGCTGGGCTTCTTCGGTGCTGCGACCGGGGTCACCGGTTCCAGCTTGGTGATGGCGTGGTAGCCGATGGGATCAAGCTCGGCCGGGGCGAAGCCCTTGCCCTTCTTGGTCACCACGTGGAGGAACTGCGGGCCGTCGAGGTCGCGCATATTGCGCAGAGTCGCCAGCAGCGTGGGCAGGTCGTGGCCGTCGATGGGGCCGACGTAGTTCCAGCCCAGTTCCTCGAACAGGGTGCCAGGCACCAGCATGCCCTTGGCATGTTCCTCGACCTTGCGTGCGATTTCCCAGGCGCCGGGCAGGTGCGAGAGGATCTTCTTGCTGCCCTCGCGCATGCTGGCGTAGGTGCGGCTGGAGATGATCTTGGCCAGATAGTTGGACAGGCCGCCGACATTCTTGGAGATCGACATGTCGTTGTCGTTGAGGATCACCAGCATGTTGGCGCCGACATCGGTGGCGTGGTTGAGCGCCTCGAAGGCCATGCCGGCGGTCAGCGCGCCGTCGCCGATCACCGCTACGCTCTTGCGCTTCTCGCCCTTCAGGCGGGCGGCGATTGCCATGCCCAGCGCCGCGCTGATGCTGGTGCTGGAGTGGCCGACGCCGAAGGTGTCGTACTCGCTCTCGCTGCGGCGCGGGAAGGCGGCCAGACCGTCCTTCTGGCGCAGGCTGCCCATGCGCTCGCGACGGCCGGTGAGAATCTTGTGCGGGTAGGCCTGGTGACCGACGTCCCACACCAGGCGGTCATCGGGAGTGTCGAAGACGTAGTGCAGGGCGATGGTCAGCTCGATCACGCCGAGGCCGGCACCGAAGTGCCCGCCGCTCTGGCCGACGCTGTAAAGCAGGTACTGGCGCAGTTCATCGGCGAGGGTTTCCAGGTCCGCTTCGGCCAGGCGGCGCAGTTCGTCGGGCGTGTTGGCGCTGTCGAGCAGCGGCGTCAACGGGCGCTCGCGGGGGATCTCGTGGAAAGTGGTCGGCATCAGGCGAATCGTTATAGGTGTAAAAGATGCGGCAGTTTACCTGATGCCAGGAAAACAGCTCAATTTGCTGACCACATCGGCGTTACCGGTAGTGTCTCGCGAGGAAATCCAGCAGCAGGGCGTTGACCCGTTCGGCGCATTCGGCCTGCAGCCAGTGGCCGGCGCCGGGCAGGTCGTGGCGGCCCAGGTGCGGCACCTTGTCGCCCATGCGTTTCAGAGTCGGCGCCTCGAAGCGCCCGACCGGATCGTTTTCCCCGAGCAGGAACAGCGTCGGCTGCGTGATCTGCAGACCCGCCAGATGCTCGGTGCGTTGCCAGTTGCGCTCGAAGTTGCGGTACCAGTTCAGTGCGCCGCGGAAACCGTGGCGCTCGAAGGTGCGCAGGTAGTGGGCGAACATCGCCTCGCTGCACCAGCTCGGCAAGGGCAGGTCGTCCGGCATGCCGTCGAACAACCGCGCATCGGCGGGCTTGTCCTGCGCCAGCAGCGCGTCGCCGAGGCCACCGAGCAGCAGGCGCAGGCTGCGGCCGATGTCATCGTCCAGTTCGGCCTCGGCCAGCCCCGGTTGCTGGAAGTAGAGGATGTAATGGAAACGCCCGGCGTAGGCCTCGCGCATCATTTCGATGGCTGGGCGTTTCGGCCGCCCGCCGAACGGCACCGACAGTGCGCCGAGCGCCTTGACCCGCTCGGGCTCCAGAAGCGCCAGGTGCCAGGCCACCGGCGCGCCCCAGTCGTGGCCTACCACCGCCACCTCGTGCTGGCCGAGCATGTCCATGGCGGCCTGGATATCGCCGCACAGGGTGAGCAGCTCATAGGCCGCGGGATCGGCCGGCGCGCTGCTGGCGCCGTAGCCGCGCATCTCCGGGGCAAAAACGCGATAGCCGGCGGCGGCCAGCGCCTCGATCTGCGGATGCCAGGCGTACCAGCATTCGGGAAAGCCATGCAGCAACCACACCGGCCGGCCGTGCTCGGGGCCGGCGTTGTACAGGCTGAGTTCGATGTCATTGACGGCGAGCAGGCGGTGGTCGAGGTGCATGGGCGATTACCAGGTGTCGATGAAGGGGCGTTTCTTGCCGTCGCGCCGGGGCGGACGCGGCGCCGCATTAAGGCCGCGCAGCAGCCAGGCGCGGCTGTCGGCCGGGTCGATCACGGCGTCGATCTCAAGGTAGCTGGCCATGTTCAGCGCCTTGCCGTTTTGGTAGGCCTTGGCCACCAGCTTGTCGAACAGCGCCTGGCGCGCGGCCTCGTCCGGCTGGGCCGCCAGCTCCTTGGCGAAACCCAGGCGCACCGCACCTTCCAGGCCCATGGCGCCGAACTCGCCACTGGGCCAGGCGGCGGTGAACAGCGGCGAGTGGAAACTGCCGGCCGCCATGGCTTGGGCGCCGAGGCCGTAGCCTTTGCGCAGCACCAGGGTGAAGAAGGGCACCGTGAGGCTGGCGGCGGTAACGAACAGGCGCGAGACATGACGCACCGTGGCCTGTTTCTCCGCATCCGGGCCGACCATGAAGCCGGGGGTGTCGCACAGCGAGACGATGGGCAGGTCATGCGCTTCGCACAGTTGCAGGAAGCGCGCGGCTTTGTCGCCGGCCACGGCATCGATGGCGCCACCCAGGTGCGCGGGGTTGTTGGCGATCAGGCCGAACGGTTTGCCTTCGATGCGGATCAGCGCGGTGATCAGGCCGGGGGCGAACTGGCGGCGCAGTTCCAGCACGCTGCCGTGATCGGCCAGCAGTTCGATCACCTGGCGGATGTCGTACACGCGCAGGCGGTTTTCCGGGATCACATGGCGCAGCTCGCGGGGATCGCTGCACTGCCAGTCGCTTACCGGGCCCTGGAAATAGCCCAGGTACTGCTTGGCCACGGCGACCGCTGCGGCCTCGTCTTCGACCAGCACGTCGATCACCCCGTTGGGGCCCTGCACGCTGGCCGGGCCGACCTGCTCGGGAGTGAAACTGCCCAGGCCGCCGCCTTCGATCATCGCCGGGCCGGCCATACCGATGCTGGCGTTACGAGTGGCGATGATCACGTCGCAGCAGCCGAGCAGTGCGGCGTTGCCGGCGAAGCAGCGGCCGGAGACCACGGCTACCGTCGGCACCAGGCCGGAGAGTTTGGCCATGGCGACGAAGGTGTGACAGTCCAGCCCGGCCACGCCGACGAAATCGGTATCCCCCGGCCGGCCGCCACCGCCTTCGGCGAACAGCACCACCGGCAGGCGCCACTGCTCGGCCAGGGCCAGCATGCGGTCGGTCTTCTTGTGGTTCATCACGCCCTGGGTGCCGGCGAATACCGTGTAGTCGTAGGCGATGGCCATGCAGCGCGCGGCCTCGCTGCCGAAGCTCGCGGCGTTCACCGTGCCGATGCCGGCGACCAGGCCGTCGGCCGGGCTCAGTTCCAGCAGCTCCTCGGGCGAACGTCGACGGCGCTGGGCGGCCAGGGCCATGGCGCCGTATTCGATAAAACTGTCTGCATCGAGCAAGTCCGCGAGGTTTTCTCTCACCGTGCGCTGGCCGGTCTTGCGCCTTTTCGCCACGGCTTCGGGGCGGCGCGCATCGGTTAGGCGTGCGTGGCGCTCCAGCACCTCGGCCAGGTCGGCGCGGATATGCGCCAGGTCGACCGCCTGCTCGCCATAACTGTCCAGACCATCCACCTCGGCCGGCTGCAGGAACGCCAGCGCCTGGCCCTCGCCGATGGCTTCACCGGGTACAACCGTCAGCGCGCGAACGATACCGCTGTGCTCGGCCTTGACCTCGAACTCCATCTTCATCGCTTCCAGCACGGCGATGGGTTGGCCGGCGGCCACGGCGTCGCCCTCGGCCACCGCCAGGCTGACCAGCACGCCAGCGCTGGGTGCGTTCAAGGCCAGGGTGCCAGGCGGTGCATCGACAGTGGCCTTGGCGCTGTGCAGCGCGGCGTCAGCGGCGAAGTAGCGATGCGGGTGGGCCTGCTCGCGGGCGGCCAGCAACTCGCTCAGATGACGCTCGACATAGGTGGTGTCGACCTGGTTGGCAATCACCTCGTCGCGCTGCAGCAGGTTCTGCAGCAGGTGCAGGTTGCTCGCCACGCCTTCGATGCGGAACTCGCACAGCGCCCGGTAGGCGCGGCGCAGGGCGCTGGGGTAGTCGCTGGCGCTGGCGATCAGCTTGGCGATCAGCGAGTCGTAGGCCGGGCTCACCGCATAGCCGGCATAGCCGCAGCCATCCACGCGCAGGCCAGGACCGGAGGGCGGCTGGTAGGCGGCGAGCACGCCGCTGGCCGGGCGCGCGCTGCCATCGACGAGTAGGGTTTCCAGATTCAGACGCACCTGCACGGCATAGCCGTTGATCGCCGGTGGCGCGAGCAGGTTCAGCTCGGCCAGGCTTTTGCCGGCGGCCAGGTGCAATTGCGTGTGCAGCAGGTCGACGCCGGTGACCTGTTCGGTGACGGTGTGCTCCACCTGCACGCGCGGGTTGGCTTCCATGAAGTAGAAGCGCCCCGGCTGGTCGAGGTCGAGCAGGAACTCCAAGGTGCCGATGCCACGATACTGCACCTCTGCGGCCAGGCGCAGGGCGCTGGCGATGATCGCGTCACGGGTGGCCGCATCCAGATCGGGGCTGGGCGCGATCTCCAGCAGCTTCTGGTGGCGGCGTTGCAGGCTGCAGTCACGCTCCCACAGGTGGCTGACCGCGCCGCTGCCGTCACCGAGCACTTGCACTTCAATATGCCGGGCGCGGCGCACACGCTTTTCCACGTACAGCGTGGCGTTGCCGAAGGCGCCCTCGGCTTCCGAGGCGCAACGGGGGAAGGCGTCGACCAGTTGCGCCGGATCATCCACCGCGCGCATGCCGCGCCCGCCACCGCCGGCCAGGGCCTTGAGCATTACGCTGCCGTGTTCGGCGAGAAAGGCGGCAGCCTGATCCAGCGTCACCGCCTGGTTGATGCCGGGTACCAGCGGCACCGCGCAGCGCTCGGCGAGAGCGCGGGCGGCGGCCTTGTCGCCGAACAGTTGCAGGGTCTCCGGCGTCGGGCCGACGAAGGTCAGCCCGGCGACCTGGCAACGGCGGGCGAATTCGGCGTTCTCGGCGAGAAAGCCGTAGCCGGGGTGGATGGCCGTGCAGCCCTGTTCACGGGCGATGGCGATCAACTGATCCATATCCAGATAGGCAGCCACGCCGCGCCCTGTGAGCGGCAACGCCAGGTCCGCCTTGCGTGTGTGCAGGCAGGTGCTGTCGTCCTCGGCGTACACCGCGACGCTGCAGATGCCGAGGTCGGCGCAGGCCTGGGCGATGCGGATGGCGATCTCGCCACGGTTGGCGATCAGCAGGGCGGGGAAGGGCATGGCGGCTCCGGACGTCTTGTCGTTATGGAGCCATCTTAGGTGGCTGGACGCAGGGGTAAAGCAAGCCTTATGCGGCGATCATGCTGGTATAGATGGTGATGATGACACGAGCCGTGGGGTGCGCTGTGCGTAGCTCGATCATCCCGAGAGCCTCTTGGGCTATCGCGGCTGAAGCCGCTCCCACAAGAGCGAGCCAGTGGCGCCGTCGCGAGGGGCGCCGTGCATACCGGCAGGTTTTAGCTGCGCCGCTCGACGATATAGCGGGCCAGCTCGCGCAGCGGTTCGGCGCTGTTGCCGAACGGGCGCAGCACGTGCAGGGCCTGGTCGCGCAGCTCCAGGGCGTAGTCCTTGGCGCTGTCGAGGCCGAGCAGCGCGGGGTAGGTGGGCTTGTCGTGGGCTTCGTCCTTGCCTTGGGTCTTGCCCAGGGTGGCGGTATCGCTTTCCACGTCGAGGATGTCGTCCTGTACCTGGAAGGCCAGGCCGATGGCGCGGGCATATTGCAGCAGGGCCTTGCGAGCAAGTTCGTCGGGGTTGCCGCTGGCCAGGGCGCCGAGCGCCACGCTGGCCTCGATCAGCGCGCCGGTCTTGTGCCGGTGCATGACTTCCAGGGCCTGCTGGTCGAGTTGCAGGCCGACCGAGCCAAGGTCGATGGCCTGGCCGCCGACCATGCCGGCGGGGCCTGCGGCCTGGCTCAGCACTTCGACCATCTGCAGGCGTATCTCGGCGTCCTGTGGGTTGCTGCAGCGGTCGGCGAGTACGCCGAAGGCCAGGCTTTGCAGGGCGTCGCCGGCAAGGATGGCACTGGCCTCGTCGAAGGCCTTGTGGGTGGTGGGCTGGCCGCGACGCAGATCGTCGTCGTCCATCGCCGGCAGGTCGTCATGCACCAGCGAATAGGCATGGATCAGCTCCACCGCGCAGGCGGCGCCGTCGGCGCGCTCGATATCGCCCTCCAGCGCTTCGCAGGCGGCGTAGACCAGCAGCGGGCGCACGCGCTTGCCGCCATTCATGACGCTGTAGCGCATGGCCTGGTAAAGCCGTTCGAGTTCTGTGCGTGGAGGTTGGAACAGGGCTTCCAGGGCAGTGTCGACGCGGGTCTGGCAGCGTTTCTGGTACGCCGCGATCATGCCGTTTCGTCCGTATCGAAGGGCGCTGGCTGCAGCTCGCCATCGCGCTCCAGCAGGATCTGCACTTTCTGTTCGGCCTGGGCGAGGGCGGCCTGGCATTCGCGGGTCAGGCCGATGCCCTGCTCGAAGGCAGTCAGCGAGTCTTCCAGCGACAGCTCGCCGCTCTCCATGCGCTCGACCAGAGTCTGTAACTCGGCGAGTGAGTGTTCGAAGTCGGGGGCGGCTTTCTTGCGGGCCATGATGCGGGTTCTCGCTGATTCTGGAACGGGCGCGACACTAGCAGAGCCGCGCCACTCGGGCAAAGTGTAGGAGCGAGTTTATTCGCGATTCTGGCGGGGGCGGCATTAACTCCATCGCGAATAAATTCGCTCCTACCTGTCCGTATCAGACCGCGAGATAGGTGCTCCAGAAGTAGTACAGGGTCATCGTGCTGCCCACCAGGATGACGAAGCTGCGCAGCAGTGCGGGCGGCAGTTTTTCGCCCAACGCACCGCCGACGTAACCGCCGATCGTGGCACCGGTGAGCAGGATGGCCAGTTCGTACCAACTGACCCGACCGGCGACGATGAAGGTCAGTGTGGCGATGCTGTAGATCACCGCCGAAATCAAATTCTTCAGGGCGTTGGCGCGAGCCAGCGGGTGGCCTTCGATGGAGAACGCCGCGAGTTGCAGGATGCCCATGCCGGCGCCGAAGAAGCCGCCGTAGATCGATACACCAATATGCGCACCCAGCGACAGCGGCGTGTGCGGTGGATGTTCGGTTGCCTTGTTCTTGCGCCGCTCGGCCAGCCAGCGCCCCAGCCAGGGGCTGGCGGCGAACAGCGCGGTGGCCGCCAGCAGCAGCCAGGGGATCAGCACGCGGAACACATCGTCACCGCCAGCCAGCAGCAACAGGCCACCGAGCAAACCGCCGGCCAGCCCGGCCAGCAGCAGCGGGATCAGGTAACGGCCCAGCGGCCGTAGCGACGCTCGCGCGGCCCAGGCGCCGGCCAGGCTGGCGGGCCATAGCGCCACGGCGTTGGTGGCATTGGCCGTCACCGGCGGCAGGCCCGCTGCGAGCAGGGCGGGGAAGGAGAAGAAGGTGCCGCCGCCAGCCAGGGCATTCATGCCGCCGGCGGCGAAACCGGCGAGGGCCAACAGCAGCAGGTCGAACAGCGTCATCGGTCAGGCTCGCACGAAAAAGAACGCAGCATAAGACCAGACGTTTGTCTCAGCCAGACCCTGGCCCGGCTGCCGCCGGAAGATGCCCGTGGTGAATGGCTTCGCACGGTTTGCCGCTATGGCTCACTGCTGCCGAATGGCGCGGCAGGTCGTCACGAACAGTGGTTGCAGCACTGCCCATTCGCCCTGGCGATAGTGCAGTTGTATCCGCGCCGGTTGCGAGATGAGAAAACACACCTGTGTCTGATTGGCCCAGAGCACCAGGGCGGTGAGCGCGGCGGCAGGCGAACGCTCCCGCCGCGCGGGATCACTGGGTGCCTGTGCGGCGCAGGGTGGCCGGGGTCCAGTAACCAGCCGGCGGTGCCTGCAGGTGGAACTGGCGCGGCGCCTTCTCGCCGTTGCGCAAGCCGATGACGGTATAGGTTCGAGCATTGAGGTCGTGGTACACGACGTTCACCGGGGTAATGGTCGGCACTTCGTAAGCGTTCTTGCTGAACGCCAGATTCACGTGCCAGAGCGAGCCGCGCGAGTCGTAGTTTTCCACCATCAGGGCGTACCAGCTGTCCTCGTCGAGGTAGAAGCGGCGCTTGGCATGCACGTGGCGCTGGCCGGGGCGCAGCGTGGCCTCCACCACCCACACACGGTGCATTTCCCAGCGGGTGTAGTCAGGGTTGAGATGGCCCGGCATGAGCAGTTTTGCAGTGGTGACGCCGGGCTGCTCCATGGCGTAGTTGTGGTAGGGCACCAGCAGTGTCTGCTTGCCGATCAGCTTCCAGTCATAACGATCGGTGGCACCGTTGAACATGTCGGTATCGTCGGCGTAGATGCCGTCATTGGGGGTGTCGTAGGCCAGGGTCGGAGCGCGACGCACACGGCGTTGTCCGGGGGTATAGACCCAGGCTGCCCGTGGCTCCTCGACCTGATTGATGAAGTCCCGCACCAGCAATTTGCGGCCTGCCTCGCGTGAAGGTGGCAGCAGCTCGCTCATGAAGTTCTGCAACACGTTCGCCAGCGTGCCGACGTTCTTGCTCGGATCGTAGTAGGTGGAAAACATCTCCATTCGTTCGCGGATGATCGAATGGCTACCGCTGGTGGTCACTTGCGCAGTGTTCGCAACCTCTACGACGTAGCGGCCCTGCCAGCGAGTGATGTGGTTCCAGATCGCTTCGTGGCCATCGTTGGGGATCGGGAAGGGGATACCGGCGTAAGCTCCATCCAGACCATTGCCGCCTTCTGCCAGAGCGGCATCGACCGCGTTGTGCCGCGTGTTCTGATAGATGTCTTCTGGCGCCGCAGCACTGCGGTGGCTCGGATACACCGGGATCTTGAAAGTCTGGGGAAAGGACTTCAACAAGGCCTTCACGCCCGGGCTGAGGTTGTCTTCGTCGCTGCCCATGTTTTGCGCGTCGATTATGCGCAGCGGCGTCTCGTTGGCGAATGGATCGACATGAAAACTGCCAGGGCCCCTGTACCCGGCAGGCAGTTCCTGCAAGCCGCCCGTCCATTCGGGAACGCCCTTGGCCGGGTCGCCCTGGCGCTCGGCACCGAATGGAGTGAGCGTGCTGCCGAGTTGTGCGGCACGTTCGTCGCTGACCTTGGCATGGGCGAGCAGGGGCATCTGCAGACCGATGGCCAACAGCAGAGCGCTCAGGCGTAGAACATTCTTATTCATTGTCGTTTCCGCCGTCAGAAGGAGTAGGAGACATTGAGCGCGAGGTGATCGCGATCGATGAGCGAGTTGTCTTTGCGAGCGCCCCAGAACGAGGTGTAGGCCAGCTTGCCGCCGAGCTTCTGGCCGTATTTGAGGCCTATTTCGAGCGTGGCCGATTTGCGCCCCTGCACGAAGTTCTCGTTGAGTGTCGGCGAGGTGCCCGAGACGTCCTGGCGGAAGGTGACGGCAGGCATCAGATCGAGGTTCGGTTGCACGTCCTGAATCAGGCCGGTGAAGTTCACCGTGTAGCCCCAGGCGAAGGAGTCCAGATAGGCGTAGTTGACCGAGTCCAGCAGGCCGCCGGGAATATGGTTGAAGGCCGCTTCGGCCAGCACCATCAGATCGTCCAGGCCGGCGGTCGGGCCGAAGGTATGGATCGCCGATACCGATCCCGTGTAGAGCTCGTGGCGCTTGTACAGATCGATGCTGCTACGTGGGTCGTTGGCCGAGCCGTCGCCGAACTCGCCGAGATCGATGCTGGCGCCGCTGGCCCCTCCCGCGCCCAGAGCGCCTTCAGCCATCTGTTCCAGCTCGTAGGTCATCGACGGCTCCAGCGGAGCATTGGGACGATAGGTCAGCTCGCCGGCCAGGCTGGTGTCGCCCACCGTGCCGGACACGCTGAAGCCGAACAGGCGGATGTCTTCGGGGTAGATGAAGTCGTAACGGGTGCTGTCGAGAAAGGCGAGGCCATCGACCAATGGTACCGACGCAGGATCGAACAGCTGGGCGAGGCCGCACAGGTCGGCGAAGCGGCCGCCGCTGCCAGCGCTGCAGGCGCTGGACAGACCTTTCTGCACGCGCAGGAAAGGCACCTTGCTATGGTAATTGAGGTAGTAGAGGCTGAACTCGGTGTTGCTCCAGTCCTCGACCAGGTAACGCAGGGCGAAGCCGTACTGACCACTGTCACGCGCGTCATGCTCGCGTCCGTAGCGAGCGCCGGCGACGATGCCATTCTCGCCGTTGAGCCCTGGCACCAGGTCGGTTAACGGTCCCAACTGGTTGCGCAGGTCGATCAGCACACCATTGCTGCCCTTGCCGAAATAGTCCTGGTTATTGAAGAAGGCACCGGTTGGCATCAGTTCGTGGCCCTTCCACTCGAGCCCGTAGAAGGTCTCGAAGTTGAGGGCATCGGTCAGGCCGAACTGGGCCGAGATCATGTTGGTCGGCAGCAGGGCATCCTTGAAACTGGCGTTGGGCAGCACCACGCGGCCGATATCCACCGGGTTGATCACGTTGAGCCCGTCTGCGTAGAAGATGCCTTCGCCCCAGTTCAGTACCTGGCGGCCGAGCCGCACGCTCACCGGCATCTCGCCCAGATAGCGGTTGGTGTAGAGGTAGGCGTCGAGCAGGCGAGCGCGATGCCCGGAGCGGTTCTTCAGATCGGAGGGATAGCGCTTGTCACTGTCGGTGTTGTGCGTCGCGAAGCCGTCGCCGGTGGGCGCGTTGTCCATGATCTGGGTGTCGTACCAGGCGGTACCGCGGACGAACAGGCCATCCTGCTGGGTGCGCACGTGCAGCTCCGAGGTCAGCTTGAACTCGTTGGAGACGAAGCCCTTGTCGTAGTACTCGCTGCCATCGTTATTGTTGATGAAGATGTTTTCTCCACCCCGCTCGATGTGCTCGGGCGAACCCGTGCGGTAGATCGAGGTGAATTCGGCGACGCTTTCCAGGGTCGTGGTGACGTTCGGCCCGGTGTCGATCTGGAAGGCTGGCGCCTTTGCCCCACAAAGGCTAAGCCCCACAACCAATGCCATTTTCTTCTTGTTATGCAACATGGTGACCTCTGCTTGCGCTCGGAATGACCGCTGACACCTGAGGCTGAGGCGGGCGCACCCGCTTGAACGCCAGGCGCTAGTCGGCCGGTTGGGTGAGTGAACCAACGGTGCTGCTGTGAATGAGTCGAAGGCTGTTCTTGAGCTGCCTGATGCGTGCCGGGCGCTGTTCCTCTGGAAGCGTCAGGATCAGTTTGGTGACCGCCGTGGCGCCCTCGGTGAGCACCAGCGCAAGGCCTTCTGCCTGCGTCTCGTCGAGCGAGGGATTGCTTACGCGAAACGTGGTTGCCAGCACCTGAGCGGCGCGGAAGGTGTCCTCGCGATTGAGTTCGCGCAGCTCTGCAGACGCTGCGACGCAGCCCCAGATCTCGACGAAGCCCGGATGACTGCTCTGGATGCCCACCATCAGGTCGATCAGGTGCTCGATCAGGGCGCCCGAATCGGCGGGGGTGGTCGGATCGCTGACGGTCTTGAGCACATCCTCCAGCGAGGCGTTGATGGCGGTGGTGTAGCGCAGCCAGACCTCTTTGGCGATCGACAGCTTGGTCGGGAAGTACATGTACAGCGAAGCGATTGGCAGGCCGGATTCGCGCGCAATCTCGCGCATCGAGACCGCTTCGTAGCCATTCGCGGCGATCAGTTGCAGCGAGGTATCCAGAATCGCCTCGAGACGCGCCTGGCTGCGTTCCTGCTTCGGTACCCGTGGTTTGCGGGTCTTTTTCTGATCGCTTGACAAAGCCTCTTTCACCCCTACATCCTCTTAAAACATGAGCAATGCTTATGTTTTAGCTCGGGCGGCGGGAAATGGGAAGAGCGAAGAAAAAAATATGAGATGGCAGCCTTGAACCCCGATGATCGCCTGGTGCTTGCCGTTGACCTCGGCAGCTCCGGCTGCAAGACGGCGCTGGTCAGCCTGGACGGGCGCGTCCTACGCTTTGCCTTCCGCGCCGTGCAAACCCACCTGTTGCCGGGCGCTGGCGTCGAACAGTGCCCGGAAGACTGGTGGCAGGCGCTGCTGGAGAGTGCCGAAGAAGCACTGGCAGGCGACGCCGGCGTGCGGCGTGCGGTGGTGGCCGTGGCCTGTTCCTGCCAGGGCGAGGGCACGCTGCCGGTGGATCGCGAGGGTAAACCGCTCGCTCGCGCCCTGCTGTACATGGACATGCGCGGGCAGCAGGCGGTCAGGCGCCGGGTCGCTGGCGTGCTGCCGCGAGTCGCTGGTTACGATCCGCTCAAACTGTGGCGCTGGTTACGCCTGACCGGCGGCGCGCCGGCACTGTCCGGCAAGGACAGCTTCGGCCATATCGCCTTCATCCGCGATGAGTTGCCGGAGTTGTACGAGCGCACCGACAAGTTCCTCAACGTTCTCGACTTCATCAACCTGCGCCTGACCGGTCGCATCGCCGCGACGGTCGATTCGGCCCTGTGCAACTGGGTCACCGACAACCGCGATCCGAGCCGCATTCGTTATGACGAGCGCCTGCTGGACATGGCGGGGTTAAGGCGCGACCAGTTACCTGAGCTGGTGCGCTGCCAGGATGTCATCGGCACCTTGTTGCCGGCGGTGGCCGAGCGCCTCGGCCTGCCATCGAGCCTGCCGGTGGTGGCGGGAGCGGTCGACAACACGGCCGCCGCGCTGGGCTCCGGCGCGGTCGCGGACAACGCGCTGCACCTGTACGTCGGCACCTCGTCGTGGATCGGTGCCCATGTCGCGAAGAAGAAAACCGACGTGCTCCGGCAGATCGCCGCCGTGCCCTGCGCGCTGCCTGACCGCTACCTGATGATGGCCATGCAGTCGGCCGCAGGTGCCAACCTGAGTTTCCTGCGCGATCGCATTCTCTACGCAAAGGACGCGCTGCTGCAGAACGAGGCGGGGCCTGACGTCTATCGCATCCTGGACGAGGTCGCGGCCGGAGTCCCGGCCGGCGCAGGCGGGCTGCTCTATCTGCCGTGGCTGATGGGTGAGCGTAGCCCGGTGGATGACGCCAATTTGCGTGCCGGCCTGGTCAACATGACGCTCGAACATGCCCGCGAACATGTGGTGCGTGCCTTTCTAGAAGGTGTGGCCCTGAATACGCGCTGGATGATGCAGGCCGTGGAAGCCTTCATCGGCAGCCCGACCAAGGCGATCACGCTGGTCGGCGGCGGCGGGCAATCGGAGGTCTGGTGCCGCATCTTCGCCGACGTGCTCGGCGTCACCGTGCGCCTGCCCGAACAGCCGATTCAGGCCAATGCGCGCGGTGCAGCCTTCCTGGCAGGGGTCGGCATCGGCGCCATGGGATTTTCCGAGATTGCCGAGCGTGTCGCGATTCGCCGCTCCTTCGAACCGGACAGCGCCCGGCACGCGCTCTACGACTGCAGCTACGAGAACTTTCGCGCCGCGCACAAGGCGCTCGTGCCGTTTTACGCGCAACTTAACCGAGGTGCTCAATGAGTCTTGAACAGCGGGCCAGGGAAACCCTGGTGCGTACCGCGGTGGAGATGGCCGACAAGGGCTTTCTCGCCGGTATCGGCGGCAACCTGGCCCTGCGCATCGACGCCGAGCGCTTCGCCGTCACCCCCTCGGCCAGCGATTACTACGCCATGTCGCCGGCGGACATCTGCATCCTGCGCCTGGATACCCTGGAGCAACTTGCCGGTGACGGCAAACCCTCTGTCGAAAGCGGATTGCACGCCCGGATGTTCAGGGCGCGCCCCGATTGCCAGGCCAGCCTGCACACCCATCAACCGGTCGCCAGCGCTTTCACCTTGCTCGACCGGGCATTGCCGATCAGCGGGGCCGAGGCCCGCAGGGTGATCGGCAGGCAAGTGCCGATGTGCGCCTACGGCCCTTCCGGCTCCGGGCTGCTGAGTTGGCTGGTCAGCCGCCGCGTGCGTCCTGATGTGAATGCCTACCTGATGCGTAACCACGGTGCGATCGGTATCGCCAGCACCTTCGAACAGGCCGGGCGGGTCATGGAATTGCTGGAGCTGGAAGCGCGCGACTGGTTTCGCCGTGCGCTGCTCGCGCAACCTGACAACGCGCTGTGCCGCGACGCCCTTGCCAGCCTGAACGACAACTAGAAGGACACTCGCAATGAACGCTCCCACTGCCTTGAATCCAGGTAACTCCGGCATTTCGCGCTGGCCCGACACCGCTGCCGTCGATGCCCGGCTCAAGGCGCTGATCACGCAACCGATCCGTCCGATCCGTCGCGAGCACATGCAGAAGGTGCACGACTATTTCGACAATAACTGCCGTACGTCCAAGCAGCTCGCTGGCCGTGCTGCCGAAGTCATTCCGGGTGGCATCCAGCATAATCTGGCATTCAACTATCCCTTCCCGCTGGCCATGAAAAGCGCCCTCGGCGCTCACCTCGAGGATGTCGACGGCAATCGCTACATCGACTTTCTCCAGGCCGGTGGTCCCACCCTGCTTGGCAGCAACGATCCGGTGGTGCAGGAAAAGGTGATCGAGACCCTGCGCGAGTGCGGGCCTGTCACCGGTCTGCTGCATGAATACGAGATCAAGCTGGCGGAGCTGGTCTGCAGGCACGTGCCGTCGGTGGAGATGTTCCGCATGCTGGCCTCCGGCACCGAGTCGGTGATGGGCGCCATTCGCCTGGCCCGGGTCTATACCAACAAGAAGAGAATCATCAAGATCGGTGGCGCCTATCACGGCTGGAGCGACCAGATGGTGTACGGCATGCGCATCCCCGGTACTGGCCGGCGTGAAGCTGTCGGTATCCCGGGTGGCTCCACCCGCTTCACCCAGGAGAGCTTTCCCAACGATCTCTCGGCCATTCGCAGGCGCCTGCAGCTCAACCGCCTGCGCGGCGGGACGGCGGCCATCATCGTCGAGCCGCTGGGGCCGGAAAGCGGTACGCGACCGGCGCACAAGGACTTCAACGCCAACCTGCGCAAGCTCTGCGACGAGTTTGGCGCACTGCTGATCTTCGACGAGGTGGTCAGCGGGTTCCGCGTCGGCATGGGCGGCGCGCAGGGGTATTTCGGCGTGATGCCGGATCTGACCATCTTCGGCAAGTGCCTGACCGGCGGCTACCCCATGGCGGGCGGCATCGGCGGGCGCCGCGAGATCATGATGATGCTCGCCTGTGGCATCGGCGGCAAACAGGGCAAGCGCGCCTTCGTCGGCGGCACCCTGACGGCCAACCCGCTATCCAGCGTGGCGGGTTACCACACTCTGCTGGAGATGGAAAAGCGCAACGCCTGCGCCCTGGCCGGGCGAGCGGGGGATCGCATAACCGCCGGGCTGGAGCAGATCATCGAGCGTCTGGGGCTGCCCTACGTCGTGTACAACCAGGGTTCGGTGGTGCACCTGCAGACCTCCGGCGTATTGCTGCTCAACGTGCGCAATCCGATCCAGCTGATGCGCGAGGTGAATCCGCGCAAGCACATGATGGAAGAAATGGGCGCCGCCTATATGGCGCACGGCCTGGTGACCCTGGCCGGCAGCCGCCTCTATACCAGTGCTGCCGACAGCGACGATATCATCGACGAAGCGCTGAACCGCTTCGAAGACGTATTCAGGATGGCGGTCTGAGCATGCAGGACGAACTGATCAAGGCGGCCTTGCGGCTCAGTAGCAAGGGCCTGCTCAACCGCCCGGGCGATGCGCTATCGATGCGCCTGGTCGGCGAAGCGAGGATGCTGATGCTGGAACCTGGCGGGGGCGTTCGCAGCCTCAGCCTGAGCGATCCCGGTACTAGCATTGCCAGCACGCATGCCCAGGTTTACCTGGCGCGTGCCGATGCCGGGGCGGTGGCGACGTTGAGTCCGCGCTGGAGCCTGCAACTGGCGGGGCTGGGGGAGGAAATGCCGGGCATCTTCGACGAGCAGGCCAGGCACCTGGGGCGCAACTGGGCGCCTACCCAGGTCGGGCAACTGGCCGAAGCGCTGGCGCCAGGTGGCAATGCCGGTCTGGTAGAGGGTCGTTTGCTGGTACTCGGCATCACGCGAAACCGCCTCCTGTTCAATGCCGAGCTGTTCGAGAAGTGTGCGATGGCCTACGTGCTCGCCCGCCTCGGCGGGGGCCACGTGCGCAAGCTGCCCTGGATCGTGCGCAAGGTCGCTGGAGGGCGCCTGCTGAAGGACGAAGCCATGGCCAGTGCCTGCCATGCCCGAGGGCAGCGAAGCCCTGAACCCAGTGGCTACTGACCTAGGCGTGACTGTGAGGCGGTGACGCTTTGCGGCATCATCACAGGCGTCCGCCTCTGGTACCTGCGATGAACATCGACACCCGAATCAAATTCCGCCACCTGCTGTGCTTTCTCGAGATCGCCCGCCAGCGCAGTTTCGCCAAGGCGGCCGATGCCCTGGCGGTCAGCCAGCCGGCGATTTCCAAGACGCTCAGGGAGCTGGAGGACATCCTCGACGCCAGCCTGTTCGAGCGCGGCAAGCAGGGTGTGACGCTGACCGCCGCGGGTGTGGCCTTCATGCGTTACGCAGGGCCATGCGTGCAGGCGCTGCGCGATGGAGTGAACAGCCTGCGCGAAGGTGAGCACGAGGCGGGGCAGGTGCGGGTTGGCGTGCTGTCGACGGTCGAGAGCCTGCTGATTCCCGAGGTGGTGCGCCGTCTGCACGAGCGGCATGCGGCGCTGGTGGTCAGCGTCGCCACCGGGCCGGGAGCCTACCTGCTGAGCCAGTTGCGGGTCGGCGAGCTGGATCTGGTGATCGGCCGCATGACCGACAGTCCGGATATCCAAGGCCTGACCTTCGAGCACCTGTACAGCGAGTCGATGACCCTGGTGGTGCGCCCCGGTCATCCGCTACTGGCCGCGGGTGACGCGCTGCCGGATCGCCTCGGCGATTACCCATTGGTGCTGCCTAGCGCCGGCACCACGATCCGCAAGCATGCCGACAGCCTATTCGTGCAATGCGGGATAACGCCCTCGCGCCAGCGCCTGGAAACCCTGTCGCCGGCACTGAGCAGACGCTACGTGCTGAGCAGCGATGCGCTATGGGTAGCACCGCAGGACTCGGTGTGCCTGGACGTGCAGCGTGGCGAACTGGCCGAACTGCAGTTGCACGTACGCGAACCCGGTGGCTCGGTCGGTATCTGCCGCAATGGCGCCCTTAGCCTGCCGCTGGCGGCCGAACGTTTCTGCGATGCACTGCGCGAGGTGGCGCAGGCCTACCGTGAGGGCGATTTTCCATAACCATTTGGTTATGTTCTGCTGGCGTCTTTTCAATGTTCATCAAGGCGGGTTTGGCCGAGACTGCTGCAATTCCCTGGGCAGCCTGCGCCCGGGAAACTCCACAATAGCCATAACAGGAGTGCGCCATGCCTGCCGAGGATAACCGTCGCTTTGCCATTCGCGACCGCAACTGGCATCCGAAAGCCTTCACCCCCGACTACAAGACCTCCATCACCCGTTCGCCGCGTCAGGCGCTGGTGAGCATCCCGCAATCGATTTCCGAAACCACCGGCCCGGATTTCTCGCACCTGAAGTTCGCCGAGCACGACAACGACCTGCTGCTCAACTTCAACAACGGTGGCCTGCCCATCGGCGAGCGCATCATCGTCTCCGGCCGGGTGATGGACCAGTACGGCAAGCCGATCCCGCATACCCTGGTGGAAATGTGGCAGGCCAACGCCGGCGGTCGCTATCGGCACAAGAACGACCGCTACCTGGCGCCGCTCGACCCCAACTTCGGCGGTGTCGGCCGCGCGCTGACCGACAGCGAAGGGCGCTACATCTTCCGCACCATCAAGCCCGGTCCGTACCCGTGGCGCAACAATCCCAACGACTGGCGACCGGCGCATATCCACTTTTCGCTCAACGGCCCGTCGATCGCTACGCGCCTGATCACCCAGCTGTATTTCGAGGGCGATCCGCTGATCCCGCTGTGCCCGATCGTCAAATCCATCGCCAACGCTGATGCGGTAGAGACGCTGATCGCCAGGCTCGACATGAGCACGGCGAACCCGATGGATTGCCTGGCCTATCGCTTCGATATCGTGCTGCGCGGGCAGCGGAAAACCCATTTCGAAAACAACTGATGAGCCGCCCAGGATCTGCGGCGCGTCGGCCAGACGGCGTTAAAAACGGCTTCGGAATGCTCATTTACTACTCGTAAATTGCGCTTCCTCAGCCCTTTTTGCCTTGTCTGGCTCTAGCTCGCGAGATCCTGAGCAGGCTCATAGGAGGATGACCATGCCTGTTGAATTGCTGCCGGAAACCCCCTCGCAAACCGCCGGCCCCTACGTCCATATCGGCCTGGCCCTGGCTGCCGCCGGCAACCCGACCCGCGAGCAGGAAATCTGGAACCAGATGGCGCGCCCTGAAGCCCCGGGCGAACACATCGTGCTGGTCGGCCATGTCTACGACGGCAACGGCCACCTGGTGCGCGACGCCTTCCTCGAACTGTGGCAGGCCGATCATCAAGGCCATTACGACGAGGATTACGACCAGTCCAAACCGTTCAACGGCTTCGGCCGTACCGCCACCACTTTCGATGCCGGCAGCGAGTGGTTCGCTTACACAGTCAAACCGGGTGTGGTAAACAACGCGGCGGGTGTGCCGATGGCGCCGCACGTGAACGTCGCGCTGTTCGCCCGTGGCATCAATATTCACCTCAACACTCGCTTGTACTTCGAAGACGAGGCCGAGGCCAACGCCAAGGACCCGGTGCTCAACCTGATCGAGCAGCCGCAGCGTCGCGAGACGCTGATCGCCAAACGTTGCGAGGTGGACGGCAAGCCGGCCTATCGCTTCGACATTCGTATCCAGGGCGAGGGAGAAACGGTGTTCTTTGACTTCTGAGTTGCGCTCGCAGGCCGCGAGCTTCATCGAAGCGCGTGGCCTGCATCTCGATGACGCCCAGCAGCGGGTGCTTGCACGCCTGGTCGACTGGCTGCAGGCGCGCTTGCGGCCGGTCGCCTGGCGCCGTCCTGCCGCTGGCGCCTATCTTTGGGGTGGCGTGGGGCGGGGCAAGAGTTTATTGCTCGAAGCGTTGTTTCACGCTGCGCCCGTCCAACCCAAGCGACGTGTGCATGTGCACGCACTGTTGCAGGAAGTGCAGCAGCGTATGCTGGCGCACACCGGTCAGGCCGATCCACTTGAGCGTGTCGCCGATGAGCTGGCCCGTGAAGCCCGACTGCTTTACCTCGATGAATTCCACGTGCACGACATCGGCGATGCGATCCTGCTCGGGCGGCTGCTGCAGCCGCTGATCGAGCGCGGCTGCATCCTGCTGTTCAGCTCCAATTACGCGCCGGAGCAGTTGTGCCCCAACCCGCTGTATCACAGCCGCTTCAAGCCGTTCGCCGAGCTGTTGCAACGGCGCTGCCTGGTCCAGCAGATGGCGGCTGGCCCCGACTACCGGGCGCACAGCGCGCGGCATTGGGGACTTTATCTGCAAGGCTCGGCGGCGTTGCTCGAAGCGCGCCTGGCGCACCTGCCGGCTGCGCCGCAGCTGCATCTGCAGCGCCGCACTCTGACCCTGCGCGGCATGGATGAACGAACGATCTGGCTGGATTTCGCCGCGCTCTGCCGACAGCCGTTGGCCAGCGGCGACTACCTGCAGCTGTGCCAGCGCTTCGCGCACATCGCCGTCGGAGAACTGCCGCCGCTGGCGCAGTGCTCGCCGGACGAGCAGCAGCGCCTGGTCAACTTCATCGACATCGCCTACGACAGTGGTCGTGAACTCTGGCTGCAGGGCCAAAGCAGTCTGGATGCGCTGTGCACAGGCGTCGCCCACGTCGACTTTTCCCGTACGCGAAGCCGCCTGGGGCAACTGCACCAGGCGCAAACGGAGAGCCTGGCATGCTAGCGGTCCTGAGCATCACCGCCCCGATCTTCATTCTTATCGGCCTGGGCTTTCTCTCGGCCCGCGTCAGCCTGGTCAACCGCGACCAGGTCCGCGGCATGGGCACTTTCGTCATCTACTTCGCGCTGCCGTCGCTGGTGTTCAAGGCGTTGGCCGAACGCAGCCTGAGCGAGGTGCTCAACTGGCCGTACCTGGCCGCCTACGCATTGGCCTCGCTGAGCCTGTTCGTCGTCGGCCTGCTGATAGCGCGGCGCTGGCGCGGGCTTAACCTGTCCAGCAGCGCGATCCTGGCCATGGGCATGGCCGTGCCCAACAGCGGCTTCGTCGGCTATCCCATCGCGGTGATGGTGATCGGGCCGACTGCGGCATTGGCGATGGCGCTGGGCATGCTGGTAGAGAACCTGCTGATGGTGCCGCTGGCCCTGGCGATTGCCGAAGCCGGCCAGCAGGGCGGACGCGGCTGGACGGTGGTGCGCGAGACCGCACTGCGCCTGCTGCGCAACCCGCTGATCATCGCCATCGTGCTGGGCCTGAGCATGTCGCTGCTGCAACTGCGCCTGCCGGTGGTGCCGGCGCGGGTGATCGACATGCTTGCCGGCGCCTCGGCGCCGGTGGCGCTGTTTGTCATCGGCGCCACGCTCAACGGCATGAAGGTCGGCGGCATGGCGGCGGATCTGGCGCAGACCTCCATCGGCAAGCTGATCCTGCACCCGCTGCTGATGTTCGCCGCGCTGAGCCTGGTGCCGGGCGTCGATCCGCTGCTGATGGTCGCCGGCGTGCTGTTCGCCAGCGCGCCAATGATGAGCGTGTTCCCCATCCTCGGTCAGCGCTTCGGCCTGGAAGAGCGCTGCGCCGCCGCGCTGGTGGGCTGCACCGTGCTGGCCTTCTTCAGCGTCAGCGCGCTACTGGTGCTGCTGCGCTGGCAGGGCATGTTGCCGGGATGATGGCTGGCACCTGTGGGAGGCGCTTCTGCGGCGAGCTTTTCATCCGTAGCCCGGATGCAATCCGGGAATGAGCGACACGACGGCCCCAACAGAAGTGTCGTCCGCTGTTTCGCTCACTGTATTTGCGATTACCGCACAACGGTTCGATAATCGCCTGGCGCTGTCCACTCTGTTCCGGAGGCATCATGAGCGAATCTCGTCCGCCGCTTGCCAGCCTTGCGCCGCCACCCTACGTGTCGCCGGCCAAACGTATCGAGGAGTTCGCTGGCGACCCCAACTTCATGACCTCCCTGGCCCGGGGCCTGGCGGTGATCAACGCCTTCCAGGAGCGCAAGCGCCACCTGACCATCGCGCAGATCAGCCACCGCACCGAGATTCCCCGCGCCGCCGTGCGCCGTTGTCTGTACAGCCTGATGAAGCTCGGTTACGTCACCACCGATGGGCGCACCTACTCGCTGCTGCCCAAGGTGCTGACCCTTGGGCACGCCTACCTGTCTTCCACGCCGTTGGCGGTGTCTGCGCAGCCGTTCCTCGACCGCCTCAGCGAACAACTGCATGAAGCCTGCAACCTGGCCACGCTGGAGGGCGAGCAGGTGCTCTATCTGGCGCGCTCGGCCATTCCGCAACGGCTGATCTCGGTGGACCTGAGCGTCGGCAGCCGCCTGCCGGCCTACTGCACGTCCATGGGGCGAATCCTGCTCGCCGCACTGGATGACGACCAGCTTCAGGACTACCTGGCCCATGCCGAGTTGCAGCCCAAGACCAGCCGCACCCTGCATAGCCCCGACGCGCTGTGGGAGTGTCTGCAGCGAGTGCGCCACCAGGGCTGGTGCATCGTCGACCAGGAGCTGGAGCAGGGCCTGCGATCGCTGGCGGTGCCGGTCTACGACTCGGCCGGCCATGTGCTGGCGGCGATGAACATCAGCACCCATGCCGGTCGCGTGCCGGTCGCCGAACTGGAGAAGCGCTACCTGCCGCTGATGCTCAGTGCCAGCCGCGAACTCAGCGGTCAATTGTTCCGACCTTAGAACCTGTTCACGATCTGCTGCGCTTCGGCCCTACGGCGTTAAAGACAGGCTCGTAAAGTCGAGCGCGACTCCGACCGCTCCTGGCCGTTTTGATTCGCTGGCGCTCTCCCTTCGGGGCAACCTTCGGCTGTTACTCCCGTTGGTCGTTGCGCCTTGTATGGCTCCAGCTCGCGAGATCGTAAACAGGTTCTTAGAAAACGAAGGTGTTCGATAATCGCCCTATATGGCGATTATCGGATTGTTCTCGTCAAGGCCACTTTCTAAGGTTGCAGTCATACGCCACGCCTCACCCGGTGGCGCCTGCAACCTGACGAGAACACTACGATGGCCGACATCATCACGCTGCGCGACGCCATTTCGCGCCATGTCCAGGACGGCGACTGCATCGCCCTCGAGGGCTTCACCCACCTGATTCCCACTGCCGCCGCCCACGAGCTGATCCGTCAGGGCAAGAAAGATCTGCACCTGGTGCGCATGACCCCGGACCTGGTCTATGACCTGCTGATCGGCGCCGGTTGCGCACGCAAGCTGACCTTCTCCTGGGGCGGCAATCCCGGTGTCGGTTCGCTGCATCGCCTGCGCGATGCGGTGGAGAAGCACTGGCCGCACAAGCTGGAGATCAGCGAGCACAGCCACGCGGCCATGGCCAACGCCTACGTCGCCGGTGCCTCCAACCTGCCGTTCGCCGTGCTGCGCGGTTACCAGGGTTCCGACCTGGTCAAGGTCAACCCGGACATCAAATTCATCGAATGCCCGTTCAGCGGCGAGAAGCTGGCCGCCATCCCCAGCGTGCGTCCGGACGTTACCGTGATCCACGCGCAGAAGGCCGACCGCAAGGGCAACGTGCTGATCCAGGGCATCCTCGGCGTGCAGAAGGAAGCCGCGCTGGCAGCCAAGCGCTGCATCGTCACCGTCGAGGAAATTGTCGACGACCTGCAGGCACCGATGAACGCCTGCGTGCTGCCGACCTGGGCCGTCACTGCGGTGTGCGTGGTGCCCGGCGGTGCCAGGCCTTCCTACGCGCACGGCTACTACGAGCGTGACAACCGCTTCTATCAGGACTGGGATCCGATCGCCCGCGACCGCGACACCTTCACTGCCTGGATCGATCAGTACATCCGCGGCACCGAGGATTTTGCGCAGTACCAGGCGAAGGTTAACGGGGAGGCCAAGTGATGAGCGAGTTCAACACCAATGAAATGATGACCGTGGCCGCTGCGCGTCGCCTCGGCAATGGCAGCGTCTGCTTCGTCGGCATCGGCCTGCCGTCCAAGGCCGCCAACCTGGCGCGCCTGACCCATGCGCCGGAAGTGGTGCTGATCTACGAATCCGGCCCGATTGGCGCCAAGCCGAGCGTGCTGCCGCTGTCCATCGGTGACGGCGAGCTGGCGGAAACCGCCGACACCGTAGTGCCGACCGGCGAGATCTTCCGCTACTGGCTACAGGGCGGGCGCATCGACGTCGGCTTCCTCGGCGCCGCCCAGGTCGACAAGTACGGCAACATCAACACCACCGTGATTGGCGACTACCACGTGCCGAAAGTGCGCCTGCCCGGCGCCGGTGGCGCGCCGGAAATCGCCGGTAGCGCCAAGAAGGTGCTGATCATCCTCAAGCAGGGCCATCGCACCTTCGTCGACAAGCTGGCGTTCATCACCTCGGTCGGTCACGGCGAAGGCGGTGACCATCGCAAGCGCCTGGGCCTGCCGGGCGACGGCCCGGTGGCGATCATCACCGACCTGTGCATCATGGAGCCGGAAGCCGGCAGCAACGAATTCATCGTCACCTCGCTGCACCCGGGCGTGACCCGCGAACAGGTGATCGAGAACACCGGCTGGCAGATCCGCTTTGCCGACAACGTGTCCACCACCGAGGCGCCGAAAGCTGAGGAACTGGCCGCGCTGCGCGACCTGGAAGCGCGCACTGCCGCCGCCCATGGTCAGGCTGGAGGTGAGGAATGAGCCGCGAAGTATTCATCTGCGACGCCATCCGCACGCCGATTGGCCGCCTCAATGGCGCGCTGTCCGCGGTACGCGCCGACGACCTGGCGGCGATTCCGCTCAAGGCCCTTGTCGAGCGTAACCCGCAGGTCGACTGGTCAGCGGTCGATGAAGTGTTTATGGGCTGCGCCAACCAGTCCGGCGAAGACAACCGCAACGTCGCCCGCATGGCGCTGCTGCTCGCCGGCCTGCCGGAGACGGTGCCGGGCGTGACCTTGAACCGTCTGTGCGCCTCGGGCATGGAAGCGGTCGGCGCTGCCTTCCGCGCCATCGCCTCGGGCGAGATGGAACTGGCCATCGCCGCCGGCGTCGAGTCGATGACCCGCGCGCCCTATGTGATGGGCAAGGCCGACAGCGCCTTTGGCCGCGGCCAGAAGCTGGAAGACACTACCCTGGGCTGGCGCTTCGTCAACCCGGTGATGAAGGAACAGTACGGCGTCGACCCGATGCCGGTCACCGGTGACAACGTCGCCGAGGACTACGGCGTCAGCCGTGCCGACCAGGATGCCTTCGGCCTGCGCAGCCAGCAGCGTGCAGCGGCGGCCCAGGAAGCCGGTTACTACGCCGAGGAAATCGTCCCGGTGGTGATCAAGACCAAGAAGGGCGAAATCGTCGTCGACCGTGACGAGCATCCGCGTGCCGACACTACGGCCGAAGGCTTGGCCAAGCTCAAGCCGGTCAATGGTGAAGGCAAGACCGTCACCGCCGGCAACGCCTCGGGCCTCAACGATGGCGCCTCGGCGATGATCCTGGCGTCGGCCGAAGCGGTTAAGCAATACGGCCTCAAGCCCCGCGCCAAGGTGCTGGGCATGGCCAGCGGCGGCGTCGCCCCGCGCGTCATGGGTGTTGGTCCGGTGCCGGCGGTGCGCAAGCTGCTGGCGCGGCTGAACCTGAGCATTGAGCAGTTCGACGTGATCGAACTGAACGAAGCCTTTGCCGCCCAGGGCCTGGCCGTCACCCGTGATCTCGGTCTGCCGGACGACAGCCCCAAGGTCAACCCGAACGGCGGCGCCATCGCCCTCGGCCACCCCCTGGGCATGAGCGGCAACCGCCTGATACTGACCGCCGTGCATCACCTGGAGAAGACCGGCGGCAAGCTCGGCCTGGCGACCATGTGCGTAGGCGTGGGGCAGGGGCTGGCGCTGGCTATAGAGCGAGTGTGATTGACATCTATGGGAGCGAATTTATTCGCGATGACCCGTGCCAGTCAGGGTCGCGAATAAATTCGCTCCTACAGACGCGTAGGGTGGGCTTCAGCCCACCATTTTACGGCGGTGGGCTGAAACGGATCGCCGCCCCGCCCACCCTACGCACTGAACCTTGTGGGAGGCGCTTCAGCGGCGACGCCTTTAATCGGTCGCGGCTAAAGCCCCTCCCACAGACACCCCTCCGTGCGCGGCGCCGCCGGTTGATGCCACACTAGCCGTACATTTTTCCCCAGGAGCGCTTCGCTCGTGAGCAACCAACTTTTCGATGCCTACTTCACCGCGCCGGCCATGCGCGCGATCTTCTGCGACGCCGGCCGCGTGCAGGGCATGCTCGACTTCGAAGCCGCCCTGGCGCGGGCCGAGGCACGCGTCGGGCTGATCCCTGCCGAGGCGGTGGCGCCCATCGAGGCCGCCTGCCAGGCCGAACGCTACGATTACCCGACGCTGGCCCAGGCCATCGCCACGGCCGGCAATTCCGCCATCCCGCTGGTCAAGGCACTGGGCAAGCGCATCGCCGCTGAAAGCCCCGAGGCCGAACGCTACGTGCATCTTGGCGCGACCAGCCAGGACGTCATGGACAGCGGCCTGGTGCTGCAACTGCGCGCCGCCATCGACCTGATCGAGCTTGATCTCGCCAGCCTGGCCGCTGCCCTGGCGGCGCAGGCCGAACGCCATATCGACACACCGCTGGCCGGGCGCACCTGGCTGCAGCAAGCCACACCCGTCACTCTCGGCATGAAGCTGGCCGGCGTGCTTGGCGCGATCACCCGTCATCGCCAACGCCTGAGCGAGCTCAAGCCGCGTCTGCTGTGCCTGCAGTTCGGCGGCGCTTCCGGCAGCCTGGCGGCATTGGGCGAGGCCGGCTGGGCGGTCAGTGGTGCGCTGGCGCAGGAACTGCAACTGAACCTGCCCGAGCAGCCCTGGCACACCCAGCGTGATCGCCTGGTGGAGTTCGCCAGTCTGCTGGGCATGATCGCCGGCAGCCTGGGCAAGCTGGGCCGCGACCTCAGCCTGCTGATGCAGACCGAGGCCGGCGAAGTGTTCGAACCTTCGGCGCCGGGCAAGGGTGGCTCGTCGACCATGCCGCACAAGCGCAACCCGGTCAGCGCCGCGGTGCTGATCGGCGCCGCCACGCGTGCGCCGGGCCTGGTGGCGACGATGCTGGCGGCCATGCCGCAGGAGCACGAGCGCAGCCTCGGCCTGTGGCACGCCGAATGGGAAACCCTGCCCGAACTCTGTTGCCTGGTCTCCGGCGCCTTGCAGCAGGCGCTGCTGGTGGTGCCGGGCCTGGAAGTGGACGCCGCGCGCATGCGCGAGAACCTGGAACTGACCCAGGGCCTGGTGCTGGCCGAGGCGGTAAGCATCGCCCTGGCTCAGCGCATCGGCCGCGACGCCGCCCATCACCTGGTAGAGCAATGCTGCCGCCAGGCGGTGCAGGAGGGCGCCCACCTGCGCGCCGTGCTCGGCGCCAATGCCGAGGTCGCCGCAGAGCTTTCCGCCGACGAGCTGGACCGCCTGCTCGATGCCGCGCATTACCTGGGTCAGGCCCGCCGCTGGGTCGAGCGGGCCATCATCGAACACACGCAATTTTCGTCTTAGGAGTCATTCATGCCTGTCGTACGTCTCGCCGATGGCGACCTTAATTATCTGCTCGAAGGCCCTGCCGGTGCTCCGGTGTTGGTGCTGTCCAACTCGCTGGGCACCGACTTGCACATGTGGGACGCGCAGATCCCTGCCTTCACCCAGCACTTTCAGGTGCTGCGCTACGACACCCGTGGCCACGGCGTTTCGCTGGTGACCGACGGCCCGTACAGCATCGAACAGAACGGCCGCGACGTGCTGGCCCTGCTCGATGCGCTGGGCATCGCCAGAGTGCATTTCTGCGGCCTGTCCATGGGTGGCCTGATCGGCCAGTGGCTGGGCATCAATGCCCCTGAGCGCATCGAGCGCCTGGTGCTGTGCAACACCGCCGCCAAGATCGGTACGCCGGAGGTGTGGAACCCGCGCATCGACAGCGTGCTCGCTGGCGGTGCGCAGGCCATGCGTGAGCTGCGCGATGCGTCGATCTCGCGCTGGTTCACTGCCGAGTTCGCCGAGGCCAATCCGGGCAAGGTCGAGCCCATCGTCGGCATGCTGGCGCAGACTTCGCCGGAAGGTTACGCGGCCAACTGCGCAGCGGTGCGCGATGCCGATTTCCGCGAGCAGCTTGGCAGCATCACCGCGCCGACGCTGATCGTCTGCGGCAGTGGCGACCCGGTGACCACAACCGAGCATGGCCGTTTCATGCAGGAACGCATCGCGGGTGCCGAGCTGGTGGAGTTCCACGCCGCGCACCTGTCCAACGTGCAGGCCGGCGATGAGTTCAGCCAGCGTGTGCTGGATTTCCTGCGCGCCTGAGCGCACCCCCTTCTTGTTGTAGGAGCGAGCTCTGCTCGCGAATCGTAAAGCTCGCGAACGCAGCACTTCGCGAGCAGAGCTCGCTCCTACGGATTCATTCGAGGACTGACCGATGGACGAAAAACAACGCTACGAAGCCGGCATGCAGGTGCGCCGCGCGGTGCTCGGTGACGCCCACGTCGACCGCAGCCTGCAGAACCTGACGCCGTTCAACGAAGAGTTCCAGGAGATGATCACCCGGCATGCCTGGGGCGATATCTGGACCCGCCCGGGACTGCCGCGTCACACCCGCAGCCTGGTCACCATCGCCATGCTGATCGGCATGAACCGCGAGGGCGAGCTGAAGCTGCACCTGCGCGCGGCGAAGAACAACGGGGTGAGCCGCGAAGAGATCAAGGAATTGATCATGCAGAGCGCCATTTACTGCGGCATCCCGGCGGCCAATGCCACCTTTCACCTGGCCGAAGCCGTTTGGGACGAGCTGGGTATTGAGTCGCTGCAGGACTGAGCCCGCGAGCAATGGAGCGCTGCCCGGACCACGCATCCGGGCGGCGCTTTTTTATGCCTGCGCCCCCCGCGCGCGGGATGTCAGAGCGCAGCCGCATGGCGACCGGCGATATAGCCGAAGGTCAGGGCAGGGCCGAGGTTGATGCCGCCGGACGGGTAGTGCCCGCCCAGCGGGCTGGCCATGTCCGTGCCGGCTGCGTACAGCCCTGGGATCGGCTGGCCATCGCCTTCCAGTACGCGGGCGTGGCCGTCGGTTCGCAGCCCGGCGAAGGTGCCGAAGCAGCCCGGCTGCACCTTCACCGCATAGAACGGGCCGTGCTCGATGGGCGCCACGCAAGGATTGGGGCCGGGGTGCTGGGCGTCGCCACTGCGGCGATTGAACGGCGTGCTGCCACGGCCGAATTGCGGGTCTTCGCCCAGGCGCGTGTGGTGGTTGAATTCGCTGATGGTGGTGACCAGGCCAAGCGGATCGATGCCGCAGGCGATGGCCAGTTCTTCGATAGTATCGCCGCGCTTGAGGTAGCCGCTGCGGATATGCGGTGACACCGGCAGCGGCGCCGGACGGGCGAAACCGAGGCCGTAGCGGCGCTGGAAACGGTGGTCGCAGATCAGCCAGGAACAGGCTTCCTGCTGCTCGGAAATGGCTTTGAGCATGGCGTCGACGTAGTCGTAGTAGCCGCCGGCTTCGTTGACGAAGCGTTGGCCGTTTTGCAGCACGCCAATGATGCCGGGTTTGCCACGGTCGATGATGTGCGGAAAGTGGCCGACGCTGCCGTCGGGGTAGGGCACCTTCGATACCGGCGCCCAGGCCACGGGCGAGCGCAGGTCGTCGGCCACGCGTCCGCCAATGCTTTCGCCCAGGCGCAGGCCGTCGCCGGAGCAACTGGTCGGTGGCAGGGCGAGGTTGTCATGGCCGCTGGCATCGCGCGGGAACATTGCCTGGCGCCGTTGCGGATCATTAGGGAAACCGCCGGCAGCCAGCACCACGGCGTTAGCGCGGATAGTCATTTCCTCGCCGGCATGCAGCACCACGGCGCCGCAGACGCTGCCGTTCTCGACGATCAGGCGCTGTGCGGGCGTGGACTCCAGCATCTGCACGCCGAGATCCTGCGCCGAGCGCGCCAGACGGGCGATCAGCGCCACGCCGTTGACCAGATGCATGGCGCGGCCATAGCGGGCCAGGTGATAAAGGTGGCTGGTGAAGCGGCGGATGACGTGCAGCAGCGCCTTGGGCGAGCGGGTCATGTTGAGGAAGGCGGCAAGATCGGCACCGGCCATGATCGGCATGCCCATGAAGGACGTCTCGCGCATGGTCTTGCGCAGGCGTGGCAACAGGTCGAGCACCTCGCGGCCATCGTAGGGCGCGGCGATGACCTGATGACCGCCGGTGGCCGCGCCGGGCGTGTCGCCGTGCATGTCGGGGATACCGTTGCCATCGACGAACTGCAGCGCGGTGTGCTGCTCGAAGAAGGCCACCATCTCCGGGCAGTGCTTTAGAAAGGCGTCCACCAGCTCGGGGCGGTAATGCTCGCCCAGCTCGTTGCGCAGGTAGGTGCGCGGTTGCTCGATGTCTTCGACGATGCCGGCGCGCTGGGCCAGCGGGTTGCGTGGCGCCCACAGCCAGCCCCCGGACCAGGCCGTAGCGCCGCCCAGCACTGGTGCCTTCTCCACCAGAATCACCCGCTTGCCCAGGTGCGCGGCGCTGACGGCTGCGGCCAGCCCGGCAGCGCCGGAGCCGACCACCAGCAGGTCGCAGTCGAGTGGGGTGTGAGGCATGGCAGGTCTCCGGATTTGTATTTATTGGAACTATGTTCCGGATTTTACGTTGGGCGCACGGAGGCGCCAAGAGTGGTGGGAGAGAAGGGCTTGGGATGTCGTGCGGTTAGCGGCCATTTGTCGTTCGCTTTGCCGTCGCTGAGTGGTGGAGGTATCAGCTTTCACCTGTGGACATGTTCAGGAACTGTCGCTGCTGAAGCGCCTCCCACGGTGTGGCCTGAATACGTGGGCGATTACCTGTGGGAGGGGCTTTAGCCGCGCTTGCTAGCTGCCGCGGCTAACGCGCCCTACTGGGATGAAGCGTTCTGCCTCAACTGCGGAAACGGCCGATGCGTTCCTGCAGTTCACCGCCGAGCCTGGCCAGTTCGGCGCTGGACAAGGCCGTCTGCTCGGTGGCACTCGCGCTTTGTTCGCCGATGCTGCGCACGTTGTCCAGGCTGCGGTTGATCTCCATGGCCACCGCGCTCTGCTGTTCGGCGGCGCTGGCGATCTGCTGGTTCATTCGTTCGATCAACGCAACCGCCTGATTGATGTGCACCAGGCTCTGACCGGTTAGTTCGACGCTGCTCACCGCGTCCTGGCTCAGGCTCTGGCTGGCCTGGGTTTGGGCCACGGCCTTGTGCACGCGGTTTTGCAGGCTGGTGATCAGTGCCTCGATCTCGCTGGTGGAATCCTGAGTACGGCGCGCCAGTGCGCGAACTTCATCGGCGACCACGGCGAAGCCGCGGCCTTGTTCACCGGCACGGGCCGCCTCGATGGCTGCATTGAGTGCGAGCAGGTTGGTCTGCTCGGCGACTGCCTTGATCACGTCCAGCACCGTGCCGATGCGCTGGCTCTCGCCCTGCACCTGATCGACGGTCTGGCCGGTCTGTGCGACCTCACTGGCCAGGCGCTCGATCTGCTCGATGACCTGGCGCACCTGCCGGTCACCATCGCGGGCCTGCAGTTCTGCCTGCTGTGCCGCTTGCGATGCCTGCTCCGCATCGCCGGCCACCTGTTGCACGCTGGCGACCATCTGCTGCATGGTGCAGGCGGTCTGACTGGATTCTTCGCTCTGTTCGCGCACACCGGCGCGGGTCTGTTCGCTGACCGCCGACAGCTGCTCGGCCGCGGCGGCGATCTGTGTCGCGCTACCGCCGATCTGCCCGATCAGTTCGCGTAGGTGGTCGCGCATGCTTTGCAGCGCCCCCAGCAGCTGACCGACCTCGTCGCGGCCAATGGCCGTGCGAGAACCGCTGAGATCACCGGCCGCCACCTGTTGGGCCAGCAGCAGGCAATTCCGTAGCGGGCCGACGATCAGACGGCGGATCAGCCAGCTGGCGAGCAGCGCCAGCACCAGCGCTGCGGTGGTCAGCAGGGCCAGGGTTTGCAGGGATTGGCGGTTGCCCTCCTGCATGGTGAGCTGCTGGCGCTGTTGCAGAGCGTCGCCATGTTGCAGCATGGCTTGCGCCAGTTCGGTCAGCCGGTTGCGGCTGTGCTGTTCAGCCTCGCGGCTTTGGCGATAGTGCTCGAAGGATTCGCGATAGCTGTCGAGCGCGCGCAGGGCTTCGTCCAGCGATGCCTGCTGCAGCGCTGCGAGTTGTGCGCGCAGTTGCTGCGCCGCCTCGGTCATGCTGGTGAAGCGTATTTGCCAGAGGTCGGCATCGGCATTGTCTGCGCTAAGGATGAACTGGCTTTCCGCCAGGCGCAGCTGCAGCAGGTTCTGGCTCAGGCGTGCCGCTGCCTCGGCCTGATCGACACCGCTCTGCGTGCCTGCCTGGCCTTCGAACAGTTGGTCACGAATCAGGTTGAACTGGTCCTGAGCGACCATCTCGAACTGGATCAGCGCTTCGTCGGCGCGGATCGCCATTCCGGTCTGTGCGGTGCTGGCTTGCGACTGTGTCGCACGCAGTTGGGTGAACTGCTGCAGATAAGCGTCGTTGCCTTGCAGCAGTTGCTCGGTATGCGAAGAAAGGGCGGCCAATTGGTCGGCGATGCCGGCATGCTGATCGGCAATGGCCGCTTCATGGCCAGCCAGCGGTGCCAGCAGGTAATCCTTCTCCAGCAGGCGCAGCCGCAGGATCTGTTGTTTCAGGTCCGCCACCTGAAGCGATTGGCCGGCATGCTCGAGTATGTCGCTGGCGGTGCGCCAGCCACCCAGGGCCACCGCCAGGGTCAGCAGCATGACCAGTGAAAAGCCCAGCAGAAGCTTGTGCCCGACCTTGAGGTCGGCGCAGCGTTCGATAATCCAGCGCATGGTGGTACTTCCTCGAACAGTTGCACATCAAAAAAAAGCCCGTCACGAGGACGGGCTGAACGTGCCGTAACACTAGGAGTCACTTGTGCAGCGATGTTGCGTGGTGCTTACAGAATCGACAGCGGGTAGTTGATGATCAGACGGTTCTCGTGCAGATCCTGGCCTACGTCGCGGCGCACATCGGAGTTACGCCAGCGAATGCTCAGGTTCTTCAGCGAGCCTTCCTGGATGGTGTAGGCCAGCTCCGATTCACGCCCCCACTCCTCGGCGTCGGTACGACCGCCGGCATGGATATTGGAGCCGCTGACGTAGCGGTTCATCAGGGTCAGGCCCGGAATGCCCATACCGGCGAAGTTGTAGTCGTGACGAACCTGCCAGGAACGCTCTTCCGGGTTGTCGTAGCTGTTGGTGAAGCCGTCGTTGACCAGGGTGCCGCCGCTGGCGCCGTCGATCCGCATGAACTTGGTATCGCCGCTCAGACGCTGGTAGGCCACCATGAAGGTGTTGTTGCCGCGCTTGGCGCTGAATGCGCCCTGGTACACCTTGTTGTCGAGGTTGCCGGCCTTGGCCGAGCCTTCTTCCTTGCCGGTGACGTAGCCGAGGTTGGCGCCCAGCACCCAGTCGCCGACCGGCTGGCTATGGGTCAGTTGCGCGTAGCTCTGCTGGTAGACGTTCTCCAGGCGGGCATGCCAGACGCCGACCAGGGTGTTGTTGCCGTTGAAGCGGTACTCACCGCCGCCGAAGTTGAAGTCGTCGCCGTTGTGCGTGGCGCCGTTGACGGTGAACGACATGTCTTCGCGACTGGCATCATTACGCTGGCTGTTCTTCCAGAACTGACCGCCGTACAGGGTCAGGCCGTCGATTTCGCTGGAGGTGAGCTGCGCACCCTGGAAGGTTTGCGGCAGGGAGCGGCCGTCGTCGGCACGCAGGATCGGCAGCACGGCCATCCACTCGCCGACTTTCAGCTCGGTCTTGGAGATCTTGGCCTTGGCCGCCACGGCAGTGCGACCGAAGTCATCAGCGGCCTGGCCGTCGTCATGGATCGGCATCAGCTGGGTGTTGGCAGCGCCACGGTTGCCGTCGAGCTTGATGCTGTACAGGCCGAGCACATCGAGACCGAAGCCTACGGTGCCCTGGGTGTAGCCGGAGCGGGCATCGAGGATGAAGCTCTGCGTCCAGCCTTCGGCCTGGCCCTGGCGCTCGCCGTTGACGATAGGGTCGGTGCCGTTGAGGTAGTTACGGTTGAAGTAGTAATTGCGCAGGCCGAGGGTGACCTTGGCGTCTTCGACGAAGCCGGCGGCCTGAACGCCGACCGAGAGGCTGGAGGCCATGACGGCAACGGCGATTGCGCTGGGCGCGAGGTACAGAGCTTTTTTCATTGTTATCGCTTCCTTTTGCAAGGTTAAGAACCCCTCCGCAACGGCGAATACGCCTCTACATCGGGGGTGTTGGCAGTTATTCGGGGTCAGTGGCATCTGTCTGAATGCATTGCGGGTCCTCTGTCAGGTCAGCCAGCGCACCAGGCACAGGGTGATCGATGGGAAGAGCACGAGGATGACCACGCGCACGATGTCCGAAATCAGGAACGGCACGATGCCTCTGAAGGCGTCCCGCATGGGAATGTCGCGTGCCATGCCGGCGATCACGTACACGTTCATGCCCAGCGGCGGGGTGACCATGCCGATCTCCACCACCATCAGGGCCAGGATGCCGAACCAGATGGCTTTCTCCGTCTGGTCCAGGCCATAGAAGTCCAACCCCATGATCACCGGGAAGAAGATCGGGATGGTCAGCAGGATCATCGACATGGTGTCCATCACGCAGCCGAGGATCAGGTAAAGGATGAGAATCCCGGCCAGCACCAGAAACGGCGGCAGACCTGCTCCGCTAATGGCTTCGGCGATGAAGTTGGGCAGTTGCGAGATGGCCAGGAAGGCATTCATCACATCGGCGCCGAGCAGGATCATGAAGATCATCGCGGTGGTCACGCCGGTGCCCAGCAACACTTCCTTGAGTTCGGCCAGGCGCATCTTGCCCAGGGTGAAGGCGAAGAAACCCGTGCCCACGGTACCGATGGCCGCTGCCTCGGTCGGGGTGAACCAACCGCCATAGATGCCACCGAGCACGACCAGGAAAATCAGCAGCACCGGCCAGACGCCCTGTTGCGCCTGCAGCCGCTGTTTCCAGCTCGAGCGTTCCTGAGCAGGCCCCGAGTCGGGGAACAGGCGCACGTAGATGGCCACGGCGATCATGTAGCCGATGACGGCAAGGATGCCCGGCACGAAGGCTGCCATGAACAGCGTGGAGATGTTCTGCTGGGCGAGGATGGCGTAGATCACCAGCACCACCGAGGGCGGGATGAGAATGCCCAGGGTGCCGCCCGCTGCCAGGCAACCCACGGCCAGCGAGTTGGAGTACTTGTAGCGACGCAGCTCCGGCAGGGCCACCTGGCCCATGGTCGCCGCGGTCGCCACCGATGAACCGCAGACCGCGCCGAAGGCGGCGCACGAGCCGATGGCGGAGATCGCCAGGCCGCCGCGCCAGTGTCCGACCATGGCGGCCGCAGCGCGGAACAGGCCCGTAGCCAGGCCGCCGCGCGAGGCGAACTGGCCCATCAGCAAAAACAGCGGGATCACCGACAGGTCGTACACGGTGTAACGGGCGTAGGCCACCGTCTTCAGATAATTGAGCAGCGGGTCCCAGCCGCTGATCGAGACGTAACCGGCGATACCGGTCAGCAGCATGGCGATGGCGATCGGAATACGGATGGCCAGCAGAACCAGGAGGAAGGCGAGAAACAGCCCGCCCAGTGCGACGCTGCTCATTGCTGGCCCCCTTCGCCACGCTGGTCGAGCCAGGCGGTGTACAGGGAAACGATGGCCAGCAGGGCGAAGGACGGGGCGAAGGGGGTCATCGACCACCACATCGGGATACCCATGATGATCGACTCTTCACCGTTACGGTAGGTGTCCAGGGTGCCGATCACCGAGCGCCAGGCCAGCAGTGCCGCGCAGGCGGCCATCAACAGGCAGCCGAGGGTGTCGAGATGGCGGCGCAGTGCAGCCGGCGCACGCAGGGTGAACGCATCGACGATGACATTGTTGCGACGCAGCTGGCACAGCGGCAGGAAACTCACCACGGCGATGCCGCAGCCCATCTGCACCAGCTCGACGTCACCGAGCAGTGGTGCATCGAACAGGCTGCGCATGGTGATGCTGTAGGCCGACAGCAGGGTAATGGCGACCAGTACCAGGCCACCGGCCATCGCTAGCCAGCATGCCAGCGTGTCGAGCAACTGGCCGAATGGGCGCGTGCGCTGGGGCTGCCCAGGCAAGGCAGGGTTTTCGATCATGAGCGGACTCCGCAAGGCCGGCACCCGAGATGCCGGCCAGGACAACGAGGGTTGGCGATCAGTTCGACAGCTTGGCGTTGTAGCTTTCGATCAGGTCGCGCACTTCTTGCAGCAGCGCGGCGCCGTTTTCGTTGCCCTTGCTCTCGACTTCCTTGATCCAGTCGTTGTCCAGCTTGCGGCCGATGGCCATCCACTTGGCCTGCTCGTCGGCGGGCAGCACGTAGATCTCGTTGCCACGCGATTCGGCCAGTTTGTGTCCGGTCTCGATCACGTTGGTGTCCCAGATATGCCCGGCCTGGCGTGACAGTTCGCGGCCGCTGTTGTCGTCGATGATCTTGCGCAGGTCATCGGGCAGGCTGGCGTACTTGGCCGGGTTCATCGCCAGCACCAGGGCGGTGTGCATCAGCGCCGGCTGGCCCGGGGCCATTTCGGTGTGGTACTTGACCAGCTCCTGCAGTTTCAGAGCCGGGACCACGTCCCAGGGCAGCACGGCGCCATCGACCACGCCCTTGGACAGCGCTTCCGGCACCTGCGGCACCGGCATGGCCACCGGGGTGGCGCCAAGCATGGAGATCAGCTTGGTAGACACGCGGTTGGCCGAGCGCAGTTTCAGACCGCGGAAGTCGGCTAGGCTGCGCACCGGTTTTTTCGCCGTGTGCAGCAGCGCACCGTCGGTCAGGTGAGTGGCGAGCAGATGGACGTCGGCAAACTCCTTCTGCCCATGGGCTTCGAGGAAATCCCACATGGCCTGGCTGCTGGCTTCGGAAGAGCGGCTCATGAAAGGCATCTCGAATGCCGATGCCAGAGGGAAGCGGCCGCTGGTATAGCCAGGCAGGGTCCAGACGATGTCGGCGACGCCATCACGCGCCTGGTCGATCAGTTGCGGCGGGGTGCCGCCCAGCTGCATGGACGGGTAGAACTGAAACTGGATGCGGCCATTGGATTCGGCGGTGATTTTCTCTGCCCAGGGTTTGAGAAAGTCGGCCTGGGTCACCGAGTGGGCGGGCAGGAAGTGGTGAACCTTGAGGGTGACCTCGGCCTCGTCGGCGTTGGCCCAGGTCATGACGCTGGTGGCAAGCAGCGTCAGCAAAGCCTTGGAAAGCTTGTGCATCGCAAATGTCCTTTCTTATTCATTGTTAGTAGGCGACTCAGGTACAGCCAAATTCGGCTGCAATACTGCCGCCGCTAGGATTCGCTGTTCGCATGGTGCGAGTTAGCGAGGGGCTATTCAATTCGATTAACGACTTAGTGTGCGATAAACGAACGAATTGCATGGGCTCGGCGCGCTGATGAACGTGCCGGGCGAATAGCGCTCATTACTCCTGTTCTATGGGTTCGTAGGGCAGGCCGACGTAGTTTTCGGCGATGGTTCTGCGGCCAGCTTCGGAGCTGACGAAGTAGTCCAGCTCGGTCTCCTGCATGCGGCGGCTGAAGGCGTCGGTGTCAGGGAAGCGATGCAGCATCGAGGTCATCCACCAGGAGAAGCGCTCGGCCTTCCAGATACGCCGCAGGCAGATCGCCGAGTAACGTTCGAGTAGATCGCTACGGCCTTCGCGGTAAACCTTGAGCAGGATGCGGTACAGCGTGCTGACGTCGCTGGCGGCCAGGTTCAAGCCCTTGGCGCCGGTTGGCGGCACGATGTGCGCGGCATCGCCGAGCAGGAACAGGCGGCCATACTGCATTGGTTCGACAACGAAGCTGCGCAGTGGCGCGATGCTCTTTTCGATCGAGGGGCCAGTGATCAGCTGGCTGGCAACCGGCTCCGGCAGGCGCCGCTTGAGCTCGTCCCAGAAGCGTTCGTCGGGCCAGTCCTCGACCTTCTCTTCGGCGGCGACCTGCACGTAATAACGCGTGCGTGTCGGTGAGCGCATGCTGCACAGGGCGAAGCCGCGCTCATGATTGGCGTAGATCAGCTCTTCATGCACCGGTGGCGTGTCGGCGAGGATGCCCAGCCAGCCGAACGGGTACACCCGCTCGAATTCCTTAAGCACACCAGCCGGTATGGATTGCCGGGATACGCCATGGAAGCCGTCGCAGCCTGCGATGTAGTCGCACTCCAGACGCTGCACGCGGCCTTCGTGCTCGAAGGTCAGATGAGGGCGCTCGCCCTTGAGTTCGTGCAGCCTGACCTGGCTGATGTTGTACAGGGTGACGGCGCCGCTGGCCTGGCGGGCCTCCATCAGATCGCGGGTGACTTCGGTCTGGCCATAGACCATCACGCCTTTGCCGCCGGTCAGGCTTTTGAGATCGATGCGTTCGCAGCGGCCATCGAAGGCCAGCTGGAAACCGTCGTGCGGCAGGCCTTCGCGCTCCATACGGGCGGCCACGCCGGCCTCGCGCAAAAGATCGACCATGCCCTGCTCGAGCACGCCGGCGCGGATGCGGCCGAGTACATAGTCCGGGCTCTGGCGCTCGACAATGACGTTGTCGATGCCGGCGTTGTGCAGCAGTTGGCCAAGTAGCAGCCCGGAAGGGCCGGCGCCGATGATGGCGACTTGTGTCTTCATTATTGTTCTCCTGTCGACGGAGCCTGGGCGCCGTGCCTGTATTTTTTGTGGATAGGGCAGGGCTTTGAAGGCACTATCGGTATCGTTTCTTGGACTTTTCATGGTTTTGGAGGGCGGCGTGCTGAAATCCCCCGAGGTGGCGGTACCGGTCTTCAAACTCTATGGCGAGACCGCTGCCTGGCCGACGCCGGATCTCATCCATTGCGAGTCGATCCCCGAGCGCAGCCGCTTGCATGGCTGGGAAATCCGCCCGCACCGGCATGGCGATCTGGTGCAGTTGCTGTACGTACAGGCTGGTCGCGCCGAGCTTGAGGTAGAGGGCCACGTGCACTGCGTGGAGCGGCCGTCGCTGCAGCTGATTCCGGCGATGAGCGTGCACGGCTTTCGCTTCTCCCAGGACATCCGCGGTTATGTGCTGAGCATGGCGCTGCCGCTGGTGGAGCAGCTCAGCGGCACCCTGGACAGTCAGGTGACGCGAATGCCGATCTGCTATGCGCTGGGCGATGAGGTGCGTCACCTGGATGCGCTGTTCGAGTCGATCTCTCAGGAGTACGGCCGCCAGGCGCCGGGGCGCGACCTGATGCTGCAGTCGCTGATCAGCGTCTTGCTGGTGTCGGTCAATCGCCGCTGGCTGGCCGTGTCGAGCGCTCGTGAATCGACCCAGGATCGCGGGCGCGAGCACATCGCGGCGTTCGCACGGTTGCTGGAAATGCACTTTCGCGAGCACTGGACCATCGAGCGCTATGCCGAGGCGATCGGCATCAGCGCGGCGCATCTCAATGCCTTGTGTCGGCGTCTGGCCGGGCAGTCGGCGCTGCGCATGATCAACCAGCGGCTGGTGCTGGAGGCCAAGCGCTGTCTGGTCTACACGGTGATGACGGTAAATCAGGTGTCGGACAGCCTGGGGTTTTCCGAGCCGGCCTATTTCTCGCGGTTCTTCAAGCGCGAGGTGGGGGTGTCGCCCAAGGTATTCCGCATTCAGCGCTGAGCACGGAGCAGGCGTGGAGCAAAATGCAAAAAGCCGCTGCCACGATTACCGTGGCAGCGGCTTTTGCCACGAGCCTTTCGGCTCAGGCAAGGATCACGGCTTGGGAATGCCGACCGAGTCCGGGGCGACCTCGATGGCCTTGGCCTTGTACATCGACCAGGTGGTGACCGACTGCCAGCGCTTGAGGAACTCCTCGGCTTCGGCGCCGTTGAGGTTCAGGCTCTGCGCGCCGAAGTTCTTCAGAAAGCCCTGGAACTCGGGGTTGGCCACGGCCTTGGCATAGGCATCGACCAGCTTCTGCTTGACGTCATCCGGGGTGTCCTTGCGTACGAAGGCGCCCCAGAACGGACCCCACGGCAGGTACTCGGCAATCGCTGGCAGCGACTTGGTGATCGGCTCCACGCCCGGCAGCTCCGGGGTTTCCTCGGTGGCGAACACGGCCAGGGCCTTGAGCTTGCCGCTGCGTACCAGCTCGCGCGCGGCGGCCAGGCTCAGCGGCATGAAGTCGATGTGCTTGCCCATCAGTGCGGTGATGCCGGGGCCGTCGCCGCCGAAGGTCACTTCACGCACTTTCAGTTCGTCCACCGCGTTGATCATCGCGCTGACGGTGCTCGGCAGGCCGCCGGCGCCGGTGGAACCCATGCGCAGGGTGTCCGGGTTGGCCTTGGCGGCAGCCAGCAGCTCGGCCATGTTGTTGAACGGCGCATCGGCGTTGGCGGCGATCACCACGACGTTCTGGCCGATGATGCTGACCGGGTAGAAGTCGGCATAGTCGAAGTCGGCCAGTTTCAGCACCTTATACAGCTGCGGGTTTTCCGCGCCGAGCAGGACGGTGTAGCCATCGGGGCGCTGGGTCTTGACGAAGGTGCTGCCGATCACGGCGGTGCCGCCCGGGCGGTTGTTGAGGATGAACTTGCCGCCCAGCTCCTTCTCCACGTACGGGGTCAGGCTGCGCATGACGTTGTCGGTGGCGCCGCCCGCGCCCCAGGGAATGACCGCCTGGATGCTGCGCTCGGGGTATTCGGCGTGGGCTGGCAGAGCCATGGTGAGGGCGCTGAGTCCGAGAGCGGCGCCAGTCAGTAGCGATTTGAACATGTGGAGACTCTCCATCGGTTGTTGTTGTGAGCCCCAGTAGGCCGGGGCACGCCTGGTGAAACCGGTATCAGCCGCGGGCCGAAGCCGGGCTGAACTTGCTCTTGATCTTCTTCAATAGCGGGGTGTTGCCCAGCAGGATCAGCACCACCGCGGCGGTGAGAATCAGCGACAGCGGACTGCTGATCAGGCCCTGCAGCAGCTCCACCGGGTTGTCGCCGGCCGAGGACATGGCCTGGCGGTACGAGGTGTCCATCAGCGGGCCGAGGATGGCGCCGAGGATGATCGGGCCCATCTGGAAACCGAAGATCTTCAACAGGTAGCCGAGTATTCCGAAGCCGAGCATCCAGTACACCTCGGTCATGCTGCTGTTGATCGAGTAGGTACCGACCACGCACAGCACCAGGATCAGCGGAATCAGCACGGCCTTGGGCATCTCCACGAACTTGGCGAAGAGCTTGATGCCCATCAGGCCGAAGATCATCAGGAACACGTTGGCCAGCAGCAGGTTGCCGACGGTGAAGTAGAAGATGTGCGGGTTTTCCACCATCAGCATCGGGCCGGGATTCAGGCCATGCACCACCAGGGCGCCGATGATCACCGCGGTGACCGCGTCCCCAGGCATGCCCAGGGTCAGCATCGGCACGTAGGCGCCACCGACCGCTGCGCTGTTGGCGGTTTCCGGCGCCACCAGGCCCTCGTAGGCGCCCTTGCCGAACGGCTTGGTCGGGTTCTTCACGGTGCGCTTGGCATGGTCGTAGGCCATCAGCGCGGCGATGTCGCCGCCGACACCCGGCAGCACGCCGACGATGACGCCAATGACCGACGTGCGGATCGACAGCGGCAGGAACTTCAGCACCATGGCGAAGGAGGGCAGGATCTTGTCCACCTTCTGGCGGATCACCGGGTTGTCGAGGTTGTGCAGTTGATAGAAGGCCTCGGCGACGCCGAACAGGCCGATCATCAGCACCACGTAGTGGATGCCTCCCATCAGCTCGACCTGGCCCAGGGTGAAGCGACCTTCGGCAGTGACCGGGTCCATGCCCACCAGGCCAATGACCGCGCCGAGGGCGGCGGCGAAGATGCCCTTGGCCAGCGAGCCTTCGGCCAGGCTGCCGACCAGCAACAGGCCGATGGCGGCGACCAGGAAGTAGTCGCGTGGGGCGAAGCGCAGGGCCAGGTCGCCGATCAGCGGTGCGGCGCTGGCCAGCATCAGGGTGCCGACGATACCGCCGACCACCGACATCACGGTGCTCAGGCCGATCGCGCGCCCGGCTTCGCCCTGTTGCGCCAGCGGGTAGCCGTCAAAGGCCGTCGCCACCGAGGAAGGGGCGCCGGGGATGTTCAGCAGGATGGCGCTGCGCGAGCCACCGTAGACGCCGCCGATGAAGATGCCGACGATCAGCGCCAGCGCGTCGTTGACGTCCCAGGCGAAGGTGAAGGACACCAGGATGGACACTGCCATGGTCACCGACAGGCCCGGGATGGCGCCGATGTAGATGCCGGCGAAGGTGCCCAGCGCAGTCAGCATCAGCAGCTGCGGGTCACTCCAGGCCATCAGCAGGTAGGAAAGGGTATCGCTCATCTCGGGTGCCTCGTTATGGCAGGTAAACGCTGAAGGCCAGGCTGAACAGCAGGTAGATCAGCACCAGCAACATCGCCGCGATCAGAATTGCGTTGAGGACGCGGCCACTGCGCAGGTAAACGATCGAAAGCACCAGGAAAAGGAAGGTGCTGACGTAGAAACTGACCCACTGGATCGCCGCTAGGTACAACACGGCCAGCAGACCGAAGACCAGCGTACGGCGGGGGAAATGGGTGACGCGAAACTGCCGGAACGCATCCAGCCAGCCACTGCAATCGGGCTTGGTCTTGCCGATCAGCTCGCCGGCGATCTTGAGCGCGGAGAGGATCATCACCAGTGCGACGCCGAGAGGAAATGCCCCTGGCGAGTTGACCGAGGAAAAACCGGAAATCTGATAGGCCAGGTAGAAGATCGCCAGGCTGAAAACCAGCAGCAGGACACAGAATGTGCGCTCGCCTACCAGCATCTTTTCTGTCTTGTTCATGCAATCGCTCCGACAGTGGGGAGGTAAGGGCCGAGTCAGGCTTTGCGCGCAGGCGGCAGCTTGGCAATCAGCGTGCTGATCGGGCGCAGCCAGGAAACCCTGGGCATGTCATGACAGGCGGGAGTGAGGATGGGCATGGCCAGAGTGGACAGCGATGACCAGTCGTCGAGCGACGAGCTGGGAGCCGGGCGAGGAGCGATCCGGGCGGTCGGGGCACGCAGGTGAAAAGGCTGTGACATGACAATTGACCTTCTTATATTTATTGGCTGCTGAAACTTTCGAAGCGTGATGCACAGGCAGAAGATCACTTCGTTTTCAGGCGTGGTTGGAATAGTGGGCCGACCATACCGGCCATTTCAATTCGCCAAACGGAGTTTTGTTCGATAACCGAACAAGAACGAACCGGTTAGTACATTATGCGGTGCGCCGGCAGTATCGCGCGTCAGCGGCTCAGCATCCAGAGGTTCGCGCCCGTCTGGCTCGCATCGGCGGGCGCTTGTCTCTTAGAATCGGCGCAAATTTTCCAGGATCCTCCCATGGCCGGCAGTCAGATCGAACGTGCGCTCAGCCTTCTCGAAAGTCTCACTCGCGACGCCCGTGGCGTGCCGATGCAGGCGCTGGCCGATGAGTTGGGCATTCCCAAGAGTGCTACGCATCGCATGCTCGCCGAGCTGAGCCGCCTGGGCTACGTGCGCCAGGATGCGCTGACCAGTCGCTATCGGCTGACGACCAAGCTGGTGGCGCTGGGCTTTCGCTACCTGGCGGGTAGCGGCGCCGATGTGCTGCAGCCGATCCTCGACGGTCTGGCGCAGAGCAGCGGCGAGCTGGTGCGTCTGGGCGTGATCGAAGGCGAGCGTCAGACCTGGATCGCCAAGAGCCAGGGGGCTCGCTCCGGCCTGCGCTACGACCCCGACATGGGCCGTGACGCGCCGCTGTTCTACACCGCCTCGGGGCATGCCTGGCTGGCCAGCATGAGCGATGCCGAGGCCTTGGGGCTGGTCGCCCGGCAGGGCATCGCCGATCCTGCCGAACTCGGTCCCAACGCGCCGCGCAGCGAGCAGGAACTCTTGCAGCGTCTGGCTTTGGCGCGTCAGCAAGGGTACGCCTGGGTCATGGAAAGCTCGTCGCTGGGCACCGCAGCCCTGGCAGCCGTGGTCCGCCACCCCGTCGAAGGGCGGGTGATCGGTGTGCTGAGCATTGCCGGGCCCAGCGCCCGTTTGCCGTTGATGCGCATCGAGCAGCTGGCGCCCGAACTGCTGGCCGCCGCCGCCGAGCTGTCCGCCGCCAGCCCCGCCTCCGAGTTGTTCGCCTGATCGGCTAATCCCCCCACCCTGTCGTAGGAGCGGCTTCAGCCGCGAAACTCCTGAGCCACGCACTGATCAGCACAAAAAACGTGGGAGGGGCTTTAGCCGCGACAAAGGCTCGCGGCTAAAGCCCCTCCCACGTGTTGTTAATCACGATTTGACGTTGCGGCGGGGCCTCGCGCAATGAACCCACTACACCGGCTCCTGGGTGCTGTCGCACGCCTCGCATTTTCGTCTTGCGTAATTTTTGGAACTAAGTTCTAAATATTAAAAAAGCGCCTACTGCATCCGGCGCACCCACGCGAGCACGACAAACAAGAGGATCACCGCGTGACCGTTCCCCTGCGTATTGCCCTGATCGGTGCCGGCATCATGGGGCGTCAGCACTATCAGCACCTGCAGAACCTGGCCGAAGCGCAGCTGTGCGCCATCGCCGACCCTGGTCCGCAGGCCGAGGCGTTTGCCAACGAGTGCGGCGTGGCATATTTCGCCGACCACCGGCAGATGCTGGAGCAGGTTCGGCCCGAGGCCGTGATCGTTGCCAACCCCAACGCCCTGCATGTCGGCACCGCACTCGACTGCATCGCGGCCGGTGTACCGGTGTTGCTGGAGAAGCCGGTCGGCGTGCATCTGGACGAGGTGCGCGAGCTGGTCGCTGCCAGCGAGCGCAGCGGCGTGCCGGTGCTGGTCGGCCATCATCGTCGGCACAATCCGCTGATCGCCCGCGCCCGCCAGTTGATCGAGCAAGGCACGCTGGGCCACCTGACCACGGTGACCGCGCTGTGGCAGGTGCAGAAGCCCGACAGCTATTACGACATTCCCTGGCGCCGCGAGGCCGGTGCTGGGATGCTGCTGACCAACCTGATCCACGATCTCGATCTGCTGCGTCACCTGTGCGGCGAGGTGCGCCAGGTGCAGGCGATCACCAGCAACGGCGTGCGCGGCTTCGCCAACGAAGACAGCGCGGCGGTGCTGCTGCAGTTCGAAGGCGGTGCGCTGGGCAGCCTGACCGGTTCTGATGCCGCCGCCGCGCCCTGGAGCTGGGAGCTGACATCGGGCGAGAACCCGGTCTACCCGCGCCAAGCCGACCAGCCCTGCTACCTGCTCGCCGGTACGTGCGGGGCCCTGAGCATTCCGCAGCTCAAATGCTGGCACTACGCCGAGGCCGGCGCCGGTTGGCATCAGCCGCTGCAGCAGGTGCAGGAGCGCTTCGACGCCGACGAAACCTTGCGCCGTCAGCTCCTGCATTTCATCGAAGTCGCCCGCGGCCAGGCGCAGCCGCTGGTCAGCGCTGCCGATGCCGGTCGTACCCTGGCGCTGGTCGAGGCCATTCGCCAGGCGGCGGAAATGGGCCGCGCCTGCACTCCCGAAACCATCTGAGCAGAGAGTCATCATGAGCGAACGCATTCTGTCCCTGGCCGCCCTGACCGTACTCGAGCTGTCACCTCCGGAAATGGTCGAAGTCGCGGCGCGCGCCGGCTACAGCCATGTTGGCTTGCGTCTGGTGCCGGCCACGCCACAGGAGCATCACTTCCCGCTGGTCGCCGATGCCGCGCTGCGCGCGCAGACCCTTCAGCGCCTGCGCGATACCGGCATCCGGGTGCTGGATGTGGAGATCCTGCGCCTGAAGCCGGACACCCGTGTCAGCGATTTCGAGGCCATTCTCGCCGTGGGGGCCGAATGCGGCGCCAGCGAACTGCTGGTGGCTGGCAACGACCCGGACGAGGCGCGCCTGACCGACAGCTTCGCCGCACTCTGTGACCTGTCCGCGCAGTACGGCCTGCATCCGCATCTGGAGTTCATGCCCTGGACCGACGCTCGCGACCTGCCCCAGGCGGCACGTATCGTCGACGCGGCGGGGCGCAGCAATGGTTGCGTACTGGTCGATGCCTTTCACTTCGACCGTTCGGCCTCGCGTCTGCAGGACCTGGCGACGATGCCCGCCGAGCGCCTGCGCTACGCTCAATTGTGCGACGTGGCCGGGCCGCGCCCGGATGACATGGACGAGATCCTGCGCCAGGCGCGCAACGAGCGGCGTTTCCCCGGCGAGGGCGATTGCGACCTGCCGGGCCTGCTGCGAACCCTGCCGGCGAACATCCCGCTGAGCCTGGAGATTCCCACCCGGCAGTTGCTGGAGCAGGGCGTCAGTGCGTTGCAGCGGGCCAGCATGGCGCTGGAGAAGACACGGCAGGTGCTTGACCGTCAGTCGTAATCCCGCCAGCCGTTGCCGCAGCCGAGATAGGCGCTGCTCGGTTGCGGCCTGTATAGTTAGTTGTCTTGCTATCTTTTTGCGGCGCGTCCGCTTTCCGGGTATTTCATGAGCACCACTGCATTGTCCGGCGCCAATCATCCGCTCAAGGGGATCGGCCTGATGGTGCTGGCGACCTTCCTGTTCGCCAGTCACGATGCCATGTCCAAATACCTGTCGGGTTTCTACCCGATCATCCTCATCGTCTGGGCGCGCTATCTGGTGCACACCCTGCTGATGGCGGGCATCTTCCTGCCGCAATCCGGGCTACGCGTGCTGCGCACCAAGCGTCCTGGCCTGCAGGTACTGCGTGCGCTGTGTCTGTTGGGTGTGAGCCTGCTGTTCACCACCGGCCTGATGTTCATTCCGCTGGCCGAGGCGACCTCGGTGATCTTTCTCGCGCCGTTGCTGGTGACCGCGCTGTCGGTGCCACTACTCGGCGAGCGTGTCAGCGCGGGGCAGTGGGCCGCGGTGATCATCGGCTTTATCGGCGTGCTGATCATCGTGCATCCGGGCGGCAGCCTGTTCACGCCGGCGGTGCTGCTGCCGCTGAGCGCCGCGTTGTGTTTCAGCGTCTACCAGATCCTCACTCGGCGTTTGAGCGAAGTGGACAGTGCGACCACCAGCAACTTCTTCGCCGGCCTGGTCAACACCCTGGTGATGAGCCTGCTGGTGCCGTTCTTCTGGCATGTACCGAGCGTCACGCACGGCCTGATGATGCTGGCGCTGGGCGGTTGTGGCATGGCTGCCCACCTGATGCTGACCCACGCCTTCCGCCACGCGGCGCCCGCCTTGCTGGCGCCGTTCGGCTACGTGCAGATCGTCTTCGCCGGCCTGCTGGGTCTGCTGGTATTCCAGCACACACCCGATACCACGGCGTTGATCGGCATCCTCATCATCTGCCTCAGTGGCCTGGCTGCGGCCTGGCAGAGCCGGCAGCGGTCTCGCAAATGATCAGTGTTCGATTATCGAACGGAAAACTAACCAGTTCGTTCATTTTGAATTGCTGATCTCCCCAGCCCTGCCAATAATCCAGGCTACGAACAATCCATGAGCGCCGACCAACCGGCCGAGTGAGGGCTCATGAGCACGTCTCGATCCCTCCACTCCGCCCGCTACGGCGCCGCCTCAGCCCGGAGCCGTCTATGCAGCGTTCAATTGCCACCGTTTCCCTCAGCGGTACCCTGCCCGAGAAGCTCGAAGCCATTGCCGCCGCCGGCTTCGACGGCGTGGAAATCTTCGAGAACGACCTGCTCTACTACGACGGCAGCCCCGGCGAGATTCGCAAGCGCTGCGCCGACCTTGGCCTGGCCATCACCCTGTTCCAGCCGTTTCGTGATTTCGAGGGCTGTCGCCGCGACCGCCTGCAGCGCAACATCGACCGTGCCGATCGCAAGTTCGACCTGATGCAGGAGCTGGGCACCGACCTGGTGCTGGTGTGCAGCAACGTCGCCGCCGACTCGCTGGGCGATGACGAAATCCTTATCGACGACCTGCGCCTGCTCGGCGAGCGTGCCGGCGCGCGTGGCCTGCGTATCGGTTATGAAGCGCTGGCCTGGGGGCGTCACGTCAACACCTACCAGCAGGTATGGGACCTGGTGCGCCAGGCCGACCATCCGGCCGTCGGGATGATTCTCGACAGTTTCCATACGCTGTCGCTCAAGGGCGACCCGGCAGCCATCGCCGATATTCCCGGCGACAAGATCTTCTTCGTGCAGATGGCTGATGCGCCGATTCTGGCGATGGACGTGCTGGAGTGGAGCCGTCACTTCCGCTGCTTCCCTGGGCAGGGCGAGTTCGATCTGGCGGGTTTCCTCGCGCCAATCCTGCGTAGCGGTTATCGCGGCCCGCTGTCGCTGGAGATCTTCAACGATGGCTTCCGCGCCGCACCGCCCCGGCAGAACGCGGCCGACGGCCTGCGCTCGCTGCTCTATCTGGAGGAGAAGACCCACAAGCGTCTGGAGAAAGAGGGCTATCAGATCGAGCCGGGCGTGCTCTTCACCCCGCCTGCGGCGCACCGCTACGACGGCGTGGAATTTCTCGAGTTCGCCGTCGACGAGGCCGTCGGCGCGCGTCTCTCCGGCTGGCTGGAGCGCCTGGGCTTCGCCCACGCCGGCCAGCACCGCTCCAAGGATGTCAGCCTGCTGCGTCAGGGCGATATCAACATCGTGCTCAATGCCGAGCCCTATTCCTTCGCGCACAACTTCTTCGAGTCGCACGGCCCTTCGCTCTGCGCCACCGCGCTGCGGGTAAGGAACGGCGCGCAGGCACTGCAGCGTGCCTGCGACTACCGCGGCCAGCCCTATCGTGGCCTGGTCGGGCCCAACGAGCGGGAAATCCCAGCCGTGCGCGCACCGGACGGTAGCCTGATCTATCTGGTAGAGCAGGGCGGAGAAGGGCAGACCATCTACGACACCGATTTCAGCCTCGATGCCAAGGCCCAGGCCAGCGGCGGGCTGCAACGCATCGATCACATGGCCCTGGCGCTGCCGGCCGACTCGCTCGACAGCTGGGTGCTGTTCTACAAGAGCCTGCTGGATTTCGAGGCCGACGACGAAGTGGTGCTGCCCGATCCCTACGGCCTGGTGAAAAGCCGTGCGATCCGCAGCCGCTGCAGCTCGATTCGCCTGCCGCTGAACATCTCGGAGAACCGCAACACCGCCATCGCCCATGCGCTGTCCAGCTATCAGGGCTCCGGCGTGCATCACATCGCCTTCTCCTGCGACGACATCTTCGCCCAGGTGGCGCGGGCCAAGGAGGCCGGCGTGCCGCTGCTGGAGATTCCGCTGAACTACTACGACGACCTGGCCGCGCGCTTCGATTTCGACGACGAGTTCCTCAGCGAGCTGGCCTACTACAACGTGCTGTACGACCGCGATGCCCAGGGCGGCGAGCTTTTCCACGTCTACACCGAGCCGTTCGAGGAACGCTTCTTCTTCGAGATCATTCAGCGCAAGGGCGGCTACGTGGGCTACGGCGCCGCCAACGTCGCGGTACGTCTGGCGGCCATGGCCAAGGCGCGCAGCGGTGGCTTGAAGCGGCCCCGGCTGTAAGCCGGGCGATGCGGCAACCGCTCGGTTGCCGCTGCCTGGCGGCTGTCCGGCCTGCCATAATCCGCACTACCAATACCTATAAAAAAGACATCGCCGTATGACCGAAGCCGTTGCCAACCTGGCCAGCCAACCTACCGAGGTGGTGCGCAAGGTACGTAAGAACAACCCGGAGAAGACCCGCGAGAGCATTCTCCAGGCCGCCATCACGGAGTTCGTCCAGCAGGGCCTGTCCGGGGCTCGTGTGGATGCCATAGCCGAGCGTACCGCGACCTCGAAGCGGATGATCTACTACTACTTTGGCAGCAAGGAGCAGCTCTACCTCGAGGTGCTGGTCAAAGTCTACGGCGATATCCGCGGTACCGAGAGTCGCCTCGACCTGGCCTCGCTGCCGCCGGTACTGGCGATCCGCCGACTGGTGGAGTTCACCTTCGATCACCACGACCGCAACGTCGACTTCGTGCGTATCGTCAGCATCGAGAACATTCACTACGGTGAGTACGTCAAGCAGTCGCCGGCCATCCGCCAGATGAGTAACGTGGTGCTCGACACCCTCGGCAAGACCCTGCGTCGCGGCGAGGAGGAGGGTATTTTCCGACCTGGTATCGATGTGCTCGACGTGCACCTGCTGATCAGTTCCTTCTGCTTCTACCGGGTATCCAACCGTCACACCTTCGGCGAAATCTTCCAGATCGACCTGCCTGACGAACAGGTCAAGCAGCGCCACAAGACGATGATCTGCGACGCCGTGCTGCGCTATATCCAGGGCTGAGCAGATATGAAAAAGCCCCTGGCAGAGTTGTCGCTGCCAGGGGCTTTTTGCATGCGTAGGCTCAGAAGCTGGCGAAGTGCGCCTGCATGCGTTCGGCATCGGCCGGGCGGCCGCTGAATAGTTCGAACGCCTTGACCGCCTGGAACACCGCCATGGTGCCGCCATCCAGCGTGCGGCAGCCGAGGGCGCGGGCGTGGCGCAGCAACTCGGTCTCCAGCGGGAAGTAGATGATCTCCGCAACCCATAATCCGGCATGCAGCAATTCGCTTGGCAGTGGCGTGCCCGGCAGCTTGGCCATGCCCACCGGCGTGGTGTTGACCAGGCCGTCGGCTGCGGCGACTTCACCGGCCAGGTGGTCACCCGCGAAAGCGCGCTCGGCACCAAAGTGTGCGTTGAGATTGTCCGCCAGGGCCTGGGCGCGGCCTGGCTCCACCTCGAAAATGCACAGGCGCTCGACACCTTCGGCAAGTAGGGCATGCGCCACGGCGGCACCAGCGCCACCAGCGCCCATCTGCACCACGCGCCGGCGGGCCACATTGGGCAGGCCACGTCGAAAACCTTCGGCGAAGCCCAGGCAGTCGGTGTTGTGGCCGACGCGCTTGCCGTCCTTGAGCACCACGGTATTCACCGCACCAATGCCCCGGGCTTCGTCCGACAGCTCGTCGAGCAGCGGAATGATTGCCTGTTTGGCCGGAAAGGTGATGTTGAGGCCGGTAAAGCCCATGTGCTGGGCGGCCTCGAGCAGGTTCGGCAGGGCATCGATATCCAGGCCCAGCTGATCGAGGTCGATCAGCCGATAGAGATAGCGCAGGCCCTGCGCATCGCCTTCGCGCTCGTGCATGGCGGGCGTGCGCGAGGCCTGAATGCCTTTGCCGATGAGGCCGGCAAGGATGCCGCTGGTAACGGATGACATGGTCTTAACCCTTGAGCGATTGAGCGAAGTACTGCAGGCCCAGCCGGTAACCCTGATTGCCGAGCCCGCAGATGACACCCACGGCGATCTGCGAGACGAAGGAGTGATGACGGAACGGCTCGCGTTTGTGCACGTTGGACAGGTGCACTTCGATAACCGGCAGCTCGCTGGCCACCAGCGCATCGCGAATCGCCACCGAGGTGTGAGTCCAGGCCGCCGGGTTGATCAGGATGCCGGCGCAGCGTCCGCGCGCGGCATGAATCCAGTCGAGCAGCTCGCCTTCATGATTGGTCTGGCGAAACTCGATTGCCAGGCCATGTTCGGCAGCGGTGTCGGCGCAAAGCTGGGAAATATCGGCGAGGGTTTCGTGCCCGTAGGTGGCCGGTTCGCGCGTTCCGAGCATGTTCAGGTTGGGGCCGTTGAGAACGAGAATGCAGGGCGTCATGGCTGTCTCTTGTTGTTGTGAGGGGCGCCGTGAAAAATGTACTAACTGGTTAATTCAGTCAATCGGGAGGGTGCGCTCACCCTGGGCGCAGCGCCGCGTCACGCCCCCCGGCAGGGCGTCAACGTCAGCAGATACGCGGGCTACGCAGGGGGCGATGAAAGGAGGAAAAGTGGGCGGTTATCGGCCGGCTGGTTCGGTTGTTGCCTGGTCAGCTGCGCTCGCCACCCTGCACCACCTGATTGCGGTTGCCTGGCGAAAGGCAATAAAAAAGCCGGCTTGTGGCCGGCTATTTAGTAGCTGAGAGGCCTGATTTATCTGGTTGGCGCGATTAGTGTTCGGTGCAACCCATGATTTGACCCATACCCTGCAGCTCGCTTGCCGTTAAGTAAATCATAGCCCTATCGGTCAGGCGATACTGTCAGGCCGTTGTGCAGCGTGCATCAAACTCAGCTGCAATCACCGCAGCCTTGCGATCGAATGGCACCACCCCGGTGAACAGATCAGTAAATTGCGGTGCGTCGGCTGGATTGCCTACCAGGCCGGCAATCGTAACGAGCTCGTGGCAATGGTGCTTCGGGACGTTGAGGTGATGTAGGCTTGAACTATGGATCCTGAAATTATCCACGTGCCGGAGCTGGCAAAGCTCTTAGGGCGCACTGAGTCGTCTATTAGGAGCGCAATCCAGTCGCGCGCCGATTGGCTTCCACCTTACTTCAAGCAGGGATCGCGTCTCTGTTGGCGACTGGAGAGTGTTCGGCAGTTCTTACGTGACTATGAGGCGGGCGAACACCGAGCGGTGAAGACGGGGCGGCCGCGACTCAGGCGATAGGCAGTGATTGAGCGGCGCGCATATACCTCACCCCGCCTGAGCGTTCGACACCAAGTCAGAGGCCCAACTGCCAGGCGATATGCTTGATCGTCTGCCCGGCCCTCAGGTGGCGGCGAGCTGCGTTCTTCAGCTCTTCCTGCGCACGAGCCTCAAATTCAGCAGCCATTGCCGCAGCCTTGAGGGCGATCAGCGCTGCCAGATCTGACGGAATGCCCTGAGGCTGCCGGCGGCGGTCGTAGTCATCCAGGTAGTCGCAATCGATCGCGCTCACTCTCATTACCCCCGCGTTCTAACACGCCTCATTGTGCCAGCAGAGCGAATCTGCGGCGCCGGATCTGCCTGGATTTTGAGTTTCATTTTTCGCGGGTATGAAAATTTGGCTCCCCCCGTCGTTCGGGCGCTTGTCGCCTCCATACTTTTCGCCCGCTCTATCGATCCTCCTTCGCAGGTGGCAGGAAGGACGGTGTAAGATTCGCCAGCCACTAGTCAGACATGGAGTGCAGAATGTCGTTTGTTGAAGAGTTTCTAATCAAGACTGGCGAAGTAGATATCGCAGCTATGGATGGCAATACATTCATTAGTCTGCTCATATCGGCATCGTCCTTGGTTGTGGCGTTCTTTTCATTTGCCATTGCGTTGATTGTTCTTTTTTATGCTGCATACCAGCACTTTTCAAAAAGAGGCGTGGAGTTTCACGGACTGTTCCAGGTTTCTAGTAGCGCTTGGAGTAATCAGCCGTATGTGAGTGAGGTTGTTATTGAAAACTTTAAAGATAAAGCGGTGGCGGTTAGCACGATATACTTGAGGGTGGATAGTAATATTTATTTGGAGCTGGTGGACTATACTCATTCGCCGCGCGTGTTAAGTCCTTTTGAAACAATTAAGCTGAGCTTTCATGAGGGTGTTTCTGGATATATTGCGTCAACCTATAAGGCGAGCATAGGCAAGATGCTGCTCGATCACAAAATCCCTAAGTCTTTGGTGGTGGCAACGCCCAGCGGTTTATCTGTCGTGCGGAAGTACAAGACGTATTGGAACGTCTATTTTGAATCTCTGCGGAACAATTTCATAATACCTGTAAGGCCGGTGAAGAAGATTCATAATGGCCAGTACTATGCTGATACGCTGAAATTTATTGTTATGGAAAAGACATCCGTCGGAGAGGAGAAAGAGCATCGCCTATATAGCGGTGGTAATTACACGATAGGAGGTGTGACTGTTAGTGCGGATGATATTGAGGGGGCGTCTCAGTTGGAGAGAATTTTAGCCTCCTCTGGGTTGATGACTTGGGGCTTCTCTGTGGAATCTGTTAATTATGAGTTTAAGGATTTTGAAAGTTATGCAGATGTGGATGTTCCTCATTATGGCTTTTTTATGACGCATGTTGTAGGCAATATTTATACATGGCTAAATCGGTGGGCTTTCAAATTGAAGTCGAAAAGGAAAAAGTAGAGGGCAGATATGCTATCTGCTCCAGGGCTTTTGATGTTTTAGCTGACGACCATGTTCCAATGTTGGCTTTTCCAAGGCTTGACTCGCAGCATTGCCTGCCCGGCCCAACCCTGCTGCTGATCAGAATTAGCCCTGTTGCTGAGACAGCTTTGGGCCTGGCCTACAGGTGATCGAACATCACATGCAGAGGCGGTTTTGGCTAACTTTTCGCGTTCCTTCATCCTCTCTCCCCGTAGAAATGCTGGATAGGCCGTAAGCGGCGGTCGCCTTAGGCGTAGCGGGATTTGGCAGAAGCGCAGGAACACGGTACTTAGGGTTACGGGAGGATTTCTCCCCTGACCCGACACATGGCGGGTTCATCCTGGATTTGAGGATGAACGATTCGTTCACCCCCACTGGGGGAATATCTCGACCGCCAATGGCGGATGAACCGAATTTCCTCAAAGTGAGAAAATTCCACTGCACAGTGGGATTTTGGGGGCTGGTTACGCAGGCGATGGCGCAAATCTGCGCCATGCACGAGAAAGCCTGCAATGCAGGGAATCTGCTGCTGTTAATCTGGCTGAGCGTGCTGCTGGCCCTTCCGGTCAGTTTCGGTGCCCCGATTGGTAGCTGCCGTGCACGCATCCGTTACTGTCATAGCCGACAGAGGTTTGATCCAGATACTTGTCGTTCCAGTACGTGCTTGCGCCGGCACCTCGAGCATGGCCGTCACGATTGGGCGCGCCATACATCGATTCAACGTCCTTGCGGGACATGCCAGGCACGATCTCTCCGCGCACTTTGGCGGTACGTAAATCGCGATCAGACAGACCAGTACTGCATGGCGAACGCTCAGCAGACCCGCCAACAACGGTTACTGATGTTCCACTACTGGTCTGTTGGGCTGGTTGCTGTGTATAACGCTGGGCAGAGGGATATTGCTGCGCTGTCGCCCGGCTAGCGGGCTCCGCCATTTTCGTCGGTGCGCTGGTACCGCTTGGGGCTTGGTTGCGTGCTGATACCACGTCATCAAGAGCGTGGTTATCGGGACAGTTTTGCTGGGTGAATGTCACCTTGCCCTTGGCATCGACGCATTTGAATACGCTCGCAGCTTGAGCTGCTGGCATGGCTCCAGCGAGCAGGCACATCAAGAAAACTGATCTGGTCATGGGGTTCCCTCCCTGCGGCTTGCTTTGGCAATTTACCATCGTTGTGCCACCACACAAAACTTCGACGGGCTGGGAGAGGAGTAGCCCCGCGCGCGTGACGCTGGGGCTGTGATGATCAAACCAGGTCTGTGGCTGGGTAGTAGAGCGCGAGCGTGGTAGCTATCACGCCTGCGGTATCAAGGTCTTTTTGCTCGCGCTCACGCCTCAACCAAAGCACTTTGGTTTTGGCCTTTGCAGCGTCTTCGGTTTGCAGGTGAAGGCGAAAAACGATCCAGAGCGGCTCCTGGATATCGGCAGTGGTAGCGCCTTGAAACACGGCGATGTCTGAAGGCGAACAGCCGAGCCGAGCAGCGATCTGCCTGGCATGCTCGGCGGTTACTTCATTAGGGGATGGCTCTACCGTTTCAACAACGCTGAAGGGCGCCTGCAGTAGCCTTTCGAGCCACCATTGGGAGGTGCCAAGCCGCTCATCCAGAGTCTCATCGGGGAGGCTCATAAGCTCAGAGCTGTTGGGCAACCGATCCAACCGAATGTGCAAATCCGGGTAGCGCGCCAGGAGCATGTCCATGGCCTCGCCGGCCTCTGCCGCAGTGGGAAAAGGGCCGAGCCCGCTGGGGAACTTGAACACCGGATGGTGTGTAGACAGGTAGTAGCAAAGCAGTCGACCGCCATTGCGGTTCCATTGATTAGCCATGGGCTATCTCCTATGCGCGCGACCAAACTTCAACCGAAGCAGCTTCAGATCGAGCTCAGTTGACTTGTGAACGATTACCTCATGGGTTTGCCCACCACCCAAGTCGAGCCCAAGATAACCGTAGTCGCTCAGATCCGGCCCACGTGAAGCCTCGACCGTGCGTTCTATCTGCTGCGCTGCAATCGGCACGCTGGGCACCAGGGCACTACTCACCAACCCACCATCGGCGAACCTGGGCAATTGGCGGCTGTTGAGTCGCTGCAGCAGCGCGGAGCCATAGTGCCTCACGGCATCCGCGCGCATAACGAACTCCCCATTGGAGAGCCTGGCCAGAATGCTGTCACTGGTGCCGGTACCCGGTCCACGGATCAGCCCACCGTCGGCGTAGCCATCAACTTGGCCGGCAGGGGCGGCGCCGGCTTGCCCAGCCACTGGCGTAACCGGAATGACCAGCTCCCGCTTGAAGCGTTGCGCCAACTGCGCAAGCTGGCCGTATACCTTGTCCAGTGCCGTTTGATCCATCGTGACGGTGATGGTGGTGTCCTTCAGTTCATCGAGCAGGCCCTTGAGGTCTACTACCTGCTTCTGAGCCTGATCGAAGCTGCTCTGGGCATTGTCGAGGTTGACCTTGTCGGCCTGAACTTCGATGCCTTTCAGGCTTTCGATGATGCCTGCGAAGCCATAACTGTTTGCCCCGGCATCCGCCAGCTCCATCAGCATTTTCAAGGCCGCTTGGGCGTTCTTCTTCGCTCCATCGAAGTCTTTCGCTTCCAGAGCCTGCCGTGCTTCCATCCGTAAATCCATTACGCCGGCGAAGCTGGCCTGCCCAGTGCCGCCAGAACGAAGGCGGTCGAGTGCGTCCTTGTAGCGCGTTTCGGTGTCGAGCTGTGCCTGCTTGGCCTTTTCCAGTTCCTTGAGCGCTTCCTGCTCGGCCTTCGCGCGAGCTTTTACCGTATCGGCCGAAGCCTTAACTTCGGCGTCACGCAGCTTTGCCAGCTCGCTGAACTTCTCGCGCTTGGAGTCCACCTCCTGCTGATCGAGCTTCTTCTGCTCATCGAGCGCCTGGCGTTCGGCCTCGCGTTGCTGGCGGGCTGCTTCCTGTTGCGCCTTGTAGGCCTCCAGGCTCATACCGGAAAGCTCGGCGCCGACCTTGGCGATTTCCTCTTCCAGTTCCTTGCGCCACCGCACCAACCCTTCCGGGTCGAATTGCTTCATGAGCACGGCCACGGTATTGGAGCCGATGAAACTGTCACCAGTGATCGCGTTATTGACCTCTTTCAAGGTCTTTTCCAGCTTGGTCAGCTTGTCGACGTTGCCGCTTGCCTTGGCTGCCGCATAGCCAATGTTGTCGCCCAGTTCGGCGAAGCCGCTCGCAGCCGATACCGCAACGCTCGCCAGGTACACCATGGCGGACGCGATCTTGACCAGGTTCTCGACGATCAGTGGATCACCGATGGTCTTGGTCAGATCCTCGATTGCTGCAACTAAGGGCTTGGTGTCGGCTTTGCCGATGGCGTCTTGCCAGGCGTTATTGAGCCGGGTGAGCGCATCGCTAACCAGGACGCTCATGCCATCGACTGCGCCGCCGAGAGAATCGATCTGGCCAATCACCGCCGGCACCCAAACGTCCGTGGTGAGTTGCCCTGCGCTAGCCATCTTCGCCAGCTCTTCACGAGTTACACCGAGTGACCGGGTAAGGGCATCGGCCAGGGCCGGCGTCGTGCGGATCATGGCCTTGAACGCATCGCCCTGCAGCTTTCCGTCCTGCAGGGCATTGCTGAACTGTTGCAATGCAGCGGCGGCACGCTCGCCCCGGGCGGCACTGGCCACCAGGCCAAGACCAACTGCCTCGACAAAGCTCAGCACCTCATCATTGCTGAAACCGCGGTCACGCAGAGGCGCCAGGGCGTTCACGAAGTTTTCAGCGTTACCCCGCATATCCGTGAATGTGCGGTCTGAAACCTCGCGCAACCGTTCCATGCCCTGCGCATACTCTTCCTGGCTGCCACTGGCGAGCTTGATACGGTCGGTCAACTCCACCCAGTTGTCTGCAATGCGGATAACGCCCTGCAGGCCGCGAAGGGCGCCGTATGCTCCGCCGAACTGAGCCGCCAGGGTGGCAGCTCCACCACCAAGGCGTGACTGCTGCTGCTCGGCATTGACGCCGCGCATAGCCTGCTGCGTTTCGCGCACCCGCTGAGTCAGCGCCTGCTGAGCCACAGCCAGTTCACGGGCCGTAAGGGTGCCGCTGTTGCGCAGTAGCTGGTACTGACCACGCAGGCGCTCCACCTCGACTTGGGCCGCGCGATAGCGACCAACGCCCAGATCCTGAACTGCCGCCCTGATGGCCTGATCATTGCGACCAGATGTGAGCCCCTTGGCCAGCGTGCTTTGGAGCCGTTGCTGCTCCGCGGCCAGGTTCCGGGTATCTACCCCTGCGGCTTGTAGTTCGGCGCGCTGCTCGCGCACCTTGGCTTTCTGCCGATCAAACTCACGGGTAGCGTTGGCCAAAGTGCGCTGCGCCTGGGTATAGGCGTGATCGAGCTGGCGCACTGGCTGACCAGCCTGCTCTATGGCCCGTTTCAGCTCGTCAACCCGGCGCCTTGCTTCGAAGTAAGCGCTACTTGCTGCTTTAGCGTTCTGTTGAGTTTCCTTCAAGGCATCGATCTGGCGTAGCGGCTTCTCAATGCTGCGCACCAGTTCTGCATACTCGCGGCGAAAACCGGCCACCTCTTTCGTGGCTTGGCCGGCGTCGGCTGTTAACTTGAGCTCAACGTCTGTCATTGGTGCCTCCTGTGGCATTCAGTGACGCGAGAAAGAACGACCATCCATAGAAAGGGGCGCTGGAGTGCCCTAGCTGCACCATGGCCGTGATACACCGATCCAGCTCTCTCAAGCTGTGGGCGCCGCCGGCTTCACTAGACGCCCCATGAACGCGAAAAAATCGGGGTTCAGCTCCTTGCAGAGCGCGATCACCTCCTGCAGTTGGGAGGGGCGCAGTTCGTCCACCTGGTCGCGCGTCAGGCTGGTCATGCGTAGTAGATCGCTGATGGAGCACTCTGTGAAAAAAGCTTCGTCCACCAGATCGCGTTGGGGCTGGGGATTGAGCAGCTCGGTCAACCAGGAACGAACCTGCAATACGCTCAGTTCGCGCACGGTTACCGAGATGCTGCCTAGCTGCAGTTCTTTGCTGTTGGTGATGTTCTGGGTCATGGTCGTTTCTCCGGAGCGTCTTCGGAAGGTTGGTCTGGTACTGGGTCATGGCTGTAGGAGAGGCCAAGCTTCTTGGCCCTCGCTGCATCCGCTTGGTTCTTCTGGTCGATCTCCTCAACGTCGTATCCGCGCTCGGCGGCGGCGTCGGCCCGGGAACTCAGGCCGCCCTTGATCAGCATCAGTTCGCCCTGGGCGTCCTGCACCGGATGCAGGTAGCGCCAGGCTTGCGGGCGCCAGTCGCAGGCCAGGTATTCACGGCGGCGCGTGGCGTAGTCCGGCGCACGCAGGCGCCCAGCCAGCACAGCGGCATCAATGAAGGCCTCCCACATCCGCTGGCAGAGCTGCGGAATGGTGTAAAGCCACTGGTACTGCTCGATGTGGCGGCGGTACTCGTTCAGCAACGCCCGCAGGATGCGGTCGTTTACGTTGCGCATGTCACCCGACAGCAGTTCATAGGGGATGCCCAGCGCTGCCGCGACCCCCATCAGTTGCTGCCGCATGAAGTCGCCGTAGCCGCCGCCCTGATCACCGTCGAACAACTGGATTTCTTCGCCTGGCAGCAGCGCCGGGAAGGTGCCCGGCTCCAGGCTTACGACTGGGACGCCGCTACTGGAGTCAATCGGGTCGCCGGTGAACGGATCAAACTTGAAATCTTCTTCGTCGTAGCCCTGACGCTTGATTGCGCCGGTGTAGTTGGCTCTCGTTTTCTTGCGGGTCAGCTCGGCGTCGTCGTACTCGTCGAAGTCGCGAGCCTTGACCAGTGCCTGCACGGTTTCAGCCATGCCACGCACCTGGCCAGGCCGCATCGGAGCGAAGTGGTGAATGATGTCCCGAGCATCAATCGGGACCAACTGTGTATTACCAAGACCAGGCTCGCCTGGGTGCCGCGCATACATCCAGTACCGAGTGCGCTTGCCATTAGCGAACTCAACGCCTGCAACTACCTGGCGATCCGAGCGCTGTTCGTTATGGGTATGAGGGCACTGGTCGGCTTCTATCAGCTGAAACTGCAGCGGTACCGGCAGGCCGGCATTCAGCGGCATGCGATGGATGCGCACGAATACTTCACCGGCTTCCTTACGCGAGCGCACAGCCAGAGCCATCAGCCCGTATACGTCCAGCACGCCGTCATGATCGGCAGTCTTGGCGAACTCTTCTTCCCATAGCGCATTGGCGGCCATCGCGAAGGCTCTGTCCTTGGCCTTGCTGCGTGGCTTGATGCCGGTGCCGATCTCGTTGCTTACCCAGTTGCCAATGCCGTTGGCGATCCAGCCATTGTTGCGAGCGGCATCGCGCGAGCGAGCCCGCACGGTGCTGAGCTGGCCGACTACGGATCGAGTTGGGCCGGCAGCGCCTGGCGCCCAACCTTTCAGGCGGCGGCCCTGGCTTGCTGCATCGTAAGTGGCCTGGGCCAATGGCATGCCGTCAATCACGAAGCCGAGGCTGCCCAAGGTCTTAAGTTCCATCAAGGTTTCTCCCTGGCACTTAAGCCTGTTCAAACCGAAGCCAGGTCATGAATCGTAAGGCTGCGGTCTTCGGCTTTTTCCAGGAGGCAGTAACGATCAATGGTGTGTCGTGACTTGGTGGCAAGCAGTGGCAATGCCAGTCCGTCAAGCATGTGCAGTCGCCCTCCTTGCATCATGTCCACTGAAGCAATGAGGGCGCCCAACTCACTGAGCTCGGCTGCTTTCTGGTTCCATTGCTCTCCGAGCTTCAGCAGGGCGGCCTCGGCTGCCTTGATCTCTTCTTCCTGAATCTGGCGCTCCAATTCATCAATGGCCTTCGTGAGATTGGCCGCTTCGGCGACCATCGCGTCTATAGCGCGCTGCTTGATGCGGTTGCTGGATTCCTTCGCGACAGAGAGTTCGACTGCCTTCTCCATTTGCAGGGAGGCGGCTTGTTTTTCTTCCTCGCAAGTTGCACCCGCGATAGCTTGGGCGGCGCCTTGCTCTGCTTGTGCGGCTATGGCCAGGGAAGAGCTGATCTCGTTCTGAGTCTCGGCGATGCGGCGGGAAAGTTGATCTTGATTGGCCTGAAGGGTTGCGGCTTGTTTTCCAAACTCGATTGCCTTGGCAGTCGATGCAGCGATCACCTGATCAGCGTTAAAGGCTTGCTCGAGCATAGAGAGCTCCGCCTCCAACTGAGCAATCTCGCGTGGCAAGTCGGAAATTCGCGAATTAACCAGAGACAGACGGCCATGAATCTCCCGGGCCGGGCTGTTGATACTGCTCTCAGAAGCTGTGCCGGCCGGGGCGCGAGCCCTCGAACCGGCTTTACGGGCTGCCTGAAGCTGTTCTTGCAGTTGCGGTTGCTCTGCCTGAAGTGTCTGTAACTCCAGCCGCAGCTCTTCGAGCTTGGCTTTGATTGCGTCACTGCGGAATTGGTCGGGCTTGCTCTTTTTGATCCGGCTCATGCTCTGTCGGCCTCTACTGGTTGCCGTTGTCGATGCATTAAGCCTATTGGCTAGGGCTGGGCGGCACCTACGTGCCCAGCCCACTGCCCATCGGATCGTGCGCCAGGTAGTGAGTACAACCTTTGGCCTATCAGAGCTTATAGGTGAGCACGTATCGTTCGATCCGAGTCTGGAAGACCGAGTGCAGCTTTGACCATTGGTGCTAGCTGGCGCTTGCTGGCTGGATAGAGCCGGCCGGCCTGTATCTCGGATGCACAGTCGCGCCATCGTTGGTACTCAGCCTCCCGCTCGGCGGATCCATCTCGTGGACGCAGAGCAAGGCTTTGCATGTGCTGCCTGGTCGCAGCCCCGAGTGCGGCATCTGAGTTACTGAGTAGCTGCAACTTACTCAACTCGATGCCGAGCATTGCGGCGGCGCGCTCGAACTCAGCTCGGCTAACGAGTAGGTCATCGATCGTGATTGCCGTTCCCTCTGCGCTGCTGAGAAGCGAGTAGGTGGCCTCGGAGTTATCGCTGTTACCAGGTGACGGCTCCAGTAGTGCTTTTCGGATGATGGCTGTTCCAGCGGTGATGCAGGCCCGCGCATCATCCGGGGTGAGTCTTGCGAGTGTTTTCCCGCTGAATGGACGGCGTTGGGTTATTGCCGTTATGGCGTCAATTCCCAACGCCCCCCAATAGCCCTCGGGGAGTGGTTTTCGCGTGCAAACAGCAAGCGCACCTTGTGCCACTAACTCGCGCACCAGGCCGCTGGATATACCCAGCAAACTTGCTGCCTCTTGGAGCGGAACGGCTGCCGCAAACTCTGGCCAAGCACATGGCATCGTCAATACCTCACATCTGAAATCGCTGTGCGCTCCCAATGGCCCGGCTTGTACATCTGAGCAGCCTCATGGCGGCTGGAAATGTACAAGTCTCCCAATGCCCTGTATCGGCCAGACCTCAGTATCTACGGGCCCTCCAGAGCCACGAATGGAGCCTTGTGGTGGAGCACTAGAAAACCGAAAAATTGTCGACTACCGCGCGGCTCAACGCCTTCCCCGTGGGGGCCGGGGGTAGGCCAGGGACCCCTCCGGCGTGCCGCAGTTGGGGTAGCCGGAATGCCAGGCTCTATGCCGTGGTTCGGTCTACCTGGGCGGGTGCTCGGTTGGCGTATCCCAGCGGTCTGTGGCGCCGACCCCAGTGTGTGGTCGAGGGTCTTCACGGGGCTTTCTTCTGTCTTCTCGGGCGACGATGGTCCCCAGCGTTTGACCTGATCATGCGACTGATCAATGAGTCATCTTGCGGAAGTATCTCGGGAGGCGTCAGCTCCCTGTAGCGAGCGTCATTGGCTACGTAGTAGGAGCGCCCGACCTTCTGGGCTGGAGGATCAAATCTGCCGCTACGTGCCCACATCCTCAGTGTTGCGGCTGAAGGCGGTGTTTCAAAGGTCAGCTCTGCCCAGCGCGCCAGGGTCACCAGTTTCATAGATTGAGCATCCTTGGGTTTGTGGTAATTGGGGGCATGCAGCTTTCAAAGCAGGAATTCCCGCTTTGCCAATCTCATCGGTTCGCCAGCATACATACCCGGAAAACCGGGAATGTCGGTTCCCGCCTCGCAATACATCGGTGGCAGAGCCCATACACCAGTTCCGGGGTTTGCCAAAGCAGGATTTCCTGCTTTGCGTACCAAGCTGGGAATAGTCGGTTTGACCGCGGCGGCGGTGGCATGTGGCGCTGTCAACTCTGCTGCTGAGCAGAAATGACTCTGCCGCAGAGAAATGGCGGGGATATCCCGCCCTTTGCTGCTTCCTGCACCCTCGCCAGAGAGAAATGCAAGAAATCGCCGGAGGCCGCGCCATTGTTGGTGGCAGCGAATATCGTAGAAGTGCAGGAAGCGCATATTTGGGGCTATTGGGCGTTTCCTCTGTAGCCATTGGCGTTCTTCACAACGGTGCGCCGCGCGCAAGGAGGGCGAAGATTTCGACAACGCCCGAATGGCCTGCCCTCTGTGTGCGGGGTAGATGCTCAGCATGTCGGCCAGTCGCTCGAAGCCAACCTGGCAGGTTATGCGCAGCACACTCCCGATGATGTCCAGAACGGTGGGGCTGGTGGTGCCCGTTTTTGTCGCGAGGTCGCCCGTCTCAAGAATGGTCATTTCGGCGACTCCACAAGGTTGGCGTCTGGCCAGCGACTGCGAACGTCAGCAAGCGCCTCAGCGTGTGTGATGGGCTCGCTGATCATGACGAATGGTGGCAGGCCTGGGAGTTTCACCCTCCAGTGGCCGCGGCGCTCCTGGCCATCATTCGCGGCCAACTCTGCGATCAACTCCAGTCGATGCGCCTTGATGTACTTGCGCACGTCGTCTGTCAGCCTGCTGGCCGGGGAAACGACCAGACGCTTGCCGGAGACCTTGGCCGAAAAGCCCTTTTCGGTGAGGTAGTCGATGGCAGCCATCACAGCACCTCCGCGTCTGACTCATCGAAGGTCGGTGGGGTATGGCTGCTGATCAGCGGAGGTGGCTCACCTGCCCATTCGTGCCCTTTTTCCCCATTCGTGCCCTCTCCTGAGAGCGGGCACGAATGGGTTTCAGAGGGCACGAATGGAGATTTGGGCAGGAATGCAGGCAGCGACCAGTAAGAAACGATCTCCTTTCCGAAGCCCTCGCGGACGATTTCGACGGCGAGTTTTTCGCGGGCGGTGCGTACCTGCTTGGCCGAAAAGCCATTGTTGGCCATCACCCGCTTTGCCTCTTTCCCGTCTAGCCGGCCAGCACTCAGAACACGTCGCAGCACCTCGGCCGGATCGTCCTCATCGGGTTCGTCATTGAGGTGGAGCTGTTCAACGTCTGCCAGGATCTCCCTGGCGCTGCCGTCGATCACGTCGCCCCAGGTTGCACGCACAGTCGCGATCCCACCGTCGATGGTGGTTGGTTCGATCATGTAGGTGCAGCCGCCGTCGTCGGCGCTGATGTTCGACTTGGCCCGCGCCAGCACCCGGTCTTCTTCGCCTTCGCGTTTGGCACTGACCAGCACCATGCGCGCCAGCGCGGTGAATGCCTGGCTGCCCAATACCCGCTCGGCTGGGCTGCTGGCCTGGCTACCTTTGGAGAAGTGCGAGATACCCAGCACGGCGGCGCCATGCTGCTCCGCCAGGTTCACCAGAGGCTGCAACGACCGGCGCACGTCGTTGGCTCGGTGCATGTCGCCGCTCACCGCCGCCACGATGGGGTCGATCATGATCAGGCCAGCGCCACCGATACGCTCCATCTCTCGCGCCAGCAGGTCGCAATCGCGAGACGGGTCGAACGGCTCCTGTTCGCCCAGGTCGTTGATACGGCCCTGCATGATGAACACGCGAGTAAGGTCGGCGCCCGCGGCGATCAGTCGGGGGATGATCGTGTGCTCAGCGGAGTCTTCGCTGGAGAAGATCACCGCGTTTTGCTTCTCGCTGCAGTGAGTACCGTCTGGCCAGCGGCCACCGCTGGTCATGGTGGCGATCAGGCCCAGGGTAAGGGTGGTTTTCCCATCACCGCCTGCACCGGCCAGGATGGTGAGCATGCCCCTGGGCAACCACTGCGGCCAAAGCCACTGCGCTGCCTTCGGGGTGATGGTCGCGGCCGACACAAGGTTGGCGCGCCAGGCTGACGCGCCAGCAGGCTTGGGCAGAGTACTGACGCCTTCCCACTCCTTGGCGAAACGATCACTGGGCGCGGTCATTGGCCACCCCCAGGCGCTGTTTGGCCAACTCGAAGCGCTGCAGGTCGTCGGCACTCAGCCGGCAGCCGGTCTGCTGCATAGATAGGCCGATCTGGTAGACGGTACGCTCATGCTCGATTGCGGCCCGGCTCGGCCCCCGGCGCGCCGGCTTGTCGCCGGGGAACAGGTCGCGCAGCTCCAGCCCGATCGCCGCGAGAATGTCGCGGGTGGTGCAGCCGGCCCAGCAGTGCATCAGTACCTTGCCGTCCTCGGCCTCGCGGATGCTTAGGCTAGGGTCCCTGTCATCGTGGGCAGGGCAGCAGGCTTTCCAGCGTCCGGAACCTGCCGCCTTCACCTTGTCCAAGCGGCCAAGCACTTTCTCCAGGCAAGCCGATCCCGTCGGCGCACAGGCGCCGTTTTTCTGAGTCATGGTGGTTACTCCTTGGCTTGGGCGGAGTCGACCGCAGCCTGCAGCTCGGAGGCGTCCCGCTGCAGATCCTGGGTCAAGTCGTGGGCCAGGAACTGCGCCAGGCTGGCCAGCGCCACGGCGCGCTCAATACGGCTGTCGAGACAGGCTTCCCCGCCCTCCAGCGCGCAATGGATGGAGTTGGCCAAGGCGTCCAGCCACTTGCCGTACGTGACGCGGCAAGTGATTTGCTGAACAGCATCGTCAGCAGCGGCCGCCAGTTGGCTGAGTTCAGTTGCTTTAGGCATGGGGCGCCTCCAACAGCTCCATGAGCTTGAAGAAATCTTCGGCAATGGACTGCGAGAGGTAGATCTGGGCCTGCATCAGCGACTGGGCTCGACGGTTGTTGAGATAGGAGCCTTCGGCGCACTCGCCGCTCACAGCGTTGTCCAGCGTGATCTCTGCCAGCACCGTTGAAGTGTCGATCTTCAACTCCAGCTCGTCCGCCAAGGCTTTGGCCTGCTCCTGCATCTCTTGCTTTATCTGCTTACGCATGGCTCACCCCTTGGGCGTGACGACTGCTCCGGCTTTTGGCAGCTTCGAAGGCAGATAGGCCAGCTTTCAGGTAGGTGTCGCCATCGATCAGCCCAAGGCTGCAAAGGGCCTGCAGCGCGCCCTCGGCGCGATCTTCCATCAAGCTCACCAGGGCGGGATGAGCATTGCGGATGTTCTCGAGGTTCCTCTCAATGATGTCGGTAGGAGAGAGACTGCGCGCCTTGAGCGCTTTCGGTACCGCGGCGCTTGCGGCCAGCCCTGGAGCGTTGACGGGTCGGATGGCCTGTTGATTACTCATGATCCACCCCCGGTTGTTTGGCTTGATTGGCCAGGGAGTCCACGACGCCATCCATAGCGCTGCTCAGGTGGATGATCAGCTCAATCATTGCTTCTGCGGAGAGTGAAAGGCAGCAGGGGCCGAACTCGAGCGTGAGGCGGCCTTGATCCCAGGCGTGCAGCGAAACAGCATGGTTGTCCAGCTTGCCCTCTGCGGCATATACGAGTCCGGTGATGCTGCTGGTGCTGGTGCTGGTGATCAGTTGGTTACGCATGGCGCACCTCCTGAGCTTCCAGGGAGCGAGCCTTGGTCATGGCTGCGTTGTAGCGAGCCAGGCGGACGGACAGGGATGAGTTGCTGCGGAGGGCCGCAAGGGCGCGAGCCTTCCATGCGTCCGCATGCGATGCGGACAGATTACGGACAGGGTGCATAGGTGTAGCTCCAATTTCGTTGTCGGAGCTGCCACGAATCGTCGCCAAACGATAATGGGTGGCAGCTGTGCGCGGGTTGGCGAACCGGGGAAATTGGAACCCGGCAGACCCGAAGGTCTCCCACGCACAGCCGCCATAACACGGAACTGCGGGCACAAAAAAAGCGCCTGCTGTCGGATGGGGCGCTTGTGCGCCAATTTCATTTCCAGGTCGCCAAACCTGTGCCGCTGAATTTGCAGCGACGGAAAAACAATAGCGCCAGCGCTTCGTGAGCGCAAGCATATTCATGCGCCCGCACCGAGTTGGCTGGCAATCCATGCCTCAACTTCCAGGGAGTCCCAACCAACAGCGTGCGCGCCAGCGATCTGGCGAGAGCGGGGGAAGCGTCCCTCTTTCATAAGGGCATAAATTTTGGTGCGACCAAGGCCGGTCGCAGTTTTCACTGCCGGCAGTCGCAAAATGCGGCGGGTGGTGTTGGTTGCTTCCATCGTCGGACCTCTAAGGCTTGCCCCGTCGCGGGGCGGACGATGTAGAAGGTATGTCGCTAAATGAGCGTGCTACAGTGGGGTTTGCGGGCTGGCTGTATAGTCAGCCAGCAGACCATACACGGTCATTCGCTTATCTATTCGAGCCCTTGCGCGCTTCGCGAAGCCAGTTATAGACCGTCATGAAGTCGGTGACGCCAAAGTCCCTAAAGGTGCTCCGCGCAAAAGCTCGCATTGAGCTGAACTGGTGCCCCTCTGCATGCCAACGCTCTATGGCTGTGGCGCGGTGTGCATTGGTTTCTCTGTGCGCGAGCGCTGCCCGGGCCCGGGCCTGTCTTGAGATGGTTTCCTTGCCGATGAGCTCGCGATGGCAATGCATCATGACCTCTCGCGTGCTGGCGATCGACTCGAACAGCGCAAGAGAGTCGTCCAAGCGGCTGCTGGAGTGAAGCGAGCATAGAGCGTCGTATTGGTATATCAGCAGAGAGTGCAGGGCACCGTAATCGTCCTTCTCGTTGCTCCGGCCCTCGGAAGCGAAGCGAAGTAGTGACTCCAGCGTGTGCGGCGTCAGCTCGTCTTCAGCGGTTGGTGCTGGGCAGCCTGTACTGTGCTCGATGCCTTCAATATCTGCCTCGATTAAATCTCCTGCGAGAGCGGCGATATCGAGCGCTGGGTGATCGCGCCACTCTTCAATATCTTCGGACAGGCAATAGCCCAAGTCATCGAAATACAACGCCAGCGTATCGCACAGCGCCGGCGGGATGTTGGCGAGCGCTGGGGTGACATGGCCAGGCTCATAGGCCGGGAGCTGCTCATAGATCGCATGCAGGTCGATGTACCGCAGGTAGTAGCAAAGCATCCAGCACCCTCCCAGGTGTTACATGGTGGAGATAGAGCAAAAATGATCATCGATGCGGCTTGCCGAACCCTACTTGCACGACATTCGGCGTCGGCGGGCTTGTTGCGTATCGAGCCCAGTCCGCCATCAAGGCCCGTCGTTTCTCGATGAAGTCGGAGCGCGAATAAGCGGCCTCTGTCTGGCTGCGTTCATCGTGTGCCAACGCCAGCTCGCACACCTCCCGGGGATAGTGGGTGCGCTCGCTTGCCCAGTCACGAAAGCTTGAGCGGAAGCCATGCCGAGTAATGTCGGTGTGCCCCAGGTCATGCAGCAGATTGCGCACTGCGTTGGCATGCATGACGCCTGACTTACCGCGCCCAGGGAACAGATAGGGACTACCCTCGATGCGTGGCAACGCCTCAAGCATCCTCACCACTTCAGGTGCAAGAGGAACCGCGAATGCCTGGCGCATCTTCATGCGTTCGGCCGGCAGCGCCCAGGTGCCGGCCTGCAGATCGAACTCACGCCATGCGGCAAACCTCACCATGTGAGACCGGGCACCCGTCAGGATCAACAGGCGCGTAGCAGTGGACGCCGGTGATTCGATCTTTTCCAGTTCGGCCATGAGGGTAGGGATATCGCGCCAGTTCATCGCCGGGAAGTGCTGGCGCTTGCGAGCTTTCTTCTTCTCGGCCTTGCTCAGCAGGTTTTCCAGGTGGCCGCGCCAGCGGGCTGGATTGTCACCATCGCGCAGACGTCGAACCTTTGCAGCATCCAGCACCTGCTCGATCTGGCCGCGTACTTCGTCGGCTGTCCTGGTCTTGGTCGACCAAATCGGCTGCAGCACCTTGAGGATGTGAGCCGTTTCGATTTCACCGGCTGACAGCTTGCCGATGATGGGGAAGGCGTACAGCTCCAGCTTGCGCAGCCAGCCCCTGTACCAATTGGCTGACCAGCTCAGGCCGTGTGCTTCCAGGTAGTCGATAGCGATCTGCTCGAAGGTGACACGCCGAGCCTCGAGTTGTCGCTGCGCTTCACGCCTTGCTTCCCGCTCGGCGTCACGGGTGCCCAGGGGGTCGCTGCCGGCGGCAAGCACTCGACGCTGCTCGGCGGCGAGCAGCCTGGCGGCGGCAAGGGTGACGGTCGGATATGGACCAAGGCCCATATCTCTCACCCTGTTGTCTCGCTTGTATCGAAAAATCCAGCTTGTTGAGCCGGCTTTGCTGATCTGGAAGTAGAGCCCGGCGCCATCGTTGGTCTTGCCAGGTATCCCGGCCTTTGTGAGGGACTGAAGCGTCTTGTCTGTGAGCTTGCCCATTTTCGCCTCCTACGGCTGGCCCATACCCTGACCCATACCGCTCGACCCATGATTTGACCCATACCCAGGAGCGGGCTTGCGGCGATCTTTTGCGGATTGGTACGGACAGATGATAGGCGCAAAGCCCCGTATTTCATAGGCTTTGGAGGAGGGCGGCGAAAAACTACGGACAATAAAAAAGCCGGCTTGTGGCCGGCTTTTCGGAGGTGTCAGGGCTTACTTCTGGTATGCCGCGACTGCCTTGTTGATCAGGCCGCGGGCGTCTTCAGCGCCGCCCCAGCCTTCTACCTTGACCCACTTGCCCTTCTCGAGATCCTTGTAGTTCTCGAAGAAATGCTTGATCTGCTCGATCAGCAGCGCGGGCAGGTCGGTGTATTCCTGAACGTCCTTGTACAGAACGGTCAGCTTGTCGTGCGGAACCGCTACCAGCTTGGCATCGCCGCCGGCTTCGTCACTCATGTGCAGTACGCCGACCGGACGGGCGCGGATCACCGAACCCGGCGCGACCGGATAAGGGGTCACGACCAGCACGTCGAGGGGGTCACCGTCGTCAGCCAGGGTGTGCGGGATGAAACCGTAGTTGGCCGGGTAGAACATCGGGGTGGCCATGAAACGGTCGACCATCAGGCAATCGGTGTCATGGTCGATCTCGTATTTGATCGGCGCATGGTTGGCCGGGATTTCGATGGCGACGTAGATGTCGTTCGGCAGGTCTTTGCCAGCCGGGATCTTGCTGTAGCTCATGGGTGAACTCCCAGGGAGGGCCAAAAAAGTGGGGCGCATTATAGGCGTATTCGCATGGCGTTACTACGCCGCGTGAATCAGCCATTGGTCGCGGTTTCGACCGTCCGGTAGTCGGGGTGTTCCGCCTGCAGCCGCTGCAACCGGGCGAGGGTGTCCTGGCGGTAAAACAACGCCAGTTGCCGGTAGACTTCAGGAAAGGCAGCGGCCAGCAGATCCGGGGCGCTGAAGAAATATTCGCTGGTCACGGCGAAGAATTCCGCCGGGTCTTCGGCGGCGTACGGGTCGATGGCGGTTTCCGCCTCGGGGTTGGCATCCAATTCGGCGTTGAGCGCGTCATAGGCGCTCTGCATGGCGTGGGCCCAGTCCTGCACACGCATGTCGCGGTGTAGCGGCGGCAGGCCGTTGGCACTGCCTTCGAGCATGTCCAGCTTGTGCGCCAGCTCGTGGATCACCAGGTTGTAGCCTTCCCAGCCGCCGCTGGTCTCGACGCCGGGCCAGGCCAGGATCACCGGGCCTTGATGCCAGGCTTCGCCGCTGCGCGCGTCGTCCCACTCGTGCTCGATGCCGCTGGCGTCGCGGTGGCGCTGTGGGCTAAGGAAATCGTCCGGGTAGAGCACGATCTCGTGAAAGCCCTGGTACCAGTCCAAATCGCCCAGGTGCAGCAGCGGCAGTTGCGCCTGGGCGGCCAGCAGCAGGTGTTCGACCTGGCCGAGCTGCAGGCCAGGCAGGGCCGTCAGGTGCTTGTCATGCAGGAACAGTACGGCGCGTTCGCGCAGCTGCTGCTCTTCGCACTGGTCGAGGCCATCGAGGATCGGCAGACGCCTGCGCACTTCGGCCCAATGATTGGGGTCGACAGGGTTACGTTCGAGGGTGCGACGGCGGCGCCAGGCCTTGAAGGACCACATGCATGGAGGCTCGTTGGGAAGACTGCGTCACGATAAGGGCGCGTGCTTCTCGCCACAAGTCGGTCGCGCATAGGGGGCGCCCCAGCGCGATCAGTCCGAGTTGATGGGTAGCACGTAATTCTTGAACTGCTCGTCCTCGACGAAGCCGATGGACTCGTAGACCTTCTGCGCCACCTCGTTGTCGCGGTTGGTGGCGACGCGCATGCGCACGGCATTGGTTTCGCGGGCCATCTGCTTGGCGGTATGCAGCAGGCGGTCGGCGACCAGCTGGCGGCGGGCATCCTCGGCCACATAGATGTCGTTGAGAATCCACACGCGCTTGAGCGACAGCGAGGAATAGCTGGGATAGAGCTGGCAGAAGCCAAGCAGCTTGTCTTCATCGTCGGCCAGGGCCAGGTAGATCACCGATTCCTTGCGCCGCAGGCGCTTCTCAAGGAATTTGCGCGACGACTCGGGGTAGGACAGCTCGTTGTAGAACTCGCGGTATTTGACGAACAGCGGGGTCAACAGGTCCAGGTGCTCCAGGGTGGCTTGGACGATGCGCATGGTGGGCCTCGGCTTCTCTGTGTAGTGGGGCAGAAGTGGCGATGCAGCTGTTGTGCCAGCGGGTCGGTTGATGCTGCCTCAAAGCCAGTTGAAAGTGCAATCCAAGCAAGCGTTTGATTTCGTGCTCGGGCAACTTGGTCTGCGCGCCTTTGTCTGAACAGGGCGCAGCAGCCGCCCGGTGGGCGCTGTGCTAACCTGCGGCCATCGCTTTAAGCCCTATGAGTAGGGCTCCTTAAGAGGTCATCAATGCACATCCATATTCTCGGCATCTGCGGCACCTTCATGGGCTCGCTCGCGGTGCTGGCCAAGGAACTCGGCCACCGCGTCACCGGCTCCGACGCCAATGTCTACCCACCCATGAGCACCCAGCTCGAAGCTCAGGGCATCGAACTGATGCAGGGCTTCGATCCGGCGCACCTGCAGCCGGCGCCTGACCTGGTGGTGGTCGGCAATGCCATGAGCCGCGGCAACCCGGCGGTGGAGTATGTACTCAACAAGGGGCTGCCCTACGTGTCCGGCCCGCAGTGGCTGGCCGACCATGTACTGCAGGGCCGCTGGGTGATGGCGGTAGCCGGTACTCACGGCAAGACCAGCAGCTCGAGCATGCTGGCCTGGGTGCTCGAGCACGCTGGCATGGCGCCGGGTTTTTTGATCGGCGGCGTGCCGCAGAACTTCGGCATTTCCGCGCGCCTGGGCGACACGCCGTTCTTCGTGGTCGAGGCTGACGAGTACGACAGCGCCTTCTTCGACAAGCGGAGCAAGTTCGTCCACTACCGCCCGCGCACGGCCATCCTCAACAATCTGGAATTCGACCACGCGGACATCTTCCCGGACCTGGCGGCGATCGAGCGGCAGTTTCATCACCTGGTGCGCATCATCCCGAGCGAAGGCCTGGTCATCCATCCGGCCAGCGAAACCGCACTGGCGCGGGTGATCGAGATGGGCTGCTGGACGCCCGTGCAGACCACCGGCGAAGGCGGCCAATGGCAGGCGCGCCTGCTCAGCGCCGATGGCTCGCGCTTCGAGGTGAGCTTCGACGGCAAGGTCGAAGGTACCGTGGAGTGGAACCTGACCGGCCAGCACAACGTTGCCAATGCCTTGGCCGTGCTCGCGGCGGCGCGCCATGTCGGCGTGGTGCCGGCGCTGGGCATCGAGGCGCTGGGCCAGTTCATCAACGCCAAGCGGCGCATGGAGAAGGTCGCCGAGGTCGGTGGTGTGACTCTCTTCGACGATTTCGCCCATCACCCCACGGCCATCGCCACCACGCTCGATGGCCTGCGCAAGCGCGTCGGCGACGATACTCAGGTGATTGCCGTGATCGAGCCGCGCTCCAATTCGATGAAGCTCGGTGCCCATCGAGACGGCCTGGCCGAGTCGGCCGAACAGGCCGATGCCGTGTTCTGGTACGCTCCGCCCAATCTCGGCTGGGACCTGGCGGCCACCGTGGCGCAGGCGCGCACCCCGACGCGTGTGTGCGACTCGCTGGAGTCGATCATCGATGGGGTGAAGGCCCTGGCGCGCCCCGGCACCCAGGTGGTGATCATGAGCAACGGTGGCTTCGGCGGCCTGCATGGCAAGCTGGCCCAGGCCCTGGCCTGACGCTGGCCGTAGGGCGGGTGAAACCCGCCAGGCATGAAAACCGGCGGGTTGCTCCCGCCCTACGCAGTCGAAGTCGCGCAACGCAGCACAAGCAAGCACAGCAGCTTTGAGAGTGAATTTATGAGCGGCCCTGAACGCATCACCCTGGCCATGACCGGCGCCTCGGGCGCGCAATATGGCCTGCGCCTGCTCGATTGCCTGGTGCAGGAGGAGCGCGAAGTGCACTTCCTGATTTCCAAGGCCGCGCAACTGGTCATGGCCACCGAAACCGACGTGGCACTGCCCGCCAAGCCGCAGGCCATGGCGCAGTTCCTCACCGAATACACCGGCGCAGCGCCTGGGCAGATCCGCGTCTATGGCAAGGAAGACTGGATGGCGCCAGCCGCCTCCGGCTCCGGCGCGCCCACTGCCATGGTGGTGGTGCCGTGCAGCACCGGCACCTTGTCCGCCATCGCCACCGGCGCCTGCAACAACCTGATTGAACGCGCCGCCGACGTGGCACTGAAGGAGCGTCGTCAGCTGATCCTCGTGCCACGCGAAGCGCCGTATTCGAGTATCCATCTGGAGAACATGCTCAAGCTGTCCAACCTCGGCGTGACCATCTTGCCGGCATCTCCCGGTTTCTATCACCAGCCGCAGACCCTGGATGATCTGGTGGATTTCGTGGTTGCGCGTATCCTCAACTGCCTGGGCATACCCCAGGACATGCTGCCCCGTTGGGGCGAGCATCATATGGTGTCGGACGAATAGGGAGATCGATGTCCATGGCCAATCGTTACCTGCTGGGCTGCCTGTTGGCCCTGTCGCTGATGCCTGCTGCGCAGGCGTCGATGCGCTGCGGCACTACGCTGATAAGCGAGGGCGATCTGACGGTGGACGTCCGACGCAAATGCGGCGAGCCCGACCACCGCGAGGTGATCCCACCCAGCAGCCCGCAGGGTGGTGGGGTAACGGTGGAGCAGTGGGTCTACGGGCCAAGCAACGGCATGTATCGTTACCTGCGCTTTCTCGACGGCAAGTTGGTCGAGATTCGGGTCGCGCGCGGATGAGGCGAGGGCTGGTCGCAGGCCTGGCGCTGCTGAGCCTGAGCGGCTGCGCCACCGTGCGCACATTGGACGCAGCCAAGCCAGGTGCGCCGGTGGTCTACGCCGGCACGCGGCTGGACTGGTACACGATCAATGGCGGTTGCTGCCCGCTGGACCGGTTCGGTGCCGAGGCGCCGCGTTATGCGGGGTTGGATCTGCCCGGCAGTGCGCTGCTCGATACCTTGCTGCTGCCGTTCTCGCTGGCGACCGCGCTGGGCGTGAATCTGGGTGTCAGCGGCGGGTTGTAGATCGGATGTAATCCGCGGGGCCGTTGCGATCACTCCGTAGGGTGCGCTGTGCGCACCGAAGCTCCGCGACTGCGCGCATGGCGCGTGATCGGGCCGCAATCTGGAAGGTATCCGCAAAGCCGGTGCGCGGCGCACCCTACGGGTATTGCGCGCGGTTCAGTCCGTAGCCCGGATGCAATCCGGGAGTCCGCGCGCGGTGGGCCAATGAGTGGCGAGCTTCCTGTCGGGGGATGAGGGGGGGACGGAGATGAGCATCCCGAGGCCTCAGAACCAGCGCAAAATTCGCGGACAGATAACCGGGATGCAATCCAGGGCTACGGCGCGGCGCAGTGCCGTAGGGTGCGCTGTGCGCACCGAAGCTCCGTGACAGTGCGCATGGAGCGCCGGGATGAAAACATCGGAAGCTCCGGCGCGCGTGGCGCAGCCTACGGGAGGGCGCGCGGTTCAGCAGGTCTCGGTCTCCACTTCCTGGCACACGTCTATCCATTCGGCATCGACCAGCTCGGCCATGCGCTGCGGGGCGATGCGCACGGCGCTGTGAGTAGCGCCGGCGGCCGGCAGCACTTCGTCGAAGGCCAGTAGCGAACGGTCGCAGTAGACGCTGAGCGGCGTGGCCAGGCCGAACGGGCAAACACCGCCCACCGGGTGGCTGGTCAGCTCGATCACCGTCTGCGCGTCGAGCATGCGCGCCTTGGCGCCGAAGCATTCCTTCATCTTGCGGTTGTCGATCCGCGCGTCGCCACGGGCGACGATCAGCACGTCGCGTTCGGCGATGCGAAAGGCCAGGGTTTTGGCGATCTGGCCCGGCGTCACGCCATGCGCTTCGGCCGCCAGCGCCACGGTAGCGGTGCTGGACTGCAGTTCGATGATCGCGATGTCAGGCGCCTTGGCGGCGAAGAAGGCGCGTACAGAGGCCAGGCTCATGAAGCGGTTCCCAGGGTGTCGAGGTGGGCACGACACGCTGGCCAGTCTGATGCTGACCAGGCGCAGCCCCTTCCCGGGGCGCTGGTGTGGTCGTGACCACGGCGAAAAACAAGCGGCCATGCTCGCGCTGCATGGCCGGCACGTCAAGGCCTGATGGCGTCAGTTTGCCAGCAGATGGGCCGCTTTTACCGCCTCATCGAGCCCGTAGCGGGCTTTTTCGTCCCGCTTCGAGGCTGTTGGCCCCGTCACTATTTGAAGTAAAAGGCACTACAGCACGGCGTTCTCGCATTGCCAGGGGCGCCCGATCAGCGACGGTTAGAACTGTTCTGCGGCCAGACCATACAGCGACTGGCTACCGGCGCGGATGCTCGCCTCCAGGCTCAGGGTGCGTGGCAGCAGACGGGCGAAGAAGAACTCGGCGGTGGCCAGCTTGCCGCCATAAAAGGCCTCGTCTTCGCCCTGCCTGCCCTGCGCCACGGCCGCCATGCGCGCCCACATGTAGGCGTAGGCGACATAGCCGAAAAGATGCAGGTATTCCACCGAGGCGGCGCCCACCGAGTTAGGGTCGAGCCTGGCCTGTTCCAGCAGCCAGCCGCTGACCGCCTCCAGGCGCTCCAGGGCCTCGACCAGGCGATCACCGAAGGGCGACTCATGGGCATGGGCGAAGTCGCGTACTTCGCCGGCGAACAGGCGCAGCCCGGCGCCACCGTTGGCTACCACCTTGCGCCCGAGCAGGTCGAGCGCCTGGATGCCGTTGGTGCCTTCGTAGATCTGCGCAATACGTACGTCGCGCACCAGCTGCTCCTGGCCCCATTCGCGGATATAGCCATGGCCGCCGAATACCTGCTGGCCGTGCACGCAGCTTTCCAGCCCGGTGTCGGTAAAGAAGGCCTTGGCCACCGGGGTGAGCAGGGCAACCAGGGCTTCAGCGTTGTGCCGCTCGTCTGTGTCCTCGGCGTACTTGGCCAGATCCAGCTGCTGGCCGACGTAGCAGGCAAACGCCCGGCCGCCCTCGTTGAGCGCCTTCATGGTCAGCAGCATGCGGCGCACGTCGGCGTGGACGATGATCGGGTCGGCGATCTTGTCGTGATTGACCGGGCCGGTGGCGGCGCGGCTCTGGATGCGCTCGCGGGCGTAGCTGACCGCCGACTGGTAGGACGCCTCGGCGCAACCGATGCCCTGGATGCCGATGGACAGGCGCTCGTAGTTCATCATGGTGAACATGGCCGCCAGGCCCTTGTTGATCTCACCGATCAGGTAGCCGGTTGCGCCGTCGAAGTTGAGCACGCAGGTGGCCGAAGCCTTGATGCCCATCTTGTGCTCGATGGAGCCGCAGCTCACCGCGTTGCGCGCGCCGAGGCTGCCGTCGGCATTGACCATCACCTTGGGCACCAGCAGCAGCGAGATGCCTTTCGGCCCGGCCGGTGCGTCGGGCAACTTGGCCAGCACCAGGTGGATGATGTTCTCGGTCAGATCCTGCTCGCCGCCGGTGATGAAAATCTTGCTGCCGGTGACCTTGTAGCTACCGTCCGCCTGCGGCTCTGCGCGGGTTCTGATGATGCCCAGATCGGTGCCGGCATGGGCCTCGGTCAGGCACATGGAGCCGGCCCAGCGACCCTCGTACATCGGCGGCAGGTAAGTGGACTTCAATTCCTCGCTGGCATGGGCGTCGATGGCCAGGCAGGCGCCGGAACTCAGCGCCGAATATAGCGCGAAGCTTGAGCCGGCGGCGTAGAGCATTTCCTCGAAGGCGACGGCGAGCATCTTGGGCATACCCATGCCGCCGTACTGCGGGTTGCCGGCAAGGCCCACCCAACCGCCTTCGGTGTAGGTGGCATAGGCTTCGCGGAAACCGGTCGGAGTGCGCACGTCGCCACCGATCCACTGGGCACCTTCCTCGTCGCCGCTGCGGTTGAGCGGGGCGATCAGGCTGCCGGTGACCTTGGCCGCTTCTTCGAGGATGGCGTCGGCGGTGTCGGCATCGACGGTTTGCGCCAGGGCCGGCAGGCGTGCCCACAGGCTCGGCGCCTGGAACACATCATGGAGGACGAAGCGCATGTCGCGCAGGGGAGCGTTGTACTCGGGCATCGGACACCTCGTGGGGAGAGCTGACTTTCAAGGGTAGATGGTCTGGCCGCGCCTGCCCACCGCGCTCGTCTCAGTCTGCCCAGCCGCGATAGACGTGGGTCATCGGCCTTGGCCCCTTGAGATAACAGGTGCTCAGCTCACGGATATGAAAGCCGCCAGCGTTGATCAGTGCTGGTATGTCGCGATCCAGATGGCAGCCGCCGGCCAGCGGTTTCCACAGCGGCGTCAGGCGCTTCTGCCAGCGCACCACCGGCAGATCCGGCGCCAGGCCGTGCTCGCAGTAGAGCAGGCGCCCGCCAGGCTTGAGTACACGGCGCATCTCGCGCAGGGCGGCGACCGCATCGGGGATGGTGCACAGGGTGAAGGTGCATACGATGTCGTCGAAGCTGGCATCTGCCGCCTGAATCTGCCCCAGTTCCAGGGCGATCATCTCCACCGGCACCTGGCAACGTGCGGCGCGTTCGCGGGCCAGGCGTTGCATCTCGGCGGATGGGTCGACGCCGACCACCACTTCGACCTGCTGCGGGTCATAGAAGCTCAGGTTGAGACCGCTGCCGATGCCGATCTCCAGCACGCGTCCGCGAGCCAGCGGCACGATCTGCGAGCGCGCCTTCATCACCGCGCCCATGCCGCAGGCGAAATCGATCAGGTGCGGCAGGACATGGCGGTCATACAGGCCCATGGTTCAGGCTTCGCCGTGCCCTTCATCGTCCTCATCGTTGTCGCCGCGAAAGGCGGCGAAACACTTGAGGGTGTGGCTGACCTCGCTGCCTTCGATCAGCCAGCTGTCGTCCGTTTCGCTGTAGCGCGCGGCCTGCACCGAAGCCAGGGAGAATTTCCACAGGCGGCGCTCGCGACCATCGATGCAGTGCACCTGCAGCAGGGGTTTGGCAGCGCTGTCGCTGCCTGCCGTGCCGGCGCTGATCTGCGCCAGCAATTCGGTGTCGAGGTCGAACTGCCAGGCATACAGGCCGTCGATCTCGAGCATATCGGCGTCTTGCAAGGCTTCGATCAGGCTTGTCGGTTTCATCGCTTCATCCACGGCATCAGCGCCCCAGGCGGCGCAGGTCGGCAGACTCTATCACGCGCACGCCGTCTTCCTCTTCCAGGGCCAGGCGCCAGAGGGCGCGAGCCAGGGCGCAGGCATCGATGCCACGGTACGTGCCCGGCAGCCAGCGCAGCAGCGGTGCCGCGAGGCGCTCGCCAAGACGAAACTCATGGCGTGCCCCGAGCAGTAGCGACGGACGGGCGATGGTCAGTTGCGGCCAGTCCATGGCTTTCAGCGCCTCTTCGGTTTCTCCCTTGACGCGGTTGTAGAACACCTTTGAGCCGGGGTTGGCGCCCAAGGCGCTGATTACCACCAGATGGCGTGCGCCGAGCTCGCGAGCGCGGTGTGCGAAAGCCAGCACGAGATCGTGGTCGACAGCGCGGAAGGCCTGCTGCGAGCCGGCCTGCTTGATGGTGGTGCCCAGGCAGCAGAAGGCGGTATCGACCTGGCCGGACAGTTGCGGCAGCAGCGCCTGCAGATCACCCACCGGGTTTTCCAGGTGCGGATGGGCAGCCAGTGGTCGTCGGGTCGGCGCCAGCACGCGGGCCACCGTCGGCTCGCTGAGCAGGCGGTCGAGCAGGTGCTCACCGGTAAGTCCGGTGGCGCCAGCGATAAGAATGTGCTGCGGGGTCAGGTACATGCAGTGCTCTCTTGTCCGTTACAGTTCAGCTTAGTCCTTTGCCGGACCGCTGGCCACGGCACCGAGCGCACGCTCGGCCTGACTCTGACGCAGATCGCGCCAGTGCTGGAGCACGCCGCGTGGCGCCCAGATCTGCGGTTCGGAAGGTTCGAAACCGTCGCTCTGTTCACGTTCGGCAACGCGTTCCTTGGCCAGTTCGAAGGCCCGTTCGAGATTGTCGGTTTCGCCCAGCGCCTCGGCGAACAGGGCGCGGCCGAAATAGGTGAAGTCGTTCTCTTCGCTGCAGCCGAACGACACCCGGTCAGCGCGTGCGGCGGTCATCACCAGGGTCTTTTCATCTTTCAACGGTGGGATGAAACCGCCGGAATAACAGGCCGAAACCACTACCACCTTATTGCGTTGCTTGAGCGGGGCGAGCACTGCCGCCAGCTCGCTGGCCGGCAGGTCGGCCAACTGCAGGCGCGGCTGGTCGAGGTTGAGTTCATGGCGACGCGAGCCGTGGCTGGTCAGGTAGACGAAGATCAGGTCTTCCTCGCCGCTGCGCTCGGCCAGCGCCTGCACCACCCGGGTGAGGTTTTCGCGCGTGGCCAATGGGCGGTCGGCGAGATGGTCGCGGTGATTGATCAGGCTGATGCTGCCGTGAGCGCCAAAGCGATCGCGCATCAGCCTGCTGACATAATCGGCCTCGCGCATGAATACGCTCTGCTTGCCGTCGCCCGCCAGGGTCAGCGCATAGAGCTCGCGTGCCGGTGTCGAGGCGGGAATTGCGGCGATGGCTTCATCGAGCAGCTGTCCCTGTCGCAACAGGCCCAGCTCCAGGCTGTCGGGCAACGCCTGGCCCTGTTCGTCACGTACCAGGCGCCCGCTTTGCCAAATGCCCGACTGACGGCTGCCATCGGCCAAAGTCAGGGTGCCCTCGCCACTGTATTCACCGCCGGAGAAATGGCCACGGTAGGCGCTGCCGTCTGGCAGGGTGAGCAGGCCTTCGCCTTCGTACTGCCAGTCGGCGAATTCGCCGAGGTAGCGGGTGCCTTCACCATCGGTGTATTCGCCGGGCCCCTGCATCACACCCTCGACGAACTCTCCGGCCCAGGTCTCGCCTGCGGCGCTCTGGTAGCGGCCCTTGCCGTGAAACTCGTCGTTCTTGAAACCGCCGCTGTAGTTGTCGCCATCGGCGTTCTGGTAGCTGCCCTGGCCGCTGAGCAGGCCCTGGGCGAAGACGCCGCTGAACTGATTGCCGTAGCCGTCGATGCGTACGCCCTGGCCCTCCGGCTGCCCTTTGACGAACTGGCCCTGGAAGCTGCTGCCGTCGGCCGTTTCCAGTTTGCCCAGGCCATGGAAGCGGTCGTTGAGAAATTCGCCCTGGTAACGCTGGCCGCCCTGTTCGAGCAGGCCGACGCCGCTGAATCTATTGCGTTCGAACCCGCCTTCGTAGCGGCTACCGTCACTGTAGGTGAGGGTGCCCTGGCCGTGGAACATGCCCTGATGAAACTCGCCCAGATAATGTTCGCCACCGGGGCCTTGCCACTCGCCGCGGCCTTCGAGCATGCCGTCCTGGAATTGGCCGACGAACCAGCTGCCATTGCGATAGTCCAGGCGGCCCGGGCCTTGTAGCAGCCCGTCGACGATCTCGCCGCGATACTGGCCGCCGTCGGGCAGGGTGGCATTGGCCGGCAATAGCGGACGTGCTTCCTCGCAACCGGCGATCAGCAGGGACAGGCAAAGAGGCAGCAGGCGCAGGGCAAGGGGATTCATGGCGGACGTCCAGGTCGGTGCTTTGGTCCGCAGTATGCCGCAAGCCAGAAGGCTTGCGCTGTCGCATCGCACGCATTGCTGACGCGATAGGGTTCCCGTTCCGGCGAGGAGGGCCGGAAACGGGAGCAGGCGGTGATCAGACGAAGCAGAGGCTCAGCGGCTCAGCAATGTAGGCCGGTTTTTCCTGGCCTTCGATTTCCAGAACAGCTCGGGCCTTGAGTAGCCACTGGCCGGGGTTCTTCTCGGTGGCGTCAGTCAGCGTCACTGTCAGGCGCACCTTGGAGTTGACCTTGACCGGCTGAATGAAGCGCACGCTGTCGAGACCGTAGTTCACTGCCATCTTCAGCCCCTGCGGCATGATCATGATCTTTTCCATCAGCATCGGCACCAGCGACAGCGAGAGGAAACCGTGGGCGATGGTGGTGCCGAAGGGGGTCTGTTTGGCCTTTTCCGGGTCAACGTGGATGAACTGATGGTCGCCGGTACACTCGGCGAACTGATTGATGCGCTCCTGGTCGATGGTCAGCCACTCGGACTTGCCGAGTTCCTTGCCAACATAGTCCTTGAGCTCTGCTACGGGTACGAACGGCATAGTTCCTCCTTGAGGACGCGTGTGTTGTTTTTGTTTGCGTAAAACCGTTGAGGTCTAGATCAGCATGGGGGGCAGCAGCAGGTCAAGCCTGCCTCGGGTACTGAATGACGCGGCATAGGCCAGCCTGACGCAGCAATCCAGAGGTCAGCCGGCCTATAATGGCCGACATACCCCAATAGATGCCCGGAATCCCCTCTAGTAGGCCGCTGAAAAACTACCTGCGTGGTCATTGCTGCGTTAAAAACAGGTTCAAAATGCTCATTTACAGCTCGTAAACTCCGCTTTTTCGCCTGTTTTTGCCTTGCACTGACTGCCTCGCCTACGTTTTTCAACGGCCTACTCGCGAGCGGAAGTGCGGCCATCGCTCGTCTTCTGGAGACCTTAAACATGCTGCTTCGCGGCCTTTCATGGCTGGTGCTGTGCCAGTTGCTCGGTACCGTTCTCAACGTCCTGCTGCTGCCGATGCTGCCGGGGCCGATCATCGGCATGCTGCTGTTGTTCGCCTTTCTCATCGTGCGTGGCGAAGTAGGCGAGCCGTTGAGCGTCGCCTCCAGCAGCCTGCTCAAGTACCTGCCGCTGATTCTGGTACCGCCCGCAGTGGGCGTGATGGCCTATGCCAGTGATATCGCCGCCGATTTCTGGGCCGTGGTCGGTGCGCTGGTGCTGTCGCTGCTGGTGTCGCTGGCCTTCGCCGGCTGGCTGATGCAGAAACTGATCGAGCGCCAGCAGCGCCGGGAGGACGCATGAGTCCGGATTGGCAGGGCGCCTGGCAGGCGCTGACTCATCACCCGCTGTTCGGCATCGGCATTACCCTGGGCGCCTATCAACTGGCGATGGCAGCCTACGAGCGCACTCGCTGGGTATTCCTGCAGCCAGTGCTGGTGTCGATGCTCACGGTGATCGGCATTCTGCTGCTGTGTGGCCTGAGTTTCGCCGAATATCGCAACAGCGTCGCGGCGCTGACCCTGCTGCTCGGTCCGGCCACCGTGGCCCTGGCCGTGCCGCTGTATCTCAACCTGCGGCGGATTCGCCAGCTGTTCTGGCCGATCATCCTCACCCTGCTGGTCGCCGGCACCTTCGCCACCGTGCTTGGCGCAGGGCTGGCCTGGTTGTTCGGCGCCGAACGACTGATGCTGATGAGCATGGCACCGAAGTCGGTGACCTCGCCGATCGCCATGCTGGTGGCCGATCAGATCGGCGGTATCGCGGCGTTGGCTGCGGTGTTCGTGATGATCACCGGGGTCATCGGCGCCATTGTCGGGCCATCCATTCTGCGTCTGTGCCGGGTCCGCCACCCGGCGGCGCAGGGCATGGCGCTGGGCATCACCGCACACGCCGTGGGTACGGCGCGCGCGCTGCAGGAGAGCGACGAGTGCGGTGCCTTCGCCGCGCTGGCGATGAGCCTGATGGGGGTGATCACCGCCGTGCTGTTGCCTCTGGCGATTGTCATGCTCCTGTGAGAGCCTGCCTGACCATCCCTGATGCCCCGGCAGCCTTGCGTAGATAACAGGCCGTGAAACCATGAAACTCCCGCTGTTTCCGCTCAACACCGTACTGTTTCCCGGCTGCGTGCTCGACCTGCAGATATTCGAGGCGCGCTATCTGGACATGATCGGCCGCTGCATGAAGCAGGGCGAGGGGTTCGGCGTGGTGTGCATCGTCGAGGGCGAGGAGGTGGGCGAAGCCGCCAGCCGTTTCGCCGCCATCGGCTGTGAGGCGCTGGTGCGCGACTTTCAACAGCGCAGCAACGGATTGCTGGGTATTCGCGTCGAAGGCGGGCGGCGCTTTCGCGTCGAGCGCGCCCAGGTTCTGCCTGACCAGCTGACCGTCGCCGACGTGCAGTGGCTGGAGGAGCCGCCAGATAGCCCGCTGCAGGCCGAGCACGCCGACCTTGCCGCTTTGCACGCTGCGCTGGCCGAGCATCCGCTAGTGGCGGGCCTGGCCATGCCGGGCGTGGTCACCAGCCAGCAGCAACTGGCCAATCAGCTGGCCTACCTGTTGCCGCTGGAACCGGCGCAGAAGCTGCAGCTGCTTCAGCTCGACGATCCAGCCCTGTGCCTGGAACAGCTGCACGCCATGCTGGAAATGCTCCAGGGCGATGCCTGAAGCGACGCGTCAGTAAGCGTAGCGCAGCAGCGCGTTGGACAGCTGCCAGGTCGCCATCCCCCCCAGTACCGCGAGACAGGCCGGCAGGATGATCCACCACAGGCGCGCCGGCAGTGCCGGCAGCACCTCCTGGCGCTGGCACAAACTCAGGCTCAGGCCGCATACGGCCGAGGCCAGCAAGGCGCCGGCGATGATGTCGCTGGGCCAGTGCACGCCCAGGTAGACCCGTGACAAGGCGATCGCCAATGCCGGCAGACTTGCCACCACCAGCCAGGCCAGGCGCAGGCGCGCCGATTGCCCGCGCCCGGCCAGTACCCCCAGCACCAGGAAGAAAGCAAAGGCTGCCGAGCTGTGGCCGCTGGGAAAACTGAAGGTGGTCAGCGGTTCGCTCAGCACGTCCGGGCGTGCCCGGGCGAAGCCGTGCTTGAGCGTGGTGTTGCCGAGGGCCGTGACCAGCAGTGTCGAGCCGGCGAACAGCAAGTGGCGCCAACGGCGCGCGAGGAACAGCAGGGTGCACAGCACCGCAGCCGCGACAAACTGAATATGGAAGTCGCCCAGCCGGGTCAGGGTGCCGATCCATTGGTCCAGATGTGCCTGACGCTGCTCCTGCACGAGGGTCATCAAACCCTGGTCCAGCGCATCGAGATGCGGCCAGCCGATGACGATGGCCCCCAGCAGCGCCAGGCTGAGCCCGCCGCCCAGTAGAGTGGCCCGCGGTTTTTCCGCCAGGCTGGCCTGAACGGTCAGCAGCAGGATGATGCCGATACCGCCCAACAGCACCGCCGCCTCGGTCCAGAAACCTTCGGCCATCGGCAGGCGCAGGGCTGCGCCGGTGGCCCAGCCCGGTAACAGATAGGCCACCGCCCAGCCGGCCGCTGCCACCAGGCTGACCAGGATGAAGCGCGGCAACGGCATGTTGAGCATGCCGGCCACCATCGGCAGCATGGGCCGCAGTGGGCCGATGAAGCGACCGACCAGCAGACTGGCCACGCCGTAATGACGGAAGTAGAGCTCGGCGCGCATGATCCACTGCGGATGATGGCGCAGTACCGGCAAGCGGCTGATGTTGTGCTTGAAACCTCTGCCCAGGGCGTAGGACATCATGTCCCCGCAAAGCGCGCCGGCATAGGCCAGCAGCAGCGTCTGCCACAGCGTCAGCACGCCGCTGCCGGCGAGCAGGGCGACGCTGAACAGCATCACCACGCCGGGCAGCACGATGCCCACCAGGGCCAGGCATTCGAGCAGGGCGATGAGAAAGATCGCCAGGCCCAGCCATTGCGGGTTGCCGCTCAGCCAGGTGGAAAGGTTATCCAGCCAGACACTCATCCTTCTGCTCCCGAAACGCTCAACAATCGATAGTCACGCCCTTCGACCTGTCCACGGCGCAAAGGGTTGCGCGTGCAATGGCGTGCGTACAGCGCGTCGACGAAGCGATACGGCAGATGCTCGTCGCGGCCCTTGGGAATGCCCAGGCGCGCGCACTGGATGATCGAGTGCGGCTGTTCGCCGACATCCTCGACGAACAATCGCTGCAGATCGAAGCGGCGCGCATCCCAGTCCGTTACTTTCAGACCGAGCGCCTTGCACAGCAGCGTCTGCCCGGCGCACAGGCGTTCGGGCGTGCGCGGCTGGCCAAGGCTGTCGGGATTGTTGCGCTGCATCGCGGCGAGCGAGTCGGCGCCGCTGACCGCATCGAGCCAGGGGTGGGCGGATTTGATCAGCACCGCGTTGCCAGGGCCATGCGCGCTGAAGTTCAGCGAGTCGCCGCCGCGTGCGTAGTACATATAGATGTGCCCGCCATCGGCGAACAGCGCCTTGCGCTTCTCGGTGTAGCCGAGCGAGGCGTGGCTGCCCTTGTCCACCAGGTAGTAGGCCTCGGTCTCGATGATCCGTGCGCTCAGCCAAAGCGCGCCGATGCGGTGGCGGATCACCTTGCCCAGCAACTCGCGCGCCAGCAACTGCGCGTCGCGGTCGAAGAAGGTGTCGGGCAGTGGCCTGGCATCCGGCCAGGGCAAACTGAGGGTGGGGGCGGCGGGCGTCATCTGTCGCATCGGGCT